>JAJWLX010000001.1 GCA_021636625.1 Prevotella sp. | reverse complement strand
ACACGCACATCATTGAAGTGCTGGCACTGGGCTACTTCATCAGAGTATGCTTCTCACAGCTTGCCTTCATCCTGGTGCTGATGGTTTCAGAAAGAAAGAAAGACGTGTGGTTCCTTTACAGATACCTGCCACTGATGTCGCCTTATACAGGTTATTTCCTGCGTATCGCCCGCCTGTCGGCTCATCTGCAAGAGATCTTCTTCCGACGTTCTTACAAGGACGCCTGGAACCCTGAGAAGACTTCGCGCTATGCTCAGCTCGAAGGAATCTAAAAGATCCGAGTTACTTGCTGTAACGTACATACTGCAGGGAGCTCCCAATAAAAGAAACAACATTATAAAACATAAACAGAATATAGTATATGGTAAACAAGTCTTTTGAGTTTAAGATTGGAGTAATAGGATTGGGGTATGTTGGTACTCCACTAGCATGCTTATTCTCAAAGAAATACGATACATGGGGATATGACATCAAAGCTGAAAAGGTAGCCAAGTTAGCCAAAAGTACAATGACAGACAACAAAACTGTATGCAAGGCATTGGAACAGGGACTGAAACTGACCAGCAATATTGATGACCTGAAGAAGTGTAACGTGTATATCATAGCTGTACCGACACCGGTGAACAAATCGAACAAACCAGACATCAGTTGCGTGCGAAATGCTACAGCTGAGGTTGGCAAGATTCTGAAAGAAGGTGATATCGTAGTCTACGAGAGTACCGTTTACCCAGGTCTGACAGAAGAGGTCTGCGCTCCATTACTGGCATCTACATCAGGATTGAAGTTAAACCAGAGTTTCTTTGTAGGCTTCTCGCCAGAGCGCATCAACCCGGGCGATACTGTTCATACCATCGAGAACATCGTGAAGGTTACCAGCGGTTCTACACCCGAAGCAGCAGCTATCATCGACAGTCTCTATGCTTCAGTACTTACCCATGGCACCTACAAGGCGAAGAGTATCAGAATAGCAGAGGCATGTAAACTGATGGAGAACTGCCAGAGAGACGTGCAGATAGCCTTCTTCAATGAGATGGAAAAGATTTTCGACAAGATGAACATCAACATTGAAGACGTAACGGCGGCAGCAAGCACAAAATGGAACTTCATACCAGCTACTCCAGGACTCGTTGGCGGCCACTGCATCGCGGTAGACCCATACTACCTGATTAACAAGGCACAGGAGGTTGACGTGGTACCATCGCTGCTCTCTACAGCCCGCGAGGTTAACGAGCAGATGGCGGTATGGATGGCAGGAAAGATAAAGAATGCCTCAGAAAGCAAGAAGTTCAAGGCGCCAGAGACCAACGTGCTGATTCTCGGCTTCTCGTTCAAGCCAGACAGCGATGATATCAGAAACACAAAAGTAGCCGATCTCTATATCAATCTGGTAGGAGCCGGTTACAAAACCACACTCTACGATCCGCTGGTAGATGTAGAGGAAGTAAAAGAAGAATATAACATCAAGGTGACAGATGATCCTAAAGTTCTGGAAAAGGAGTATCAGATTGTAGTAATCGGTACCCATCACAAGGTGTTCGACAGTATCAACATGAACAATCTAATCACTGATAAAGGATTCATGTGCGACATCTACGGCATTCACAAGCCAAGAAACTAGATCTTCAAGATCGGAAAGAACCTACATAAAATAGACCAGTGAAAAATGGAAAAGAACAAAGTGCTAATCGTCGATGATATTTCAGAAAATATTAAAACTATTTCTGAAATGATAAAGGACTTTGACATTGACGTGAAAACTGCAAATGGCGGAAAAGAAGCCATTGAACTGATTGACTCATTCAAGCCGGACGTGATACTGCTCGACTTGATGATGCCACATGTAAATGGGTGGGACGTAATAGACCATGTACGCTCTAAATACTCGAAAAGTGAAATGGTCATCATCGTGGTTTCCCTGTTAAGCAACAAGGATAATGTGGATGAATGCTACGAGCTTGGAGTAAACGACTACATCACAAAGCCTATCATCAAAGCCCATCTCACCAGCTCGCTAGATGCTCATCTAAGCAGTCTTGCAAGAAGCTAAAGTGCCTCTTGCAAGATTGCTTCTGCATGAGCAATGCGATCACTAGTAGGAGGATCTATGCCTGCCAGCGGGTAGGCAATACCTAGTTTCTCATACTTGTAGATGCCCATCGTATGATAAGGCAGAACATCTATACGCTCAATATTAGAGAGTGTTGAGAGGAAATCGCGCAACTGATTGAGGTATTCATCCTTGTCGGTAATACCTGGAATCAGGACGTGACGAATCCATACCGGTTTGTGTATCTCGCTTAAATATCGTGCACAATCCAGTATGTTTACATTAGAATGGCGGGTGAGTTTACGATGCTCTTCATCGTTGATATGCTTGATATCAAGAAGAACAGTATCTGTGACGGCCATCAGACGCTCGAATTTATCGAAGAAAGCACCCTCTTTTCGGAAGGGTTGCGCTGATGTATCAAGACAGGTATTGATGCCACGCTGATGGGCTTTCTCGAAAAGTTCGATGAGAAAGTCTATCTGCATCAGGGCTTCTCCACCGCTCACGGTGATGCCGCCCTTGTCTCCCCAATAACTTTTGAATCTCTCTGCCTTATCCAGCAGGTCATCGGCACTCCATTCCTCTCCTACCCCCGCCTTCCAGGAATCCGGGTTGTGGCAGAACTGGCAGCGCATGGGACAACCTTGCAGAAAGATCAAAAATCTGATGCCTGGTCCATCTACAGAACCAAAGCTCTCTATGCTGTGTACAAATCCTTTATGCATAACAATTAAGCTAAAAATGCCCGCTAAATATCCTCGGACAGAAAATCTAGCGGGCAATATTTATTCTTCTAATTGATTAGAGTCTCTCGTGAGCCTGACGAGCGATTACGTCGAGCTGCTGCTCGCGTGTCAAGTCGATGAACTTAACAGCGTAACCACTTACACGGATGGTGAAGTTCTGGTACTCTTCCTTCTCTGGGTGCTCCATAGCATCCTTGAGCTTGTCGATACCGAATACGTTCACGTTCAGGTGGTGAGAACCCTGGTTGAAGTAACCATCCAATACACCTACCAATGTCTGGGCACGCTCCTCATCGTTGTGACCGAGAGCACCTGGACTGATGGTCTGAGTATTAGAGATACCATCGAGAGCATACTCGTATGGCAACTTAGCTACTGAGTTCAATGAAGCCAAAAGACCGTTCTTCTCTGCACCGTAAGATGGGTTAGCACCTGGAGCCAAAGGAGCACCGGCTGGACGACCATCAGGCATGTTGCTGGTGTACTTACCGTATACTACATTTGATGTGATAGTCAGGATAGATGTAGTAGGCTCAGAATTGCGGTATGTATGATGCTTCTTGATCATGTTCATGAAGGTCTTGAGCAACCATACTGCAATCTCATCAGCACGCTCATCATCGTTACCGTAACGTGGGAAGTCACCCTCGGTCTTGAAGCTGAGAGGGAAACCGGTCTCATCACGGACGATGTTTACCTTGGCATACTTGATAGCTGAGATAGAGTCAACCACGTGGCTGAAACCAGCGATACCTGTAGCGAAAGTACGACGAACATCTGTATCGATGAGCGCCAACTCTGCTGCCTCGTAGAAGTACTTATCGTGCATGTAGTGGATGAGGTTCAATGTCTTCACATAAACGCCAGCCAACCAGTCCATCATATCCATGAAACGTGGCATGAACTCCTCGTATGTCAATACATCACCCTCAACGGCGCGATACTTAGGACCGCACTGCTCGCGTGTCTTTGAGTCAACACCGCCAGATACAGCGTAGGTCAAGCACTTAGCCAAGTTGGCACGGGCACCGAAGAACTGCATCTCCTTACCTGTCTGTGTAGCTGATACACAGCAGCAGATGCTATAGTCGTCACCCCAAACTGGGCGCATTACATCGTCGTTCTCATACTGGATAGAGCTTGTCTTTACAGAAATCAGAGAAGCGTAGTGCTTGAATGCCTTTGGCAAGCGAGAGCTATAGAGTACGGTCAAGTTTGGCTCTGGTGAAGGACCCATGTTCTCCAATGTGTGGAGGAAACGGAAATCGTTCTTGGTAACCATTGAGCGGCCATCCTGACCCATACCACCTACCTCGAGAGTAGCCCAAACTGGGTCACCGGTAAAGAGCTCGTTGTAAGAAGGAATACGGGCGAACTTAACCATACGGAACTTCATGACCAAGTGGTCGATAAGTTCCTGAGCCTCATCCTCGGTAAGAGTACCCTCGTTCAAGTCGCGCTGGATATAGATGTCGAGGAATGTAGAGATACGACCTACAGACATCGCAGCACCATTCTGAGTCTTCACAGCTCCGAGGTAACCGAAGTACAACCACTGAACAGCCTCACGAGCGTTCTTAGCTGGCTGAGAGATGTCGTAACCATACAACTGAGCCATCTCCTTCAAGCCCTTGAGCGCCTTGATCTGCATAGAAACCTCTTCACGGAGACGGATTACTTCGTCAATCATCTCACGGTCGCCCATGTTAGCGAGGTCGTTCTTCTTCTCCTCGATGAGGAAGTCGATACCATAGAGAGCCACACGACGGTAGTCACCTACGATACGTCCACGACCGTAAGTATCAGGAAGACCGGTAAGAATGTGATTATGGCGAACGGATTTCATCTCTGGAGTATAAGCATCGAATACGCCATCATTATGAGTTTTGCAATACTTGTGGAAGATTTCGTGGAGCTTCTCAGATGGCTGATAGCCGTATGTAGTACAAGCCTGCTCCGCCATCTTGATACCACCGTATGGCATGAAGGCACGCTTCAGTGGCTTATCAGTCTGAAGACCTACCACTTTCTCCAAATCCTTGGTACCCTCACCGATATAAGCAGCACCATAAGCTGTCAATCCTGAAACGATTTCTGTTTCCATATCAAGCACACCACCCTTGGCGCGCTCCTCCTTCTGGAGTTCCTTCAACATACCCCAAAGGGTGTTAGTTGCCTGAGTTGGTTCTGCAAGGAACGACTCATCGCCGTCGTAGCTAGTGTAGTTGTTCTGAATGAAATCACGAAGATTCACTTCACTCTGCCACATGTTTCCTTTGAAACCTCTCCATTCTGTTTTCATCATTTTAATACCTTTTTTTTTATAAAGTTAATAATTATATATTTTGCACACACTATCTATTTTGAGTTGGTTTTACACCTATATATATAGTAAAATAAAAAAGCCCGAACACGTTTGTGCCCGGGTTTTTAAGCACCTTTATTTGAAGGTGCGTATATCATGATGTTATCGTTCTTTCCGACAGCATCTGTTTTTCCTATATTTCCTAAGTTAATTCCCACTATTAATTTCATGTCTTTTAAATTCTATTATTTGTAATTGGCTTGCAACAGTTTTGCAATGCGGATGCAAAGTTACAACAATAAAATGAGAAAAGAGAAGAAAAACCTAAAATTTCTTCTCTTTTCTATGCAAAATCATCATTTATGAGTATCATTCTACTGATTCTCAAAGAAATGATTGAAATTTTCGAGACATAATCCGAAGCACTTCTCATGAATCTGACGTGTCATGGCTACAGGGTTCTCAGCATTCAGAATTGTACCGCTCATAGCTACACCGATGCCCAATTCTGCAAGCGGATCTATATCGTCTGGAGTCAAGCCTCCGATAGCTACCATTGGCAGAGAGATTTTATTCTCCCTCATCTGCTCAATAATCTGGCGATAACCCTCTATGCCCAACACCGGAGAGAGTTTCTCCTTGGTAGTGGTATAGCGGAACGGACCGCAACCGATATAATCAGCCCCCTGTTCATGCAAACGGCAAATATCATCAAAAGTATTGGCTGTGCCTCCGATAATGAATTCATCACCCAGGAACTTACGTGCCTCATCAACCGGCATATCGTTCTTGCCAAGATGTACACCATCTATCTGTAACTTCTTCACCAGTTCTACGCGGTCGTCGAGAATAAAGGTTGCACCGGCACCCTCGCAAGCCAACTTCAACTTACGGGCTATAGGCTCTACCTCTTCATCGGTAGCACCCTTCATGCGAAGCTGAACCCAACTACATCCCCCGATAAGTGCCAGATAGGCACCTTCGAGATAAGAGAAGCGCTCGTTCTGATGCGTGATAAACTGAAAGCTCGTCTGAAAATGAGCTAATGCTAAAGACTTGTTCATACGTTCTAAAATATAAAATCCGCTTGCAAAGGTACTACATTCACACGACAAAATCCTATAATTTACCTTTTTTAAACTTCATCATTTGGAAATGGGGAAGTCTTCCTTTTTTTTATTTTGTTTTTTTATACTTTCTTATTTTAATATATGAATACTTTTCTGTACCTTTGCACCATAAAACTATTTATTTTATGTTAACAGATATTGAAATAGCTAAATCAGTAAAATTGCGCCCTATCAATGAAGTGGCAGCAGAACTTGGAATTCACGAAGACCAAGTGGAAAACTACGGCCGTTACATCGCTAAGATTACTACGGACAAAATTGACAGAAACAAGTTTAAGAACCATCATCTCATCCTCGTTACCGCTATCAGTCCTACCAAGGCTGGTAATGGCAAGACCACCGTATCCGTGGGTCTCGCCCTGGGTATGCAGAAGATTGGCAAGAAGGCTGTAGTGGCTCTTCGCGAACCATCTCTGGGTCCTTGCTTCGGCATGAAGGGTGGTGCTGCAGGTGGCGGTTACGCCCAGGTTTTGCCTATGGATAAGATTAATCTCCATTTCACTGGCGATTTCCATGCCATTACAGAGGCCAACAACATGATTGCTGCCCTCCTGGATAACTACCGTTTCCAGCACGAGGCAGAGGGATTCAAGTTGAAGAAGATTCTCTGGCGCCGCGTGATGGACGTAAACGACCGTGGTCTCCGCCGCATCATCACCGGTATCGGCGATAAAAACGGCATCGAGACTGAGACAGGCTTCGATATCACTCCTGCTTCTGAAATCATGGCTATCATGTGTTTTGCAACAAGCATCGATGATCTTCGTCGCCGTATAGATAACATCCTCCTGGGCATCACCGAGGACGACAAGCCATTTACCGTAAAGGATATGGGTGTAGGTGGCAGTATCGTTGCTCTCCTTCTCGATGCTTTGAAGCCAAATCTGGTTCAGACAACAGAGGGAACACCGGCATTTGTTCATTGCGGTCCTTTTGCCAACATTGCTCATGGCTGCAATTCCGTCATGGCTACTGCTGCTGCTCTTGAGTATGGCGACTATGCCATTACAGAGGCAGGATTCGGTGCAGATCTCGGTGCAGAGAAATTCTACAATATCAAGTGCCGCAAGACTGGTTTGCAACCAGACCTTACTGTTCTCGTCGTTACTCTCCAGGCTTTGAAGATGCATGGTGGCGTAGCTCTGGAGAACATCAAGGAGCCTAACGTAGCTGGTATGGAAGCCGGTTACTGGAACCTCGACAAGCATGTGAAGAATCTCCAGAGCTTTGGTCAAACTGTAGTCATCGCTTTCAATAAGTTTGCTACTGATACCGATGAGGAAATCGATGTATTGCGCAAGCATTGCGAAGAGATGGGTTGCGGATTCGCAGTCAACAGTGCCTTTGCCGAAGGTGGCAAGGGTGCAATGGAATTGGCAGAGCTCGTTGTGAAGACCATCGATGAGCATCCATCTGCTCCTCTCTACTTCACCTACGATGACGATGAGCCAGTGGAGAAGAAAATCGAGGATGTTGCCTTCAACCTCTATGGTGCCGGCAGCGTAACACTGAGCGATTCTGCCAAGGCGATGATTGAAGAAATCAAGAAGTTGGGTGCCGAGAAATTCCCTATCTGTATTGCCAAGACTCAGTACAGTTTCTCTACTGATGCCAAGGCATACGGTCCTACAGAAGGCTTCGAGCTCCACGTTCGCGACATCACCGTAAATATGGGTGCCGAGATGATTGTAGTCATCGCTGGTCCTATCATGCGTATGCCAGGTTTGCCAAAGAGTCCACAGGCTGAGCGCATTGATGTAGTAAACGGTGAGATTACAGGTCTTTCATAAGCACTACAAATTTCACAGATTCATATAAAAAAAGCCCAGGGCGTGATGTCCTGGGCTTTTTCATTTATCTCATACTGAATTCACAACCACAATATAACTGATTATAGAATTCATTGATTCTCAAGAGTTCACCTCGGCGATTCTGCAAACCACCCTTTCGCCAATTCATATCCCACCATTCTACATCAGGATAAGCCTCAACGGCAAGATGCCCTGCAGTATCAATCTGCTTGATATTCTTCCAGCGCGAAGATGCCAACGTGGTAGTGAGAAGGTGAAATCCATGCTCCTGCGCATACTTGGCTGCATGCGAGAGGCGGAACTGAAAGCAGACAGAACAACGGCTGCCACGTTCGGGTTCATCCTCTAAGCCCTTTATAACAGAAAGCCACTCCTGATGATCATACTCATCCTCTACATAAGGTACATTCTGGGCTTCCAGGAATCGTTTCAGTTCATGTTTACGGACATCATACTCCTGCTGAGGATAGATATTACTGTTACTGAAATATACAGTAGGCTTCATGCCATTACGAAGCATACATTCTACAATGGCCGACGAACAAGGTGCACAACAGGCATGCAACAAGACAGCCTGACCTTCAGCCTTGCTTCCATCCGGGAGAGTAAGTTTTACGTATTTATATTGTTCTTCTACAGGAATCTTCATTATTATCAATATTAAATGTAAAATTTAAAATGTGAACAGCTACTTCTGTTACGAAGTATTTTCGCCTTGCTTCAAAAAAACAAATGGAGTACAATCTCACGACACCCCCCATTTGCCCAAATATATGCGAAAACTAGTGCAAAGTTACAACATTAATTCGAACCACCAAATTTTTAACTCATTATTTTCTTCACAATGGTTCAAACAGCTAATATTTAACTATGTTTTAACACTTTAGCACCAGTTATGTCATCTACTTGCCTCATAAATCACGCTTTAACGTGACAACGGTCAGTTCGGGCCATGCGCCTAGGCGGAAAGGAAAAGACCCACCAATACCCGATGATACATAGAGCATCTGCTCACCAATCCGGTAAGCTCCACCCCACTCTTTGAAAGCCAGACGGGCAGGCGTCCATTTACCTATTTTCAATTGTCCGGCATGCGTATGTCCTGCCAGCGTGAGCTGTATTTTCTTACCAACTACTTCTCTGCGCCAATGATGAGGATCATGACTCAAGAGGATTTTAAACATATCTGGATCCACCCCCTTCATCGCTTTCTTCAGATTACTGCGATTGGTGAAAGGAGGCTGACCGGGATTCTCTACGCCTATTACAGCAATAGATGACATACCATGACTCACCACATGATGTTCGTTCATCAGCTGATGCCACCCCAAACTTTCCTGATAACCATAGAGCATACGTCGGTTTCTCTTCAAAGCGCCGATAGAATGATTGTTGCCATATTCACAATAATCATGATTGCCCCAGATAGAATAGATGCCATCTTGGGCATGAAGCTGCCCCAACGTCTTCAGATAAGGCTCCACTTCGCTGGCTTGGTTATTGACAAGATCACCCGTGAAGAGAATCATATCGGGTTCTTCATTGTTAGTCGCATCCACCACTTTCTGCACGAAATCATTGCCGGGAGGAAACGAGCCGAGATGAAAGTCGGTAATCTGCACCAGACGGTAACCATCAAAATAAGGTGGCAAGTCGGGCGAGGTAAAGGTGATGTGTTTCAGTTCTAACCGCTTCCAACCCTCTATAAAGCCGAAGGCAAACCAACCCATTACACCCAAAGCAGGAATCAGAGCAAAGAACCAAGGAAGAAATGCATCGAACAGGATGAAGACAACCTTAGGGAATGCCGAGAAAAGTATGGTAGTAAAGAGTACACGGACGGACAACTTGTGGAAGAATCCCATCTGCAAGCCCACCTCGGCAAGAACAAGCAGCAACGAGGGAACCCACCATAAGATGGCTAGCAGCAAAGGCCATTCACTCACCCCGATGTGCCAAAGCCAGAAGTCGGGCAGGAATGCCAGAACCGACATGACTACTATATAGAATATGGATCTTAATACCTTCTTTATTATCTTCTTCATTGTTTTTCTTTATAAACTGGGTACAAAGGTACGATAATTCAGAGACAATACAAAATAAATTTAAATATATTTTCAATGTTTTGTTTTTTGAGAAGATTGCATTATCTTTGCATAGAAAAATTAAATAAAATGGCAAGAAGACTAAGAAAAAAACGCATAGCAATCATATTGCTTACCTTTACGGCAATCGTAGGATGGACTACACACAGCTGTGTATCTCGCTGTACATCAGCATCAGACAAGAACAAGGCGGCAGATTCGCTCCCTAAGGCTCACATCAACGATTCCATCTCAAATGCCCTGACAGAGGGGAAGGAATATCATGAGATGGACTCGGTAATAGAAAGGTATCTAAAGAGATGGGAAATCAATGGAGCCCAACTCGTCATCACCCGCAACGACTCGCTACTCTATGCCCGCGGATTCGGAATGGCAGATAAGGAGCGAGGAATCAGAATGGAGCCTAACATGCTGATGCGCTTCGCCTCGGTATCGAAACTGATTACAGCCGTAGGTATCATGAAGTTGCAGGAGATGAAGAAACTCAAGCTGAACGAGAAGGTGTTTGGCAAAAAGGGAATCCTGCGCGATACCGTTTACAACAACAGTATCAAGGACCAGCGATATTACGACATCACCGTAGAACAGTTGCTGCGCCATCAGGCTGGTTTCAACAATTATGCCGGCGACCCGGTATCTTCCACCCGCTACATCATGATGCAGAACCATCTTAAGACGCCACCTGATCACCCTACTCTGCTCAAGATTCTCTTGAAGCGCCACTTGGGTTATACTCCTGGCGAAGGCAAATGCTACAGCAATCTGGGCTACATGATTCTCTCCATGATTATAGAAAAGAAGAGCGGAATGAAATATGAAAACTTCATGCAGAAGTATGTGCTCCACCCAGCCGGCTGCTACGATATGCACATTGCCGGCACTTACTTAAAGGACCGCCGACCTAACGAGACGAAGTACTACATGCACCAGGGCAGCATTCCTGTGTATGAATACAACAACAGTGGACGACTGGTAGAGAAATGCTATGGAGATACCGACCTCCCTCGCCTTTCAGGTGCAGGCGCCTGGTGTGGTTCGACTGCAGAGTTGAGCCGCTTTATTGCCAGCATCGATGGTTTGCCACATGTCAAGGATATCCTGAGCAAAAAGAGCATCCAGTTTATGACCACCGAGCAGCCCGACCACCAATACTCTATCGGCTGGAACTATACACCAAAGAGCAACAAGCCATGGATTCGTACAGGTTCGCTGGCAGGCACATCTGCTATCATTCTGAAATATCCGGATAACCAATGCTGGATTCTCATCACGAACACATCCACCTGGAAGGGACATGGTTTCTCTAACGACACAATGGCTTTCTTCGAGAAACTGAGAAAGAAATATATGACAAACATGCCAAAGAAAGACTTGTTCTTATAAAACCAAAAAGAGGGTGAATCATTAACTTATGATTCACCCTCTTTTTATATTAATGATATGTTAATCTCGATTCGTATATACCTTAGAATGTATACTTCAAACCAACCTGGCCACGCCAGCGGCTGTAGTATGAGCTAGGATATTTGAGAGGCATATCTGATGGGTTAGCGAACTGGAATACACCATCACCCTTGTATGTAATAGGAGAAATAAACTCACTGTTATAACCACTACTGAAGGTACGGCCCCAATCCTTGTTCAGGAGATTAGCCACGTTCATGATATCCAAAGTCAGTTCCAAAGCATGTACATACTTACCTGTACGGATGCCAAACTTCTGACCGAAGTGGAAGTCGAAATGACTCTCGAATGGCAAGTTATCACCATAACGCTCGAAGTACTCACCACGATGATCCTTCACATAACGAGTAGTAGCAAGCCACTGCTTCAAATTAGCACGCTGCTGCTCAGCAGTATAAGCATCAGTACCCAAGAACTGCATCTGGTCTACCTGCGCATCTGTAGGGATGAAAATCAAGTCATTACTTGTACCATTATCTCCATTGATATCTCCACTATAAACGAGAGAGTAAGGAGAACCGCTCTGACCCTGGTAGATAAGACCTACTGTAGTGGTAAACAACTTGTTGGTTCCCCAGTTGAAGTGATAGAAAGCAGAAGCCTTCACTGTATGAGGCACATTATAACCACTATTAGCCAACTCTGGGTTGTTTGAGAAGCGATAAGTATGAGTATTACGCCAGTTGCTCTGAGCAACAGATGAGGTCATACTGCTTACAGACTCTGAGTGAGTGAATGTATAAGATGCATTCAGATCAAGACCGAACGCAAAGTGCTTAGCTGCAGACAAAGACAGGCTGTAGCTGTAGCCCTTGCTGGTATTATACATTGCATAGATGTTGGTAAACGACTTAGCATCTGCCACCTTTGTATAAAGAGGACGGTTATCCCAGTTCATGTAAGAGGTCTGTGACAAGGTCTTACCAGACTCCTCATAAGCCAAGTTCTTGTAATAAACATCATTCAGACTCTTGCTGAAGATACCCTCAGCAGTCCATTCGATACCCAGGAGATTGAAATCGAAACCAAGATTAACACGCATAGTCTGAGTGAACTTGAAATCCTTGTCAAACACATTAATCAGCTGGCTACCGGTAGCCTTCAGATTATTTGCATTCTGTATCTGCTTATTAGGATCCAGCAGAAGCTGCACAGCTGAATTCTTAGATGCAGAATAAGAAGAAGTCTGTACTCCAGTATTCGTAAAGTTATTGCTCAACCAAACGAAAGGAATACGACCAGTGAATACACCGATACCTCCACGAAGGATATATTTGCGGTTCTTCTCAATATCCCAACGGAAACCTACACGAGGGCTCCACATAGGCGTACTGGAAAGTTTCTGATTGGTCTTGAAACCATATCCCTTAGCTGCTGCCCACTTATTGAACGTAGCATTCTCGGCTGGAGTATCAAAGAACAGAGGCATATCCATACGGAGACCATAGGTAAGCTGGAAACTGTCTGTTACATCCCACTTGTCCTGTACATAAAAGCCCAGCTGAGCTGCGCTAAACTCTGGTGCCCAACGAGGATTACCTGTCACCTCAACATTAGCCTGTGTGAAGTAGAAGTTCTTGATATACTTACCATCACCTCCCAAGCCATCAGCTCCACAACCATTGTAATAATTCAGGAAATCGTCTGGAGTATCAAAATAATAGCATCCATAGAGATTCTGAAGGAAGAGATTAGAGAACTTATAAAGCTCGTTATGTGTACCGAATGTCAGCGTATGATTACCCTTGAACCATGTAAAGTTATCTTCGAGGGTATAGATATCCTGATTCAATCCATTAGCCATAGAAGAATATTCATTACCAATATTCACGGTACCATTTCCTACCTTGTAAATAGTGATAGATGGAGCTGGCTGACCAGAAGTACGCTCATCACGAACACGAACGTAAGATACACGTGCCTCATTGCTCAGGTTTGGAGAGATACGGCTCTGTAACTCAGCAGAGAAAGAATGAGTCTTAGATGTGAAATCATACAAGTGGTCGGTAGTATTCAATGTAGCAATACCACCCAGACCAAGCGTCTGCTTAGCATCAACATAACTCCAACGTACAGAGAACTTGTTGAACTCGTTGATATTCCAATCCAACTTCAAACCAGCTTTCTGGCTCTTCACGTTCTTATCCTTATCTGCCCATGAAGTTGCATAATCATAACCCTGACGGTTAGCCAAGTCATAAATCTTAGACATCAAGTCCTTAGCCAAATCCGGATTAAACTTAACATCTGGAGAATCGATAGTATACTGAGTTGGGTACGACTTTTCTGAATTCTCATAGTTTGCGAAGAAGAAGAGTTTGTTCTTGATGATTGGACCACCGAGCGTAAATCCGAACAAAGTTTCCTTCTCATCATCATAAGGCTGAGCATAGGTACCGTCCATATTCTTATAATGACGACCTACCAAATCCTGGTTGTTCCCATAGAAATAGCCACTTCCATGGAATTCATTGGTACCGCTCTTGGTTACCGCGTTGATGGCACCACCGGTAAAACCACCCTGGCGAACATCGAAAGGAGCGATATTTACCTGAATCTGGTCAATAGTCTCCATAGAAACAGGCTGAGATCCTGCCTGACCACCATTACTGCCATTAGCAGTAAGACCGAACACATCGTTATTCATCACACCATCAATCTGGAATGAATTATAACGGTTGTTCATACCGGCAAATGACATAGAACCAGACTGTCCGTTTGTAGTAAGCTGTGGATTCAGGCGAGCCACGTCCGCAATACTGTGCGAGATAGAAGGCATATCCGCTATCTGCTGAGCATTGATACTCATGGCCGCACCGGTCTTCGTACCATTCAGACCAGCCTTACCCGAAACAACAACCTCCTGAAGCTGCTTGGCATCTTCCTGAAGAGAGCAAGAGAGATTTTGGCTTTCACCCAAGTTCAGACTGACATTGTTGAAAACCTTGTCCTTATATCCGATATAAGAGATACTTACCTTGTAAGGACCACCTGGACGCATACCCTGAATAGTATAGCGACCATCTACATTTGTTACAGCACGATACACAGTACCAGATGGCTGGTGTGTAGCAGTAACTGTAGCCCCAATAACGGTTTCGCCATTGGAAGAAATCTTACCACTAATGCCCGAAGTGGTAATCTGAGCCATTGCCGAAGTCACCACGAAGGCGAGCAAAGCCAGAAGTAGTTGCAATTTTTTCTGCATGTTGTTTAGATTCTTTTGTGAATAAATAAAGAGAGAACCGCGCACCTCGTACCGTGTGCTTCACTCTTATAAACAAATATGTTGCAAATATAAACATTATTTTTGAAACAACAAGCAAAAAACAGAGAAAAATGATAGAATATACCAAAAAGATGCAAATAAACGAAAAAAAAGATGCACTTCCCTCGAAAAAGAGAAGTGCATCGGAATGATATTATACTAATGTATAGTACGATAGTCTACACAGATTCTGATTTCCAGAACTCACCCATTAGTTAAAGATGTAACGGATAGAGAACTGGATAGAATAGGTAGAGTTGAAGCTTGTGTAGTTGGTGAATGTCTTGGTCAAAGCCTCAGAACCATTACGCTGGAACTGGAAAGACTCTTTCTTAGAGTCATACTTCAACAAAGAACTGTTAACAACCTTCTTGTAAAGACCCCAGTTGCTATTAAGCAAGTTTGCCAGGTTCTTGATATCAACTCCAAACTGCAATGTATTGCGCTGACCAGCTACATTCATGTAGAAGTTCTGTGCAAACTTGAAGTCCAGCTGATGATGCCAAGGCATCTTGGCTCCACCACGCTCAGCATACTTACCCTTGCGTCCCTTCAGGTAAGAATCCTGATTGATATAGTTCCAGAAATCATCCTTCTGCTGTTCTGCTGTATAAGTCTGCTTCTGCTTTTTTGCATCAGTATAAATATAGTCAGAGAAGTTCCAGGCATCAAGCGCCTCACGACTTGCTGGAACATAAAGCAAGCTGTTAGAGCCCTTATAATCGTTCACTACATTACCAGCAAATGTATATGAGAATCTTGTTGCAGCATATGGATCATAGCCAAAATTAGTTCCCTCATATACCAAACCAACCATTGTACCGAAATGCTTAGCATAATCCTTAGAATAGCTGGCAGTAATCAGCAAACGGTTAGGAGCAACATAGTTTGCAAAACCGATTTCCTTATCATTATGGGCATTCACAGAATAACGGTTGTTCTTATAGGCAGAAGTTACCTGGTCGCCAATACCGTCACCATATGATTTCGCCTGTGCCATGGTATAAGAAGCCGAGAGGTCGAGACCAAAGTCAAACTTCTTTGCCAAAGAGAATGTCAAAGATTCATAATGTGCCTTGTGACCAGCATTTGTAATCAAATATGGTGTCACCGATTTATTTGAACATGTAAGATAATGACGAGTATCCTCTGGACTCAAAGTAATGGTCTTCTTTCCATCCCAGTAATAGTTCTGAGTGGTAACTACAGATGGATTGAAATCACGGCTATAGATTCCCTCAACAGAGAAATTGATATCGTATGGCAACTTCACGTCAACAGCCAGAGATGACTTCCATGTTGCATTCATCTTCAAGTCCTTATCGATGATGGTTGGAGTCTGAGGTGCAGCATTTGGCTCCTTAGGCAGAGATAAGCCGCTGTCAGACAACTGCTCTGCAACTGTAGGATAGAACTTAGAAATCTCACCAAAAGTTGGAGTTGCTTTACCATCCCCCTGAATATAGGAGTACTGATACTGACCACAACCCGAATTAGACACAGCAGAAACGAGCCATACGAAAGGCAAACGACCGATAAAGTATCCGGTACCACCACGGAGTACGACCTTCTGATTGCCGAGAACATCCCAGTTGAAACCTACTCGAGGAGAAACTGTGACAGGAGCATCAGGCAACTGATCTGTTGTATAGCTTACTTCAGAACCATCAGCCATCTTGAACTTCAGGTCAGCAAACTTAGCATTATAATTGTTCTTCAACTCAGGATAGATAGGAGCCTCCATACGGATACCGGCAGTCATGCGGAATCTGTCAGAGAAGTTAATCTGATCCTGTACATACGCAGAGAACTGATTATACTTCATTTTAGCATGGAAAGGTTCTGTACCATTGAACGGATAGGTAATACCATAGGCAAAAGGCTGACCTCCAGCCATGAATTCATCTAATGAATTATAAACATAGTAACCATTCATGGCAGCACCGAATCCATTCAGAGCCTCATTGGTTTCATACTGAACACCAGCCAGGAAATTATGCTTTCCAATCATGAAAGAAGCCTCATCGGTGGCAACGAAAGTCTTCACCTGAGCTAAGTTTCCGGCAGTAAAGACATCAGGACCGAATGAGAGATAATCTGAGCCGTTCTGCAAAATATCTACTGTAGGGAATACACCACCTGTGTAAGAACGAGGCTCATCCTGAAAAGAGTATGTCAAACGTAAAGCATTGTTGACGATGCCCCACTTTGAGTTCCATTCTGCTGCAAAAGAGGTAAAGTTGCGGTCTTTGCAATAACGCGCACTTTCAAAATACATTGCCGAATTAGAAGTACGATTACCCTTGCCTGCAGAAATTCCTTCACCTCCCAAATAGAGTGCATTGGTTGAGAAAGGACTGGTTGAAGACGATGGAGCATTAGAATCCTTTGAATGTGAACGAGAGAAACGGAAATTCAACTTGTTTGTCTCATTGATATTCCAATCCAAACGTGCCAAAATCTTGTAGGCAGGAGTATCCAATGAATAGCCCTGATAACGGCCTGGGTTATATCCATACTTGCTGGAAAGGAAATTTGTCAATGTACTGATATCACCTACTGTAGGGCGATGTACTGTACCAGAAGAAAAGTTCCATGCATCGTTTTCTGAAGCACGAGCCACAGCCGAAGGGCCAGCAGCCATCTGAACTTCATATTCACCATTTACGAAGAAGAACAACTTATCCTTGATGATAGGACCACCAACAGTTGCACCCCAAGTAGTAGTATGAGACTGAAGACGGGTCAACTCGTAATCATCCACCTTGTTACCTTTAAGATGAGAATTGGTAGTATACATATAAGCAGAACCCTTATACTGATTGGTACCGCTCTTGGTTACTGCATTAATAGCACCACCAGTGAAACCACTCAAACGGACATCAAAAGGAGATGAAGATACAGAAATCTGATCCAATGCATCAAGTGAGATTGGTGAGCCATTACCAGGAAGGTTAGAACCGATACCAAAAGCATTGTTGAATGCTGCACCATCTACAGTTACATAGCTCTGACGGAAGTTACCACCACCAACAGAGAAACCACCTACGGTAGAAGCCTGTGGGGTCAACTTCAAGAGGTCGTTCATGCTACGTGAAACGGTAGGAATTGCCTCAATGTGTGTTGCATCAATACTTGTTGTTGCACCAGCACGGTCGGTGCGCATGTTGTTGTTACGATTGGCTACAACTACTACGTCTTCCAACTGAGCTGCATCTTCAGCCAAAGTCTCATTCAAGACTGTATTCTGACCAAGAGAAAGAGAAATGCCCTTTACCTGCTTGTTCTTGTAACCCACGTAGGTTACTTCCAGAACATAAGGTCCACCCGGGCGCATACCCTGAATAGAATAACGACCATCCATGTTGGTCACTGCACGATAGACTGTACCAGAAGGTTGGTGAACAATCTTGATTGTAGCGCCTATGACATCTTCGCCATTAGCTGTAATTTTACCACTAACGCTAGATGTAGTAATCTGCGCCATGGCTGTGGTTACCATAAAGGCCAGCAAAGCCACTAATAAATGCAATCTTTTCTGCATACCTTTTATTATATAAAATTATTAAAACTTGGGGATATGACCCCCTCTTATATTGTTATCGGTTGCAAAAGTAATAAAAAAATTGCTTTTATTTGTTACAAAAACATGAAAAATAGTGTTTTATAACATAAAAAAATCTGCGTTAAGCAAATAACGCAGATTTCTTTTAATTTGTTATTTATAGCAAGGGGTTGCTTATAGTTTTTTCGGGGCTAAAAGCGGGGGGGCTGAGCTTTTATGACAAGCGATGGAATCGCCTGGAACGGAGGCTAGGCGCTCTTACTCCTTGCGCTGCCAGATGCTCATCACCTTGCGACGGATGGCTACGATGTTCAGGATAGAAACTATCAGGAACAGGAGCAGACCTAGAGCAATGGCTGGGAGCATGGTGCCCTCGTCGATATCAGGGAAGAGGGTTTCGATGAAGCCCATGTAGTAATCGCGGAGGAAGAAGAGGATAATCCACGCGATAATGAGTACCGCGATGTTCAGCGCAATGGTGAGCACCTGATATGGTTTTGCTACATTATTCGGACTGTAACCTATCAGAAGAAGATTCTCTAACTTAGAAGAGTTCTTCTGAACCAGCAGATAGATGCTGAGCATCAGAATGTAGAAGCTCAAAACGGAGATAACCAAACCGATAATCATCACCATTGATACCATCATGCGAAGGAAATAGGTAGTCTTCTCTGCATCCAGCTTGTCTGTCTCTACCTCATAACCATTATCATCCAGGTATTTGGTGATGTTCTCGTCTCCCGGGTTTCCTACCTCTACGATGAGGCGGTTAGGATCACTCTTCTGGTTTGGCGCAAATTCCTGGTTACTCCAGTCCATGAAAGCCTGTGGAACGAGGATGGTATTGAGTCGCGAAGAGAAACCGATTACCTTTCCCTTGAACTGCTCTTTCTTGCCGCCAGCCTGAATCTGTATATTGAAATCAATCATGCCCATCAGTCCATCGCTGATTTTAGGGAGCGAATGACTCTGGGCGAAACCGAAGTTATACATATTAATATAGGTACGCGGGAGGATGATTGGCACCTCCTGAGTTCCCGGCGTATATTTCCAGTCCTTGAGCGGCACATCAACAAAACCGTCAGGCACACTCTCGAAGAAGAGTTCGCTGTTCAGAACGTTCACGCCGTTTACACCCATCTGGGCATCTACCTTATATTCTGTAGAGGTGAATTTTCCTATCTTCTTTACAAACTTCTGGTCGCCGATTTCATCGATTTCAGAACCCGAGAAGGTATTGGAACGGCCGCTGATTGTATTTCCCATACCTATCTTCTTGCTCATGATGAGGTAGTCGGCTTTCATGAAACTGTCTTGCTGAGTGAAGACAGGCAGCACGTCTTTATAAAACTGAAAGCCGAAAAGAACGATGAGCATACCGAAGAGATTAGCGAAGGCAAAGCCCGCAAACTGAGGTATGCTGATATGCTGACGCAATAATTTCCAAACGAGATTCATAATCTAAATATATGTTCATAGTTTAAGTCCATGTGTTTACCTATACTGGTTACGATAACGCCAGCCCCCTGCGCCTTCGCTTCGGTCATCATGATATCTGCCATGATGCGCGAATTGTTGTCGTCGAGGTGACTGATAGGCTCATCAGCGAGAATGAAATCGAAAGGCTGACAGAGCGCACGCATCATTGCCACACGCTGCTGCTGTCCGAACGACATTCTGCCGATTTTGGCATCTACCTTATCAGCAATACCGAGCATATCAAACCATTTCAGTATCTGCTCACGCGTCTTGAATCCGGTTATCTTGTTTTTGATTTCTACATTCTCCAGGGCAGTAAGCTCAGGGAAGAGACGGAGTTCCTGAAAGAGATGGCTGATGTGACGCTTGCGCATCTCTACCCAGTCTTTCACCTTATAGTTGGCGGTAACATCATTGTCGAACATCACGCTTCCGCTGTAGTCGTGACGATAGCCGAGCACATAGCTGCAGAAAGTACTCTTTCCGCTGCCACTCTCTGCCTCGATAAGATAAAGATGACCTTTCTCGAAGGTAACATCCTGCTTCCATATCTCCGAATTCAGGTCGTTGCGCTGGGCAAAAACCTGTGGGAGAACGGAATGAAGCTGAATCTTTTCCACTTTTTTTATGTTTAATGTTTAATCTTTTACCTTTTAAATTAGGACTTTTTGGGGGACTAGCGATAGAATCGCTAGGAACGGGGGCGCAGAGGAGGGAGGTTCTTTTTACTTTTTTACCCTTTTACTCTTTTACCTTTAAAGTATAGACCACCGAAGTAAGATTTCCGAAGACTGGGGTGAGCAGACCGGTTACGGTAGAGATGGCATCATTCTTGCCCGAGCCGTCACTATCAGAACTCTTGGCGAGATTGATGACCATTGCCAGTTTCTGACCGACGATGAGTTTCTGAATCTTTGCATCTATCGGATGATTACTTGGTTTCACGGCATATTGCGCCATCAGCTGGTCACTTCCGCTAAAGAACTGCTTGTCATCCGTCACACCGAAATAGAACGAGGTCTTGCCATCGGTATAGAAGTAAGCATTCTTTCCCCAATTGGCTATCTTCGCACCAGCCGGACATGAAGTTTTCCAATAATCAACATCGCCCAACCAATTGGCATGCGACAGTTTAGCAGCCATCGTCATCTGCATATTGTTATCTGTAAGCGAAGGCATCACGATAGCCATATCTCCATCCACACTACGGATGATATTATCCATGTCGATGGCCTGGTTGATACCCATCAGGAGGGTCTGAAGGCTGCGGTTGCTCTGCATCATCGGCAGAAACTGATTGCCCTTTACGTTCATGAAGATACCCGCCAGTGCATCAGCAGGCATTGACTTGACGTAGCTGCCCTTGACCGGACGATAGGTTTGAGCCGCCTTCTTCAGAGCCTCATCTATTTCTTTATTAAAGGAGAAGGTTTCTCCCTTCACCTGCAGAATACCGTCTTTCACGACCATCTCGGCAGCAATCACTACCTGCGAAGGGTCGGTATCCTTAGGCGTGCCAAGGGTAAATGGAGCTACGAACTTCTCCGGCAACGCCTGAGCCTGAGCCACCATAGCCATAGGCGAGGTGATGGTTTCCAGCCGTTCAAACATAGGCGATGCGGTAATACCTTCGCCCTCATCAGCCTTCAGATATTTCACCATCTGCTGCTGGAGCTGGGCCTGCGCATCGGCTACAACCGGTCCCATAACGAGGAGTGCCTGATCAGAAAAGCCGACCAGCCACGAATTTTTCAATACAGAGAAATGAAAGCCTTTGCGCTCTTTCACCTCTGTAGCGATATGCTGTTTGGCAAGCGAGGCAAGCCAGTCTTCCACATCGCCCTCATCGCTCACCTTAGCACAAAGTCCGAGGTTGCCATCAGCACTCTCAAAGAGGAATATCTTCTCTGAGATGTCGATGCCACACTTCGATGCATCTTCAACGTGCAACAGAGACTTGAGCATTCCCGCCTTGTCTTCATCGCTCTTGCCGGATGCCATCTGCTGCATATCAACAGAGATGAGCGCAGTACTTTTCTTTGGAATGGCATTGAGATAGTCAGTGCCCGAGCATGAGCTCAGCAATCCCAATACGACAGCCAAGCACATGAACATCAAACTCTTATACAATCTTTTCATCACACTAGTAAATATTTTAAAGCTTCAGCCCTTCAAGGGCGTATGGATATAACTTGCTATATTCTTCTTGCCAGATGGCACATGTTGACAGCCACCAATCCTGCTGTTTCCGTACGGAGGCGACTGGTGCCAAGCGAAACACTCTCATATCCGTTTTCCAGGGCCAGTCTCACCTCATCGATAGAGAAATCGCCCTCAGGTCCTACCAGCACGGTGATGTCATCAGTACCCTCCTGGGCTGCTCCGGCGGAATCATCAGCTGGACATGACTTGGAAATCTCGGTAAAAAAGTCTTTCTTTTCAATCTCCTCATAGCAATGGCAGATAAACTTTCTGCCATTGCGGGGAGTAGTAATAAAATCTTTAAAGTTCTGCAGTTCGTTGACTACAGGTTTCCACGCCTTGTGGCTCTGCTTGACGGCAGAAACCACAATCTTGTCTACGCGGTCGGTGCGGATTACCTTTCGTTCAGAAAACTTGCAGTTGAGGAAAGAGATTTCATCGAAGCCGATTTCCGTAGCCTTTTCGGTCATCCATTCTATGCGGTCCATCATCTTTGTCGGGGCGATGGCCAGGTGAATGTGTCCGCGCCAGGCAGGCTGCTGCGGCATAACCTCCTTCACCTCATAGATGCAGCGTTTGTTGGTAGCCAGCGAGACTTCTGCGCGGTAGAACACCCCCTTGCCATCCATCAGGAACAATTCGTCCCCCGCCTGGATACGCAAAACCCTGAGTGCATGAGTAGCCTCTTCCTGAGGCAGTTCTGTCTGCGTAGCCGCATCTGGCACATAGAAAAATCTAACTTCTTTCATTTTCTCTTATTGTTACTTTTTCTTCTTTATTTTCTGTTATTCCGTAAAAATATCCTTTATTTATTCACCTTTTTTGGCTTTGCGGCGCTCTATCTCATCGCGAATAGCTGAGGCTGCTTCGTAATCTTCTTCATTAATAGCACAATCCAATGCTTTCTCGAGCATTTGGTCTGGCAAGGCCAAGAGTGGAACGGAACATGCTGTCGAAGTCACGTTCTCTTTATTAAAAGGAGTAGAAAGCTCCTTCATAACCATCTCTGTTGTATACATTTCCATATCCGCAGCCATAGCCAGCAACACAGCCTGGTCAGGTTTGATACTCATTCGCTCATTTGTGATTTTATTCACAAGAGTAGCATATATTCCCCTCTCTGGCGTAGCATCGAATTCGAGATAGAAATCGTCTACATTTTGCCTGTCAAATAGTGTCCAAAGCACAGAAATCACATCATTATTAAAGTCAGAAGTTTTCGAATTACATGCCTTCAGCTGCTCTGCTACATATTCCTGAGTCAGGATAGATAAAGCTCTTTTTTCGGCTTCGTCTACCAAACTAATAATACATGTCCCGAAACCTTCCGGGATGCCAAAGCAGGCAGCGAGTTTAAGTTTGTACAACATCATTATGTACCCTTTCTTTATTTAAATTTATTATATTCTTACGTTATCTGTTTTTACTCTCGTGTTGAGTATGACCCTTTTTCTTTCTTATTTCTGTTCTTTCTTCGGACGGAAAAGGACAGCAAAGGCTACAGCTACCACGAGCGCATAACCGGCAAAGATGAACCAGCAGGTTTTCCAGTCACCCATCAGATAGCCATCGTCTGTCCAGTGGCAGTAATGGTTGATGACCATACCTGCGAGAATGGTTCCGATAGATGCACCCAGACCGTTGGTCATCAGCATGAACAGACCTTGAGCCGATGCTCTTACCTTCACATCACATTTCTGGTCTACAAACAGACCGCCCGACACATTGAAGAAGTCGAAAGCTACACCGTAAACGATGCATGAGAGGATGAAGAAGGTAACACCCGGGAATGCAGGATTGCCCAATCCGAAGAAACCGAATCGCAAAACCCATGCCAACATGGCGATGAGCATCACAACCTTGATGCCATATCGCTTCAGGAAGAATGGAATCAGAAGGATACAGAGCGCCTCGGCAACCTGAGAGATGGATACCAGAAGCGTAGCATTGTTAGCTGCAAAGGTATCAAGCATCGTTGGATCGCCCTTGAAACTGGTAATGAACGGAGTGGCATAGCCATTGGTTACCTGCAGGCTCATACCAAGCATACAAGAGAAGATGAAGAACATCGCCATCTCACGGCTCTTGAAGAGTTTGAAGGCATCGAAACCCCATGTCTCAACCCAACTCTTAGCCTCTTTCTTCACTACAGGACAGCTAGGCAATGAGAAGCAATAGAGGAAGAGAAGGATGCTGAGCACACCCGATACCAGGAACTGATAATGGGTATACTGGAACTTATGGGCGTTCTCGCTCAACAGGAACGAGAATGAACCGTTGTCCCAGGTAGCACAGTTCACAATCCACATCGTAAGGATGAAACCCACGGTTCCGAACACGCGAATTGGCGGGAAGGCCTTCACGGTGTCAAGCCCGTTGCTCTTCAATATACTGAATGCAGAAGTATTTGACAATGCCAATGTAGGCATATAGAATGCCACGCTGAAGGTATAAACAGCTATAAACATTGCCTCATTAGGAGTCTGGCTAGCCTGTCCCATACCGAACAGACCTATCATGGCTGCTCCTGCCAAAAGGTGACAATAGCCCAAAAGACGTTGCGGCTGGATATACTTATCAGCAACAATGCCCATCAATGTAGGCATAAAAATAGATACGATTCCCTGGATGGTATAGAACCAGGAAATCTCAGCACCCATCCCAGCCTTGCCGAGATAGTTGCCCATAGACGTAAGATAAGCTCCCCAAACTGCAAACTCCAGGAAGTTCATCACTGCTAGGCGTACTTTCAGATTCATAGTTTAATGTCTTTTTATTATAAAATATTAGCTGCAAAGATACAAAAATTCGGGAAAAAAGCACACGATTTTGAAGATTATCCGCATGAAAGCTAGCATATTTAACAAATTATGTGTATTTTTGCAGTCGATTTCAACAGATATAAGAGAAAAACAATATAGAAGCAACTGATATGTTAGTAAAATTTTTCATCACGTGCAATAAAATCGGGGCTTTCACGCTAGGCGGAGGCTACGCCATGATACCGATCATGGAACAAGAATTTGTAGACAAGAACAAGTGGATGGACAAGCAGGAGTTCATGGATATCATGGTAGTGGCGCAGACCACTCCGGGCATCTTCGCCATCGATATGGCGAGTCATATCGGCTATAAACTGAAGGGAGTCTGGGGAGGCATTGTGGGTGCCATTGGTATAGCCCTGCCTTCTATCATCGCCATTCTCATCATCGCCATGTTCTTCCAGCATTTCAAGGACAATTATTGGGTGGGCAAGTTCTTCATGGGTGTGCGCCCTGCCGTGGTAGCGCTCATTGCTGCGCCTTGCTTCAAGATGGCAAAGACGGCAAACATCAACCGCTACAACATCTGGATTCCCGTTGTCTGCTGTCTGCTGATTGCAGCTTTCGGCATCTCCCCTATCTACATCATCATTGCTGCCGGAGTGCTGGGCTGGCTCTACGGAAAATACAAGAAGCAAAGCTAATCATAAAGTTCAAAATTCAAAGTTCAAAGTAAAGATATGCTATTTCTGAAATTATTTCTGATATTTACCAAGATTGGTACATTTAATTTTGGTGGTGGATATGCGATGCTTTCGCTCATCCATAACGAGACGGTAGTGAAGAACCATTGGCTTACCAATGCTGAGTTTACGGATATTGTGGCTATCAGCCAGTCTACACCGGGACCTATCGGCATCAACTGTGCCACCTACGTAGGTTATACCGCCTGCCTTCACGACGGCTATCCTACTTGGGCAGCCTGTCTGGGTTCGGTATTGGCTTCGCTCTCCATCATGTGGCTGCCTTTTATCATCATGATTCTCATCAGCCGTTATCTGATTACGCACAAGGATTCTAAAATCGTAAAGGATATCTTTGCGGGACTACGCCCTGCCATCATCGGACTGATAGCTGCTGCCGCTGTTCTCCTGATGAATAAAGAGAACTTCGGATCACCAACCGACAATCCGTTTGTCTTCGGAGCAAGTATCGTGCTGTTTCTGGCTGCTTTCTACTTCACAAAATTCAGAAAGACCAACCCTATCCTGCTGCTTTTCATCTGCGGTATCATCGGAATGGTTATCTTCTAAACATCGCCCTGCGGTCTGAACCAACGGCCTCCAGCCGATGGGAAAGACAAGGGGGCTGAAGCCTTCAGATAGGGACAAAAAAAATTGATTGTCTCACGACAACCAATCTTTTATTAACCTTAATAATCTAATACCATGAAAAACACGATGCAAAGGTACAAATAATCTTGTAACCTGCAATAGTTTATAGCAAAAAACTTCAAGAATTTAACTCTCCTTAAAAGTTTTACCATTCCAATTAAATTTTCTTTGCACTTTTATTGCATTTACAGCCTTCTTATCGTCAGCAGACAGGAAAGGGAAAGCCAAGCGCACTACGAGACTGTTTTCGTGTTGCAAGAGCAAAGCACTCACGATTTTGAGTTCAATTTTCCCCTTAAGTTCCTCAAACCTAGCCTCACTCATCGTATCGGGTTTGGCAACAAGTCCGGAAGCGAGTTCCTGCAAAGATTTTCCATCGAAAATTCTGCTGGCATCCTGCTCTTGCCAATCCTGATTAAAGAGATAGAGTTCACTCTCCTTCTCTACTCCGGCAAACGTCTTCACCACGCAAAGCAGCGAATCGCCGTTAGCCGATGGCAGTTTCTTCATCTGCAAAGTAGCGCTCTTGCTTGTTCTCAACTGGGCGAAATCAGCAGTCAGCGTATCCATCACACTCGTTTCGCCTAACAGATTCTTCACTTCTGCCTTCACTCCCATCTCCTGCAGCTCAGCAAATTCCAGCCGCAGGTTGTGGTTGAGATAAGGCACAACAGAATCGGGCATCGAAACCAGCAAGTCTTTCATCGACTTTGCTTCCATGCCCATACTTGCCATCATCAGGCAAGCACATAATATATATTTTATCTTCTTCATCACTACAATTCCTTCGACCACTTCTTTCCCCAAGGAGTAAAGAGCCATGCAAGAAAGGCCAATGCTACTATTGAGCAAACGGCAAAAGTTAAAGCTAATGTATTCATATATCTACCTTTTAGAAATTAACAAACCTATTATAAATAAAATGACAGTTAAGAAAACACCCCAAAATATCGCCCAGTAAGAATCTTCCTGATTGGTCTGAACTATACCAAACAGAGCCGCCATCCCACCTAATACCATTACAGTAAAAGTGGATTTACTCATATCAAAGAAATACTTTACTACAGTTTCTCTGACAAACTTTGCCTTTTCCTTTTCTTCTTTTGCTGCCATATTTCTCTATTTTCCGACAAAATTACGGAAAATAAATGTAACTTGCAAATGATTTGCTCATTTTCTTTCGAAATTTAACCTAAAAAAGACGAAAAAGAGGAAAGCGCTTCATTACGAAACACTTTCCTCTAATTATCTAATCATTAATCGTACAATCTTCTTTCAGAAGAGATTTACTCCTCAACAGCAGCCTGCGCCGCCGCAAGTCTGGCGATTGGCACGCGGAATGGAGAGCATGAAGCGTAGTTCATACCAACCTTAGCGCAGAACTTAACTGATGAAGGCTCACCACCGTGCTCACCGCAGATACCTGTGCGGAGGTTAGGACGGGTAGCACGACCATTCTCTACTGCCATCTTGATGAGCTGACCAACACCCTCCTGGTCGAGAACCTGGAATGGGTCAACCTTCAAGATCTTCTTCTCCATGTATGCAGGGAGGAATGAAGCGATGTCGTCACGAGAGTAACCGAAGGTCATCTGTGTCAAGTCGTTAGTACCGAATGAGAAGTACTGAGCCTCTTCTGCAATCTGACCTGCTGTAAGGGCAGCACGAGGAATCTCAATCATTGTACCGATCTCGAACTCAACCTCTACGCCGTACTCGATGAATACTTCCTTAGAAGTAGCGAGGATGATAGCCTTCTGCTGCTTGAGCTCCTGAACAGTACCGATGAGCGGAACCATGATTTCAGGACATGGGTTGTAACCTTCCTTCTTCAACTCACAAGCTGCACCGAGGATGGCACGAGTCTGCATAGCTGTAATCTCTGGGAATGTGATACCGAGACGGCAACCACGATGACCGAGCATAGGGTTGTTCTCTGCCAGAGAGTTCACACGCTTCTTGATTTCCTCAACGCTTACGCCCATCTCCTTGGCCATAGTCTGCTGACCAGCCAAATCGTGTGGTACGAACTCGTGGAGAGGTGGGTCGAGCAAGCGGATGTTCACGTGGCAGCCATCCATAGCCTTCAAGATTCCGTAGAAGTCAGCCTTCTGATATGGGAGGAGCTTGGCAAGAGCCTTCTCACGACCCTCAACAGAGTCTGCCAGAATCATCTCACGCATGGCAACGATCTTCTGATCATCGAAGAACATGTGCTCTGTACGTGTCAGACCGATACCCTTGGCACCGAATGCACGAGCTACCTCAGCATCGTGTGGAGTATCTGCATTGGTACGGATCTCCATCTTAGTATATTTGTCGCAGAGGTCCATCAGCTCCTTGAAGTCGCCAGAAAGCTCTGCAGCCTTTGTCTCAATCTGTCCTGCGTAAACCTGACCTGTAGTACCGTTCAGAGAGATGTAATCACCCTCCTTGTAAACTACGCCCTCAATCTCAACAGTCTTAGTCTTGTAGTCAACGTTGATAGAGCCAGCACCAGATACACAGCACTTACCCATACCACGAGCCACTACGGCAGCGTGAGAAGTCATACCACCACGAGCGGTAAGGATACCCTCGGCAGCCGACATACCAGCGAGGTCTTCAGGAGAAGTCTCGATACGAACCATGATGACCTTCTTGCCATCCTCGTGCCACTCCTGAGCATCGTCAGCGTGGAATACGATCTGACCGCAGGCAGCACCTGGAGAAGCAGGGAGACCCTGTGTAATCACCTTAGCCTTAGAGAGAGCGAGCTTATCGAATACTGGGTGCAAAAGCTCATCGAGCTTCTGTGGCTCACAGCGGAGGATAGCAGTCTTCTCATCGATCATACCCTCGTGGAGGAGATCCATAGCAATCTTCACCATAGCGGTACCTGTACGCTTACCGTTACGTGTCTGGAGGAACCAGAGCTTGCCTTCCTGTACGGTGAACTCCATGTCCTGCATATCGTGATAGTGGTGCTCCAGCTTATCCTGGAGAGCGTCGAGCTCCTTGTAAAGCTCAGGCATAGCCTCTTCCATAGAAGGATACTTAGCAACGCGCTCCTCCTCTGAGATGCCAGCACGCTCAGCCCAGCGCTGAGAACCGATCTTTGTAATCTGCTGTGGTGTACGGATACCAGCTACTACGTCCTCACCCTGTGCATTGATAAGATACTCACCATTGAAGAGGTTCTCACCATTACCTGCATCACGAGAGAAGCAAACACCTGTAGCAGAAGTCTCGCCCATGTTACCGAATACCATCGCCATGACAGAAACAGCTGTACCCCACTCATCAGGAATACCTTCCATCTTACGGTAGAGGATAGCGCGCTCGTTCATCCAAGAACGGAATACTGCGCAGATAGCACCCCAGAGCTGCTCGATAGGATTGGTAGGGAAATCCTGACCAGTCTGCTCCTTGATGGCAGCCTTGAAGAGTTCAACGAGCTTCTTGAGCGACTCTACAGAGAGGTCCTTGTCGAGAGTAACCCCCTGCTCTTCCTTCACCTTTTCGATGATAGCCTCGAATGGGTCGATATCTTCCTTGTTAACTGGCTTAAGACCCATAACAACATCACCATACATCTGTACGAAACGACGATATGAATCGTAAACGAAATGAGGATTACCGGTCTTCTTGACCATACCCTCAGCCACCTCATCATTCAAACCAAGGTTGAGGATGGTATCCATCATACCTGGCATAGATGCGCGAGCACCTGAACGTACTGAAACGAGGAGAGGATTCTCTACGGAACCGAACTTGCAGTTCATCAATGCCTCTGTATGAGCTACAGCGGCAGTTACTTCGTCCTGAAGAAGTTCCTTGATTTTTTCCTCACCAACCTCATAATACTCGTTACAGGTATCAGTTGTGATAGTGAAACCTGGAGGAACAGGTACACCGATAAGATTCATCTCAGCGAGGTTTGCACCCTTACCGCCAAGAACTTCGCGCATCTTCGCATTTCCTTCGGCTTGTCCATTGCCGAATGTATAAACTCTTTTTTCGTTCATTTTGTTATAGGTTCAAAAATATTATATAATTCTAGTTATTATCAATTTTTTGTTGATGATGCAAATATACAACATTTCTCTGAAACTACCAAACTTTTATACTCTTTTTTGCTATCTCGAGATTACATTTCACACTGTTGTCGCACACACGGGACTATTTTTAACAATCTACTATCAATATGCAACGATTGAGAGGAATTTATAAGTTGACAAAGAAAGAGATTCTGACAGTTTGAGAGGCTGAATACCCCATCAGGGCCGCCTTTTCCTACGTCGCGACGCGGGAATTATTACGTCGGGACGCAGGAATTGCTACGTCGCGACGTAGGAAAATGGGCACCGGGAGAGGAAAGGTGAGGGTGTGTCATAAGAAAGTCTTCCGCCAGGCGTCCCGGCGGATTTGACCCCGGCAGGCGTCCCGGCGGATTTGCAATCCGTCGTTAAAAAAGGTTCGACCTATAGACAACGGGGGATTTGTAATCCCCCTATAAAAGAAAAAGCATACTCCTTTGCTGCGGATTACAAATCCGCAGAGCCGAAATAGGTTAGGACATTTTTTAACGCCGGATTGCAAATCCGGCGGGACGCCTAGCGGACTTGCGTTCTAGAAAAAGTCAAAAGGTCAAAAGTCACATTTGACAAAAGTGAAAAAGTGAAAGTGAAAAAGTGAAAGTGAAAAGGTGAACGAGGTGAATGGTGAATTGGGTGAATCAGTCGGTTTTGCGAATGTGATTTTTCAAAGAACAGAAATGAGACGAATCCTAAACATCATATAACAATAATCAAATATCAAGATTAAGACTATTAAATACCATTAATTATCAAAAAAGCATTTAATAATGTACGCGCGTAAGTACTACTTTATTATATATAGAAGAAATCTTATACCAGAATATTCAAGAAACAGGCATCAACAATAATCAAGAAACTGGCATCAACCCATCTCTTTTTACGAAAAGTCACTTTTGACCTTTTGACCTTTTTGCCATTCGCAGCATATTCATCAAATTCACCCAGTTCACCATTCACCTCATTCACCTTTTCACTTTCACTTCATTCACCTTTTCACTTTCACCTCATTCACCTTTTCCTCTCGTCTTTCTCTCCCTTTCCCCTCCTATCTCCACCTCCTTCCATTCCTCTCCACCTCCCAACATCCGGGACAAAGACTGAAAAAAACCGGGACAACTCTTTCGTTTCTCGCAAAAATGTATTAACTTTGCAGCCATAAAAAAACAAATTTGAATTATGGCAAGAAAACGTAAACCATTACCTCTCTTGGAGAACATCACCATCGAGGCCGTAGCAGCCGAGGGTAAGTGCATCACTCGCGTAGATGACCAGGTCATCTTCGTGCCTTTCTGCGTACCTGGCGATGTGGTAGATTTGCAGGTAGTTAAGAAAAAACATAAGTATTGCGAGGCGAAGGTAGTTCGCTTCATCAAGAAGAGCGACGTAAGACAGGAGCCTATGTGCGAGCACTTCGGCATCTGTGGCGGTTGCAAATGGCAGAACCTCCCTTACGAGGAGCAGATCAAGGCGAAGCAGAAGCAGGTGGAAGACCAGCTCACCCGCATCGGCAAGATCGAACTCCCTGAGTTCCGCCCTATCATGGGCAGCGTGAAGACCCAGGAGTACCGGAACAAGATTGAGTTCGGATGCAGCAACAAGCGTTGGTTTACTTCAGAAGAGTTGGCTCAACTTCCTCAGAAAGAGGATGATACCGTAACTTCACTCAAGGAGCGTCACGCCCAGAATGCTATCGGCTTCCATATCACCGGTGCCTTCGACAAGATTTATCCTATCAAGAAGTGCTGGCTGATGGATGACCTCTGCAACGAAATCCGCAACTTCGTTTTCGAATACGCTGATTCTCACGACTATACCTTCTACGATCTTCGTGAGCAGCACGGATTGCTCCGCGACATGATGATCCGCAATTCGAATACAGGCGAGTGGATGCTCGTATTCCAGTTCCACTACGATGAGGAGGGCGATGAGCAGAGAGCCTTGGAACTGATGCAGCAGGTGGCTGACAAGTTCCCTCAGATTACCTCACTCATGTATGTAGATAACCAGAAGGGAAATGATACCATCAACGATCTGGACCTCATCCTCTTCAAGGGCAACGACCACATCTTCGAGCTGATGGAGGATTTGAAGTTCAAGGTGGGTCCAAAGAGTTTCTATCAGACTAACACCGAACAGGCTTACCACCTCTACTGCGTGGCGCGCGAGTTTGCCAACCTCACCGGAGATGAGCTGGTTTACGACCTCTACACCGGCACAGGAACCATCGCCAACTTCGTGGCTCACAAGGCAAAGAAGGTGATCGGCATCGAATACGTGCCAGAGGCCATAGAGGATGCCAAGGTGAATTCCCAGATAAACAACATTGAGAACACCCTCTTCTATGCAGGCGACATGAAGGATATCCTGACCAATGACTTCATCGCCCAGCACGGTCGCCCAGATGTCATCATCACCGACCCTCCACGTGCCGGCATGCACCCTGATGTAGTGAACGTGATTCTGAACGCAGCGCCTAACCGCATCGTATATGTAAGCTGCAACCCTGCTACCCAGGCTCGCGACCTGCAGCTGATGGACGACCACTACAAGGTAGCTGCTGTCCAGCCAGTTGATATGTTCCCTCATACTCCTCACGTAGAGAACGTGGTATTGCTCGAGAAGCGCAGCGATGCTGAAATCAAGCAGAAGAAGAAGGAGCGCAAAGAGCGTGAGAAGGCGATCGCTGAAGCCAAAGCTGCCAAGGAGGCAGAGAAGCTTGCTCTCCAGGCTGCCCAGGCAGAAGACCTGACAGAAGAGGAACTCGCTGCAAAGAAATAAACCTAAAAACAAAATAGAAATAAGATGAAAAAAGGTATCATCCTGGCGCTCATGGCTTTGACGGCAGTCTCAGCCAGCGCCCAAAAGAAGCAGACCATCGAATTGCCTTCATGGTTGAGCAATGTGAAATTGTCGGGATATGGCATGATCCAGTACCAGTATAGTGGCCAGAAGAACGCGGAATCCAACTCGTTCAACATCCGAATGGGCCGTATCGCCTTGGAGGGTCGCATTGCAGACGACTTCTACTGGAAGACCCAGATCCAGTTTAACGGCAACACTTCCAACCTGGGTTCAAGTCCAAGAATGGTGGATTTGTTTGCAGAATGGCAGAAGTACGACTATTTCAAGGTGAAGATTGGTCAGTTCAAGAACCCATTTACCTTCGAGAACCCGATGCATCCTATCGACCAGGGCTTTATGGGTTATTCACAGAACGTGAGCAAGTTGGCGGGTTTCAGCGACCGTGCCGGCGAACACGCTTCCAATGGTCGTGACATCGGTTTACAGCTCCAGGGTGATTTCCTCAAGAATGCCAACGGCAGAAACCTGCTGCACTATCAGATTGGTGTATTCAACGGACAGGGAACCAATACCAAGGACGTTGACAATCAGAAGAATGTGATTGGTGGCGTATGGGTAATGCCAGTAAGCGGCATGCGAATCGGTGCCTTTGGATGGACCGGTTCTTATGCAAGAAAGGGCAACTGGACGGAAACCGTTGCAGACCCAACCTCTAGCGTAACTCCTGGTGCCACCAAAGAGATTACTCATACCAACGAGGTTCGCAGCCTCAACCAGAACCGCTACGCCTTCTCTTTCGAATATAAGAAAGACGGCTGGACCGTACGTTCTGAGTACATCCACTCTACCGGCAAGGCTTTTGCCAAGAGCATCACCAACTTCAACGATGCTAACGCCAAGGACTGCAATCTTAATGAAAAGATTGGCGATAAGGCACAGGGTGTTTACGGATTGGTTATCGCCCCATTGGCTCAGCTGCCAAAGAACAGCCGTATCGACGTGAAGGCGCGTTACGACATGTATCAGCCTAACGGCAAGAGCAACATGCAGAGAACCCAGTATGAGGCAGGTTTGAACTTCCACATCGGCAAGCGAATCTCTATCCTAACCGAGTATGCGCTCATCAACGACAAGACACTCGCGAAGCATAATTACTCCATGGCAGATGCCGAGGTTTGCTTCCGATTCTAACAGATACAACAAAGGCTCGCTCCTGCTACAGGAACGAGCCTTTATTGTGTTTACAGTCAACAGCTTATACTAGAACGAATAAGAGAAACCTACTGACATGAATTCCTTAAACTGCCAATAGCTCTTATCATCCTTGCGCTTCACACCATCGTCGAAACGCGGATAGAGGAAGATGTTGGTAGAAATATAGCGGTTAAACTGGAAGGTGATGGTGTTTTCCCACTCTATTTCTGCACGCTTGTAAGTGGTGTATCCCCAGAGACGGGTCTTCCACTTGATATTATCCGCTATCTGCCACGACAGGTCGAAGGTACACTCAGAACCGTAATCGGTCATACCATGCTGCCCCTCTTCCAGTCCGTATCGCGTAGCCAGCGACTCTCTGCCCACATACTTCCAGTTGAAAGCCAGAGGAGCCAGATGAGCACTACCCTTCAGGCGATGATGGAACCAGTCTACATTATAATCCATACCGACAGAGAGGTTCAGATTGAATGGCGAGAAGAAATCGGAGTAAACCTTCTTGTCATTGTTCTTGTAACCATGCGTAAACTGGGTCTGGCCGACAACCTGAATGGTGTAATACCACTTCTTTGAAGCCTGCAGACCGAGTTTTCCGGTGTATCGTATCATATCATCGCTCGTCTTCAGCGTATGAACCGTATCACCCTTCGAAGTCTGGTAACCCAGGCGCATCTCCACTTTATTTTCCCATTTAACCTTCTGCTTGTTATTGTAGTTGGCAAACATCGTCACTCTTCCGAGCACCGAATAATTACTCTCACCACCCTTATACCAGTTGTCAGAAACATAGTTTTGCAGGAACTGGAGATAATAATCACCGCCTATGGTCCAGAAGTTAGGACGGGTGATGATGATATCCATCGGAGCCGCATCCACCTCAATCGCCTTCGGAGCCACCTGCTCTACGATGTCAGGATGATTCTTTTTCGGTTTGCTCTGAGTAGCCAGCGGTGCTCCCACCTCTTTGAGATGAGTCTCAGTATTGCGCACCAGGTCGGGACGCGTGAGATAAACCTCCATCAGAGTCTGGTCGAGCATTGTACCGAGCGAATCCTTCACCCCATCCTGAGGTTTAAGCCGCAACATGCGGGCTGCCGGCCCATGATAGAAGGTGAGCGGCGTAAAGAGCTGGGCATATCTGCTGTCCTTAGAGTCCATCTTCATGGAATCGATGCGCTGCCGGCTCTTCATAAGCGAATCAGCATAGATGTCAGCCACCGTTTTCTGCGGCACTTTTTCCACCTCAACCTTTTTCACTTTGCGCTGGGCCGAAACAGGCGTCAGAGCCGAGAGGAAGGCAAGAACGAGTAATCCAAATTTTATTTTCATACCTTAATTTTATAAATTTGGGCACAAAGGTAATAAATAATTCATAAATCTCAGCCCTTTATTAGGAATATTTTTGCTCATTTCACAAAAATGTCGTAACTTTGCACCCAAATAATTCTAATTTAAATTATAAATATCGTGGCTGAAACAAAGTACATCTTCGTAACTGGTGGTGTGGTTTCTTCTTTGGGTAAAGGAATCATATCTTCATCCATCGGTAAACTTCTTCAAGCAAGAGGTTACAACATTACTATCCAAAAGTTTGACCCATACATCAACATCGACCCGGGTACGCTGAACCCGTATGAGCATGGTGAGTGCTACGTAACGGTAGATGGTATGGAGACCGACCTGGACCTCGGACACTACGAGCGATTCACCGGCATTCAAACTACGAAAGCGAATTCTCTCACCACTGGTCGTATCTACAAGGCAGTCATCGACAAGGAGCGTCGTGGCGATTATCTCGGCAAGACCATCCAGGTGGTGCCTCACATCACCGACGAGATCAAGCGCAACGTGAAGCTGCTCGGCAAGAAGTATCACTATGACTTCGTGATTACCGAGATTGGCGGAACCATCGGCGATATCGAGAGCGCCCCTTACATGGAGGCTATCCGACAGCTGAAATGGGAACTGGGCAAGAACGCCATCAACGTCCACCTTACCTATGTGCCTTATCTGAAGGCAGCAGGCGAGTTGAAGACAAAGCCTACCCAGCACTCTGTGAAGGAACTGCAGAGCGTAGGTATTCAGCCAGATGTTCTGATTCTCCGCACCGAGAAGCATCTCGAAGAGGGAATCCTGAAGAAGGTGGCTAGCTTCTGCAACGTAGATTTAGACTGCGTAATCCAGAGCGAAGACCTTCCTAGCATCTACGAGGTGCCTGTAAACATGCAGAACCAGGGCCTCGACACCGCCATTCTCCGCAAGATGGGCGAACCTATCGGCGAGAAGCCTGCGCTGGGTCCTTGGAGAACTTTCCTCGACCGCAGAAACAAGGCTACCGAGACGGTGAACATCGGTCTCGTAGGAAAATACGACCTGCAGGATGCCTACAAGAGCATCCGCGAGAGTCTCTCGCATGCCGGCACCTACAACGACCACAAGGTGAAGATTACATTCATCAACTCAGAATATCTCACAGAAGAGAACGTGGCTGAGCAGCTGAAGGGTCAGGATGGCGTAGTCATCTGTCCTGGATTCGGCCAGCGAGGCATCGAGGGCAAGATCATCGCTGCCCACTACACCCGCACCCACGACATCCCTACCTTCGGCATCTGCCTGGGTATGCAGATGATGGTGATTGAGTTCGCCCGCAACGTGCTGGGCTACAAGGATGCCAACTCGCGCGAGATGGATGAGAAGACTCCGCATAATGTCATCGACATCATGGAGGAGCAGAAGAACATATCAAACATGGGTGGAACCATGCGACTCGGCGCCTACGAGTGCGTGCTGAAGCAGGGCAGTCGCGTGTTCAACATCTATAAGAAGGAGCATATCCAGGAGCGCCATCGCCATCGCTATGAGTTCAACAACGAATTCCAGAAGGAATTCGAGAAGCACGGCATGATGTGCGTAGGCCGCAATCCGGAAAGCGACCTGGTAGAGGTAGTTGAAATCCCGGGCTTGAAGTGGTACATCGGTACACAGTATCATCCAGAGTACCAGAGCACGGTATTGAAGCCACACCCATTGTTTGTTGACTTTGTAAAGACAGCCATCGCTAACAAGAAATAGCGCAGGCTGGCTTTAGGCAGCAGAATGGCACGGCCTTTGCTGTCGCTTCAGAGAAAATAAAACAATAAAAATAATAATGAATAAGAACAACATTATCGGTTTCCTCCTGATTGCCGTAGTGCTGATAGGCTTTAGCTGGTACAACCAGCCATCAGCCGAAGAGCAGAGAGCGGCATTCGTTCAGGACTCCATCGCCAAGGCGAAGCACGCCGAGATGGAAAAAGCCAGCAAGACTGCCGCTGTTAAGCGCCAGGCGAATGCTAAGGCTAAAATTGAGGCAGACTCTACAGCCCTCTTCTATTCGGCGCTGAAGGGTCAGGCTCAGAAAGTAGTTTTGAAAAACGAGAAGGTTGAGTTGACTCTCAACACCAAGGGTGGTACTGTCGAGAAGGCAGTCATCAAGGGATACGTGGGTCACAACCTCAAGGTGAAAGATGGTTCTGCCGACCAGAAGGACGTTACACTCTTCGACGGCAACGACCAGAGCCTCAAGTTTATGCTCGAGGCGAAGGAGGCCAACATCATCACCAGCGATCTCTATTTCACACCATCCAACGTGACCGACAAGTCTGTCACCATGACTGCAGTGGCTGGTCCAGGCAAGACCCTCAGCATGACCTATACCCTCGGCGATGACTATATGCTCCACATGAGCCTGCAGGCTGAGGGAATGGCTGGTCTGTTCTCACCTAACTGCAACAAGATGAGTATCGACTGGAGCGACAAGGCGCGCCAGCAGGAGCGTGGCTTCATGTTCGAGAACCGCTACACCACCCTCACCTATCATGAGGCAGAGGGCGGCACCGACCATCTGAACGAGGGCAGCGAGAAAATCGACGAGAAAATTGAAGAGACTATCGACTGGGTATCTTTCAAGAACCAGTTCTTCTCAGCTATTATGGTAGCTAAGGACAACTTCGACAAGGATGCCTTCATGACCTCTATTCCTCAGGAGAAGGGTTCGGGCTACCTGAAGCAGTTCCAGGCTAAGATGAAGACTGCCTTCGACCCAACCGGCAAGAAGGCATCTGAGTTTGAGTTCTACTTCGGTCCTAACGACTTCCAGATTCTGAAGAATACAGAGAAGGAGAGCACCTTCGGCAAGGACCTGGAGTTCCAGAAGCTCGTATATCTGGGATGGCCTATCATCCGCTGGATCAACCGTTTCTTCACACTCTACGTGTTCGACTGGTTGAGCAATGTATTCCCAATGGGTATCGTATTGATTCTCATCACGTTGCTCCTCAAGCTCATCACCTACCCTATGGTAAAGAAGAGCTATATGAGTTCTGCCAAGATGCGTGTGCTGAAGCCAAAGCTCGAGGCAGCTACCGCTCAGTTCAACAAGCCAGAGGATCAGATGCAGAAGCAGCAGGCGATGATGGCAGAGTATGCCAAGTATGGTGTAAGCCCATTGTCTGGTTGCTTGCCAATGCTGATTCAGATGCCGGTTTGGGTTGCGATGTTCAACTTCGTGCCTAATGCCATCCAGCTTCGTGGTGAGAAGTTCTTGTGGATGAACGACTTGAGCACCTTCGACCCAATCTTCGAGTGGAACACCAACATCTGGTTGATTGGCGACCACTTGAGTTTGACCTGTATTCTCTTCTGCGTAGCCAACCTGTTGTACTCATGGATGACCATGCGCCAGCAGCGTGACCAGATGGTAGGTCAGCAGGCAGAGCAGATGAAGATGATGCAGTGGATGATGTATCTCATGCCATTGATGTTCTTCTTCATGTTCAACGACTACTCAGCAGGTTTGAACTTCTACTACTTCATCTCCTTGTTCTTCAGCGCCGCAATCATGTGGACCTTGCGCAAGACCACCAACGACGAGAAGCTCCTCGCCATTCTGGAGAAGCGCTATCAGGAGAACAAGAACAACCCTAAGAAGGCAAGTGGCCTCATGGCAAGAATGCAGGCCCTCCAGGAATTGCAGCGCCAGCAGCAGGAAGAGATGCAGCGTAAGCAGGCAGAACTGAACGAGAAAAAAAATAATCTCGGAAAATAAAGTTTTATAGATAATAATGAAAGCGTAATGATTACCACCGGTAAAGGTATTCGTTACGCTTTTTTAATAGCTACATCATGCATAAGCCTCATCCTTCAAACATAATCAAAGGATATATTATGAAACAAGTATTCACATTTCTAAAAGCTAATGGATATATTAACAAATAGGAGGAACATAATATGGGATTATTAAAATATAAAGGTTATACGGGTAGCGTAGATTATAGTGAGGAGGACAATTGCTTATATGGCAAAGTTCTCGGAATGAGCAAGGATATGATTACCTACGAAGGTCAAGATGTCAATGAACTACGAAGGGATTTTGAAGGCGCAATAGATGACTATCTAGCCTTATGTAAAGCCAATGGCAAGGCACCTCGTGCACCTTATAGTGGCAACTTGAATATCCGCATTACTCCTGAAATTCATAGCCGTATTGCAATGATGGCGATGCAAGCAGGAACAACCATCAATGGTTTTATTCGTGACACACTAGCTAATGTTACAGGAGTTACTCCAGTCACAAACGCATAACATTACCCCCGAAAAGGTATAATTTATTAAATGATGTTATAAATTATACCTTTTCGGGGGTATTTTCATTTTTTATTCGTATATTTGTCCCCGAAAGGGTATAAAATAAATAAAATATGAGCAATACATTATCATCATACGTCAAGGAAATGCGCAAGCAATTCGGATTGACCCAGGTAGATCTGGCTGCGAAATCGGGCGTAGGCCTCAGATTCGTAAGAGAACTGGAACAGGGAAAGGAAACGCTGCGACTCGACAAAGTTAATCAGGTTCTCCTCCTCTTCGGCCAGGAAATCGGTCCCGTTCCCATCAGAAAAGAATAAAAAAACAAGATACAATGAAGAAAATATTATTATCACTTTTAGCAGCCATCGGGTTATCAACCACGGGCTGCTCAGCACAGGCTGGTCAATCATCAAAATCAGCCCCATCTGATGGCATCATCGTATTGGCTCCACAAGCCTTCATCGACCAGGCAAAGGCAGATACCACCAGCATTCTCCTAGATGTCCGCACCCCAAAGGAATATTCAGAAGGTCATCTGGCTAATGCCCGACAACTGGATTACCTCAATACCGAGGCATTCGATGCCGGAATCAAACAGCTCGATAAATCCCGCACCTATTACATCTACTGCCGAAGCGGACGTAGAAGTCATGGTGCCTGCCTGAAAATGAAGAAGCAAGGCTTTAAGGTGTATGATATGGAAGGCGGAATCCTCAACTGGACAAAGCTCGGAATGCCAGTTGAAAGATAAAGAAATTACCCCCGAAAAGGTATAGTTAATCATATCGTTTGATTAATTATACCTTTTCGGGGGTATTTATCATTTAAAGCAAATCTGCTTCTTCAATACTATCCAAGCCGAATTTACTTCTTCAGCACAGGCTCGCAGGTGATGCTGACACCAAGCTTCTTGAAAATCTTCTGATCCACATCACTCAGCATCACGGTGCAATGAGCCTGACAGCCACGGAGCTTTGGCAACTGCTCCAATGCCTTCCGGCAATTCTCATCATTCTCTGAAAGAACAGAAAGAGCTACCAAAACCTCATCCGTATGAAGACGAGGATTATGACCGCCCAGATAGTTCACCTTCGTATGCTGGATAGGCTCAATCATCGACTGAGGAATCAACTTCAATTCATGGTCGATGCCCGCCAGATGCTTGGTTACATTCAGCAGCAATGCCGCACTGCAACCCAGCAACTCGCTGCTGTGACCGCAGATAATCGTGCCATCCTCCAACTCAATCGCAGCAGAAGTATGACCCGTCGCCTTCTTGTGATCCTTAGCCGCTACAGTCACCTTGCGATAAGCCGTGGTAATATTAGCCTGCTTGAAAAGCATCTGAATCTTGCTGATCTCCGCCTCGTTGCACGCACCGGCAGCCAATTTGTTGGTAGCCGCATAATAACGGCGGATAATCTCATCCTTCGAAGCCTCGCAGCAAGCCTCATCATCCGAAATGCAGAAACCTACCATGTTCACACCCATATCCGTAGGCGACTTGTATGGATTGCTTCCGTAAATTCCCTCAAACAAAGCGTTGAGCACAGGATAAATCTCCACGTCGCGGTTGTAATTGATGGCAATCTTGTTGTATGCTTCCAGATGGAATGGGTCAATCATATTCACATCGTTCAAGTCGGCAGTAGCAGCCTCGTAGGCGATGTTCACCGGATGCTTCAACGGGAGATTCCATACAGGGAAAGTCTCAAACTTGGCATAACCTGCACGCACGCCACGCTTATTCTCGTTATAAAGCTGGCTAAGGCAGACAGCCATCTTACCGCTACCAGGACCCGGAGCAGTAACAATCACCAGCGGACGCTCAGTCTCTACATAATCATTCTTGCCAAAGCCCTCATCAGAAGCAATGAGATCTACATCGTGAGGATAACCCTCGATGAGATAATGGCAGTAAGTCTTGATACCCTCACGCTCCAAGCGCTGCTTGAAGGCGATGGCTGCAGGCTGACCATTAAAATGAGTAATAACAACAGAACCCACCATAAAACCACGGTTTTGGAATTCACCACGCAGGCGAAGCACATCCTCATCGTAAGTGATACCCAGATCAGCACGCTTCTTGTTCTTCTCAATATCGGCAGCACTGATCACGATAACAATCTCGATGCTATCGCTAATCTTCTGAAACATGCGCAGCTTACTATCAGGCTGGAAACCTGGCAAAACGCGGCTGGCGTGATGGTCATCGAAAAGCTTACCTCCCAATTCGAGATAAAGCTTTCCATCAAACTGTGAGATTCTCTCCTTGATATGTTCGGACTGAATCTTCAGATACTTCTCGTTGTCAAATCCTATTTTCATTGTGTTTTATATATTTTGCGGTGCAAAATTACAAAAAAAGTATCGTACTAACAAATCTTTTATCCGAAAAAATAAAAGAGAACTGCTACATATAGGCATCCAGCAACATCTCACCCCCTACCAGGAAGGCAAAGACAAGAAAGATAAATATATACAACTGCTCCTTGAGGACAAAATCCAAGATATGAAAATGCTTGTTGTCATACTCCTCAAGATAGTTTCTATAATCCATCCACATCAGGGAAAAAGCCCCCAATGCAATGGATAATATAATACATACACCTACTATATCGGCTAGACCAGTCGATTGAAATAAAGAAAAGCCTGTCATTTCGCTATTCATTTAAAAGTTAATAAGAATCATTATCATCTACTAAAAAGTGTCGCAAAGATAATGAAAATCTTATAACCAGACAGTTTCATTGCTCAAGAAAATAGTTTCATTCCTATCAAATAGGTGTTTCATTGGTAGGAATGAAACTGTTTTTCGCTGCATTCTACCGGTTTTTCCGAACAGAGTCTCTCCATTGTCCTGGTGTAAATCCCGTCTTAGCCTTGAAAATCTTATAGAGATGGGCGTGGGAGGAGAAGCCGCATTCTGAAGAAATGGTATCATTGCTGTACCTGCATTCTTCCAGCAGCATACGCTGCGCCTCCTTGAAACGGATATCGCTGAGCCAGATTCTGAAACTGCTCTTTAGACAATTCTCGAAATACATACTCAATTCATTGCGAGGAATGCCCAACTTAACAGAAAGCATCGGCATATTCACCGTACTGTCTCTGTAGCCACCCTTGTCACACCAGCTGGCAAGCATCGATTCTATGATAGAGATTTTCTCAGAAGCCAATCCCACTTCCTCAATCTCTTCCATCACCTCAAGAGGTTCATCGGCTGTTTCCTGCTCCAGTCTCACCTCCGCAGGAATCATATTAAAGCCATATCCCAGGAAACTGACGGTAAAGGAAATCAATGAAAAAAGTATCAGCGGTGCCACGCAATAAAGAAGCGGACGATAGCAGACAGCACCTACCATCGCCAAAGCCAAAAAACCCACCATACCATAACTGGCATAGGCGTATCTATCAAAAGGAAGCAAGTCTTCCGTGGTGTTTTCTTCGATAATCTTCCGATGATAACGCATCTCGATAACCGTGGTATAAGTGCTATACATAATGGTAACAGCAAACAATGCGAGCATCACATAAAGCCATTCGCCCATGTGCATCCCCCTAGGAGTATCATTGTATCCGAAAAAGAAACAAATCAATATCAATGCATAACTCACACATCCCATCAAGACAAACTTCTTCCGCCCGCTCCGATAGCAAATTAAATTATAGGTAGCATAGGAAATTATGAAAGAGATAGGAGTATAGAAGAGAACATTGACCACAGCTCCAACCTCATCACCTTTAGCACGGAAACCATAAAGCATTTGCAAGACATAATGCCCAGCAAGTACAAACATGGAAAAAGCAAGAAGCCAACGAGACACCTCGTAACGACGGTTGGACCAGCGAATCTGAAACCTAGACAAAACCAATATCAAGCCCAACATCGACACTATAATGCAGCAAGCAAACTGCACAAGAAATAATGTATTCATTTACTAAATATTTATATCTTTACTTATATTCCTGAAAATTTAGCATTTAAAGCTAAACTATATCATTTTAGATGCAAATATACGAAAAAAAACGCAGACTTTAGTAAAGAAAGAAGAATAATTTTGTTTTCTCATTAATTTTCTGTAACTTTGCACAGAATATTTAGAAGATTGCAACAAATTATTAATAATATCTTAAAAATATGATTAAAGCGATGATTTTGGCTGCAGCTGCTCTCACCATGGGAGCAAATACAGCCGATGCACAGACTATGATTGAAAAGAACAACATCAAGGTGGAGAACCACCTGATGACCCCAGAAGCTCTCTGGGCTATGGGTAGAATCGGTGCCGCAGAAGCTTCGCCTAACGGCAAGCAGGTGGTTTACCAGGTAGGTTACTACAGTGTAAAGGAGAACAAGGGCCACCAGATGCTCTTCGTCATGGATGCCAATGGCAAGAACCAGAAGGCATTGACCACTGATGCCAAGAGCGAGACTGATGCTGCCTGGATTCAGGGCGGACAGAAGATTGCCTTCATCCGTGGCGGACAGCTCTGGAGCATGAACCCAGACGGTACTGACAGAAAGCAGCTCACCAACGACGAGTTGGGCATCCAGGGATTCCGCTTCTCTCCAGATGGCAAGAAGGTAATCCTTATCAAGGAACTCCCTTATCACGGAACCATCAAGAAGAATCCTTCTGATCTTCCTCTGGCTACAGGCCGTCTCGTTACCGACATGAACTATCGCCACTGGGATCACTACGTAGAGAGTATCCTTCATCCTTTCGTAGCTGATGTTGCTGAGGATGGCACCATCAACGCCGGCGAGGATATCCTGAAGGATGAGCCTTTCGAGTGTCCTATGGCTCCATTCGGTGGCATCGAGCAGTTGGCCTGGAGTCCAGATTCCAAGACCATCGCCTACACCTGTCGCAAGAAGGAGGGCGTGCAATATGCCATCTCTACCGATTCAGACATCTACCTATATAATATAGGTACGCGCGAGACCAAAAACCTCTGCAAGGAGGCTGGTTATGTAGAGCCTAAGATTGATGCAACCAAGAGCATGAAGAACCAGGCTGTAAATGCACCTGAGAATCTGAAGAACAATCCTGGTTACGACATCAACCCTCAGTTCTCTGCCGACGGCAAGTATATCGCTTGGCAGAGCATGGCTCACGACGGATACGAGAGCGACCGCAACCGCCTCTGTGTCTATGAGCTTGCTACCGGCAAGAAGAACTATGTATCAGAGAAGTTCGACTCCAGCGTAGAGGGCTTCGTCTGGAACAAGGACAACAAGAGCCTTACCTTCATCGGTGTATGGCACGGAACCCTGAACCTCTATCAGGCTAACTTCAAGGGCGAAGTAAAGCAGATTACCAACGAGTGGGCTGACTACGGAAGCATCTCACTTGCCAACAACGGCAACAAGCTTCTCGCTACCAAGGCTAGCATGAGTCATCCTACAGATATCTACATCGTAACTCCAGGCAAGAATGCCAAGAGTACCAAGGTAGAGCAGATTACCCGTGAGAACGATCACATCCTGAGCCAGTTGAACATGGGTAAGTGCGAGCAGCGCTGGGTAAAGACCACCGACGGCAAGCAGATGCTGGTATGGATCATGTTGCCAGCTAACTTCGATGCCAACAAGAAGTACCCTACCCTTCTCTTCTGCGAGGGCGGTCCTCAGAGTCCGGTCAGCCAGTTCTGGAGCTATCGCTGGAACATTCAGATCATGGCAGCCAACGGTTACGTCATCGTATTGCCTAACCGCCGTGGTCTTCCAGGGTTCGGAAGTGCATGGAACGAGGAGATTTCCGGAGACTGGACTGGTCAGTGCATGAACGACTATCTTTCTGCCATCGACGATGCAGCCAACAATCTTCCATACGTAGATAAGGATCGCCTGGGCTGTGTAGGTGCCAGCTTTGGTGGTTTCTCTGTTTATTATCTTGCAGGTCATCACAACAAGCGTTTCAAGGCATTCCTCGCTCACGATGGAGCTTTCAATCTGGAGAGCATGTACACAGATACCGAGGAAGCTTGGTTCTCTAACTGGGAGTATGATGATGCTTACTGGAACAAGGATCAGAGTGCCAACGCCAAGAAGACTTACGAGAACAGTCCTCACAAGTTTGTAGATAAGTGGGATACTCCAATTCTCTGCATCCACGGCGAAAAGGATTACCGTATCAATGCCAACCAGGGCATGGGCGCCTTCAATGCAGCCCGCATGCGTGGCATCCCAGCCGAGCTCCTCATCTATCCTGATGAGAACCACTGGGTATTGAAGCCACAGAACGGCGTGCTCTGGCAGCGCACTTTCTTCGGCTGGTTAGACAAGTGGTTGAAGAAATAACATATAAAAAAGGCTTGCTCCGTAATGAAGCAAGCCTTTTTTATATATTATAATTCTAAGATTTAGCTTACGCGATTCAACTTCTTGATGATAGAGAAGATGAAGAGAGCTGAAACCAGACAGATACCGGCGAGAACACCCCAGATGGCAATGAGGTTGAAGTTCTGACCCCACATGATGCCAGGAATCATAACCAACTGGTTACCGATGGCTGTTGCACCAAACCAGAGACCCATCATCAAACCAGCATACTTTGGAGGAGCTACCTTCGATACAAATGAAATACCGATTGGAGAAAGCAGAAGCTCTGCGAATGTAAGGATAAGGTATGTAGAGATGAGGAGGTTAGCACTTACACGTGTACCCTCTGTAGCAGGATTGCCCTGTGTCAAAGGAAGCTCCAGCCCCATAGAACCTACAGCCATCCATACAAAACCGAGAGCAGCAACGAGCATACCCAAACCAATCTTCTCTGGCGATGTAGGCTCCTTGCCAATCTTGTGGAGCCATGAGAACAAAGCAACGCTCACTGGTGTCAATGCCACTACATAGCATGGGTTGAACTGCTGGAAGATAGGAGCCTCAACATCTACGGCACCTTCAAGGTTGCTGTACTTGTAGAAGAGGAAAGCGATGGCAGCAACAATGACACCAAGAGAGATGCCCTTACCCTTGCCAGTCTTGCTCTGTGCCAGACCGAAGCAACCGTAAACCACGAAGATGCAGGCTACGAGGTTGGTAACGTCGAATGCCATAGACTGCAGACCCTCTGAAGTCTTCTGTGTATAATCACGGGCAAAGAGTGTCAATGTATTACCATTCTGGTGGAAAGCCATCCAGAAGAAGATAACCACAGCAAATACAAGACAGAGGCAGATGATGCGCTCCTTGGTCTCAGCCTTGGAAAGCTCATTAGTCTCCTTAACCGGATTCTTGTCGTCCTTGCTCTTGGTCTCAGAAGCAAGCACGTGCTTGTATGTGAAGCTGAAGGCATAGTAGATGGCGATACTGACAATAAGCGAAGCACATGCCACAGCGAATGCGAAGTGGTATGAGTCTTCTACGGATACACTCAGACTCTCCTGCGCCCACTTCATGATTTTAATGGCTGCTGTAGGAGCGAACATAGCGCCAATGTTGATAGCCATGTAGAAGAGCGAGAAACCGGAATCACGGTTGCTGGCATACTGTGGCTCGTCGTAGAGACGGCCTACCATCACCTGCAGATTACCCTTAAACAGACCAGTTCCCAGAGCGATGAGGATAAGCGAAATACCCATGGCGGCAACAGCAACCGTGTCCTTGCCAAGAGGAAGCGAAAGCACAAGATAGCCGATGAACATAATGAAAATACCCGTGGTAACCATACGTCCAAAGCCAAACTTGTCGGCTGCGATACCGCCGATGATAGGGAGGAAATAAACCATCATCAGGAAGGTAGAGTAAATTGTACTTGCCAATCCGGTTTCAAAACCGAAGTTAGCCTGCAAATAGAGCAAGAACACAGCAAGCATGGTATAGTAACCGAAACGCTCACCCGTGTTAGCCAAAGCTAAGGCCCATAGACCTTTTGGTTGATTTTCAAACATAATTTTTTGTTTATTTATAATTTTATTATTTAGTTATTCTTTTCTCGCAAATTCTGTGCAAAGATACACAAATTATTCCATATTTCAAACTTAATGCCTAAAAATAGTTATACATAATACCATTTTTATATTCAAAATCGCCTAAATTTCTAAAAAACAGACAAATAATGCAAAAGTTTTCCATTTCCATTACAACAAGATTGCGTTTTTTTTTGTACCTTTGCAGCCCGAAACCGTAAAGGTGGATTCCGACAGTATAAATATTGGATTAAAACAAAAAAGAAAGGTAAAAAGATATTTATGAGACAACTTAAGATTAGCAAGAGTATAACCAACCGTTCCAGTGAAGCACTTGACAAGTACTTGGTGGAGATTGGTAGAGAGCCTATGGTCTCTATCGATGAAGAAATCGAACTTGCCCAGAAGATTCGCAAAGGCGGTCGTGAGGGAGAACGTGCCAAAGAGAAATTGGTAAAAGCAAACCTTCGTTTCGTTGTATCTGTTGCTAAGCAATATCAGCACCAAGGTCTTTCTCTTACCGACCTCATCGACGAGGGTAACATCGGTTTGGTAAAGGCTGCTGAAAAGTTTGACGAGACCCGCGGCTTTAAGTTTATCTCATACGCTGTATGGTGGATTCGTCAGAGCATCCTGCAGGCTATTGCTGAGCAGAGCCGTATCGTTCGCCTGCCTTTGAACCAGGTAGGTGCATTGAGCAAGATCAGCGCCGAAATCAGCAAGTTCGAGCAGGAAAACCAGCGCAAGCCTTCTGTTGCAGAGTTGGCACAGATTACCAAGATGGAGGAAAGCAAGATTGACCAGACCATCAAGGCAGACAACCACCACATGAGTATCGATGCTCCATTCGGTAGTGATGACGATGACAATGCGATGGTAGATGTGATGGCATCAGGTGATGATAGCCGTACCGACAAGGGTGTTGACTTCGAGTCTATGGCGAGCGAGCTCCAGCGCGTATTGGCAACAGTATTGAAGGAGCGCGAGCGCAAGATTCTCTGCTACTGCTATGGTATCGGTTGCCACGAGAAGGGATTGGAAGAAATCGGAAGCGAATTCAACCTCACCCGTGAGCGTGTACGCCAGATTCGCGAGAAGAGTATCATCAAGCTCCGTGAAAGCGGAAAGATCAAGATCTTGATGAAATACTTGGGATAATTCTGAAACAGAAACCAAGAATTAAGAAACAAGAATCTAGAATTCTGAAACAGGAATTCAATCCATATCGAAGACGAGAGAAAAATAAATAAAGCTCAGTTGTGTTACCCACAACTGAAACAAAAAGGGCAATCAGTTGGTTCATTCCAATCTGATTGCCCTTTCTCTTTTTACACACACGCCCTGAAAGGGCAAAAGCTCCTAGCCCAGGGCAACACCCTGGGTTGTCATAGGCGCTAACCTGTCGCCCTGAAAGGGCAAAAGCTTTATTCACAATTAATTGTTAACGAAGTTTCCGAACTTATCGATCAATCCGTTTACTCCGTCTCTCACCGCCTCGAAATATGGATACTCATCTCTCAGACAGATTTCATCATAAAGGAAATCAGCCACGATGGTATCCTTTCCGTCAGGCATCACGAGTCCCATCTTGCCATTCTTCTCTGCAATAACCGGCATGATGCTCAGGTCATCATTATAGATATAGCAAGTGCGGAGGAAATCATAGACAGGCTGAAGCATCACGTTGCCCTGATGATCTTTCATGCCAAATTTGCCGTTTTCCTCGAAGACCTCATGGTAACGGATATACTTCTCCTTCAAGCGATGATAATAGAACACCATCTTACGCTTGTCGTTCACAAAGTCGAGCATATACTGAAAGGTATCACAGTAGTTAGCCACCGAACGGACGAGAATCATCTTCAGATCCAGTCCATCCAAAGCCTTGCGATTCAAATCGATGTACTTGGCAATCGCCTTCTCTTTCTCTGTGACAGAGAGGCTCGCCAGCTTTTCCTCAAACTTGAGCATAGCCTGCTTGGTTCCCGACATACCCTTGATATATCGGTGAATCTGTCTGCTCATTTCAGAACAGATAAACTTGTCTATTTCCTGCTGCTCAATTGGGTCAGCATATTCCTTAATCAATGATTCAGGTGTAGCGTTCATGGTTATTTCCTTTCTTTTAGTTTATGGAGATTCCCCCGTGAACTTGGAAGGGAAATCTCCTGTTAGTATTATTTCTTCACATTAGGCTGCTGTAATCCATAGCCCTTTCTCTTATCTTCCAACAAGAGGAGGAAGGAGATGACAATAGCAATCACACCAAAGGCTGCAAATATGGTCATCGTCTCTGTATAGTCAATGACTCCATTGGCATCCGTGTTAGCCTGATTCACCTTACCGATCCATACAGGAATAAGAGCTAGTCCGATATTCTGAATATAGAAGATAAGGGCGTATGCAGTTCCTAAGAGCTTCATTGGGATGATCTTTGGCACAGAAGGCCACATTGCTGATGGTACCAATCCAAAAGCTACGCCAAGGATGAGCATCATCACGACGGCAAGCACCCATGAGTTGAGTGGAAGGGCAAATACTACGTGTACCAGAGTCAGGAGACAACTGCCGACAATCATCAGCGTGGCACCCTTGCCATACTTGTCATATACGCTACCGAAGATTGGTGTAAGGAAGATGGTACCGAATGGCAACATCGCAGGAATCAGACCTGCCAAATTAGCATCCACACCATACTTGAAAATCATCAGTTTGGTAGCAAACTTCAGGAATGGGAATACACCGGCATAGAACATCAGGCAAAGGAATGCCACATACCAGAAACCTGTTGTCTTGAACAAACCGCCCAAGTCTGAAAACTTGAAACCTTCTTCCGGTTCTGTAGCTACAGCTGCCGCAGAAGCATCCTCCTTCTTGTCCATCACGCAATAAACCAGATAAACCAGTACACCAGCGCAAAGCAAAGCTGCACCCAAAGCAATAGAAGCAGACACACCGCCCATTGCCTTTGCAAAAGGAAGAGAATAGCCCAAGGCAGCGGCAGTTCCCAAACGAGCCGTAGCCACCTGCACTCCCATTGCCAGAGCCAACTCATGACCCGTAAACCACTTCACAATGACCTTGCTCACTGTGATACCGCATATCTCGCAGCCCACGCCATAGATAGCAAAGCCAAGTGCAGCTATCACTACCTGTGTACTGTAAGTACCGAAGAATGGTACTACTACCGATCCACCAAACTCATGACCTACAGCATACCATTTCACCAAGGCTCCACCAAACATCAAAACAGTAGAGAGGATACCAGTGAAACGGATACCAAACTTGTCGAGGATAAGACCACCGAAGAAGAGGAGCAGGAGGAACACATTGAAGTATCCGTAGGCTCCTGAGAAGAAGCCGTACTCATCCGAACTCCATCCGAGTCCAAGACCATTCTCAGCCCCCTTGGCAGCTGTCAAGAGAGGCTCCAGTGGAGACATTACATCTGTAAAAAAGTAACCGAACATCATCGTGACGCTCACGATGAAGAGGGCGGTCCAGCGAGCTGACTTCGAGTCGCTCAATTTCATCTGAATTTTTTCTGTTGTACTCATTTTATATTATTACTTATTTTTCCATAACCATTGTCGGAAGTTACTTTCTCTTCACATTCTTCGTTCTTGAAATATCAAAGAGATAAGATACCTTGAACACGATCTGTCCGTAGTTACTTTTTCCGAAATAATCTCGTTTGGATGAACCATAGATATTGCCCAATCCATAATAATAGCGAGCCTCAGCCAGAAAATGTCCCACTTTCGGGATGCTATACTCTGCACCCAAACCCAGGGCGATACCATAATCCAGCTTATTCTCTACCGCCATCGTATCTTGTGCCACAACCATACTTACCCGGTCATTATCAGTCTTAGGCATATTCTTCACGTCGAAGTTGGTAGTCTGAGAATCGTTAAGGTAGAGTCCGAACTGCGGTCCGGCATTCACGAAGATGTTCAAGCCTCTCTCTTCCCTACCCCAAGCCAAGTGAGCGAAAACAGGTACCTGGATATAATTGATGGTACGGCTGTAAGCCATCGGCTGCTTGGTTTCGGTGATGATGACAGGCTGGTTGTCGATGTCGAGAATATCCTCTTTCCATCCCACCTTGGCATAGTTGACCTCTGCATAGATGGAACAGATGGTCTTGAAGTACTTCTCGCAAGTATATTTCATCGAGAGTCCGGCAGTCATTCCTCCATGCTGCTTCTGCTGAACCTCCGGTTCGAATCCTACAGAGCTGAGCACATAGCCACCGTTGAATCCGATGGAAAAATCGTTGCGATGCTCACCTATCTGAGCCTGTGCCGAGAGTCCTCCCCAAAGGAGAAGTCCCATCAACAGCGCCCCTATCTTGACTTTATTCATTCTTTCTTTTCTTACTATAAACGATTAACTATAAAAAACTACCGGTCCTAGTAATTCACAGATTCAATCTGGTGATTGAAGGTGTAGTGAATCAACTGGAAGTTCTTGTTCTTGTATCCACCCTTTGTCGTTTTCACGAAATGCAATGGAGTCTGTACTGGCTGATAGTTCACCTGCTGGCGTTCACCCGTAAACTCCTTGCCCTTCTTCTTGATACCCTGGATGAAGAACATACCATGATCATAACCCGTGATGGCGAAGCGAGGCTGCGCAATCATCATCGGCTGATGGAACCATCCCTCGTATGCCTTCTCCAAGTTCTGCGTTCTTTCGGCTACCGGATTGTAATAGAAGGTAGAAGGGATATAAGTATCGTACTTATAGAATCGCTCCAGATTGTACTTGGCATACATCAACCACTCTGTATAGCCGAAGAGCGAGATAGATGCACCCGGATACTTGCTGTCAAACTCATCCAATTTGTTGAGCACGGCTGTCAACTGTGGCGAACGACCCGTATTCAGGATTACCACATTCTGCTTGCTTGGCAGGAAAGCCTTGGCAAACTGGTCGATGCTTGAGCTCACATTGGTGATACTATAGTTGATGTTTCTCTTCTCCAACTCCTTGCGAAGTCCGAAAGTGAAAGCTCCCTTACGAGAAGTAGAATCATTGCAATCTACAAATATTGGATGCACATTGGTAAATCTGTTCAGGAAAGCCTTGATGGTGCATTCGTTCAATGTTTCAGGACTCTGATATACCTGGAAGATTTCCTTGTTGCGCTCCACATCGTCACCGCTGATGGAGAAAGGAATCACGAGCTTGATGCCATAGGTCTTGCAGAAGCCGGCAAGCGGAGCCACCTGCTTGGAATAAAGCGGACCGAAGATGATATCACATGTATTGGCTCCCTCCTGCAACAAGGTGGCGCGGATATCAGCGTCTATCGGCACGTTCCATGCATGCACATCGATAGAGATGCCCTTCTTTTTCAGATAATTGCAAGCCATCAGGAGTCCACGATAATACTCCACCATACGCTTGCCATCACCATCCACATCATGCAAAGGCAACATCACGCCAATCTTCACCGCATCACTAGCCGCCACCTTCTGCTGAGCGGCAGCGGTTCCTGCTACAGCCGGTTTGCTGGAAGCAACAGCATTCTTATCCTCCTTCTGTGCCTTTTTAGGCGCATTAGGATTCTGCTGGTCGTTGGCGAAAGGAATAAAGAGAGTAGCTCCCTTCTGGAGCATGTAACCTTCCTGCTTCATCTCAGGGTTTGCCTCCATCAGTTCCGGCAGACTCAATCCATACTTATTGGCAATACCAAAAATAGTATCCTTTTTCTTCACTGTGTAGATGTCTCGCCATTTCGTTGTCTGAGCAAAGATACCAACACTGAGCATGAGCCCCACAATCATCAAGAAATATCTTATGTTTCTTTTCATATCTTCCTGTTTTTAATGTTTATATGATCCTAAAATCTTGCCGTAACCGACATGATTTAAAGTTTTCTCCTGCAAAAATACAAAAAATCTCGCATCTAGCGCAATATCTCTCAGCTTTTTATTATCTTTGCACAAATAATTTGCAAAATGAGACAAAAAATAGGATTACTTGGTGCCTTATTGGCACTTTTTACCCCTCCATTGATGGCACAGGAAGAAATCGGAGATGAGGAAGACACAAAGACCAGTGTCCTTCTGATGCCGAACGCATTCTCGCCAAACGGAGATGGCATCAACGACATCTACAAGCCCAAGGAGGGTTACCAGAACATCAAGGAGTTTCACGCCTATATATATAATAGGTGGGGACAGAAACTCTTTGAGTGGAGCGACCCTGCCACAGGATGGGATGGAACATACAATGGAAAGCCGGTTAAGGAGGGGGTCTATTTCTGTCTGGTCAAGGCAAAAGGAGCAGATGGCAAGACCTATCAGATAAAAAGAGATGTCAACCTGCTCAGAGGCTATACAACAGAACAATACAGTAACAATTAAGTGAGCGGAAATTAGAATATGAATTCAGAAGAAAAGATAAATGTATGGGGCGCCAGAGTACACAACCTCAAGAACATTGATGTTGAGATTCCACGCGACTCCCTCACCGTGATAACCGGACTTTCGGGTTCGGGCAAGTCGTCGTTGGCTTTCGATACCATCTTTGCCGAGGGTCAGCGCCGCTATATCGAGACGTTCTCTGCCTATGCCCGCAACTTCCTGGGCAATATGGAGCGCCCGGACGTTGATAAGATTACCGGTCTGAGTCCGGTCATCAGCATCGAGCAGAAGACCACCAACAAGAACCCTCGTTCTACCGTTGGTACCACTACCGAGATTTACGATTATCTCCGTCTGCTCTTTGCCCGTGCCGGTACAGCCTACAGCTACCGCAGCGGTGAAGAGATGGTGAAATACACCGAAGAACAGGTCATCGATATGATTCTCGATGAATATGCCGGAAAGGCCATCTTCCTGCTGGCTCCTCTGATTCGCCAGCGCAAGGGACATTATCGCGAACTCTTCGAAAGTATGCGCCGCAAAGGTTATCTCTATGTACGTGTGGATGGAGAAATCCAGGAAGTGGTAAGCGGAATGAAGCTCGACCGCTACAAGATGCACAACATAGAAGTTGTCATCGACAAGCTCGTGGTAAAGGAAGCCGATGAGGAACGCATCCGCAAGAGTGTAGCTACCGCCATGAAGCAGGGCGATGGCATGGTGATGGTGATAGAGAAAGGGGAAAAGACGGGCAAGAACTTCTCAAAACGCCTGATGGATCCAGTTACCGGTATAGCCTACCAGGATCCGGCACCTAATATGTTCTCGTTCAATTCGCCGGAAGGTGCCTGCCCTCACTGCAAGGGTCTAGGAAAGGTAAACCAGATAGATATCAAGAAGGTGATTCCGGATGACAGCCTGAGCATCTACGAAGGTGGAATCGCCCCTCTCGGCAAATACAAGAACCAGATGATTTTCTGGCAGATTGAGTCTTTGCTCGAGAAATATGACCTGAAACTCAAGACTCCTATCGCAGAGATTCCGGGAGATGCCATGCAGGAAATCCTCTATGGAACACTGGAAAACGTAAAGATCGGTAAAGAGAAGGTGCATACCTCTTCGGATTACTTCTGCGCATACGATGGCATCATCGACTATCTGCAGAAGGTGATAGAGAATGACGAGAGTGCTGCAGGAAAGAAATGGGCTGACCAGTTTATATCTACCATCGAATGTCCGGAGTGCCATGGACAGCGACTCAAGAAGGAATCGCTCGCCTTCCGCATCTGGGACAAGAATATATCGGAAGTTGCCAACCTCGACATCGACGAACTGCGCGACTGGCTCGAACAGGTGGAAGCTCACCTCCCTTCCATGAAGGCAAAGGTGGCTCACGAAATCATCAAGGAGTTGCGCTCACGTGTCAACTTCCTCCTCGATGTGGGTCTGAACTATCTCTCACTCAATCGACAATCGGCGTCACTCTCTGGTGGTGAAAGCCAGCGCATCCGTCTTGCTACCCAGATTGGCAGCCAGCTCGTCAATGTGCTCTACATCCTCGATGAGCCAAGTATCGGTCTGCACCAGCGAGACAACGAGCGACTCATCAACAGCCTGAAGGAATTGCGCGACCTGGGTAATACCGTCATCGTAGTAGAACATGATGAGGATATGATGCGAGCTGCCGACTGGATTGTAGATATCGGTCCGAAGGCAGGCAGAAAGGGAGGCGAAGTGGTTTTCCAGGGTACTCCGAAAGAGATGCTGAAGACCGACACCATCACCGCCAAGTATCTGAATGGCAAGATGGCAATAGAGATTCCTGAGCATCGCCGCAAAGGAAACGGCAAGAGCATCACCATCCGTGGAGCCAGAGGCAACAACCTGAAGGGAGTAGATGTAGAGTTCCCGCTCGGCAAGCTCATCGTAGTAACGGGAGTCAGCGGATCGGGTAAATCAACGCTGATCAATGAAACCCTGCAGCCTATCCTCTCCCAGCATTTCTACCGTTCCCTGAAGAAACCGATGCCATACGACAGCATCGAGGGAATCGAGAATATCGACAAGGTAGTGAATGTGGATCAAAGTCCGATCGGCAGAACCCCTCGCAGTAATCCTGCCACCTACACAGGTGTGTTCAGCGATATCCGCTCGCTGTTTGTGGGTCTTCCAGAGGCTAAGATCCGTGGCTACAAGCCAGGCAGATTCTCCTTCAACGTGAAGGGTGGCAGATGCGAAGCGTGTGGCGGAAATGGATACAAGACCATCGAGATGAACTTCCTGCCTGATGTCTATGTTCCATGCGAGGTATGCCACGGCAAGCGCTACAACCGTGAAACGCTGGAGGTAAGATACAAGGGAAAGAGCATCGCCGATGTACTGGATATGACCATCAACCAGGCAGTAGAGTTTTTCGAGAACGTGCCTCAGATTCTCAACAAGATCAAGGCATTACAGAGTGTAGGATTGGGTTACATCAAGTTGGGACAGAGCTCCACTACCCTTTCGGGCGGAGAAAGCCAGCGAGTGAAACTTGCTACCGAACTATCCAAACGTGATACCGGCAAGACGCTCTATATTCTGGATGAACCTACCACCGGTCTTCATTTCGAAGACATCCGCATTCTGATGGATGTGCTTCAGAAACTGGTAGATAGAGGCAATACGGTGATTATCATCGAGCACAATCTGGATGTCATCAAGCTCGCCGACTGGCTCATTGATATGGGTCCCGAAGGTGGACGAGGTGGAGGTCAGCTCCTCTTTGCCGGCACACCGGAAGAGATGGCAAAGAGCAAGAAAGGCTATACCTACAAATTCCTGGCACCCTTGCTGAAGAAGAAATAATCATTCTTTGCCGGCAGGAGATAAAAGAATCCCGATTTCCAAGACTTTGCTTATCTGATGCAAAGTTCAGGAAATCGGGATTTTATATTTTAATCTTCGTCTGCGAATTCATTCAAGGTATAAGCACTGCTGCCATCGAAGCAGTGGGTACATACCTGGCACTTAGGCAAACCGATAGCTTCAACGAGCTGCTCGATGGTATTGAACTTCAGTGTAGTCAATCCAAGCTGGTTGGCAATCTCATCCACCATTCTCTGATATTCAGGAGAACCTGTGGTAGCATACTTCTCCAGATTCTTGTTGGCATCGCCCTCAAACTTCTCGATGATTCTGCGGGTAATCAACTCCATATCACTCTTGGAAGAAGTAAAGTTGATGAAAGGACAGCCATAAACCAATGGAGGACAAGCGATACGCATGTGACACTCCTTCAGACCAGCCTGATCAAAGAGCACCTTCACATTGTCGCGAAGCTGGGTACCACGCACGATACTGTCATCGCAGAACAGCACTCGCTTACCCTTCAACATAGCCTTGTTAGGAATCAGCTTCATCTTGGCTACCAAAGAGCGCATACTCTGGTTGCTAGGTGTAAAGCTTCGAGGCCAGGTAGGAGTATATTTGGCAATGCAACGCTGATAAGGAACACCCTTACCGGCAGCATATCCCATCGCCATACCTGTACCAGAATCTGGAATACCGCTGCAGCAATCTACCTCAACATCATCTGTCTTGGCAAGATTGAAACCATTGGAAAAACGAGCTTCCTCTACATTCTTGCCCTCGTAGGTAGAAGTTGGGAATCCATAATATACCCAGAGGAAAGAACAAACCTGCATTTTCTTGTTGGCAGGACGGATCTGCTCCATACCCTCAGCAGTAATCTTCACGATTTCGCCAGGACCTACCTCGTGTGCTGTCTCGAAGTCAAGGTTAGGGAATGAGGTGGTCTCGCTGGAAGCTGCATAAGCACCCTCCTTCTTGCCTATAATAATAGGTGTACGTCCCCAGCTGTCGCGGGCACAGATGATACCATCCTCTGTAAGGATCATCATGGTGCAGGAACCCTTGATATGATGGAACACGTTCTCGATTCCCTCTCGGAAATTCTTGCCCTGGATGATGAGAAGAGCCACCAACTCAGTTGGGTTGGTACTTCCTGAAGACATCTCTGCAAAGTGCATGTTCTTGTCCAACAGGTACTGAGTAAGTTCATCCTTATTTAATATCTTGGCTACTGTACAAATGGCAAAGCGACCAAGATGAGAATTCATGATCAATGGCTGCGCATCAGTATCGCTAATCACACCGATACCCGATGTCGCACCCTCGAATTTGTCGAGTGTAGGTTCAAACTTCGTTCTAAAATAAGAACTTTCTAAGTTGTGGATAGAGCGCACGAAGCCCTTCTCACTACTGTAGGTTGCCAAACCGCCTCGGCGTGTACCGAGATGTGAGTTGTAGTCGGTGCCGTAGAAAAGGTCTGCGACACAGCTTTTCTTGGAAATAGTTCCGAAAATGCCTCCCATAAGAGTATAATTCTATGTTTTATGTTTGAAATATGGGTGCAAAGGTAATATAAATCCAGAAAATATGCAAAACTTTTTGCGTTTTTTCTACAATTTTATGTATATCGTTTCCCTTTGCACCCCTAATTTCTGCTAAAAATCTGCTAAATTTCTACTAATAAGACGACTGCCCCTTAGAACTTGTATTGCAATCCCAGACTCATATCAAAGGTTTTAGACGTCACGTCATCATGATATGAGTAATGGGTATCACGCCAATAGTTGGACACATTGAAGTCCAGGTTCAGCCGATTGGAAAGCGCCAGACCGAAGCGGGCATTCAGCACCAGCAGAGATGCATTTCCCTTGTCACCCTGGGCGTTGAGATAGAGCGGATCGGTCGTCGCCAGATCCTTTCCCTCATATCCCTTCCACGTGAAGATGCGATAATAGTCGGCACCTATCTGGAAGGTGGCTACCTTGCCGAACTCCATGAAACTGCTGGCCTTCACGCTATAACCGCTACCCATGTTGTAGTCGCGGTCTATCACATTATAATAATCAGTCAGACTTCCACCCAGCAGGATACCATCCAGGAAGACACGCTGCTCAAATCTGGTGAGATTGCCCACCTGAGGGAAGCGGTAGATGATGCCAGGACCGAAAGAGGCTGCCTCGGATATGCGGTAAGGCACCAGACTGGTACCATCCTTCACCGGCTGCGAATCGTAATAGTTGAAGTGCTGGAAGATACCGAACTCCATCTCCGTTCCCTTGCTCACCTCCACCGGTACACTCCACAATCTTCCCAGAAGATGCAGACCGGTAATCAGAGGCTGGTTGCTGCTCAAGCCGAAAGTGGCATCCAATGTGAAGTAGTCGTATGGCTTGGTGGTCTCACCATCAAACGGATCGCCATAAACCAGATTGAAACGGACGTATGGATTGCCCTCACCACGGAACAGCGTATTGTTGTCTGCGAGATATCGATAACCTGCCGATGCAAAGAAACTGACAGGACTGCGCTGGTAATCGTGATATTTATAATATCTGCCTCTCACCCGCCAGGCATCGCCACTCAAGATTCGATTCAACCCCTTGATCGGACAGATGAGAGTTCCCAGGAACTCTCGCATGAAACGAGGAAAACCAGACAGGCGGTCATCAAACACCAGATTGCTCACACGATGCGTCACCTCTCCGATGGCAACACCGCCGAAAGTAGTAGCCATCAGGTCGTTGATGGCAGGCGGTTCTATCTCGCAGGTAGTCTCCCACATCAAACTACCACAGAAGGAGTATGGCACCGATTCCCAGAAATTCATGCCATGACTTCTTGCAGCATTGAAATAGAGTCCGCCATGATATGGATGGGCAAACAGATTGGTAGAGAACTGGTCGTTATCCCAGACAAATCCCGTTTCAATATTGTGCTTGATGCTATGGAAGGAAATCTTGGCAAACTCCTCGTTCATCACAAACTGGTCGAAGCACTGCACACCCACATTGATGGCAAAAGCTTCCAAGGCAGCCTTCCATGGATGCTTCTTCTGTCGCTCCGGATCATCGAAGGCAAAAATGGTTCCTTCCTTCCATGCCTCCATATCATATTCGTTCTCCTTCTTGGCAGAGATATCCGTAAAAGATGAATTTCGCTGGAGACGCACAGCCAAACCGGCTTCTACGATGGCACGACGGCGATACCTGCCACCATGATAATAATGGGTATCCCCATAACCCACAGAGGCAAAGGCGCTGGTGTATCTGCCCAACTGATAGTCGGCATTGATGCGAGCCTGTAGCGAATAGAGCCGTTCCGGCTTATCCTGCGAATGTTCCTGGAACGATTCTACATGATAGAATCCGAGATCACCACTCAGGGAGAACTTAGGCGACAACTGGAAATACTGACCGATGCGATAGAACAAGGCACCAGAGAACTTCTCATCCAATCCGAAGTAATGGGTTCCGATACCGAGGATATTATACGTACTCCGGTTGCGGAATCTGATGGCAAGATTGGCTTTGGTGGCAGAACCGCCATAAAACATATAGTCGATACGCGTCTTTGGGTTAACATTCACCAGTCCTATCTTATGGGCTACGGTATCCCGGCTATAGTTGATGACACCAATCTGCACACCACGAGGATGACGGATACAGACATTGAACAAACCGATCTGAGAACCATTCAGGGTATCAGCATAATTGTAACCGCCCAACTGCAAGCCACGCATATAGGAAGAACTGACGTTGGCAGCAGCAATCTGCAAGCCTCTCTTCATACCCATGGAAACATTGGAAAGTCCGCTCAGCTGCACGCCGCGGAACGGAGAACTGGATACATTATTAAATAAAGACAACTGCACGCCATTGCCACCCTTCACCACATTGGAAACGCCAGAAATCTGAACGCCGCGCATATCATCGCCCACCGAATTGATGATGCCAGCCAGGCTCACACCACGCATCTGCTGGCGAACCACGCTGGAAAAGGCGCCTATCTGGACACCTCTGAGTGTATCGGGCGAGCAAAACAGAGACACGTTGCCACAACTATACCCTTGGGCATAGACAGACTGACCTCCTAGCGAAAGTCCCATCAAAAGGGCAATGATCTTTCTCTTATTATCCATAAACCTATCAAATTCAAAATGGCGAGAAGTCAGGATGACTTCTCGCCGAGAAATTGCATTATTTAAAGTTGGAGCTAAATAATGCATCAAAAAATATCTTTCAGAGGAATGTGCAGAAGATGATTTCTCCCCCACACATTCATATAAAGTTCAATAGCTTTTATTAATCCAGATTCAAGCTCTTCTTGATAGCCTCGATCTTATCCATAGCTGCAGCTGTACAACGGTTGTAGCAGCCAGCGCACTTGAATGAAGGATCCTTTACCTCGATATAGAACTTGATCTTAGGCTCTGTACCAGATGGGCGAACACTTACCTTGGTATTGTCATCGCAGAACCACTGGAGTACATTGCTTGTTGTAGGCATATCGAGCTTCTCTACACTGCCATCAGCATGCTTAGCCTCCAAGCTCTGGTAGTCCTTCCAGGTAACAATCTTGCTACCACCCAACTCCTTTGGAGGGTTAGCACGGAAGTCTGCCATCATCTGCTTGATCTCGTCAGCACCAGTCTTACCTGGGCGAACTACGTTTACAGTAAACTCCTTACTGAAGCCATACTCTGCATAGATCTGCATCAAGAGATCGTAGAGAGTCTTGCCCTGATCCTTAGCCCAGGCAGCAATCTCACAAATCAGGCAGATAGATGCAGGAGCATCCTTATCACGTACCTTATCGTATGGCAAGAAGCCGAAGCTCTCCTCACCACCACCGATATACTGCTGCTTGCCCTCAGAGATAGCAATCTCGCGTGCAATCCACTTGAAACCGGTGTAGCAGTCGCGCAACTCTACGTTGTTCTTCTTGGCAATCTCAGCGATAACTTCTGTTGTTACGATGGTCTTTACGAGGAAGTCTGTTGGCTTCAACTTACCCAACTTCTTCTTGTTCTCGATGATGTAGTAGCAGAACATCATGGCTGTCTGGTTACCGTTGATAATCATCCACTCGCCCTTGTCGTCGCGGCAAACGATAGCCAGGCGGTCAGCATCTGGGTCAGTAGCTACCACGAGGTCAGCGTTCAACTTAGTACCGAGCTTCATACCGAGGGTCATAGCCTCTGCATTCTCTGGGTTTGGAGAAACTACTGTTGGGAAGTTACCATCTACTACCATCTGCTCAGGAACTACATTGATGTTCTGGAAGCCCCAAGAACGAAGACAGAGAGGAACGATGACACGACCTGTACCATGCATAGCTGAATAAACGATGTTGAGGTCTTTCTGACGGTTGATGACATCCTGGTCAATCATAGCAGAGTGAACGGCTGTCATGTAGTCGTAATCCATCTCACCACCGATAATCTTGATCTTATCCCAGTTAGCCTCAAACTTCACCTGGTCGATAGTCACCTTGTTTACCTCCTCGATGATACCAGTATCGTGTGGAGCCAAAACCTGAGCACCGTCGCTCCAGTAAGCTTTGTAACCATTGTACTCCTTAGGGTTGTGAGAAGCAGTTACGTTGACACCAGCCTTGGCACCGAGCTCACGGATAGCGAAAGAAATCTCTGGTGTAGGACGGAGGCTCTCGAAAAGATATGCCTTGATGCCATTGGCAGAGAAGATGGCAGCTACGGTTTCAGCGAAGAGACGGGAATTGTTACGGCAGTCGTGACCTACCACTACAGAAAGGTTCTCCTCACCTGGGAAAGCCTTGAGGATGTAGTTAGCAAAGCCCTGTGTAGCCATACCAACGATATACTTGTTCATGCGGTTGGTACCTGCGCCCATGATACCGCGCAAACCACCAGTACCGAACTCCAAGTTCTGATAGAATGCATCAACGAGGGCTGACTTGTCCTCTGCGTCGAGCATTGCCTTTACTTCTTTACGAGTTTCTTCGTCAAAAGCAGGTGTGAGCCACTGCTGTGCTCTTTCTTCACACTGCTTGATCAATTCTGCGTTATTAGCCATAGTTTGATTCTATTTTGTTATTAATAATATTCAATCAGAGGGTTGTGCCCGAAAACAGCACAATATTTCTCTTTTTGCGTACAAAGATATATAAAATATTCGAGAAACCAAACAAGATTGGAGTTTTTTTTGTATTTTTGCACATTGAAACAAAAAAGTAATAAAAAAGAGGCTTATGGAATTATATTATACTGGCGTCATCATCGCCGTTTCCACCTTTTTAATAATAGGACTCTTCCACCCTATTGTCATCAAGGTAGAGTATTATACGGGCACCCGCTACTGGTGGGTGTTCCTGGTTGCGGGTATTATCAGCGTGGGTGCAGCCTTCCTGGTTGCCAATGTTCTCTACTCTGCCCTTCTCGGTGTGCTGGGTGCTTCCTGTCTCTGGAGCATCGGGGAGCTCTTCGAGCAGAAAGAACGCTGCGAGAAGGGATGGTTCCCTAAGAACCCGAAGCTGGAAAAGAAAGGATACTATAAAAGTTAATCGTTTACAGTTAATAGTTTATAGCTTACCATTTAAAAGATGAAAACTGAACTGATATTGGTCGGCAAGACCGTAAACAAGCATTTTATTGCGGGCATCAAGGATTATGCCGAGCGCATCACCCACTATATGCCCTTCAATATAACAACGATTCCTGAGCTCAAGAACACCAAGAGTCTCAGCGAACAGCAGCAGAAGGAACGGGAGGGTGAACTGATTCTGAAACTGATTCAGCCTTCTGATACCGTGGTGCTGATGGATGAGCACGGACAGGAGTTCAGAAGCATCGAGTTTGCCAAATGGATAGAGCGCAAGCAGGCTTCTGCCAGAAGACTCGTGTTTGTTATCGGAGGTCCCTACGGATTCTCGCAGGCTGTATATGACCGCGCCAACGAGAAGATCTCCCTTTCCAAGATGACCTTCTCGCATCAGATGGTACGCCTCATCTTTACAGAGGCGCTCTATCGCGCATGTACTATTATAAAAGGTGAGCCTTATCATCACGAATAAAAGAGGATCACTAATCATAAAGTTCAAAGCTCAAAGTTCAAAGTTCAATGTCAAAAGAGAAATATATAGAGATCAAGGGGGCGAGAGCCAACAACCTGAAGAACATCGACGTGAAGATACCGCAAGGCAAGTTTGTTGCCATTACGGGAGTCTCCGGGTCGGGCAAGTCTTCATTGGCTTTCGATACCTTATATGCCGAGGGACAGCGCCGATATGTGGAGTCGCTGTCTTCGTATGCCCGCCAGTTTCTGGGCAGAATGAGCAAACCGGAATGTGATTTCATCAAGGGATTACCTCCTGCCATCGCCATCGAGCAGAAGGTAATTTCCCGAAACCCACGTTCCACCGTGGGCACCAGCACGGAAATCTACGAATACCTGCGCCTGCTCTTCGCCCGTATCGGCAAAACCTATTCGCCTATCAGCGGACAGGAAGTGAAGCGCCATACTACCGAGGATGTGCTTGCCTGCACCCGACAGTTTTCCAAGGGCACCAAGTTTGTAATCCTTGCCCCTCTACATATCGTAGAAGGCAGAAGCCTGGAAAAGCAACTGGAGATGTATCTTCAGGAGGGATACGCACGCATTCTGGTGAAAGGTGAATTCATCCGCATCGACGATTTCCAGGGCGATGCCAAGCCGGAGGATATCTTCCTCGTCATCGACCGTGCTTCGGTAAGCGACGAGAAGGATGACATCAGCCGCCTCATCGATTCAGCCGAGACTGCTTTCTATGAGGGCGACGGTGCCTGCCGTCTCCTCTTCCTGCCAAGCAATATCAGCTACGATTTCTCAACCCGGTTCGAAGCCGACGGCATCACCTTCGAGGAACCAACCGACAACATGTTTGCCTTCAATTCCCCATTGGGTGCCTGCCCTACCTGCGAGGGATTCGGAAGCGTGATAGGCATCGACGAGAAGCTCGTCATCCCTAACACTTCCATGAGTCTTTACGATGGATGCGTGGTATGCTGGCGTGGAGAGAAGATGGGTATGTGGCTCAAGGAATTCATCCGACGTGCGGAGCCATACAATTTCCCGATCTTCAAGCCTTACTACGAGCTCACCCAGAAGGAGAAAGACTGGCTCTGGCATGGATTGCCTTCGGATAAGACGCGCGACCCGCACGACCGGGTGAGCATCGACGAATTCTTCAGAATGGTGAAGGAGAACCAGTACAAGATACAATACCGCGTGATGCTGAGCCGATTCCGCGGAAAGACCATCTGTCCGGATTGCCATGGCACCCGACTCAAGAAGGAAGCCAACTATGTGAAAATTGGCGGAAAGAGCATCACCGAACTGGTGGATATGTCGATTACCAATCTCAGTGCATGGTTCCAGAAGCTGGAGCTGACAGAGCATGAGCGAGAAGTGGGCAAGCGACTCCTGACCGAGATTACCCACCGCCTGCAATTCCTTCTGGATGTAGGACTTGGCTATCTCACGCTCAACCGTCTCTCCAACTCCCTTTCCGGAGGAGAGAGCCAGCGCATCAACCTGACCACCAGCCTCGGTTCTTCGCTGGTAGGCAGCGTGTATATCCTCGACGAGCCAAGTATCGGACTCCATAGCCGAGATACCGACCGACTCATCAAGGTACTGAGAGAGCTGCAGCAGCTGGGCAACACCGTGGTTGTGGTAGAGCATGACGAAGAGATTATGCGTGCTGCCGATTATCTCATCGATATCGGTCCAGATGCAGGAAGACTGGGTGGAAGACTGGTATATGCCGGTCCGTCATCCGAATACTCATCCACCGACCCAGAGCAGCAGAAAGCCCTTCTGGAGAAATTCCCGGAGAGTCATACCATCCAGTATCTCACCCACAAGGAAGAGATTGCCGTTCCTACCAGTCATCGTGCATGGAACAGAGCCATCGAGATTAAGGGAGCCCGAATGAACAATCTCCGCGGCATCGATGTAAGGATTCCGCTCAACATCTTCACCGTCATCACCGGCGTATCCGGTTCGGGCAAGAGTTCCCTCATCAAGGGAATCCTCTATCCTGCCCTCCGCCGCCATCTAGACCTGGTGGCAGATGCCCCTGGCGAATACAGTTCGCTGGAAGGCGATGTGGATGCCATCAAGCACGTGGAGTTTGTAGATCAGAACCCTATCGGCAAGAGTACCCGCAGCAACCCTGCCACCTATCTGAAGGCATACGATGCCATCCGCACCCTCTTTGCCAACCAGCCACTCGCCAAGCAGATGGGATTCACCCCACAATTCTTCTCCTTCAATACCGAGGGCGGAAGATGCGAGGAATGCAAGGGAGCAGGATACGTAACCATTGAGATGCAGTTTATGGCAGACCTCACCCTTACCTGCGAGGCATGCAAGGGCAAGCGGTTCAAGCACGATATCCTGGAGGTACACTACGGAGGAAAGAACATCAATGATGTGCTGAACATGACCGTGAACGAGGCGATAGAGTTCTTCAGCGATGAAAAGCTCCAGCACCATGTGGGCGATTTCGATGCCTGCCGCATCATCGTCAGCAAGCTCAAGCCTTTGCAGGAGGTTGGATTGGGCTATATCAAACTCGGGCAGAACTCCAGCACCCTCTCCGGCGGTGAGAACCAGCGTGTGAAACTCGCCTACTTTATCGGCAAGGAAGACCAGTCGCCTACGCTCTTCATCTTCGATGAGCCAACCACCGGTCTGCACTTCCATGATATCAAGCGATTGCTCCATGCTTTCCAGGCGCTGATAGAACGTGGTCATTCCTTGGTAGTTATCGAACATAACCTGGATGTCATCAAGTGTGCCGACCATATCATCGACCTCGGACCTGAGGGTGGCGACAAGGGCGGTAATCTCGTGATAGCTGGTACTCCAGAGGAAGTAGCTGCGTGCAAAACCAGCTTAACTGGTAAATTTCTTAAGAATTATATAAAATAATGTAAAAAAGTAGCGCTATAATAAACTTTATATGTACTTTTGCATCCAATTAGCATATAATTAATATATAATAAGGTACATCAATAAGTAAATTTAATAAAGAAAGGATATAAAGATGAAAAGAATCATATTGGCTTTGACGATGCTCGTAGCTATGGTAGCAACAGCCTCAGCTCAGGCAGAAATCAAGTTTGAAAAGGTAGTGCACAACTTCGGTACCTTCGAAGAGACCGCTCCTGTGCAGAAGGCTGTATTCACCTTCACCAATGTGGGTAACAAGCCTCTCGTCATCAACCAGGCTATCGCTAGCTGCGGTTGCACCGTGCCATCTTATACCAAGCAGCCAATCGCTCCAGGTCAGAAGGGTCAGATTAGTGTTACCTACAATGGCAAGGGTATGTTCCCTGGTCATTTCAAGAAGAGTATCACCGTTCGTACCAATGGCAATGTAGAGATGTCACGCATCTATATAGAGGGCGTGATGAACGAGAAGAAATAAGCTTGATATGATATTTTATTTTTCTGGAACAGGAAATACCAAGTGGGCGGCGTCGAAACTGGCGGCGGCTACTCGTGAAGACTTGATTTCCATCGCTCCTTACATGAGGGCAGATGATTCAAGCCATAACTTAGCCGAGCCGTTTATTCTGAAAGAGAATGAACGGCTCGGATTCGTTTTCCCCGTACATGGCTGGAGGGTTCCACGCCTTGTAAGGGAGTTTATCAGGAAGATGAAGATACTGAGAGAAACTTCTGATGCTACTACTGAAGGTAATAAGGAGATGTCCAAGAAGCATCCCTTCGCCTATTGCGTCTGTACTGCAGGCGACAGCATCGGACTCACCATCGAAAACCTCAACGATACGATTGCGCTGAATGCATCGCTTCAGGCATTGGGCATCACGGAGGTTTCTGCTTCCTACTCACTCATCATGCCGGAATCTTATGTAGGACTTCCTTTCATGGATGTTGATCCGAAGGAGCGCGAAGTTCGTAAGAAATCGAAATCGGCACAGGAACTGGCGGTTATCTGCGAAGAGATATTCGACAGGAAAGAGGGCGTGAACCGTCTGGTAAAAGGTCCTATCCCATGGTTCTTCACCAAGGTTGTGGGCGGTTTCTTTGAGAAGGTGCTCATCACCGACAAGCGGTTCCATGTAGAGAAAGACAAGTGCGTGAAGTGTGGCATCTGTGCCAACGTCTGTCCTGTAGGCGATATCAAGGGCGGTCATGGAGAATACCCGGAATGGCTGCATCACAACGATTGCCTCACCTGCTTTACCTGCTATCACCATTGTCCGCATCACGCCATCGAGTTTGGAAATCAGACTCAGAAGAAGGGACAATACTATTTCAAATAATCGCCCCCTTTTCAAGTGGGCTCAGTAACTAATCCATAAAAATGATAATGATGAAAAAGATTATCCTATGCCTAACACTCGCTTTGATGTCTGCCACTACCATGTTTGCAGTCAAGGCGAAACCAGGTATCACCCAATTACAATTGGTAGATGGTACCATCGTATCAGCAACTCTCCATGGAGATGAGCATTTTTCGTATTACTCGCTTCTCGACGGCACTCCGCTGAAGAAGAGTGATAACGGGAAATACGAAATCATCTCTACCGAGACGCTCAATGCCCGAAAAGCTACAGTTATCAATACTCTCAAGACTAGAGCAAGCGGCATTGGTTCAATAGACCCAGCCTATTTTCCTCATTCAGGATCACCCAAGGCGCTGGTTATCCTGGTAGATTTTCAGGATGTGAAGTTCAAGAGCAGCGACCCCGTTGCCACTTTCAACCATTACCTCAATGCCGATTTCGGCACAGCAGTACCTAGCCAGGATGCTTCGGTATTCAATCAGGAAGACGTCAACTACGGTTCGGTAAAGGAGTATTTCAAGGAATGCAGCATGGGCAAATTCACCCCACAATTCGACATCGTTGGTCCATATACCATCAGCAAGGAATCTGCCTATTACGGAACAGATGATAAGGATGGTAACGACCAGAATTTCAAGCAGATGATCAGCGAGGCTTGTGCTCAGGCTGCTGCCGACAAGGTTGATTTCTCTAAATATGACAACAATGGCGACAGGTTCGTAGATCTGGTTTACATCATCTACGCCGGCTATTCGCAGAGTATCAGCGGTAATTCCGACGACTATCTCTGGCCTAAGTCGGGTACCGACAATTTCTATAAATATAATGTGGCAGGCAACAAGATTGCGCCACAGGAGTATCTGATTTACAATGGTTGCAGAGTCTGCCGCTATGGTCTCAACAACGAGTTGAACGGTTCACCAGATTCAAAAACCCCTTCCATCAATGGCATCGGACTCTTCTGTCACGAGTTCTCTCATACTATGGGTTTGCCTGATCATTACGATACCGAGTATAAGAATGCCGACAACCAGTCACCAGAGTTCTGGGATGTGATGGATGCAGGCGAATATACAGACAACGGCTACCGCCCTACCCCTTATTCACCATGGCAGAAGATGCTGATGGGATGGGCTACCCCTACTACGCTCGATGACACACAGGCGCAGCAACTCACCCTGGAACCATACGACCAGGCATCAAAAGCCTACAAGATAGAGGCTGATGTGAACGAAGATAATTTCCGAATCAACGAGAATTACTCTATAGCCGACCCAACGGTACAGGAAAAGAAGGAGTTGATGGAAAGAGCCAAGGGAGAATTTCTCCTTCTCCAGAACATCAGAAACGAAGGTTGGTACAAGGCGCTTCCAGGATACGGTTTGCTGGTATGGCGCATCGATTACAGCGATATTGATGAAGTACACCTCACGGACAGCCCAAACAATACCATAGGTATTCCTAGAGTAACGATTGTTCCAGCAGATGGTCTGGTCATCAACCAGGCAAATATCGGTAACAACAAATATACGGCAGATCAATATTGGGAGAGCTGCTGGAACGATCCATTTCCAGCCTATAAAATAGGAAAGGATGGAAGCGACGTCAACAGCCTGACAGAAGTGAAGTTCAACTGGAGCACGATGACTACCCGCCCACTCTACAACATCGCAAAGGATGAGGCTACCGGCATCGTCAGCTTCGACTACCTCAAGGATTTCAAGGCTACGGGTATCGAGAACACCCTTCTTGACAAGGATGCAACCTCCACCCCAACCGAATACTTCGACCTGGAAGGCAGGAAGATTGCCACCCCTCTCAAGGGACATCTTTACATCACCAATAAGGGAAAGAAGGTAATATACTAAGAGGAAAAACTTCCGCTATGAATAGAAAGCTACGTTCAGCGACGTTGAATGTGTGTTCAACAGTGTTGAACTTAAGTTCAGCAGTGCTGAACATAGGTTCAACACTATTGAACATAGATTATCATTAAGGATAAGAACAAATGCCATTAATGATGAAGACAATCATCATTAACAGTGAAGACAATCATTAAAAACATCAGATACAATTTCCATTAGGAACAAAACAAAAATCCCTAGGCGATATCAGCTATCGTCTAGGGATTTATTATATCCTTTTATACTTAATAGATTCTAGGACCGAAGATGGTAGTACCCACACGCACCATCGTACTGCCGTGCTTGACAGCGATATGATAGTCGTGGCTCATACCCCAGCTACGCTCGCAGAAGGCATCATCATCGGCAAAATACTTTGCCTTTACCTCATCGAAGAACTTGGCAGCCTCATCAAATTCAGAGGCAATCTGCTGTTCATCATCGGTATTCGATGCCATCATCATCAAGCCGCATATCTGCACATGAGGCATCTCTCTCCACTCGCCAGACTCCAGGAGTTCACGGCAGGCATCGAGCGAAAGCCCCGATTTGGTATCTTCCTCGGCAATATGCAGTTCCAGCAACACCTTCACCACACGGTCGTGCTTGGCAGCCTGCCTGTTAATCTCCTTCAGGAGCTTCAGGCTATCCACCGACTCAATCATGGAGATATAAGGAGCAATGTACTTCACCTTATTACTTTGCAGATGACCGATGAAATGCCACTGGATATCCTTAGGCAGGGAAGCCACCTTCTTGGCGAGTTCCTGCTCATGGCTCTCGCCAAAGATGCGCTGCCCCTCGGCATAAGCCGCCTCAATAAACTCGTTGGGATGAAACTTGCTGATGGCTACAAGGCTAACCCCTGCAGGCAAGCTGCCCAACACTTCATGAAGATTTCCTTTTACATCATACATAGTTCTTCCTCCCTCTCTTTACTGATTCTGCTGCTCGTACTCAGGTACGTCGTTCTTCTCCTCCTTCTTGTCGCCAGGAGCGTGGTGCTCGAAAACATCCATCAGCTTGGTCTCGTTCAAGCCTACTACATCATAGTCGATCATAGTCTTGCCCATCACCTCGTCGATATAGCGGAGTGCACGAGCCAGAGACTTAGCCTGTACGAGATATGTAACATTAGAGCGCTTCTCCTTTTCAGTCTTTTCATCAATGGTGATGAACTGGAGCTTAGCCTTGTACCACTTGTCATCATCATCAATATCGCTGAAGAAGATCTCTCCATAGCAAGCCTTACCGATACCGCTGACCTTCAACTCGCCGCTTACATAGACAGACATCTCGTCGATAATAGCGCTCTCTGCCTCGGTGAAACTCAGGGCATCAACCACGTATGCTTCAGAAACCACCTTTTCTGAACCATCCTCCATTGTCTTCTGATATTTAACCTTTGTCTCAAACCAAGTGCTTGTTCTACTTCTCATAATTTCTTTTCCTTTTACTAATGTTTAAAATCTTTGTTTTATTATCCTTTTCCAGACTACCTCTTCCCTTTCCACCTATTATAATATATAGGCAGGGTGAAAGCGCCGAAAGATGATGCAAAGTTATAAAAAAGAATGGAGAAGAACAACAGAATAAAGAGTTTTTTACTAAAAAATCAAATTTTAACCCAATCTATTACGTATTTTCAATGAAATTGCGTATCTTTGCAGACGAATTGCGAGATATTGTTTCATCTGATAAGGCTGGATAAGTACCGTGCCTGGAAGAGGAAACTGCTTGCTAGGGTTAATAACAGAAAGAATTATTTAGAAAAGATGCCAGAAATATCTGTACGCGGTCTTGAAATGCCAGAGTCACCTATCAGAAAGTTGGCTCCACTGGCTGCCGCAGCAAAGAAACGTGGAGTAAAGGTATATCACCTCAATATTGGTCAGCCTGACCTGCCTACTCCACAGTGTGGTCTCGATGCGCTGAAACACATCGACCGCACCATCTTGGAGTATTCTCCAAGTCAGGGCTATCTCAGTTATCGTGAGAAGCTAGTAGATTATTACAAGAAATTCAATATCAACGTAACTGCCGATGATATCATCATCACATCGGGAGGTTCTGAGGCTGTGCTCTTCTCTTTCATGAGTTGCTTGAACCCAGGAGACGAGATCATCGTGCCAGAACCTGCATACGCTAACTATATGGCGTTCGCTATCTCGGCGGGTGCCAAGATCCGTACCATCGCCACTACCATCGAGGAAGGTTTCTCCCTGCCTAAGGTGGAGAAGTTTGAGGAACTCATCAATGAGCGCACCCGTGCCATCCTGATCTGTAACCCGAACAACCCTACCGGCTATCTCTATACCCGCAGAGAGATGAACCAGATTCGCGACCTGGTGAAGAAGTACGATCTCTACCTCTTCTCTGATGAGGTTTACCGCGAGTATATCTATACCGGCAGCCCTTACATCAGTGCGATGCACCTGGAGGGTATCGAGCAGAACACCGTGCTCATCGACTCTGTATCCAAGCGATACAGCGAGTGTGGTATCCGTGTGGGTGCCCTGATTACCAAGAATGCCGAGATCCGCAAGGCGGTGATGAAGTTCTGTCAGGCTCGCCTCTCTCCTCCACTGATCGGTCAGATTGTTGCCGAGGCTTCACTCGATGCACCCGAGGAGTACTATCGCGATGTATATGATGAGTACGTAGAACGACGCAAGTGTCTGATCGACGGTCTCAACCGTATTCCGGGCGTTTACTCTCCTATCCCAATGGGTGCCTTCTATACCGTAGCCAAGTTGCCTATCGACGACTCTGACAAGTTCTGCCGCTGGTGTCTGGAAGAGTTTGAATATGAGGGCGAGACCGTGATGATGGCTCCAGCCTCCGGTTTCTATACCACTCCTGGAGCCGGAAGAAACCAGGTGCGTATGGCCTACGTATTGAAGAAAGACGACCTGAACAGAGCCCTCGTAGTGCTTGCCAAGGCACTGGAGGCTTATCCGGGAAGAGTGGAGGATGAAGGACTGTAAGGAAGTGAAGAACGAAGAGTGAAGAGTGAAGAATTCAATAGTCTAAGCTAATCATAAAGTTCAATGTTCAAAGTTCAATGTTCAATGTAAATATGAATTTTCCTCTGTTTATAGCAAAGAGATTATATAGTGATCAGGGCGACAAACGTAAGGTTTCTCGCCCTGCTATTCATATTGCCACAGCCGGTGTTGCCATCGGACTTGCCATCATGATCATGTCGGTATGCGTGGTGCTGGGATTCAAGCACACCATCCGCGACAAGGTGATTGGCTTCGGAAGCCATATCCAGGTGGCGGACTTCATGACCCTGCAGCAGCAGAACCAGTATCCGGTGGTGATGAACGACTCGATGGTGAAGGTACTCCAGAAGATTCCCGGCGTGAAACATGTGCAGCGCTTTGCCATGAAAGAAGGAATCCTCAAGACCGACAACGATTTCCTGGGCGTAGTGCTCAAGGGTGTGGGACCGGATTTCGATTCTACCTTCATCCATCAGAACATGGTGGAAGGAAGCATACCGAAGTTTGATGACAAAGCCAGCCATAACCAGATTCTGATTTCCAAACTGATGGCAGACAAGTTGAAGCTGAAGAACGGCGAGCGCATCTTCGCCTACTTCATCGACAACCAGGGCGTGAGAATGCGCCGGTTCACCATCGCGGGCATCTACGAGACCAATCTCAAGAAGTATGATGAACTGATGGTCTATACCGACCTCTATACAGCCGTGAAGCTGAATGGATGGGAGGAAGACCAGGCAAGCGGTGCCGAGCTGACCGTGAAGGACTTCGACAAGCTCAACGAGACGGAAGACTATGTTATCAATAAGGTGAACCGTACAGTAGATCATTACGGAGAAACCTACAGCAGCGCCACCATCAAGGAGCTGAATCCGAACATCTTCCAATGGCTCAGCCTGATGGACCTGAATGTATGGATTATCCTGGGACTGATGCTCATCGTGGCAGGCGTAACGATGATCAGCGGATTGCTCATCATCATCCTGGAGCGCACTTCGATGATTGGAGTGATGAAAGCCCTGGGTGCCCGCAACAAGACCATCCGCCACACCTTCCTCTGGTTTGCCGTATTCATCATCGGCAAGGGAATGTTACTGGGCAATGTCATCGGACTGGGACTTCTTGCTCTGCAGCACTTCACGGGAATAGTGAAGCTCGATGCCCAGACTTACTACGTAAGTACGGTACCGGTGGAGTTCAACTGGCTCTTCATCGTGGCACTTAACGTAGCCACCCTCCTCATCAGCATCTTCATGCTGGTAGCGCCAAGTTACCTCATCTCTCATATTCATCCAGCCAAATCTATGAGATACGAATAGAATTCATGGCAGATGAATCAGATTCACGATAGATGAATAAGTGTAAAACTATCCCATTATTGCCACCAGTAAATGGCAATAATGGGATAAAACTATATATTTTTACCTAGTTTCTAAAATATTTTACGCTAATCTATAAAATAATGCACATTTTATTTTGCGGTGTGCAGTATTTTCTGTACCTTTGCACAAAATTTTGTAAATTGTGCAATGAATTCAATACCAAGTTTTAACTCGTATATTGAGAGAAGCATCATCAAGAATTGGCACTTGGATGCGCTCACCGATTACAAGGGCGCTACACTCCAGTACCACGATGTTGCCAGAAAGATAGAGAAACTGCACATCCTGTTTGAAAACAGCGATGTGAAGAAGGGCGACAAGATTGCCGTCTGCGGTAGAAATAGTAGCCAGTGGGCAGTAGCTTTCCTGGCTATTATCACCTATGGTGCAATCGTCGTGCCTATACAGAACGAATTCAAACCAGAGCAGATCCACAACATCGTGAACCATAGCGAGAGCAAGCTCCTGTTTGTGGGTGATGTGGTGGCTACGGAGATTACTCCCGATGAAATGCCTACACTGGAAGGCATCATCTATCTGCCGGATAATTCACTCGTCATTTCCCGTTCAGAGAAACTGACTTACGCCCGCGAGCATCTCAACGCAATGTTTGGTCATAAATATCCCAAGTACTTCCGCCCTGAGCATGTAAAATATCATGTGGATGATCCGGAAGAGCTGGCAATGATCAACTACACCAGCGGAACTACAGGTTTCTCCAAGGGTGTGATGTTGCCATACAGAGCCCTCTGGGGTAATCTCGATTATCTGATGGATACGGTAAGTCCCAAGATCGGCAAGAACTGCAACATCCTCTCTACCCTCCCGATGGCTCACATGTATGGACTCATGACCGAGTTCATCTACAATATGGCAATGGGTAACCACATCTTCTTCCTCACCCGCCTTCCGAGCCCTACGCTCATCTCTGAGGCGCTGGCAGAAATCAAGCCAGACATCATCTTTGCCGTACCACTCGTGGTAGATAAGATCGTGAGAAAAGAAGTGTTCCCACATATCCAGACCAACCGTGCCCGACTGCTGATGAACATGCCTGTCATCAACAAGCGCATCAAGGAGAAGGTTCGCGAGTTTGTATTGCGCAAGTTCGGCGAGCGTCCTTACGAGGTGGTTGTGGGTGGTGCTCCACTCAACAAGGAGATAGAGAACTTCTTCATCAGCATCGGCTTCCCTATCGCCATGGGTTACGGTACTACGGAAACCGCTCCGCTCATCACCTTTGCCCATCAGGACAACTATGTGGCAGGTAGCTGTGGTGTTGCCGTGAAGCACATGGAGGTAAAGGTATTGAGCGATGACCCTGAAAACGTGGCTGGCGAACTGGTTTGCCGTGGCATCAACGTGATGAAGGGCTACTACAAGAACCAGGAGGCTACCGATGCCGTGATTGATGAAGATGGATGGTTCCATACCGGCGACCTGGCAACGATGAGTGCCGACGGACATTTCTTCGTAAGAGGTCGAAGCAAGAACATGCTGCTCGGTCCTAACGGACAGAACATCTATCCAGAGGAGATTGAGGATAAGCTCAACTCTATGGCTATGGTCAACGAGAGCATCGTACTGCAGAAGGACGACAAGCTCGTGGCACTCGTTCATCCGGAAATGGAAGAGAGCAAGGAACTGGGATTCTCAGACGAAGACCTCATTAACATCATGGAGCAGAACCGAAAGGAACTGAATATGCAGATGCCTAGCTTTGCGCAGATATCACGCATCCAGCTGCACGACACTGAATTTGAAAAGACAGCCAAGAAGTCTATCAAGCGTTACCTCTACCAGGACGTGATATAATACGTGAAAAAAAGCGTAATCCTGAGATAGAGACTTTAAGTACGAGAAAAAAATAAACTTAGAAAATCGTTAAATAATAGAATATGGAAATTCCTAGCTTTAACGCACTTATCCAGCAGAGCATCATAGACCATTGGGATCAGGATGCCTTGACCGACTACAAGGGAGCTACCTTGCAGTATCACGATGTAGCACGCAAGATTGAGAAGCTGCACATCATGTTTGAGAACTCCGGTGTAGTAAAGGGCGACAAGATTGCTCTTTGCGGTAGAAACAGTGCCAATTGGGCAGTGGCTTTCCTCGCTACCCTAACCTATGGAGCCATCGCCGTACCTATCCTGCATGAGTTCATGCCAGAACAGATTCACAACATCGTGAACCACAGCGACGCCAAGCTGCTCTTCGTGGGCGACGTTGTTGCTACACAGGTAGATGCAACCAAGATGCCGGGTCTGGAAGGTATCATCTACATTCCAGATTACTCGCTCGTGGTTTCACGTACCGACAAGTTGACTTATGCCCGCGAGCACCTCAACGAGATGTTCGGCATCAAGTATCCTAAGTACTTCCGCAAGAACCACGTCAGCTACTATATCGACCAGGATCCTGACGAGTTGGCTATGATCAACTATACCAGTGGTACTACCGGTTTCTCCAAGGGTGTGATGGTTCCATACCGCGCCCTGTGGAGCAATGCCGACTTTGCCGAGAATGTATTGGGCAAGAAGATCAAGGCTGGAGATTCTATCATCAGTATCCTGCCGATGGCACACATGTATGGCATGGCATTCGAGTTTATCTTCGAGTTCATCAAGGGCTGCCACATCTTCTATCTCACCCGCATCCCTAGCCCAGCCATCATCGCCGAGGCATTTGGACGCATCAAGCCAGCAGTTATCATCGCTGTGCCTCTGGTTATCGAGAAGATTATCCGCAAGAAGGTATTCCCTAAGATTCAGAACAACCGCATGCGCATGCTCCTCCACATGCCAGTCATCAGCAAGAAGGTGAAGGAGAAGATCTGCGACCAGGTAACCAATGCCTTCGGTGGTAACTTCTATGAGGTGATTATCGGCGGCGCTGCGTTCAACCAGGAAGTTGAAAGATTCCTCCACGGCGTGGGCTTCAAATATACAGTGGGTTATGGTGCAACAGAATGTGCGCCTATCATCTGCTACGAAGATTACAAGAACTTCGTTCCGGGCTCTTGCGGTAAGGCAGCGCTCCACATGATGGTTCGCATCGACAGTCCGGATCCGGAGAACGTACCAGGCGAAATCCTTGCCAAGGGTCCTAACGTGATGCTGGGTTACTACAAGAATGAGGAGGCTACCAAGCAGACCATCGATGAGAACGGATGGTATCATTCCGGCGACCTCGGAACGATGGATGGCGACGGCAATGTATTCATCAAGGGCCGCAGCAAGAACATGCTGCTCGGTGCCAGCGGTCAGAACATCTATCCTGAGGAAATCGAGGATAAGCTCAATTCTCTCGCCCTCGTTGCAGAGAGCGTGGTTGTTCAGAAGGGCGACAAGCTGGTGGCTCTAGTGTATCCAGACTTCGACGAGGCTCAGTCTCTGAACCTGGGCAGAAGCGAACTGGAAGAGATTATGGAGCAGAACCGTCAGGAGCTCAATACGATGGTTCCTGCCTACAGCAAGGTAAGCGAGATTCGCATCCACGATGAGGAATTTGAGAAGACTCCTAAGAAGAGCATCAAGCGATTCCTCTATACAGCAGAATAATAAGAAAACTCCTGATAAAGGAATAAAAGAGATACAAATACAAAAAAATGGTGTAGCTTCCAAAAAAGAAGTTACACCATTTTTTATGATTATAATTACAACAAAGTGTTTGATCGGATACGAGACAGCGTCTCAGGCGTCATCTGCAGATAGTTTGCGATATACGTAAGTGGCGCACGGAGCACCACCTGCGGATTCATCTCGCACAAACGCTTATACTTATTAGGCGCAGTTTCGAATCGCATCAGGTCGGCATGTACCTGCGACTGAATCAAACTCTCTTCCAGAATCTTACGGTAAAGCATCTGGATGTTTACATTTCTTATGGCAGCCGCCTCGAGCTTCGCCTTCGGCAAAGCATACACCAAGGTAGGCTCCAAAGCCTCAACCTGGAGGTAGGAAGGAGTTTCCTTGAAAAGACTCTCAATACACATGAAGATAGAATGGTCAACACCTAAGTGTTCTGTTACCTCCTTATCATACTTGGTATAGAATTGGCGCACCAATCCCTTCTCTATGTAAGAAATGTTTCTACACACCTCACCCTCTACCAGAATCTTTTCGCCCTTGCCATACTTGATTGGCTCCAGGATTGATTCCAGTATATCCAACTCGTCATGAGTCATCGTACTATACCTACGGGCAAGCTCTCTGGCTATGTCGCGTTTAGGGGTGATAACCTTAAAATCACTCATAATTCAAGTTCCTCCTATTATTAAAATTTATATCGTCGAATCTCTTAGTCTAGCTTCAGCACCGCAAGGAATGCCTTCTGTGGCACCTCTACGTTACCAATCTGCTTCATACGCTTCTTACCCTTCTTCTGCTTCTCCAGCAACTTACGCTTACGGCTCACGTCACCACCATAGCACTTGGCAGTAACATCCTTGCGCACCTGCTTCACAGTTTCACGGGCTACGATTTTCGCACCGATAGCAGCCTGAATGGCAATATCAAACTGCTGACGTGGAATCAGATCCTTCAGCTTCTCGCACATTCTGCGGCCGAAGCTCACAGAGTTGTCGCGATGGGTCAAAGTACTCAAGGCATCCACAGGCTCTCCGTTCAAGAGGATATCCAGCTTCACCAGGTCGGAATGACGGAAGGAATCGATATGATAGTCGAACGAAGCATATCCCTTGGAAATACTCTTCAGCTTATCGTAGAAATCGATCACAATCTCGCCCAATGGCAGCATGAAATGCAGCTCCACACGGTTACCACTCACGTATTCCTGATTGATAAGCTCACCACGCTTGTCGAGACAGAGCTTCATGATAGGACCGATATAATTGGTAGCTGTGATGATGGTAGCTCGGATATACGGCTCCTCGATATGGTCGATGAGCGTTGGATCTGGCAGTCCCGATGGGTTATGTACCTCTTTCACACCACCTTGCTTGTCATATACCATATAGGATACGTTAGGAACGGTGGTAATGACATCCATGTTGAACTCACGGTCCAGACGCTCCTGTACAATCTCCATGTGGAGCAGACCGAGGAATCCGCATCGGAAACCGAAGCCCAGGGCAACCGAACTCTCAGGTGAGAAGGTGAGCGAAGCATCGTTGAGCTGCAGCTTCTCCAATGAGGCACGCAGATTCTCGTAATCGCTAGGATCGATAGGATAAACGCCGGCAAAGACCATAGGCTTCACTTCCTGGAATCCTGCAATCGCCTTTTCACAAGGACGCGCGATGTGGGTAATGGTATCACCCACCTTTACCTCGGTAGCATTCTTGATACCCGAGATGATGTAACCTACCTCACCGGCACCCAATTCCTTGCGGGGAATCATATCCATCTTCAGTACGCCAATCTCATCTGCATCATATTCCATTCCGGTGTTGAAGAACTTCACCTTGTCGCCCTTGCGGATTACACCGTTCTCAATCTTGAAGTAGGCGATGATACCACGGAATGAGTTGAATACAGAGTCGAAGATCAAAGCCTGGAGTGGTGCCTTGTCATCTCCCTTAGGAGCCGGAACACGGTTTACCACCGCTTCCAGAACATCCTCGACACCCTCGCCGGTCTTACCGGATGCACGGAGGATATCCTCGTGCTTGCAACCGATGAGATCCACAATCTCATCTTCCACTTCCTCCGGCATAGCCGAAGGCATATCTATCTTGTTGATGACCGGAATAATCTCCAGGTCGTGTTCAATAGCCATATAGAGGTTAGAGATAGTCTGGGCCTGGACACCCTGGGTTGCATCCACAACCAAGAGCGCTCCCTCGCACGCTGCGATGGAACGAGAAACCTCGTATGAGAAATCGACGTGTCCCGGAGTATCAATGAGGTTGAGGATGTAAGTGTCTCCATCCTTTGCCTTGTATTCCATCTGGATGGCATGGCTCTTGATGGTGATACCACGCTCTCTCTCCAGATCCATATCATCAAGCATCTGACCCTCAGTAATCTTGATGGTCTGAGTTTTCTCTAACAATCGGTCTGCCAAAGTACTTTTACCATGGTCAATATGTGCAATAATGCAGAAATTTCTTATCTTATTTATATTCTCCATACAATTTTTCTCTCTTTGGAGTGCAAAGATAGTATTTTTTTTCGTATCTTTGCAAAAAAAATATATAATAATGATGAAAAAAGCAATTTATACCCTATTTTTAGCTAGTTTGGTCGTATCTTGCACTGAAAGTCTGGAAGATAAGGCGGTTCGTGAGGCTAAGGAATACACAGAGAAATACTGCCCTACCCCATACGTAAATGACAGCAGAACAGACAGTGCCGTGTTTGACAAGAACACCCGCGTGTTCTCTTATTACATGACTCTTCGCAACAAAGCGGACAACAAGAAGGCGATTGATGCCAACAAGGATAAGCTCCACAAACTTCAGAAAGAGGCATTGGACAACAACCCTGGTCTGAAGGTTTACAAGGATGCTCACTTCACCTTCCGCTTCGTTTATTATTCAGCTAAGAATCCGAAGGAGATTTTGCTGGATGATGTCTTCAAGTATTAGAAAAGAGGGTGTGTCATGGATTGATGACACACCCTCTTTATTGTATTAATATCCCATTTCCTGCAAGGCTGTAGCCAACTGGTCTGGACAGCTTGTAGGCTTATTGCCACAAGTGATACCCTTCAGTCGGGCAATGACTTCCTTTGCCTTCATACCCTGAATCAAGGCACAAACGCCCTTGGTATTGCCATCGCAACCGCCGATGAACTGGGCATCCTGCACTTTTCCATCCTCATCAACACTGATACAGATGTACTTAGAGCAGGTACCATGAGTCTGATAAGTAACCTTGGTCAACTTATCCTGTTTCTCTTGCTGCAACATAATTATTCTGCGTCTGCAGGAATCTCAGGCTTCATGTTGGTATAGACAGTCTGAACATCGTCAAACTCCTCCAACTTCTCAACCATCTTGTCGATAGTCTCGCGCTCCTCAGCAGTAACATCCTTCAAATCGTTAGGAATGTAGGTGAACTCAGCACCAGTTACCTCGAAGCCCTCAGCCTCCAGGTGCTTCTGAATCTCGCCGAAGCTTGTAGGAGCACCGTAGATAGTGATTTCGCCTGTCTCCTCATCCTCATCGAACTCGTCTTCTACGCCGTAGTCGATCAGGTCGAGAATCATCTCGTCCATATCCAGACCTTCCTTCTTCTTGAATGTAAACACAGCCTTGTGGTCGAAGAGGAAAGACAAAGAACCTGTTGTACCCAGGTTACCGCTGAACTTGTTGAAGATAGAACGAACGTCAGCCACTGTACGGGTTGTGTTATCTGTCAATGTATCAACGAACACAGCAACTCCGTGAGGGCCATATCCCTCGTATGTCACCTCCTTGTAATCGCTGGTATCCTTGCCACAAGCGTTCTTGATGGCACGAGCGATGTTATCCTTAGGCATGTTCTCACGCTTACAGTTAGCGATGATAGCACGCAATGATGGGTTGTTCTCTGGTTCTGGACCGCCTGCCTTCACAGCAATAGCAATCTGCTTACCCAACTTAGTAAATGTCTTGGCCATGTGGCCCCATCTTTTCAGCTTTGTAGCTTTACGATATTCAAATGCTCTTCCCATTGGAATAAAATTTTAAATGTTTATCGTTTTTTGTTTATAATATTATCTCAGTTCTGCATTGAGCTTACCTGTGAGGTTGGCAATGAGCTTCTTCATGATGGCATCAATCTGCTTGTCATTCAATGTCTTCTCCTCATCCTGAAGGATGAAGTTTACGGCATAGCTCTTCTTGCCCTCTGGCAGGTTCTTACCCTCATATACGTCGAAGAGTACCACGCTCTTCAGGAGCTTCTTCTCTGTCTGATGGGCAATCTGCTCAATCTGTGCAAACTCCACGTTCTTGTCAACGAGCAGTGCAAGGTCGCGGCTCACAGATGGATACTTGCTGATATCTGTGTAAGTAAGGTTCACCTTCTTCACGGTCTTCACCACGTTATCCCAGTGAACATCAGCATAAAATACATCCTGCTCAATGTCGAATGCCTTCTTAAGCTTGTGGCTCAGGATACCCATCTCTACCAACACCTTGCCGGCACGGGTCTCGTAGTTCACGCCCTTGGCAAAGATGTTGTTGTCGCTGTGCTTGATAACCAGGTTGTTCTGTGGCATACCCACACGGCGGAGGATATTCTCTACCACAGCCTTCAACTCGTAGATGCTGCTCTGCTCATCTGCATGAGCCCAACTTCCCTCTACGCGCTTACCGGTGATGAAGAGTGACATGTGAGCCTCCTGAGAGTAAGCCTTGATAGGACTCTCCTCGCTCCACTTCTCCTTATTATATATATAGGTGTTACCCACCTCGAAGAACTTCAGGTTCTGACTCTTGTGGTTGATGTTGCGGGCTACGCTCTCCAAACCGCCGAAGAGCATGGTCTGGCGCATTACGCCGAGATCAGCACTCAATGGGTTCATCACCTTCACTACGTTCTCCAAAGGATACTTGTTCAGCTCCAGGTCTGTATAGTAGCTGGTCTTGCTCAGAGAGTTGTTGAGAATCTCCATGAAGCCCTCGCCTACCAACTGCTCTGCCACGAGGTTCTGGCTGTGATAAGCCTTGTCCTCATCGCCCTGAACAGTCAAAGAACTCTTCAACTGGGTTGGAATCTCCACATTATTATATCCGTAGATACGGAGGATATCCTCTACCACGTCGCAAGGACGCTGAACATCTACGCGATAAGCAGGAACCAAGAGGTCGATGCCCTCTGCATCCTCCTTCACGATCTTCATCTCGAGAGATGTGGCGATGTTCTTGATGGTCTCTGCACCAATCTCCTTACCGATGAGGCGATGCGCATACTCATAGTTCAGGCGAACTGGGAAGTCCAGCATTGGCTCTGGATATACATCCTTGATCTGCATGGAAATCTTGCCGCCAGCCAACTGCTTGCAGAGGATAGCAGCCTGCTTCAATGCATAAATCTGTCCGTTTGGATCTACGCCACGCTCAAAACGGTAGCTGGCATCTGTGCTCAAGCCATGACGGCGAGCGCTCTTGCGGATCCAAGTTGGGTGGAAGTAAGCACTCTCCAGAACCACGCTCTTGGTAGTCTCGTAAGTACCTGAACCCTTTCCGCCGAAGATACCGGCGATACACATTGGCTCCTCAGCATTGCAGATGCTCAGGTCGTGCTCACCCAAGGTGTGCTCCTCGCCATCGAGAGTGATGAACTTGGTGCCCTCTGGCTGGGTGCGGACTACAATCTTATGACCGGTAACCATGTCGGCATCGAAGCAGTGCAATGGCTGACCGTATGCCATCATGATGTAGTTGGTGATATCCACGATATTGTTGATTGGTCTGAGGCCGATGATGTTCAGCTTATCCTGCAACCACTTTGGACTCTCCTTCACCTCGCAGTCGGTGATGCTTACGCAGGCATAGCGCTTGCAAGCCTCGGTATTCTCAATCTCAACGTCGATAGGAAGGTTCTCGTTATCTACCACGAATTCATCGCAAGATGGGCGATGCAGACTGGTCTCATAACCATTCTGCTTCAACCAGGCATAGAGGTCGCGAGCCACACCCCAGTGGCCGAGTGCATCGGCACGGTTGGCAGTGATATCAATCTCGATGAGCCAGTCGCTCTCCAGGTGATAGTACTCAGCAGCAGGCTGACCCACAGGTGCATCCTCCGGGAGCACGATGATACCGTCGTGAGATGTACCCACGCCAATTTCATCCTCAGCGCAGATCATACCCAAGCTCTCTACACCGCGCAGCTTGCTCTTCTTGATGGTAAAACTCTGGTCGCCGTCGTAGAGCACGCAGCCCAGGTCGGCAACGATTACTTTCTGACCGGCAGCCACGTTAGGCGCACCGCAGACAATCTGCTGTGGCTCACCCTTGCCCAGGTCAACGGTTGTTACGTGGAGGTGATCGCTGTTAGGATGCGCCTCGCATGTCAACACTTTACCTACGTAAAGACCTTTCAGTCCACCCTTGATAGACTGTACTTCCTCCAAAGCGTCCACTTCGAGTCCGCAAGAGGTCAGCGCATCGGCAGTCTCCTGTGGTGTCAAGTCGAAATCGACGTATTCTTTAAGCCATTTGTATGAAACGTTCATTATAATGTTTTTTTATTATTTTCTCTTTATCAAGTGTTTGGGAACCTCCTCGTCATCACGCATTTGTGGCACAAGAGCCCTAAAACTTTGCAAAAATACAAAAAATAATGGAGATAAGCAAAAAACATCCGCCATTTTTGCACTATTTAAAAGAAATGAGTGCAAAAATGGCGGATAGCCTTTTGATGACAGCATCAGGAGCACTTCCCGAGGAATTATTCAAATACTTCGTCGATGGCATCTACCTGCTCAAAGGAGTCTTGCTCACTGCCACCCACATGATAGCATGGGTTGTAATCGGCAGGGATATCAAACTTCACCTCCGGACTGTAGCCCAGTGAGGTATCGGCATACACCTTCTTCATGAAGATAGCCCAGATAGGCAGCGCCATGGTAGCACCCTGACCCATATTCATGGAATCGAAGTGGATATCTCGCTCCTCACCACCTACCCAGCAGCCACTTACCAGCTGCGGAGTAAAGGCGATGAACCATCCATCACTGTTGTTGTTGGTGGTACCCGTCTTGGCACCAATCTGTCCTTCCAGGTTATAGCGGTAGCGCAGTCTTCCTGCCGTACCATTATCCACTACGCCCATCATCATGGTGAGCATCTTCATGGCATTGTCGGCACTGATTACCTCGTTCATTCGTGGCTGGAAGGTGGCGATGGTGTTACCCTCATTATCCTCAATGCGGCTCACAAACATCGGAGCCGTACGGATACCATGGTTGGCAAAGGCTGTATAGGCACTCACCATCTCGCTCACGCTCACCTCACACGGACCGAGACACAAGCTCAGAGAGGCATGAATATCAGGGTTATTGATTCCATAGTCGTGCAGCAGCTGGACAAACTGCGATGGGTTCAACTTACTCATCAGGTAGGCACTGATCCAGTTGTTACTCTGTGCCAATCCCCAGCTCAGCGGAACCATCTGTCCGTATCTCGAATGGTTGGCATTGCGCGGCGTCCATGGTCTGCCAGCCACCATATAGGTCTGCTGGCGGTTAGGTGCCAGATCGCAAGGCGAGAATCCGTTCTCCATCGCCAGACTGTAGAGGAATGGCTTGATGGTAGAACCCACCTGTCTTCTTCCCAGGCTTACCATATCATACATGAAGTGGGTATAGTCCAATCCACCCACGTATGCCTTCACGGCACCCGTCTTAGGATCCATACTCATGAATCCGCTACGCAGGAAGGTCTTGTAATAGCGGATGGAATCGAGCGGACTCATCAGCGTATCAATGTCGCCGTGATAGGTAAACACGGTCATCGGAATTTTCTTGCGGAAGGCATCGTGAATCTCCTGCTCCGAGCATCCCTCCTCCTTCATTTGTCGATAGCGCTCACACTGGGTAACGCTCCGGTTCAGGATAGCCTTGATCTGCTTAGGGTTCAGCTTGTCGCTGTATGGCGAACTAGGCTTGCGTGCCACCTCCTTGCTGAAGGCAGGCTGCAGATAGCGTGCCACGTGCTGATACACAGCCTCTTCGGCATATCGCTGCATACGGCTGTCCACGGTGGTAAACACCTTCAATCCATCGCTGTAGATATTGTATGGCGAACCATCCTTCTTGAAGTTCTTGTTGCACCATCCATACAGCGGATCGGTGTTCCAGAGGATAGAATCGGTAACAAACTGAGCGTAGTTCCAGGAAGGATAATCCTTTTTTTCCGGACGGGTAGCCATCAGATACTTGCGCAGATATTCGCGCAGGTAGGTAGCCGAACCATCCTTATGGTCGGTACGGTGGAAATTGAGCGTAAGCGGTTCTGCCGAATACTGGCTGTATTCAGCATGATCCAGATAGCCCGCCTTCTCCATCTGCGAGAGCACCACGTTTCTTCTGTCGCGGGCACGCTCCGGATAGCGTACAGGGTTGAAGAGCGAAGGGTTCTTGCAGAGACCGATGAGCGTAGCCGCCTCGGTGAGGGTAAGATCCTTCGGTTCCTTATTAAAATAGGTGTTCGCTGCCGTCTTGATACCCACGGCATTGTGCAGGAAGTCGAAGTAGTTGAGATAGAGCGCCAGGATTTCCTGCTTGGTATAGTATCGCTCCAGCTTGATGGCGATGACCCACTCTATCGGTTTCTGCAGCAGTCGTTCCAGGGTACTCGATGCCTTTTCGGAATAGAGCTGCTTGGCAAGCTGCTGGGTGATGGTAGATCCACCTCCGGCATTGGTCTGCCCCAGGAGTCCACGCTTCACGATGGCACGACCGAGCGCACGGAAGTCGATGCCCGAATGCTCATAGAACCGTTCATCCTCCGTGGCAACCAGTGCCTTTATTAAATAAGGTGACATTTTCTTGTAAGGTATCACGATACGGTTCTCCTTGTTCAGGTTCCATGTACCCAGCACCTTTCCATCAGACGAATACACCTGGGTGGCGAATCTGCTGATAGGATTCTGCAGATCCTCGATGTCCGGCATGTAACCGATCCATCCCTTCCAGACGGCAAAGAAGGCGAGCATAGCCGACACGACAAAGGTGGCAAAAATGCCCCATAACGTATAGATAAAATGTTTTCTCATCTCTATTTCTTCATTTATTTTGTGCAAAATTACTAAAAAGTTTCGAAATCTCGCACATAAATCAGAAATTATATGTAACTTTGGGGGCGATTTCAGAACATTCAATCAAAATTCGTATGGAAAAACATAATTTTGTGACGATTGCCGACCTCTCGAAGGAGAAAATCATGTACCTCCTCGAAATGGCGCAAGAGTTTGAAAAGCATCCCAACAGGGAGTTGTTGAAGGGAAAGGTCGTAGCGACCCTTTTCTTCGAACCATCTACTCGTACCCAACTCAGTTTCCAGACTGCTGCCAATCGCCTTGGCGCACGTGTCATCGGCTTCTCTGATGCCAAGACATCCAGCACTACCAAGGGCGAAACGCTGAAGGACACAATTCTGATGGTGAGCAACTACGCCGACGTCATCACCATGCGCCACTTCATCGAGGGTGCAGCCCAGTATGCCAGCGAGGTAGCTCCAGTGCCTATCGTCAATGCCGGCGATGGTGCCCACATGCATCCATCCCAGTGCTTGCTCGACCTCTACTCTATCTTCAAGACCCAGGGAACCCTGGAGAACTTGAACATCTATCTTGTGGGTGACCTCAAGTACGGCCGCACCGTTCACTCACTTATCACCGCTATGCGCCACTTCAATCCAACCTTCCACTTCATCGCACCTAAGGAGCTTGCCATGCCTGAGGAGTACAAACTCTACTGCAAGGAGCACAACATCAAGTACGTGGAGCACGAGGATTTCAACGAGGATGTGATTGCCGACGCCGATATTCTCTATATGACCCGTGTACAGAAGGAGCGTTTCAGCGACCTGATGGAGTACGAGCGTGTGAAGAACGTGTATATCCTGAAGCGAGACATGCTCTGCAAGGCAAAGGAGAACATGAAGATCATGCACCCACTGCCACGCGTCAACGAGATTGCATACGATGTAGATGATGATCCACATGCATACTACATCCAGCAGGCTCAGAATGGTCTCTATGCCCGTGAGGCTATCTTCTGCCACTGCCTCGGTATCACACTGGAGGATGTGAAGAATGACAAGACCATTATTGAGTAGTGTTTAGTGATTATTTATTAGTGATTAATTATGGGAAACAATAAAAGTCAATTAGTGGTTGCGGCTATCGAGAACGGTACCGTAATCGACCATATACCAGCCGAGAAGACCTATCAGGTAGTCAACCTGCTCCAGTTGGAGAAGATGGACACTCCTGTTACCATCGGCTACAACTTGCCTTCCAAGAAGATCGGCAAGAAGGGCATCATCAAGGTTGCCAACAAGTACTTTACCGATGAGGAAATCAACCGCCTCTCTGTGGTGGCTCCTAACATCGGACTGAGTATCATCAAGGACTACGAAATCGTGGAGAAGAAGACCGTAGAGACTCCAGATACGCTCAGGGGCATCGTAAAGTGCAACAACCCTAAGTGCATCACCAACAACGAGCCTATGCAGACCCTCTTCCACACCATAGATAAGGTACTCGGTATCGTACGCTGCCATTACTGCGACAAGGAGCAGCAATTGGACAAAGTTGAGCTTTGTAAGTAGTATCAATCACATAAAACAAATAAGAATGGTTAAAGATCAAGAGATTTTCGACTTAATCGAAAGAGAACATCAGCGTCAGCTGAAAGGTATGGAGCTGATTGCTTCTGAGAATTTCGTGAGTGACGAGGTGATGAACGCTATGGGTTCTTACCTTACCAACAAGTATGCAGAGGGTCTGCCAGGCAAACGCTACTATGGTGGATGCCAGGTGGTGGATATCGTAGAGAACCTTGCCATCGAACGCGTGAAGAAAGTCTTTGGTGCTGAGTATGCCAACGTGCAGCCTCACTCTGGTGCTCAGGCTAACGCTGCCGTATTGCTCGCCGTACTGAAACCGGGTGATACTTTTATGGGATTGAACCTCGACCACGGCGGTCACCTTTCTCATGGTAGCCACGTCAATACTTCTGGTCTTCTCTACAATCCTATCGGCTACAACCTGAACAAGGAGACGGGTCGTGTGGATTACGACGAGATGGAGAAGCTGGCTCTGGAACACAAGCCTAAGCTGATTATCGGTGGTGGTAGTGCCTATAGCCGTGAGTGGGATTATGCCCGCATGCGCAAGATTGCAGATGAGGTGGGTGCCCTCCTGATGATTGATATGGCTCACCCTGCAGGTCTGATTGCTGCCGGTCTGCTCGACAACCCATTGAAGTATGCCCACATCGTTACTTCTACTACTCACAAGACTCTCCGTGGTCCTCGTGGCGGCATCATTCTGATGGGTAAGGATTTTGACAATCCATGGGGATTGACTACCAAGAAGGGCGAGGTAAAGAAGATGAGCATGCTCTTGAATTCTGCCGTATTCCCTGGTCAACAGGGCGGTCCGCTGGAGCACGTCATCGCTGCCAAGGCTGTTGCCTTCAATGAGAACCTGCAGCCATCCTGGAAGGATTATGCCATGCAGGTGAAGAAGAACGCAGCCGTTCTTGCTGACGATCTGATGGGTCGCGGTTTCGGCATCGTAAGCGGTGGTACAGACAACCACTCTATGCTCGTTGACCTCCGAAGTAAATATCCAGACCTCACCGGTAAAGTAGCTGAGAATGCGCTTGTTGCAGCCGACATCACAGTGAACAAGAACATGGTTCCATTCGATTCACGTTCTGCCTTCCAAACTTCAGGTATCCGCCTGGGCACAGCTGCCATGACAACCCGTGGCGCCAAGGAGGATATGATGCACCTCATCGCAGAGCTCATCGAGGAAGTATTGAATTCACCTGAGGATGAGAAGGTCATCGCCCGCGTTCGTGAGAAGGTAAACGAGACCATGAAGGATTATCCTCTCTTCGCTTACTAAGCAAAGGAAAAAGACTGGATTTATATCTAAGCAAAAAAAATCGATTCGATTTATATATACAAAAAAAAGACTGCGGGTATCATGTTCGCAGTCTTTTTTAATTCAGTATCATATTTTATTTTTTAGTTTCAAATCATATTTTAAACTTCATCATCAAAAACAAGAAAACATTGTTATGAGAAAATTAAAAAGCCTCCTGCTGATGGCATTGGCATTGCTTCCAGCAAGCAAGACTCTTGCACAGACCAACGCACAGATTCTTTATGATTTCGGTACCGACCGTAAGTATGTAACCCTGACCTTGGAGATGTTCAAGCAGGACAAATGGGGAAGCACCTACTTCTTCGTTGACCACGACTTCAACTACGACAAGATGGACCCTAACAGTCCGAACGTAGCACAGGGCGGCACCTATACCGAGATTTCACGTGCCTTGAACTTCTGGCAGAACAGCAGCATGAAGAACTGGAGCCTGCACGTAGAGTACAATGGTGGTATCACCAAGAACTACCCTATCAACAATGCCTGGCTCTTCGGTGTGGAGTATCTGATTCACGATGCTACCTACAAGAACACCCTGAATCTGGATGTTCTCTATAAGACCATCCGCAAGACCGACCAGAATGTTCCAATGCAGTTGACAGCCGTATGGACCTGCAACGACCTCTTCGGTGTAAAGGGACTGAAGTTTGACGGCTTCGCTGATTTCTGGTGGGAAACCCACGGAGCCGTAGATGGCGACGGCAAGGCTAAGACCCGCCATACAGTATTCATCACCGAGCCACAGCTGTGGTACAATGTAGGTCAGCACTTCGGCTGCGAGAACCTGAGCCTGGGTGGTGAGGTAGAGATTACCAATAACTTCGGCAGCACCGATGGAGCAAAGGTTCGCCCTTGCCTGGGTGTGAAGTGGGACTTCTAATTGTTAAAGATGCCTAACAGAGAATTTCTACAAGAAGAAGAAAAAGAAAACAAGAAAAAAAGAAAAGAAAAAAACGACAAGAAGAAGTAGCAAGAAGAAAAGATAAAAAAGAAAATAAATAAAAGAAAAAATAGAAAAATAAGAAGAACTAACCCCATGCCAAACTTGCTCATTCTTCGCAAGTTTTACATGGGGTTTCATTCTCTCTGCCATTTTGTTTTGATTTTCAAGGACTTACGTTATCTGCCAACCTTCAGACCTCCGTCAGAAATGCTTCCAACGCCGTCCTTATGACGGGTATATTTGCCGGCAACACCGCTCAGATGCACGCCGCCAACACCATCCAGTTCAACATTCAATACCTGGCAATCAACCTTGGCGCTTACCTTACCCACGCCATCATTGTTGATCTTCAGGTTTCCGCCCTTGAAGAAATCGAGCGTAACGGAGCCTACACCCTCGTTATCCACCTTCAGGTCGCCCATCGCCACATTGCCAACCTTTACGGAGCCGACACCTTCGTTGTCAATCTTCATCACATCGCCCTTGGCATCATCGATGCTGACAGAGCCTACACCCTCATTGGTAACATCCAGCTTGTTGGCAAGAATCTGATTGATGCTGACAGAGCCTACGCCCTCGTTATCGATTTCCAGGCGGTCACTGTTAATAGACTTGGCATAGAAAGCCCCTACTCCTTCCTGAGTAATCTTCACCAGATCAGGACTGGTGATATAAATCTTCAATCTGTTTTTTTCAGAATTACAGCTGGCAGGCACCTTGAGTCTTCCCGTCAGACCGATCTTCACTTCGCCGTCACGATAAACCACCTTGATTTTCTCCTTGAGTTTCTGAACGAACTCAGCATCCTTGATGGCAGAGTAATCCAGTCGCACGCTGCATTCATCACCGTCGTTCTGTGTATAATAGACACTGGCAACCACATCCACGTCGATAGCCTTGAAAGGCTTCTCTCTCAAATCATCCTGCGTAAACTCCAGGCTTCCCCTCATTTCAGAAGTGGTGGTAGAACCCATACTGCAGGAACAGATGCCCATAGAGGCAAGAAACAAAGTTGCCGAAGCAACCCAAATACTCATTCTTTTCATACTCTTTCAATTTTAAATTTCCTATATTCTGATGCTTAGACGCAAAAGAAACCCGAAAGGTTGCAAAAAAGCCCAAAAAGATTGCAAAAAGAGCCACAAATGCCTTGCAATAGAGCCTTACTTACCATCCAATTAAGCCTCAATTAAGGTTTACGTTAGGCTTAATTGAACGTTACGTAAGGCTCTTTTGAACAGCAAGTAAGGCTCTTTTGAAACAAGAAAAACATGCAAAGGAATGAAAATATATCCCCAAAAACTTGCAAGTTCAAGAAATAAATCGTATTTTTGCCGCAGGAATTTTAAAAACAATACACTATGACAGCATTAGAGTTACAATCAGAATACCAGTCACTCGTCAGCATAATAGCTAACGAAGACTACGAGACAATTAGCAAGGCAGTCAAAGCACTCAAGAAAATATTGTCTCCCAACAAAACAAAGGCTAAGAAAATAACCAAGGCAGACTTAGTTATAGACCCAAGAATCGCAGCCATGACCAAAGGCATTCATACGCCTGAGACATTCGACTACAAAAATGATTTGCGCCATTTTTAAAATATTAGAATTATGATTTCAGAAAAAGAACTAAATAGCTATCGGCTGACAAGCATGGAAGAGCCAACAGATGAAATGCTGGCTCAGATTATGCACGAGGCTGCCAAAATCTACAACAGAGAAAATCAGGAAGCCCATGACAAGCTTTTTGCCAACATGCAAAAAATGGCAAAGGAACAACGACAAAAATTCAATTTGAACTAATGTAATGGTCACAAAACAACATAAACCAGTTCTCATAGTCATTGCGGGACCAAACGGATCCGGAAAGACTACCATAACCAGCCGAGTTCTACAACACGACTGGCTAGAGGACTCGCTCTATATCAACCCCGACAATGTAGCCCAACACATGTTTGGCGACTGGAACAACCAGGAAGCCGTTATGAAGGCTGCCCAATATTGCCAACAGCAAAGAGAAGAGTGCCTCAAAAACAAACACAGTATGATTTTCGAGACAGTCATGTCTACTGACGAGAAAATAAACTTTATCCAAAGGGCGAAAGATGCCGGGTTCTTCATTCGCCTCTTCTTCGTTGGAACCTCATCACCAACCATCAATGCTTCAAGAATTGCAGCAAGAGTCATGAAGGGTGGTCACGATGTCCCAATCTCAAAAATCATTTCAAGATACACAAAGTCCATCACCAATTGCGAAATAGCATCCCAATACGCTGACCGTACATACGTATATGACAACTCAATTGACGGTGTAGAAGCTCAACTTCTTTTCAGAATGACAGAAGGTAAAATATTTAAGGAATACGTAAAGGAGATTCCGGAATGGGCTATAGGCATTGCCAACAAAATAGACTAGAAAGGAGAAAGCGAAAGAGGTGCCGAAAACAGCATCCTCTTCCGTATTCCCTTTTGTAACATATATGATACCATAAGAAACATACCTGGATTTTAGGCTTTTTCACAACCTCGTTATCGCTAACAAAAGGTAACTCCATAACACTCAGCACAAAAGATTTTTCGTTTTAAGAATATTTAACCCGCAAAATGACTCCATTTGCAATAATTACAGTATATTTGCACCGTGAATTTGCAGATAGAAGAGTAATGGCTATGCGAAGGCATCTGGCAGTTGCCCTAAACACCCGCTAAAAAACACTTATTATACGAACTGAGCTTAAAAATAAGTATTCGAACAGAACTTTTAAAAGCGACTTTTCGAACTAAACTTAAAAAGTAAGTAAAAGCAAAGATAATAATGAAGTAAAGATAATGATAATAACGTAAAGATAATAACGTCTAAAATAAAATTAAAACTATTAATAGATATGAAGGTAATCAATTCCAAGCTTGCTGCCATCGGTTTGGCGGCATTCGTTTTCGCATCATGTAGCGACAGCAACAGCGATCCTACTGGTGGTTCTACACCAGCCAAGGTTGATGCAAGTACTATTGATCTCACCACCAATAGCGGCGAGTCATTGATGTCTAACGTCATCAACTACAAGAACACTACAGCTAATGCCCGTAAGTTCTTTGGTACTAGAACAGCTGCTGACGCAAATTTCGCAACTACATTCACTATGCCTGAGCAGAAGAATACCGATACCCAGGTTTATGGCAAATGCAATCTGGCTGACGGCAGATTCTATCTGAAGAAGTCTGCAGGTGATTGTGACTTTACCAACAACACCATCAAGAATGCAACTATCTTTGTAAATGGAGATGCTAAATTGCACTACTCTGCTACAACTTTCGAGAATACAACAATCGTTGTTGAGCAGGGCGGTTCTTTGATTTTTGAAGGCGAAGGCTCTATGATTAAGCCAGGCGTTACCGTCTATAACGAATTGGGTTATATCAAGACTGCAGAATCAACAAAAGACATCGTCATCGAGGGTAACCTCTATTCTTCTTGGAGAGGTTTAAAAACCGGAAAAGACGAGAATGGCAACGATGTAACTATCAAGGAGCTCAAATCTGGTTTAGGACAGCTCACAACAGACAAGACGGCTCCTGCACAGAAGATTACCTTCAAGAACGGATCTAACGTCTGCATCATCGGTTCTATTCGTGGTACAGAAGTAAACGTTGAGGAAGGTGCAAATGTATATGCATCAGCTCACGTTTGGAACGCTACTGATGTTAACATCAACGGTAACTTACAGATAGGCGGTTTCCTGACAGCAGCAACCCTCAACCTCAACAACAAGGGTTACTTGCAGTGTGGCGACAACAGTACCATCAAGGTTACCAAGGCTTTGACTATGAATGCAGGTTCTCAGATTGATGCAGACTACATCAATGTAACCAACAACGAGAAAGATGAGCACAACAAGGTTACCAAGGTAGGTGAAGCTCAGCTCAACCTCAATGGTGCCTGCAAGATCAACCTCGACAACAAGGGCGTTATCAATGTGAACAAGCTGGTTACCGACAACGCAGCATTAGGACAGATTTCTCTGAACAAGACTAATGGTGTGGCTGTCATCAAGGCTGATGAGTTCCATTACAGCGGTGACGAGACTATCCAGGCATTCGCTACCCCAGGTGAAGGTGCTACATTCCTCTTCCAGTTCACCAATTGCTTCCAGGGTACAACCAAGCTTAATTCTGCCGAGGATCTTGACATCTCTGCATCATACCTCGACTACGACAAGGCTACCACTGGTGATTTAGTTAAGCTGAAAGATGCCAAAAAAGAGCAGTATGGTTATGAGTTAACAGCAAAGGCTGAAGACTTGATCAAAAAGCCAAAGCTCGATTTGTTCTCAGCTGCAGGTGTTAAGCAGAACACCCTCTCTGCCACATCTATCCAGAGTGCCAACGACAAGTTGTATGTTACATACCACACCCAGGGCAATGATATGGGAGGTGGATTGGAAATAGCTCGTATCGACGGCAAGACGCTCACTCTCGTTAATAGCGTTTCAGCTCAGGGAGGATTGGATGTAAACTATGGTATGATTGACGGCAACCGCTTCTATGTTGCTGCTTCATCTAACAAGGAAGGCGCTTTCCTGGGTTATGCTAATCTGTCAAATGGTGAGTTGAGCGACACCAAGCTCGTTACCTACCCTATCGACAAGACAAATCCAAAAAATGGTATCGATGCCAACTGCGTAGCTAAGTATAACGGCAACTTCGTTTTGGCAACCAACAAGGGCTATCAGGTTTACAACTCTACATTCACCCAGCGTACTCCACACCTTACAGCAAACGGCGTAAAGTTCGTTGCCGTTGGCGGTGACAAGCTCTATGGCTTGGAGGCAAATGGTACAACTACTGGTACAGTCAACATCTTCGACAACACAAGTCTGGATGCTCCTCAGAGCTATACCACAGTAGGCAAGGTGGGTGTTCCTGACGGAAAGAATACCATCGCTGTAGATGGCACAGACCTTTACGTATGCCAGGGTGACGGCGGTCTTGTACGCTACGATGCACAGGGTAACGGTACCGTTCTGTTCGACGCTCCAGTAAGCAAAAACAACAAGGTTATCGGTCGCGTTAACGGTGTTGCAGTAGATAACAACTATATCTATGTAGCATGTGGCGGTTATGGTCTCGTTGTATTGGACAAGACCAAGGCTAAGGGTGAGAATGTTGTTGCCCGTCGCCGTGCCTTCTATGATGGCAAAGAAAGCTACAACTCAGCTAACTACGTAACCCTGTATAAGGATTACATCTGCGTAGCTTACGGACGCAGCCGTGTTCAGATCTTCAAGTTGGTAAATACGATAAAGTAATCAACAAAATATTATTTTCTCCCACACTCCCCAAAAGAGTGTGGGAGAATTAAATCTTTAAGAGCTAGGAATATAGCCCGAAAAGATTCAACCAAATTATACACAAAACGATAAAAGAAAGATTAACATGAAACATTATTTTTCAAGACTTGTTACTTTCTCTTTCGCAGCAATGCTTCTGGCATCTTGTAGCGATTCAAATGACACACCAATTAATCCGAACCCCGGTAATGTCATAAAAAATGTGGTAGGTGAAGAAGTAAATTCCATCACCGACCCTCAGGAGTTGGCTGGTAGCGTTATCAACTACAAGGCGAAAGCTACAACAAGAGCTGCTGGCGCAACAGAGGCTAATCTGAGCGATGTCTACGGAATGCCTAGCCTGCCTAGCCATGACGGAGCTATCGAAATCAAAAATAACAATGGATGTAAGGGACTGGATGGTTCCAAGACCTACATCATCAAGAAAGGCACAAAAATAAGCAGTGAGCTCAATATGAACGGAGCCACTCTGTTTATCGAAGGCGAACTGACTTCAAAAAATCTATGGAATAATTCAACCTGGATAAACAATGCCGAACAAAAAGGAAAGATCTACATCCTCGAAGGAGGAACATTACATATAGACAACAATAACACTGCACTTTTCAATAATACAGGAGTATATTGCTACAATTATGGTGGAACTCTGAAAAAAGAGGGCAGCAACATGTATTTGGAAAGTAATGATGCCTATTTTACTACCGGAAACATTGAAGTAAAAAATGAACTGAAAGTTAAAGGATTGCTTTATGTGGGCGGCGATGCCAACGTAGGTAAACTGGCAACTGAGTCTGATGCCAAAATCAATATTCAAGGCAATCTTCTTGGTACAGAAGAACAGGATTTGGTCGTAGATGGATGTATCCTGAACATCAACGGAAAAGCAAAAGTCAACAAGCTGACAATTCAAGGTTCTACTCCAAAACTTTATGCTTGTTCATTTGAAGTGACAGACAAGATGGTTCTCAATTCAAATGGCGCTGAAGCGCACATCAACAATCTGAAGACAGGAGCTATCGACCAGTGTGCAGGAAGTACCATTTATCTGGTTAACAACAGTGTCATCGACTGTAAGGGAACGTACAAGAATGACAACAATGGCAACGACAGCAACAACAGTAGAGTCATTCTTCAAGGAGACAATGCAAATGCCATCTTCAGAGCAGCAGAGGTGAAATACAACGGAAATAATGATGCTGGCAATATTCTTATTGCTCCGGGAACCTACGAATATTTCTCAACCTGCTATATTTTCCGAGCTAGCGGAAGCGGAGGCGTTATCTATATGGACTGCGATAAGTTTACCAACAATGGACATTCGGCAACTTATACTTATGCTCCAGGTCTTTCAGACAATACAAAGAGATATGATAAGAATAATGACCCTGTTGTCCCAACATCATGTGACGGTACGACACCAGACCCTACACCAACTCCAACCCCTGAACCAGGCAAGAAGATTGATGTGATTTCCGTGATTGATTATACAAATCATACACACGACATCTCTGCTACATGTATTCAGCCATACAATGGCAAACTATACATGTCGTACCACACCAACGAAGAGAACCAGGCAGATCCAAACAAGAAGACGGGTGGTTGTATCGAAGTGTTTGAAACAAAGAACGACCAGACAACCATGTTGCAGTATCTGCAGGACAAGAAGGAAATCTACGACTTCAACCACCTCATGGTGGACGGCAAGGATGCTACGAAATACGTATATATAGCTGGTCACTCAACCAACGGCGGTATGATGGGTAGAATTGCCTTGAATAACAACGGACTTCTTGACACAGACATCAAGGATATCGATGAATCTACAACACTGAACCCTCTCACCATCGTAGATTGGGAACATACAGGTTTGGCAAAATCAGACGAGAACTGCATCGTAAGAGACGGAAACAAACTGATGGTGGCAACTACCAGAGGATACGGAGTATATGATGCCAACACGCTGGATTTAATCGGCAAAAAGGAAACACCAGGCAAGGCTAAGCACATCGCCCTGGACAACCGATATATCGTTACACTCCACTACAACAATGAGGTAAAGAGCGATAAAGAGGAAGTAAGCGGCACACTTCAAGTATTCCCATTAGGTGCCGACATCCTTACAGCCACACCAGCAAAGACCATCAACGTAAGCAGCATTGCTCCTAACGACGGTAAGAATACAATAGCCATCGACGGCAATCATATCTACGTATGCCGAAGTGCCAAGGGATTGTCTTGCTACGACCTTACCACTGGCGAAGAGGTATGGAACTGGGGAGCTCCGCTCACTGCCAACACCAAGGTACCACAGGGATACGCAAACGGTGTAACTTTCGATGCTAATTACATCTACCTGGCTTGCGGAAGCTACGGACTGGTAATTCTCGACAAGAACCAGATGGAAGACGGCAAACCAGTAAAGGTTGTGAAGAAAAGAGCAGAAGCCGGCATGTCTGCCAACTATGTTACACTGGATGGAGGCTACATCTATGTGGCATACGGCAAGAGCCGACTCCGCGTAATGAAACTCATTGATGGAGCCAACTAATGCCTAACTGCAGTTAGGAAAACTCCATAGAACATATAGAATACAAAAGACACTAGATGAATGCAGCTGCAACAGCTTGCGGCTGCATTCATAGTGTTTAAACTAAGAGAATGATGAAGCGAAAATTGATACTATACACTACTGCTGTTCTTCTGATAACTATCGGAGGAAGGGGTGTTATGGCTCAAAATCTGAAGCAAAAGACCCTGAAAAAAGCATTCAGCCCGAAAATGCTCGTATATGAAAATCTGAAAAATGAAAATGTACTCAAGCACTTCAAGAATCGCTTCGCACAACTCGATACCCTACTCAACCACCCTATCTGGGTAAAATCCCCGGTCATCAACCTGGGACTCAACAGTCAGCATACGGCTGACATCAGAAACAACGACTCGCTCTACTGGTCTAAGACTGCCCACGAGCAACTGGCAATAGCAAGACACCACGGACTGGAAGTAACCGGACAGGTATATGCCAGACCCGATGCCTACTTCGATGCCGACAACGACAACGAAGACCAGGTATCCAAATACAAGGTAAAGACCCAGGCAGAACTGGGATGGAACATCATCAACAGCAAGTTCTACCAGGGCAAGGAAAAGAAAGCCAAAGTAGCTTTGGCTAACGAACTCTCCAGGCTGCAAAGCAAGAAGAGAATGACTGCAGACATCTATGAAAAGGCAGCTGAAGAGCTGACCGAACAATATAACTTCTACATCGGTACGATTATCGCTCACCGACTGGACAACCTCGACATCATGAACGAGGCATACCAATACATGCTGGAGAAAGACCGAATCAGCAACGACAAAATGCTGAAGGTGATGAACGAAAAACTGGCAGCAGAATACGATATCTCCATCCTCTGCTCCGACCGCGACATCTCCAATAAACCTATCTACCGCATGAAGCCAACCCGGATAGTGGTAGATACAACGGCACTCTGGCGCCACATCGACGAGGAAAGCATCGACGCAAGAATCGTGATGGTAAAGGAACAGATTGCCGACAACGACAGCAAGTTGGCTAATTACTTATCGACGACAAGAATCACGCCTTTCGCCAGATGGTCATCCTACTGGCAAAGCAACAACAAGATAAGCAACAACGGTGATATCGGAGTGCGGTTCACTATCCCGATCTACAACGAGAACCCACGCAAGCGCAAGGCTCTCGAAACGGAAAAGGAAATCATCAGAAGCAGCAGAAGCACCGATGTCAAGGAAATCAAGCAGTCGGTAGGCATCCTGCTGAAGAGAATAGAAAATTTGAACCAAGCCATCGCCACCGAGGCGTTCCATATAGAACAGACCGGCAAATACATCGATATGAGAAGATTTGCCTACAAGAACCAGAAGCAGGGGTACAACTACCTGATGCGAATGGACGAATATACGGGATTCCTCGAAAGCATGGAGAGAATGTATAAGCTGATGTTAAACCGCGGACTTGCCATCATCAATATCGAGAAGGCAGTCAGCATCTACAACAACAATACTATTTTCAGGGAAATAGAACTATGAATGAGTTTCAATTTAATAGCACGCCGCAGGAACAGGCAATGTCAGACATGCTCAAGTCGCAGAGCCACCGACTGGCAAGACAGCAGGTTATCTTCGCGCTGATCTTCCTGCTTGTCATCTTACTGGCGGCATACTATATCATCACAAGAATGATATGGGTCATCTACGACGGATACATCACCATCGATGAGAACCCGATTTCAGCAGTTGACGACATCTACATTCTGAAGGTGAACAAGGAAATAGGCGAGGTGGTACACAAGGGTGACACCCTCTACTCATACGTGCTGCTGGGAAACATCGTGAACCAGTATGACCCCAACATCCTGCCTTCGGCTGTAAAGGAAACGCATGATATGGAGGTACAGGCACAGCTGGCAAAAGAAGAGATTCCTGTGCTCCGTACCCGTCTGGCAGAACTGAAAAAGCAGAAGGCTTCAGAGAGTTCGGATATCTATTACGGACTCACCGACAACACCAAGCGCAATGCCCTGGATGCAGAGATTGCCGAAGTGGAAGAAGAACTCAGAAAGCAGGCAAACAAGGTGGAAATCTACGCCAGGGCAAAGAATACCACCTATAACTTCATGGCTAGAAGAGGTGCTGCCACCAACAATGCGGATATGCCCTACTCCAGCAACACGAGCATCTACAGCCAAGGGCTGATACACTACTGCTGCGCTCCAGCCGATGCCTATATCACCAAAATCAATGTAAGCGACAGGACGCTGGTATTCAAGAGCCAGGAAGTCATGACCATCCAGCATACCGACTACGCTGCATGCCATCTGGGAGTAATCACCTACGTACCCAACGACAAGGTGAAGTATATGGAGAGTCCTGACTATGCAGACATCATCATCAACAAGGATCTGGAGCTGAAAGCCAAGCTACAGATGGTGGGTCTGAGAGTAGAGGAAATTCCGAAGCATCTGCAGAGTAACTTTTCGCATGATGCCAATGCAGTGGTTGCCGTGTTCACCCTGAACCCTAACCAGAGAGTTCCGGCATGGGTGATGAGCAACAAGCTGCCAGTGAGAGTGAGAATCAACAAGATCAGCGCTATGCTCGATCCAAAACCACTGCCGATGTACACCATCCCAGTGGATAAGAATCAAAATGTCGTAAGAAGTTCGAAGCTGATTTCGACCGACAAATCAAAGTAAAGAACCAGAAGAAATGATTGGACTAAAAAGAAACAAACGTGGAGACATGGTGCTCACCATCGACAGCTACGTCGATATAGACTCAATACCAGATATCCAGTCCGACTACTTCGATTGCATATATATCAATACGAAGAGTGAGCGAGCGTTCCATGCTATTCTGTTTGGAGCGAGCCCTATCCTATCGTACAAATGCAGCTACAAACCGATATTCGTCAATATGGCGGTATCCGGCAAGGAGCAGATCATTGACTACATCGTTGATGCCTATGTCAGCGATATGAGCAATGAGAAAGTATATGAGATCATTGACAAGATCAAGGCTGCCAAGGAGAAATATGGCATCAAGCAGGAGGTGGCTCGCCCAACTCAGCCCAACCAGCTCTTCTCCAACATCCTGAGGTATCTGCTCTCCAGAGACCAGAGAATTCTGACTCACAGACTTCTGGAGAAATCGTCATTGGGATACATCAATCCTATCTTCGAACACTACCACAGCATGAGCCTGTTTCATCTTAACGAGATGTTCGCCTTCATTGATATGATGGAAGAATATGGCGCACTGCGCAAGCACAAATACCTCATCAAGGAACATCTCTGCCCGAAGTGCAACCACAGTCACCTGCTATACACGGAGTGCTGCCCGAAGTGCGGAAGTTCGAATCTGAAGATTCAGAACATCATCCACCACTTTTCCTGTGCCAACGTGTCACCGGAAAGTGCATACAATGTGGGTGGTATGCTCATCTGTCCGAAGTGCCACAAGAGACTGAGACACATCGGCGTGGATTACGACCGACCAGCGGTGATCTATTCCTGCAACGACTGCGAGAACTCGTTTACCACGCCAGTCACCAAGGCAACCTGCTGCTATTGTGAGAGTACCTTCCCGGTCAATGCACTGGTTCCACGTAATGTGGTGGATTATGAGATAACAGAAGAAGGTATCCGTATGCTGCCCCAGAGCGGTCTGCTCTTCAGCAACATGACTAATACTTACGATAACTACATGGAGTATAGTCTGCTGCAGAACCGTCTGCGCCGCCAGCTTCTGGAAACCTACCGCGACGACCAGGTATCGGTCATCGTAGGCAAAATCTGGATTCTCGACACCAATCAGGAAACTGTCAAGATCAAGGAAACCCTGCAGGCTAAGTTCTGCCGAATCTTCAACAGCCACAAGGTATCGTACAACAACAACATCTTCTACGTTACCTATACGGCATTTGACGAGAAATCAGAGAATGAGGCACACCAGCACCTGAGCAGGGAGATGTCGAAGGCTATCCGAAAGGTAGCCAATATGATAGACCCCGACCAGATTATCTGCTGCGTACTCAACACCAAGCATAAGGGAATGAGTGGAGAATATGATGATTTCTTCGACAAGATGAACTTCATAGAGCTGACTCCAGACGACTACTGCACCTATTCGGAGAATCCGATGACAGACGAAGAAACCGTGAAGACGCAGGAAGAACGACTCGACATCGCTCCGGAAGAAGACGAAACCGACAAGACGCTGAAGAGAGTGAAACTCTATAAGGAACTGGTGGGAGCACTCGTTGCCATCGCCGGAATCCTCGTCCTCATCGCCATCCTGGCGCTCACCGTACTAAGATAAGAGAAGAAAGGAAACTGAAGATATGTTTAGTATAGCAGATACAATCAACCGATTCTGGGACTGGATTGCCACGCTCTCGTTTACGAGCATCGCCAACACCTACTGGTTCCTCTTCTTCATTGAGATACCGAGATACTACCTGCTGGAGTATCTGGTGATCTTCTACCAGTTGATGAGTCGAAACAAGAGATACAAGGAAAAGGAGCTTGCCCGATTCTATCTCTATAGAGAAAACCCGCTCATCAGCATCCTGGTGCCGGGTAAGAACGAAGGCAAGAACATCTACAAGATGGTGAAGTCGCTGAACGAACAGACCTACCGGCACTACGAAATCATCGTGGTGGATGACGGTAGCGACGACGACACCAAGCTGATATGCACCGACCTCTACCGTGCGGGACTCATCACGCACTACCTGAGATTGGAGACCCGTGGCGGCAAGGCGGCAGCCACCAACTATGGAGCAAACATGGCAAGGGGAAAATACATCGTAAGCCTCGACGCCGACTCGTCGCTCGACCGGGATGCACTGGAAAAGGTACTCCTGCCCTTCTATCTCGACAGTGAGGTGAAAGCCGTGGGAGGATGCATCGAGGTGAGAAACTACAAGGAGACGATCTGCTCATCGCTCCAAGCTTTCGAATACCTGAAGCGAATACAGGTGGGTCGTACCATAACCAGCGCCCTGGGTATCTACCACATCATCTCGGGTGCCTTCGGCGCTTTCGAGCGCAAGACACTGAAGGAAGTGGGATACTGGGACATCGGTCCGGGACTCGACGGTGATATCACGCAGAAGATCCGCAAGGCAGGCTATAAGGTGAAATTCGCCGAAGATGCCATCTGCATGACCAATGTGCCAACCAAATGGTACAAACTGTATCACCAGCGCATCAGATGGTCGAGATCGCTCGTGAGATTCCGCCTGCGCAAGCACATCGACATCCTGCTGCCTACCAAGAACTGGAGCATCCTCAACTGGTTGTCGAATATGGAAAGCGTGGTGTTCGACTGCGTATTCAACTTCCTGTGGCTGGGATATATGATTCAGCTTGCCATCACCTTCAACACCCACATCGTGGATGTGCTGCTGCTGGGCTACTTCATCCGTGTATGCCTGTCGCAGCTGGCATTCATCCTGGTGCTGCTGGTAACGGAAAGAAAGAAAACCGCCTGGTTCCTCTATCGGTTCATGCCACTTATGTCGCCATACACTGGCTACTTCCTGCGCTTTGCCCGACTGGAGGCACACCTTCAGGAACTGTTCTTCCACACCTCTTACAAGGATGAGTGGAACCCGAAGAAGACATCGCGCTACGCACAGCTGGAAGGAATCTAAGGCAACCCATAGGATTGCAAAGAACACTGTACCTTGCCGAAAGGCAACAGGATAAGTAAGAAATAGTAATAATAATTAAAACAATATAGATATATGATAAACAAACCTTACGAGTTTAAGGTTGGAGTGATAGGATTGGGCTACGTAGGTACCCCCCTAGCATGCTTATTCTCAAAGAAATACGATACATGGGGCTATGATAACAATGCGAAAAAGGTAAACAGACTTGCCCAGACGCAGATGAATCAGAACAAAATGCTATCGAAGGCCTTGGCTCAGGGACTAAAACTGACTAGCGACATAGAAAACCTCAGGAAGTGCAATGTGTATATCATCGCAGTTCCTACACCTGTCAACAAGTCGAACAAGCCAGACATCAGTTGCGTAAGATGTGCTACCCGCACCGTAGGCGCCATCCTGAAAGAAGGCGATATTGTGGTATATGAATCGACTGTATATCCCGGGCTCACTGAGGAAGTATGCGCTCCACTGCTCGAGGCAACATCGGGCTTGAAGCTCAACCAGGACTTCTATGTAGGCTTTTCTCCGGAACGAATCAATCCGGGCGATACCGTACATACCATCGAGAACATCGTGAAGGTGACCAGCGGTTCTACCCCCGAAGCAGCCGAGATCATCGACTCGCTCTACGCTTCCGTACTGACCCATGGTACCTTCAAGGCAAAGAGCATCAAGGTGGCAGAGGCTTGCAAACTGATGGAAAACTGCCAGCGCGACGTACAGATAGCCTTCTTCAACGAAATGGAGAAGATATACGACAAGATGGGCATCAGCATCCAGGACGTTACGGCTGCCGCTAGTACCAAATGGAACTTCGTGCCTGCTACCCCAGGACTGGTGGGCGGTCACTGCATCGCTGTAGATCCTTACTACCTCATCAACAAGGCACAGGAGGTGGATGTGGTTCCATCCCTCCTCTCTACGGCTCGCGAGGTGAATGAGCAGATGGCAATATGGATGGCAGGAAAGATCAAGAGGGCCAGCGAGGTAAGAAACTTCGTTCCGGCAGAGACCAACGTTCTCATCCTGGGCTTCTCGTTCAAGCCAGACAGTGATGACATCCGTAACACCAAAGTAGCCGACCTGTATATCAATCTTCTGGGTACAGGATACAGAACCACCCTCTACGACCCACTGGTGGACGCAGAAGAAGTAAAAGAAGAATATGAAATCAAGATTACCGACAACCCTTCCGTGCTCGATCAAAAGTATGAAATCGTAGTCATCGGTACCAATCATAAAATATTTAATAACCTAGACATGAATAAGATTCTCACCGATAAGGGTTTCGTGTGTGATATCTACGGAATCCATAAAGTAAAGGCTTAGGATTGTCGCAATGAATTGCGAGAAATGAATAGTAAATGTAAAGTATTAGTAGTAGATGATATTCACGAGAATATTGAATTAGTTGCTGATATGCTGAAAGGCTTAGACGTTGAAATTCAGAAAGCGGATGGTGGAGCTAAAGCTATCGAACTGGTTGATAGCTACCAGCCCAACATCATACTGCTCGACCTGATGATGCCCCAGGTAAACGGCTGGGACGTCATCAAGCACGTCAGAGCATCTTACGACAAATCAGAAATGGCTATCATTGTGGTTTCCCTGCTCAACAACAAGGACAACATCGATGACTGCTATGAAATGGGTGTAAATGACTATATCTGCAAGCCTATCATCAAGGCACAGCTGATCAGTTCTGTAGAAACCCATAAAGAAAACATAGTTGAGCCTACCCCGAAGGCAAGCCCAACTATGGTAGCATTGCATAATAATAATGATAATAAGGCAATCTTCGGAATGTAATTGCCCGATAAGGCAATCATCGGAACAAGACAGCCCCAACTTCATATCATAAGAAATACGCTCTGCCGGGTCTATAATGCCTTCTGCAATATAGATTCGGCATGAGCCACACGTTCTCTGCCAGGAGGTTCTATACCATCTAGCGGATAAGGGATTCCCAGCTTCTCATATTTGTAGATGCCCATCGTATGATAAGGCAATACATCTACGCGCTGGATATTGCTGAGCGTAGAGAGAAAATCGCGCAATTCTTCCAGGTATTCATCCTTGTCGGTAATACCTGGAATAAGGACGTGACGTATCCATACCGGCTTGTGAATTTCGCTGAGATAGCGGGCACAATCGAGTATGTTCTTATTGCTATGAAGCGTCAACTTGCGATGCTCTTCATCATTGATATGCTTGATATCCAGAAGAACCGTATCGGTAACGGCCATCAGACGCTCGAATTTCTCAAAAATCTTTCCATCTCTTCTGAAAGGCTGGGCAGATGTATCGAGACAGGTATTGATGCCTCGCTGATGGGCTTTCTCGAAGAGTTCGATGAGAAAGTCTATCTGCATCAGGGCTTCTCCACCACTCACGGTAATACCGCCCTTGTCTCCCCAATAACTCTTGAATCGCTCTGCCTTGTCCAGAAGGTCATCAGCAGTCCACTCTTTTCCTACCCCCGTCTTCCAGGAATCCGGGTTGTGGCAGAACTGGCAGCGCATAGGACAACCTTGCAGAAAGATCAAAAATCGGATGCCTGGTCCATCTACAGAACCAAAGCTCTCTATGCTGTGAACGAAACCCTTATGCATTCTTTCGAAGATCATATACTCCCCACAATGCAAAAAGACTCATAAATAAGGCTATAACACCTAAAAAAAGAAATACACCCATATTATTTTATCTTTTTAGAAATAATTAAAAACAAGAAGCCCACTTAAGCCTACATTTTACGATAATCATTATAAGCCCATAGGGTAAAAGCACCAGCAAGCAGAGCAAAAAATCCCATAAACAATAATAGTTCCATATTTTATTTTCCTTTCTTTTTCTTATCTTTCGACATTAATATTAAAAAGAATCCAAATACAGCAAGAAACATTGTTATGAGAGCACCAAAAACTAAAAGTTTCCCTGTATCTATATCCTTTTTCATGATACTTGCCAAGATGATACCACCAAATATTAGTTTGGCTAAATCCAGGCAAAACTTTCCTCCTTCACTCCAAAGAGTTGTTTTTTGTTCTATATTCAATTTCATACCGCAAAATTAATAAAATAATCAATATCTTGCTCTATTTTGCAGTTAAATAAGCTAAAAATGCCCGCTAAATATCCTCGGAAAGAAAATCTAGCGGGCAATCTATATATTACAAAGAGACAAGAGAATTCTTCCCTCTTCACTCTTCACTTCCTTACAGTCTCTCGTGAGCCTGACGAGCAATTACGTCGAGCTGCTGCTCACGTGTCAAGTCGATGAACTTAACTGCGTAACCACTCACACGGATGGTGAAGTTCTGGTACTCTTCCTTCTCTGGGTGCTCCATCGCATCCTTGAGCTTATCGATACCGAATACGTTCACGTTCAGGTGGTGAGAACCCTGGTTGAAGTAACCGTCCAATACACCTACCAATGTCTGGGCACGCTCCTCATCGTTGTGTCCGAGGGCACCTGGACTGATAGTCTGAGTATTAGAGATACCATCGAGGGCATACTCGTATGGCAACTTAGCAACTGAGTTCAAAGAAGTCAAGAGACCGTTCTTCTCTGCACCGTAAGATGGGTTAGCACCTGGAGCCAAAGGAGCACCGGCTGGACGACCATCAGGCATGTTGCTGGTGTACTTACCGTATACTACATTTGATGTGATAGTCAGGATAGATGTAGTAGGCTCAGAATTGCGGTATGTATGATGCTTCTTGATCATGTTCATGAAGGTCTTGAGCAACCATACTGCAATCTCATCAGCACGCTCATCATCGTTACCGTAACGTGGGAAGTCACCCTCGGTCTTGAAGCTGAGAGGGAAACCGGTCTCATCACGGACGATGTTTACCTTGGCATACTTGATAGCTGAGATAGAGTCAACCACGTGGCTGAAACCAGCGATACCTGTAGCGAAAGTACGACGAACATCTGTATCGATGAGCGCCAACTCTGCTGCCTCGTAGAAGTACTTATCGTGCATGTAGTGGATGAGGTTCAATGTCTTCACATAAACGCCAGCCAACCAGTCCATCATATCCATGAAACGTGGCATGAACTCCTCGTATGTCAATACATCACCCTCAACGGCGCGATACTTAGGACCGCACTGCTCGCGTGTCTTAGAGTCAACACCACCAGAAACAGCGTAGGTCAAGCACTTTGCCAAGTTGGCACGTGCACCGAAGAACTGCATCTCCTTACCAGTCTGTGTAGCAGATACACAGCAGCAGATGCTATAGTCGTCACCCCATACTGGGCGCATTACATCGTCGTTCTCATACTGGATAGAACTTGTCTTGACAGAGATCAGAGAAGCATAGTGCTTGAATGTCTTTGGCAAGCGAGAGCTATAGAGTACGGTCAAATTTGGCTCTGGTGAAGGACCCATGTTCTCCAATGTGTGGAGGAAACGGAAGTCGTTCTTGGTAACCATTGAGCGGCCATCCTGACCCATACCACCTACCTCGAGAGTAGCCCAAACTGGGTCACCGGTAAAGAGCTCGTTGTAAGAAGGAATACGGGCGAACTTAACCATACGGAACTTCATGACCAAGTGGTCGATAAGTTCCTGAGCCTCATCCTCGGTAAGAGTACCCTCGTTCAAGTCGCGCTGGATATAGATGTCGAGGAATGTAGAGATACGACCTACAGACATCGCAGCACCATTCTGAGTCTTCACAGCTCCGAGGTAACCGAAGTACAACCACTGTACGGCCTCGCGAGCGTTCTTAGCAGGCTGGCTGATATCGTAGCCATACAACTGAGCCATCTCCTTCAATCCCTTGAGCGCCTTGATCTGCATAGAAACCTCCTCACGAAGACGGATCACCTCGTCAATCATCTCACGGTCACCCATGTTAGCGAGGTCGTTCTGCTTCTCCTTGATGAGGAAATCGATACCATAAAGAGCCACACGACGGTAGTCACCTACGATACGGCCACGACCGTATGTATCTGGCAGACCAGTGAGGATGTGGTTATGGCGCACGAGTTTCATCTCAGGGGTATAAGCATCAAACACGCCGTCATTATGAGTTTTGCAATACTTGTGGAAAATCTCGTGCAACTTCTCTGATGGCTGGTAGCCGTATGTAGTACAAGCCTGCTCTGCCATCTTGATACCACCGTAAGGCATGAAGGCACGCTTCAAAGGCTTATCGGTCTGCAGACCAACTACCTTCTCCAACTCCTTGGTACCCTCGCCAATGTAGGCAGCACCATAAGCTGTCAATCCAGAAACCACCTCGGTCTCCATATCGAGCACACCACCCTTGGCACGCTCCTCTTTCTGGAGTTCCTTCAACATACCCCAAAGGGTGTTGGTAGCCTGAGTAGGTTCTGCAAGGAACGACTCATCGCCGTCGTAGCTAGTGTAGTTGTTTTGAACGAAATCACGAAGATTCACTTCACTCTGCCACAGGTTTCCCTTGAAACCTCTCCATTCTGTTTTCATCATTTTCGTTTATCCTTTATTTTATAAGTTAATAAATATATATATAATTGTACACACTGTCATTCTTCTAAACCAGTCAATTTCCACCTTATTATATATAGGTAATTTCCACCTTATTATATATAGGCAAATCCCACCTTATTATATATAGGGGGATAAAAAAGCCCGAACACGTTTGTGCCCGGGTTTTTATACACCTTGTCCGCAAGGTGTCTGTACGTTGATGTTACCGATGAGTCCATTCCCACCAGCGTTATCTTTCTTGGCCTGATAGCCTATATTTATCGTCGTTGACTTGATCATTCCTGTTACAATTTGATTTCGAGTGCAAAGATACGATAATAAAACGAGAAAAGAGAAGGAAACCCAAAGATTTTCTTCTCTTTCTCTTAAAATCCCTATTATTGAGTATTCAACCAGCGCAAATCAAGATATTTGTGCCACACCAATATTACATTTTCTGCAATTTCTTGAGATATTCAGAAGAAAACAAGCCCAGCGCAACGATATCGCTATCACTTCTGCCGATGGATTCATGCAAAAATTCATCGTTCGCCCGGGTCCATACGTTTGTGCAGAATGGGAAATGGAATGACTTTTTGTTTTTTTATACATTGATATGCCATTATGTGAATACTTTTGCGTATCTTTGCAGCAAAATACAAATACATTTTTTATGTTGACAGATATTGAAATAGCTAAATCAGTAAAATTGCGCCCCATCAATGAGGTTGCAGCTGAACTTGGAATCCATGAAGACCAAGTAGAGAACTACGGCCGTTACATCGCTAAGATTACTACGGACAAAATCGACACCAACAAGTTTAAAAACCATCATCTCATCCTCGTCACTGCTATCAGCCCTACCAAGGCAGGCAATGGCAAGACCACCGTATCTGTAGGTCTCGCCCTCGGTATGCAGAAGATTGGCAAGAAGGCTGTCGTTGCCCTGCGTGAACCATCTCTCGGACCTTGCTTCGGCATGAAGGGTGGTGCTGCCGGCGGCGGTTATGCCCAGGTATTGCCTATGGATAAGATCAATCTTCACTTCACTGGCGACTTCCACGCTATCACAGAGGCTAACAACATGATTGCTGCCCTGCTCGATAACTACCGTTTCCAGCACGAAGCTGAAGGCTTCAAGCTCAAGAAGATTCTCTGGCGCCGCGTGATGGATGTGAATGACCGTGGTCTCCGCCGCATCATCACCGGTATCGGTGATAAGAACGGTATCGAGACAGAGGCTGGATTCGATATCACTCCAGCTTCAGAGATTATGGCTATCATGTGTTTCGCAACAAGTGTTGACGACCTCCGTCGTCGCATCGACAATATTCTCCTGGGTATCACAGAGGATGACAAGCCATTCACCGTCAAGGATATGGGTGTAGGTGGCAGTATTGTTGCCCTCCTCCTCGATGCCCTGAAGCCAAACCTGGTTCAGACCACAGAGGGTACTCCTGCTTTTGTTCACTGCGGTCCTTTCGCCAACATCGCTCATGGCTGTAACTCTGTTATGGCTACTGCAGCAGCTCTCGAATATGGCGACTATGCCATCACAGAGGCTGGATTCGGTGCTGATCTCGGTGCAGAGAAGTTCTACAACATCAAGTGCCGCAAGACTGGTTTGCAGCCAGACCTTACTGTTCTCGTCGTTACTCTCCAGGCTTTGAAGATGCATGGTGGCGTAGCTCAGGAAGATATCAAGAAGCCAAACGTAGCTGGTATGGAAGCTGGCTATTGGAACCTCGACAAGCATGTGAAGAATCTCCAGAGCTTTGGTCAGACTGTAGTCATCGCCTTCAATAAGTTTGCTACTGATACCGATGAGGAGATCGAGGTATTGCGCAAGCACTGCGAGGAGATGGGTTGCGGATTCGCTGTCAACAGTGCCTTCGCCGAAGGTGGCAAGGGTGCTATGGAGTTGGCAGAGCTCGTTGTGAAGACCATTGATGAGCATCCATCTGCTCCTCTCTACTTCACTTACGATGACGATGAGCCTGTAGAGAAGAAGATCGAGGATGTTGCCTTCAACCTCTATGGTGCCGGCAGCGTAACCTTGAGCGATTCAGCCAAGTCTATGATCGAGGAAATCAAGAAGTTGGGTGCCGAGAAGTTCCCTATCTGTATCGCCAAGACTCAGTATAGCTTCTCTACCGATGCCAAGGCATATGGTCCTACAGAAGGCTTCGAGCTTCACGTTCGCGACATCACCGTGAATATGGGTGCCGAGATGATCGTAGTCATCGCAGGTCCTATCATGCGTATGCCAGGTTTGCCAAAGAGCCCACAGGCTGAGCGCATCGACGTGGTGAATGGTGAGATTACAGGTCTTTCATAAATACGATAAAAGGCTGCTTCCCGAAGCGGGAAGCAGCCTTTTTTAATCTTATCTCATGCTGAATTCACAACCGCAATATAGCTGGTTGTAGAATTCATTCTGTTTCAGCAATTCTCCTCGGCGGTTCTGCAAACCACCCTTTCTCCAGTTCATATCCCACCACTCTACATCCGGGCATCCTTTTACCGCAATATGTCCTGCGGCATCTATCTGCTTGATGTTCTTCCATCTCGATGAAGCCAGCGTGGTGGTTAGCAGATGGAATCCATGTTCCTGGGCATATTTGGCTGCATGGGTCAGACGATATTGGAAACACATCGAACAGCGGCTTCCCCGCTCCGGTTCCTTCTCCAATCCCCTGATGGTAGCCAGCCACTCCTCATGGTCGTACTCATCCTCTACATAAGGCACCTGCTGCACCTCCAGGAATCTCATCAGCTCGTGCTTGCGGATATCGAACTCCTGCTGCGGATAGATATTGCTGTTGCTGAAATAAACGGTTGGCTTCATACCATTGCGAAGCATACACTCTACGATAGCCGATGAACAAGGTGCACAACAGGCATGCAGCAACACCTCCTGACCATCAGCCTTGCTTCCATCCGGGAGAGTAAGTTTCACGAATTTATATTGTTCTTCTACGGGAATCTTCATTTTACTTTGAACTTTGAATTTTGAACTTTGAATTTTATGATGAGTATTCTTGGCGAATACCTTGCTTATTTCTTATGATAAAGTGAGCGGAAAAAGCGGGATTTCGCTTTTGGGCAAAAAAAACAAATGGAGTACAGTCTCTCGACACCCCCCATTTGCCCAAATATATGCGAAAACTGATGCAAAGATACGATTAATTTTTGAGTTACCAAATTTTTAAGCGATAATTTTTCATCAAAATGAATAAATATCGATTTTTTAACCAAAACTTAACAGTTTGCACCAGTAAATTAACTTTTTTATCCAATTCTTTGGGAACAGTGAGATGCCTGACTACCAGTCTGTTTTCTAACCCAAATCACGCTTCAGGGTGATGACCGTCATCTCCGGCCAGGCACCCAGTCGGAAAGGGAATGATCCGCCCAATCCGGCAGAAACATAGAGCAGCTGCTTGCCCAGCCAGTATTCTCCACCCCACTCCTTGAAAGCCATGTGGGCAGGAGTGAAGTTACCTATCTTCAACTGTCCGGCATGGGTATGTCCCGCCAAGGTCAGGTGCACTCCGGTCTTCTGTACTTCCCTTCTCCAATGGTGCGGATCGTGGGTAAGCACAATCTTGAAAGCATCCTTCGCCACTCCCTTCATCGCCTTCTTCAGGTTACTGCGATTGGTAAACGGAGGCTGTCCGGCATTCTCCACACCGATGATTTCTATCGAAGCCATACCGTGCGATACCGTAAAATGCTCGTTCATCAGCTGATGCCATCCCATCTCATTCTGCAACTGGAAGAGGAGCCGGCGGTTCTTTCTCAAGGCACTCAGACTGTGGTTGGTATTATATTCACAGTAATCGTGGTTGCCCCAAACCGAGAAGATACCATCGGGAGCATGCAGCTTCTTCAGGTCCTCCACGTATGGCTCCACCTCATCGGCAGCATTGTTCACCAGGTCGCCGGTAAAGAGCATCATCTCCACCCCCTCGGCATTGGCTCTATCAACCACCTTTCTCACGAAGTCGGCACCCTTCGGAAAGGTACCGAGATGGAGATCCGTAAAATGCAGGATCTTATAGCCATCGAAGTAAGGAGGCAAATCGGCAGAAGAATAAGTCACATATTTCACCTCCAGTCGCTTCCATCCCTCCACGAATCCATAGAGGAACCATCCCATCACCGCCAGGGCAGGCAAGATGGCGAAGAACCAAGGCATGAATAATTCGAAGAGGATGAATACCACCTTCGGCATCACCGAAAAAAGGATGAGAGTGAAAAGCACTCTCACCGATGTGCGATGAAACTTGCCCAACTGCAGTCCCACCTCAGCCAGGATGATGAGCAGAGAGGGAATCCACCAGACGATGGCTAACGGCAGAGGCCACTCCCCCACTCCGATATGCCACAGCCAGGCATCGGGCACCAGTGCCATAGCTCCGATGCCTACAATATACATAAGTGATCTGAAAATCTTCTTGATAACCTTATTCATCTACCTATTCTATTTAGCTATTTGCTGCATTCCCTATCCGGGCGCAACAACTTTCTGCAAAGGTAGTGTAAATTGAAGACACTACAAAATAAATAGGAATCTCAAAAATACATTTAACTTTCTTTTGCCAAATCAGAAGCAAGATTTCGCATCTTCGGGCATTTTATAGACAGAAAGAATTAAAAAGGAAAAGTTATGAGAAAGATCAATTTCAAGAAAATCGGGCTCGCAGTAGCCCTGCTGATGTCAGCATTCACCTTCCAGTCGTGTGACTCTGATGATGATACCAACTGGGATCAGGTTTTGCCTAATGCCCTAGTAACAGTCAAGCAGAATGCAGATGCCTGCTATCTGCAGTTGGATGACAACACCACATTGCTCGCCAAGAACCTCAAGACTCCAGTCTTTGATGGCAAGGAGGTTAGAGCACTCGTCAACTATACAGCTACCGATGAGAAGAGCGACAAGTATTCTCAGGTAGTACACGTCAACTGGATTGACAGCATTCTCACCAAGAAGCCAGCACCTTATCTCTCTACTCCGGCAGAGAACGATGCGAAGTATGGCAATGATGAGGTAGATATCGTTCGCGATTGGGTAACAGTAGCCGAGGATGGTTATCTCACTCTCCGCTTCCGTGCTCTCTGGGGCGGTCAGAAGCCACACATCATCAACCTTCTTACCGGTGTGAACCCAGAGAATCCATACGAGGTAGAGCTTCGTCACAATCAGAATGGTGATGCCAAGTATCGTGTAGGCGATGCCCTGGTAGCCTTCAACCTCAACGATGCCCTGCCAGACACCAATGGCAAGACTGTGAAGCTCACCATCCGCTGGAAGTCTAGCAATGGTGAGAAGAAGGTAGATTTCAACTACTGTTCGCGCAAGGCAATCACCAATGCCAAGCAGCTGGACGGCTACAGCCAGACAAGTAAGGCTATAAAGTAAAAGATTGATAAAGTAAAACGCCTATCCCCTGATGCTTCTCTTCAGAGAATCCATCAGGGGATTTTTTATACTATCGAAGCAAAAGCAGAGAGGGTACTATTCACGATGCCTAGGATCCGGCTCCGCCACCATTGCCGGCTTTTCTTCCGGCAATTCATATCTCCTGATATGATGATCTTCCAGGAAGATATGGTTCAGCGTAAAGGCAAGCGACTCCAGCGTCTTCTCCCTGACAGCTGGTTTCAGTTCACATTCCCAGACGACGATGGTATGCCATCCCATTTCTGCCAACCGATGCAGCACCTCATGGTCCCTCTCCCGGTTTCTCCTGATTTTATCCTGCCAGAACTGCGTATTCGATTTCGGCACCACATAATACTTGCATCCTTCATGTCCATGCCAGAAGCATCCATTCACCAGAATACAGGTACGATACTTCCTCAGCACAATATCCGGTTTTCCCGGCAACCGTGGATGATTGAGCCGATACCTGAATCCCCTAGCCCATAGGAACTTCCTGACAAGAATCTCCGGTTTGGTATCCTTGCCTCTGATTGCCGCCATATTATGGTGGCGCTGTTCTATGGTCATTTTATCTGGCATACGCTTTATTTATTAAGACATCTTTTTTCTAATCTAATCCCCCCATTCGATACAAAATTAATCTTTTCTCATGAAAACACAAAAGAAAAAGCTTAAAAACTTGCATAAAAGAGAAATATTGCTTATTTTTGCATTATCTTTGCAGGAATTAAGAGGAAAGGACGAAAATATGAAACAAGAAAACAACAGAATACAATTACCCCTAGAAGAAATCAAGCTCGCATTCGCTGCTTCATGCGTTGAGGGAGCTGCAAGAAAGCTCGGGGTGCCATATATTGAAATCTACGAAAGAATGAGAAAGGTTGATTTAATCAACAAATTCATTCTGCCCCACTACGATACGCTCCACACCGAAAGTCGAGAGTATCTTATAGAAGATGTCATTGAGTGTCTAACTAATTGGGAGAAGAAAAACTGATGAAAATAACAGTTTATCATGGAGCTACAGAAATTATAGAAGCTCCACTTAATCATGTTGGAAGACCAAGGTTAGACTTTGGTCAAGGCTTCTATGTAACCGATTTAAAGGATCAGGCAATCAAATGGGCTAAAACCATAGCCGAAAAAAGAGCAGCACAACCCCTACTCAACATCTACACTCTGGATAGGGATGCTATTCTCGCAGAAGCTCGCTGCAAGATATTTACCGCATACGATAAAGACTGGCTAGACTTCATTGTGGGCAACAGACGGGGCGAAAACCCAGCCAGATATTACGATTATGTAGAAGGAGGTATCGCTAACGACCGAGTAATCGATACCGTAAACCTATACATGACAGGCTTTTACGATACAGAATCAGCTCTACAGCAATTAATATTTCATAAGCCAAATAATCAGATTTGCCTGCTCAATCAAGATCTCATCAATAAATACTTAATATACAATGGAACAGAAAAAATATAAACAGATCAATACCAAGACACCAGAGATTCAAGAAATGATTCTCAGCTATCAGATAGGTGGCGTAGCATACGAGTTATCACAGCGCCTGGAAATATCTCCAGCCCAGGCTCTCGATCTTTTCTATCGCAGCAAGACCTGTGCCCAGCTCCACGATAAGCGCACAGGCCTGTATCTCATGAGCAACGGCTACATCGCCGATGATTTCATTTACGAGAAGCAGAGAGGATACTAAGCCACATTTTTATACCAGAACCATCTGAGCCACCAGAGCCACCTTCCCCCCACACGTCCTGAAAGGGCAGAAGCCTCTAGCCGCCATAAGAAGCCCACAAGCAACACGCCCTGAAAGGGCAGAAGCTCCTAGCCCAGGGTAACACCCTGGGTATAAGAGCAATCAGCCTTGCGCCCTGTAAGGGCAAAAGCATTGTAGAAGGATCAGCAGATTCGAAATGAATTCAACCAGCAACTTCGTTTAAAAGCGAAGAACTTCGCACATTATTTTTAGAATCATTCTACCATATACCTCATAAATCGTGTAATAATTCATAAAAAAGAAGGCTTTTATTTGTCTGATTCAACTTTTTCTCTTATCTTTGCATTATGAAGAAGGAAAAGGAATATACATTGACTGCCATCCGTGAATGCCTGGCTAAGAATATGCCACCATACGGAAAAGCGATACTTTTTGGCTCACAAGCTAGAGGCACCGCTAGGGATGATAGCGACTGGGACATTCTTGTTATCTTAGACAAGGATCAACTTCTATCTTCTGATTATGATAATGTAACCTATCCTCTTACCGAGCTAGGATGGGATTTAGGAAAAGAAATAAATCCTGTAATGTATTCCGCTAAGGAGTGGCAGAAATATAAGATTACACCATTTTATAAAAATGTTGAAAAGGAAGGAGTAAGATTATGGGGCTAACAAACGATGAAAGAAGTTCTTTAGTAGAACTTCGTCTGGAAAAAGCAAAAAGATTTATAGCAGAAGCAGAGCAAATGCTTTCTATGGAATTATGGGATTTAGCAGCTAATAGGTTTTACTATTCTTGTTTCCATGCTGCTCAGGCGCTATTAATACATTATGGGCTCTCGGCACATACTCATGCTGGTACTTTAGGCATATTTGGTATGAATTTCGTTAAGACAGGTAAAATTGACAAAGAACTTGGTGCATTTTTCTCCAGGATGGAACAATTAAGAATGAAAGCTGATTATAACTGCGAATATGATGTTAGCAATTCAGATGTCGAGAATATGCAGCAACCTGCTCATGACTTTTTAAATAGCATCATAAAACTTATCAAGGAAAAACAATAATGTGCAATACAACTTTCACCCAAAAGTCGTACATTTGCCGAAACATCATTAAAGAACAACATGGAAGATTACGATAAACTTATGATTGGCGACCAATCTGTAGATGGACGCCTTTTAATTGCAGACAAAGACAGACTTTGCTATCAGGTAAAATTAGAAAACAAAGGTGCCTTTAGTATGCGTACAATATCCAAGCAATTGCTGGGAGAATTTATAGACTACTATAGAAAGAACCCCGACAAAAAGGCTGAGGATGCCAGAGTAGAACTCAAAGAATTATCTAATATTGATAAATTTGAATATGGCTACAGCGCTACGTTGACAGCTATGGCAAAGATGGTTCTTGACCCAAAGAACGAGCTTATAAGAAAGGGTATCTCTACAGATACTTTTGTTACAGAAAACACTTTACTTAAGACGACTGGACTTCAGCAGATTTACTATGGTGCGCCAGGCACAGGTAAATCAAAGGCCATCAAGGATTTGACCTTTGGTGAAGACGTTATTCGCACTACATTCCATCCAGACTCTGATTACGCCTCTTTTGTAGGTACGTATAAACCTATTACAGAAGAAGTTGTACTCCGAGATTATACTGGCAAAAAGGTCATTGATGAGGATACCGGAAAGGTTGTAAAGGAAGACAGAATTGCCTATAAGTTCATTCCTCAGGCTTTTCTTGAAGCCTATGTTGAAGCGTGGAAGAAACTTGGTAGCAAAAAGGAAAAAAATAGCGATAAAAACTATAATAGAATCCACCCAGCACTTCTCGACACTCCAGATATTTTCACGAAGAATAAGGCATCAAAGAAGCAATATCTTATCATCGAAGAAATAAACAGAGGTAATTGCGCCCAGATCTTTGGTGACCTATTCCAATTGCTCGACCGCAACGAATATGGTTTTTCTGATTATCCTATCGTTGCAGATAAGGATATGCAGAAATATCTTGAAAAGGAATTTGCAGGATGGGAGATTACGAATAAAGACAAAATCAATCAGCTCTATGGCGAAGCCAATATGGTAAGTCTCATCATGAAGGGAGAGCGACTTGTTCTGCCTTCCAATCTTTATATTTGGGCAACAATGAACACCAGCGACCAGAGCCTCTTCCCTATCGACTCTGCCTTTAAGCGCCGCTGGGATTGGAAGTATGTGCCTATTCGTGAAGGTCGTGACAAAGAAACCAATGCTCCTCTCAACTGGTACATCAACACGGGAGATAAGCAGTACAAATGGTGGTCTTTTATCAGCAAGGTTAATAAGCTGATTGGTTCACTTACCAATTCAGAAGACAAGAAGCTCGGCTATTTCTTCTGCAAGGCAAAGGATGGCGAAATCGACGCCGACTTGTTCGTTAGTAAGGTTATCTTCTATCTCTGGAATGATGTGTTCAAGGACTATGGTTTCGATGACAAGGACTTTCAGGATGAAGAAGGCAAGATTCTGTCTTTCGACCGATTCTATGAGGATAAGAACGGCAAGACTAACGTTAATATAGCGAACGTTGAGTTGTTCCTGGAGAATTTGGGAGTGGAGGAATACATCCCTGAAAAAGGAGAAGAAGAGGAAAATATTGATGCTGCCCCAAGCAACAACGAAACTAAAGGCAACGATAATACAAAGTACAAATTAAATGGCTCTAACCCGCTTGGCAAAGGTGAATTAGGTATTTCCATCATTAAACAATATCTGAATGAACATCACGAGATGAAATATTCAGAAATCAAAGAAACCTTCCCAGATACTATGCTTGGAAAGGACTTGAAACTCATTGGATTAATCGTCACTCGTCAAGAAATAGAAAACTCTGTAGAAAGTTACAAGAAAAGAGCCTATGGCTTTTATAAAAAAGATAGAAAATTCTATTCGTCTGATGGAGTCGAGTTCTATGTAAGCAATTGGTGGAATATAACAAACATTGATTCGATTATCAAATTCGCAAAAGAACAAGGCTGGACTGTAGAAACAATAAAATAAAGATATTATGAGAATCCTCATAGAAGAACATCAGTATCAGGCTGAACAGATCAGGGATGTCCTGCACGGTATCGACGCTATGCAGGACATCGATGGCAACGTCAGCGTCAACTACGTTGGGTATTACTACAATACCCAACTAAGCGATTGCGTCTTTATTTTGCCCAAAGTACTGCTGGAAGATACACCAGAAGGCGAAAGAGTTTTTGGCAAATACACCCCAGAATCCATCGTCAACCTGAACCAGAACAACCCTCTTTCTCAACAGGAGAAAGACTTCATCTATGAGTTCTCTGTCTGGATTTACCGCACCATAGAGGTTCACAACAATACCACCAGAAACGGCATTGTCTATCACCAGAAAATAGCGTGCCTCGGTAAAAGTAACAGACAAATCAACAACACATTCCTCGATATCCTGCTGGCTCTCATCGACTTCAACAAGCATAACCAGAATTTTATCTTCTTCATCCTGAAGAACATTCATTCTGGTTACAACCGCATTCATTGGTCTAAGACCATATCTACCACAAGAGCCATAGTCTGCAAAAACAGTCCTGTTTATACCCATCCTGTTAACAGGAAGAAACAGATTAACTTCGATGAAGAATTACTGATTATTTTCTTTTCCATCCTGAACTATATCAGCGAAAGATATGGTTTTACCAACCATATCAACTGCAATTTCCAGTTAATCACAGGTTATCGTTTCAAGACTTATCTGGATGGATTAGGAAAGACCAGACTCCTCCAGATTAAATACAAGTACTTTTCTGATAAATCATTATATCTCTGGCAGTTGTGCTATGATTTCTTTGACAATGCCAATCGCATGAACATCCAGCAGGAACGCAAGGAGTATCTTCTGGTTAAGAGTTTCAATATCGTTTTCGAAGCCATTATTGATGAACTTCTGGGAGAAAAGGACATCCCAGCTGGTCTGAAAGAACAGGCTGATGGCAAACGCATAGACCATTTGTACACCTACCAGAACCTGATTACAAGCAAAGAGCCAGAGCCTGTTTATTACATCGGTGATAGCAAATATTATAAGCTTGGTCATTCCATCGGAAAGGAATCTGTATATAAGCAGTTTACGTACGCCAGAAATATCATTCAGTGGAATCTGAACCTCTTTATGAATGATGACAAGGACGATGAAGAGCTCCAATACGACAAGCGTAACTTTGGCAACGTACCAAAGCTCCGTGATGACCTTACAGAAGGATATAACATCATTCCGAACTTCTTTATCAGTGCTAAAATGGCAGAGAATTTATCATTCTCAGACCAGATATCGTCAACCGACAGGGAGCAGAAGTGCTTCAATACCCAGCATTTCAATAACCGCCTGTTCGATCGAGACACCCTCCTAGTCTTCCATTACGATGTAAATTTTCTCTATGTCGTATCTCTGTATGCCCGTCATAATGAGCACCAGAAATTCTCCTGGAAGAACAGAGTTCGCAAGATGTTCCGAGATGAAATCCAGAAAATGCTGGATGAAAGATATGAGTTCTATCGCCTTACGCCGAAAGAAGGTACTCAAGTAGAAGAATTCGTCAGCAGACATTTCAGAATGCTTATCGGCAAAATCTTCTCTCCTACAAAAGGGAATGATTATCTGATACTTGCACTCGAAAAGAACAATTCTGATGAGAAGCAAAAAGAAGAGATAATAGATGCTGCCAAGGAGAAATTCTATCTAGAGGAATTTGCCTTATCAGCTAACGACAAGATAGGCTAATGTATTATAAGATGCTTTTCACTACCCCAACATCAAAAGGAGCAAAACTAGATATGGTTCTCCCCCGTTGTAGACCGGAGGAATGATGAAGGTCTATGCAAAAGTGTAAAGCCCCCTATATAACAACCCTCTATTATATGTTAAAAACAGGGTATAATATATTAGAGTTCAATATCTTATATATTCTCGCACACGCTGCTATACAAAGTTACATATATAGGGGGTTCACACTCTCTTTCCCCACCAAGGGAAAAACCAACTCATAATTGGTGCTTCTTCCTCCCTCTCCCGTTGGTTTTAATATACCTTTGGCTATCAAATCCCTGATATCACGATTGGCGGTATCTTGAGAGCAATGATTAATCTTATACCATTTGGAAGAATTCAGCTTCCCTTCGAAACCATCAAAAAGCATATTGAGAACCTTACGCTGACGCTCGTTGATGGAAACAGAACGATGCGCATCCCAAAATCTGGACTTGCGTAACACTCCTTCAGTTTTCTCAAAAGCTGCTTCCAACGCCAACTTCAATGTCTGTAAAAACCATTGAATCCAAGGTGTCACGTCAAGACCTCCTTTCTGTGCCTGCTCCAAATATTGATAATAATCTTTACGATGATTCAGAATTTCAGAAGAAAGACTGTAGTATCGCTGGGAGGTCTGATCGGCACGGGATAACAACAATTCCGTCAACGTTCTGCAAATACGACCATTACCATCATCAAATGGATGAATCGTCACAAACCAAAGGTGCATCACGGCTGTCTTTACCAACGGATCAAGCGTATTCTCAGAATCAAACCAGCGGAGAAAATCTGACATCATATCTGGTACATCCTTGCTTGCCGGAGCTTCATAATGTATCTTCTCATGACCTAATGGTCCTGAAACCACCTGCATAGGCTCTTCACCCTGTCGCCAATCGCCCACCAGAATTTTATGGATGCCACTTCTTCCAGTAGGAAACAGAGCTGCATGCCATGAGAATAAACGCTCGGCATCCAACGGCATATCATGATGCTGCACTGCATCTATCATTACCTGTACCACTCCTTCTGTATAATGATCGGAGTTTTTCAAACCTTCATACTCCAGTCCTAATTGACGGGCTACAGACGAGCGGACACTATCTCTATTCAATTCCTCACCTTCAATTTTTGCAGAGTGTACAATTTCCTGAGTCATAGACTCCAACATAGCCAGGTTCTGTTCTTCAAAACCGAACATAGAAACTCTACCCAGCAATTTACCTCTTAGCAAATTGATTTCTGCCAAGATATTACTGAAACTGGTATCATCCCATTGTATGTGGGGCCAACCTTCTTGCTGCCAAATATATTTTGTTCCTCTCATCATTGCCACATTTTTAATCTTTCATTTTAAATGTACCTGCAAAAATAGACATTTTTATCGAATATTGCAAGTTTTGCGGAGATTATTTGGCTTATTCTCCGCAAATTTGCGGAGAATAGCAACAAAAGGATGAGAAAGTCATATATAGTCGTACAACTAAGAGGTGTATAGTCGTACAACTAAGAGGTGTATAGTTGTACAACTAAGAAGTGTATAGTTGTACAACTAAGAAGTGTATAGTCGTACAACTAAGAAGTGTATAGTCGTACAACTAAGAGGTATATAGTCGTACAACCAAGAGGTGTATAGTTGTACAACTAAGAAGTGTATAGTCGTACAACTAAGAGGTGTATAGTCGTACAACTAAGAGGTGTTACCACTAGGCTCAACAGACGTGCTGACTGCAGTCAGCAGACCTGCCGACTAGGCTCAGCACGTCTGCTGAGCCTAGTAACAACGTTCAAGAAGATACTTACTTGAACCCCGAAAGATATATACTTGTCCCCCAAACGATACTTGCTTGTACCCCAAAAGATATGTTCTTGAACTCCAAAAGATATATACTTTAACTCCAAAAGATATATTCTTGAACCCAGAAAGAAACATCCTTGCAATCAAGAAGATACATTCTTATAATTAATATCCATAATCGTGGAATAAATACCACACAATTTTACATGTCCTCCATCGACAACCCCTGGAAACCGCCGTTTCCGAAATAGCGGTTTCGAATACAAATATTTCGTCAAGGACAAACCAACTCATAATTGGTACTTCAAGGGAAAAAATAATTTTCTGAATGAAAAATTTGGTAGTTACTGAATAAAGCTGTAACTTTGCACATTCTAACGGAAGTTCAGAACATCAAGAAAAAGATTAGTAATTAAAAAGCAATATAAACAACCATAGTAAAGCAATGACAATGCACAAGAAACATCATTACCGCGAACTGCTCTCGATAGGATTTCCTATCATCATCGGACAACTGGGAACCATCATTCTGGGATTCGCCGACACGCTGATGATCGGTCATCACAGTACCCCCGAACTGGCGGCAGCAGGACTGGTAAACAATATCTTCGGTCTCGTTTTTGTATCCTATATGGGATTCACCTACGGACTCACTCCTATCATTGGCAGACTCTACGGAGAGGAACGTACCGACATCATCGGTCAGAAGGTGCGCAACTCCTTCCTCGCCAATATGCTGACGGGAGGCATCTTCACCCTTGCCCTCATCCTGCTCTATCTCAATCTGGCACATATCGGACAGCCGGAGGAACTGCTGGAGCTTATCCGCCCTTACTTTCTGGTGAATCTGGCATCGGTGCTCTTCATGGGAATCTTCTATACCATGAAGCAATTCCTCGACGGAATCGGACAGACCAAGGTGGCAATGTGGGCAATGATAGGCGGTAACATCGTGAACATCCTGGGCAACTGGGTGCTCATCTACGGTGTGGCTGGCTTCCCGGAACTGGGATTGCTCGGAGCCGGAATCTCTACCCTGGCAAGTAGAATCCTGATGGCACTGGCGATGGTAGGAATGGTAGTGACCTGCAGGAAATTCAAAACCTACAGTTATGACATTGTACACAGTTGCGTAAACAAGAAGGATTTCAAGGAGATGAACCGACTGGGCTGGCCGGTGGCTCTCCAGCTAGGTATGGAATCGGCTGCCTTTACGCTGAGTTGCGTGATGGTAGGCTGGCTCGGCACCATTCCATTGGCAGCTCACCAGGTAATGATTACCATTTCCCAGCTCTTCTACCTCGTGCTTTCGGGTATGGCAGCAGCCATGGCCATCCGTGTGAGCCACTTTATGGGTCAGAAAGACTATGCCGCCGTTCGCCTCAATGCCTACGACGGATTCCGACTGAACCTGCTGTTCTCGCTCTGCATGGGTCTGCCGGTACTTCTGCTCCGCCACCAGATAGGTGGATGGTTTAATGACAACGTAGAGGTACAGGCGTATGTAGCTACGCTGATTATCCTGATGATGGTTTATCAGTTTGGTGATGGTCTGCAATACACCTTTGCCAATGCGCTTAGAGGCATTGCCTGCGTGAAGCCGATGGTGCTCTATGCCTTCATCGCCTATTTCGTCATCTCATTGCCATTGGGTTATACCCTCGGTTTCCCTTGCGGTATGGGATTGCTGGGCATCTGGATTGCCTTCCCGTTCGGTTTGACCATTGCCGGCGAAATGTATCGGAGAAGATTTGAGAAGGAATTGAAAAAGATTGAAAAGAAATAAATGTACGAAAAAAGGCTCCTGCAAGTGTTGCAGGAGCCTTTTTTATGTTATATGCTATGTTATTGATACTTACTCAGCAACCTGCTCAGCACGATCATCTACGTTCTCACCCTCTGTTGGAGCAAGAGTAGCCTTGAAATCTGTGATACCGTACTTAGCAAGGATATTATACCACTGGAGGAGCTTCTTGATGTCGCTGTCGTGTACACGGTCGCGATCGTAGTTAGGAAGAACCTCAGCGAAGTAATCGTGAAGCTCAGCAGCAGGAGCCTTCTTGTAGTTGAAAGAACTTGGCTTGCCCTCTTCCTTCTTGCTTACGCTGTCGAGTACCTCCCACAATGGCACCTCGTCTGCATCTGTGTACATAGCGATGTCACCAAGGCTGGTTACACGGTCTGTAGCGAAAGCTGGTACACGCTTGTGAGTTTCGTCGAGAGTCTCAACGATAAGAGTTCTGTTACCTCTTGATACCAATTTGTAAAGGCCTGGCTTGCCTGCAATTGAAAGAATTGTTTCCATTGTCTATTATAATCTATTTTTATTTTTTAATATGATCAATTATCTGATGGATTGAGCAGATTGAGCAGATGCACTACCTGCGCATCTACATCGTTCACCCCATCATTCACGATTTCATAATCCGAACGGGCTATCAGCTCTTCCTGCGGCATCACGGCATCTATCCACTGCTGTGCCTTCTCCTGAGAGATATGATCGCGCTGCATGATGCGCTGCAGACGAACGGCAACGGGAGCCGAGACACATACCACCCTATCGAAATGGGTACGACGATTGAACCCACTATCAAAGAGGATGGCACTCTCCATCCACTCACAGTCGCTCTGCTCGAAATCACGAGCCACTGCGGGATGCACCACATCGTTTACCGCCTGCTTGTTTGCCTCGCCTGTCAGGATAAACTGGGCAAGCACCGGTTTCTGCAAGATACCATCAGCACTGTACACCTCCTCGCCGACCAACTTCTTCAAGCCCGCCTGCAAGTCAGCATCCTGCCTCATCAACCGCTTAGCCCCGGCATCACAGTCATATACCCTGATACCCTGCTTCTCCAGGATTCTGCACACATAGCTCTTTCCGCTACCTATGCCCCCCGTTATAGCTATCTTCATAACAATGAATTGTAAATTATCAATTATCAATCATCATTGCTGTTCCAGCAGATAATCTACCGTTTCCATTTCCAGTGACGCCTTGCTTACCGAACGAGGCACACTACGCAGCTGCAGGGTACACTTATCTGAAGGATTGGCAGCGATTTCATTATAATCCACTACCACCGTAAACTGGCTAGGCTTGATGGTTCTGAAGAGACTAGCTCCGATGGTGAACTTCACCGACACCTTGGACGGGAAAGTTCTGAGTACCTTATCGGTCGGCATATTGATAGCCGTAATCGGAACATCCACCATTTCCTCGGTCAGCACATCCGGATATACAGCCAGTCGAACCATATCAGGCATTACCTTCACGCCTCGAATCTTCTTGATGCGCACATTTTCCCGGATGGTATCCTGAAGGTTGCGGTAATAGAAAGGTACGATCTCTACAGACTTGACCTCATCGAGCTGCCGCTTGTTGGCATATACGGTAACCGTAGAAGGGAAAAAATCGGTATGCGCCAGATAATAGCTCTTGCTGGTCGTAATCTTTCCCCTGAACACCACCGGCACCTTCTTGGAAGCACCATAGGTGAAGTAGAAATCAAACTTGCCCGGCTTTACCTGCAGGAGTTTGCTCGAACCATAGAGCTGCGAGAGAATCTGCTTCTGGACATCAGCTACCGGAATCACACCCTGTCCCTCTGTTTCATCTGCATAGTTGTTAAACTTGAAATTAAGCGGACGGAAAGCATAGGTTATCAGGGTGAATCCCTTATCACGCACCGTAATACGCACAGTATCAGGCAAATCTCCTGTTATCACCGCATTACGTGGTGTTCCCACCAGGCGCATAGGAATCTTATATTCCCTCTCCATGGTCTCATTGAGCGTCATCATCAACCAGAAGGCGCCACTGAGAGCGAGAAAGAATAAAAAAATCAGAAACTCCTTATTCAGGCCACTGAACAGGAAGTTTCTGACAGCCTTCAATATATTCCGAATACTATGCATCAGAATTCTATGAATAGACTACTGTGCGTTAGGAGTCTGGCTAGCTGCGTCTGCGAAAACGTAACCCTTAGCTACAGTGATGACAACACCGCGTGCAATCTCTACATCTACTGTATTAGCCTGGAGATCTACACGCTTAACAGTGCCATACACACCACCGCCAGTAACCACCTTTGTACCTTCTGCCAAAGAATTCTGGAACTTACGTATCTCTTTCTGCTTCTTCTGCTGAGGACGAATCATGAAGAACCACATGATAGCGAAGATAGCTACCATCATAATGAGGAAACTCATACTGCTACCACCAGCAGCAGCCTGCAATACTAAATTTGTCATGTCTTTATTCTAATTGATTAATGTTGTTTATTCTTGAATATCACTATATATTATCGAAAGTATTCATATATATAATGTACGCGCGTACAATATATATAAGTACTCTCTATATCTTAACCTTCTCTATGTCCATGAGGTCCATGATGACCACCCTTGCGCTCAGGCAACTCCTTCTGGATCAAGCCACGAGAGATGAGGAAGCGGGCGATGGTATCGAGCATGCCGTTTACATAGCCACCACTGCGAGGAGTACTATAGAGCTTGGCAAGATCTACATACTCATTGATGGTAACCGTAGCAGGAATGCCAGGGAAAGTCATCAGCTCGGCAATGGCAATCTGCATGACTACTACATCCATATAAGCCAGGCGGTTGAAATCCCAGTTGCGGCAAGCATCGCCGATATAGTGCTGATAAGCATCGCAGTTGAGCAATGTAGCACGGAAGAGCTTGCGGGCAAAGTCGCGGTCCTCTTCATCCTTATATTCTGGAAGCAATTCCTGATCAGCCTTGCTGGTTGGCTCGAAGCGCTTGATGGTCTTCAGCACGAAGGTATCGATGATATCCTTGTCATCATTCCAATAGAGGCTCTTCTCCTCGAGCAAAGCATCGAGATCATCATTGTTCTGAATGAAGGTCTTGTAAGCACGGCGCCAGAACTCGCGGTCGTATGCATAGTCGTCGAGCTCCTCTACATGGTCCTTGGTCATGGAACCATCAATATAGCTGGCATAGAGATCGCTGGAGACGATGGCAGTATAAATCTTGCGTACTGTTTCGATATCCTCTTCCCAAGAAGACTTCTTCACATCAGCCCAGTCGGCGAGCATCTTGTTCTCTTCCAACTGCACAGCAAATCTATTGTATGCGAATCTTGAAGAAGGCTCTGGAGCACCCTCACGCTGAGCACGAGCCACCTCTACCTCATAGCGCTTCTGTGCCTCCTGGGTAAGAGCTACAATGAGTTGCAACATATAGTTGTACAAGTCATACGACTTAGAAAGAGCAAACAACAGCTCCTTTTCAGCATTATCAATATTATGATTGCTGTTCTGATAGTATGCGTAGGTTAACTGCACAATCTTACGTCTTATCAAATCCCTATTAATCATTCTCTAATGTTTTTAAAAGATTTATATATCAAATTACCTAATACGCTTGCAAAAATACACATTAAATAGGTAATAGACAAGAAAACGGGCAAAAATTTCAGTTTATTTAAGCAAAAAAGTGTATTTTCCTTAATTTTTCTGCATGTAGAACATGTTTTTCAGTAAAAAGTTTGCTCATTCCAAATAATTTTCGTAATTTTGCACCCGCTTTAAGCAAAGCTAATCCGTGTGATGGCGAGTTAAGGCACATTTTTTATTAATAACTTAATTTAGAGTAACACAAAATGAAAGAGATTAATGTAACAGGTCAGAAGCGTACAGACCTTGGCAAGAAAGCTTCTAAGACATTGCGTAAGGAAGGTTTGATTCCATGTAACCTTTATGGTGAGAAGAAGGGCGAGAACGGTGCTCCTGAGGCTTTGTCATTCGCAGTTCCATTCGCTGAGTTGCGTAAAATCATCTACACTCCTCATGTATACGTTATCAACCTCATCATCGACGGTGAGAGCCACACAGCTATCATGAAGGAGATTCAGTTCCACCCAACAACAGACGCTCCTCTGCACGTTGACTTCTACGAGGTTAACGACCAGAAGCCTATCACTATCGGTATTCCAGTTAAGTTGACAGGTCTTGCACAGGGTGTACGTGATGGTGGTCGTATGAACCTCTCTATCCGTAAGATCAACGTTACAGCTCCTTACCAGGTTATCCCTGAGCACCTCGATATCGACGTTACAGAGTTGAAGATCGGTAAGAGCATCAAGGTAGGTGACCTCTCATTCGAGGGTCTCGAGTTGGCTACAAGCAAGGCTGTCGTAGTTTGCTCTATCAAGATGACACGTAACGCTCAGCTCGCAGCTCAGGCTGCTGATGATGCAGAGGCTTAATCGCTGAGTCATCAAGATTTTACGAACCTGAGTAAAGCATTATCAAACATTGGATAAATATTTGATTTGTGGGCTTGGTAACCCTGGCGATGAATACGCCGGCACCAGGCACAACACAGGATTTATGGTATTGGACGCTTTTGCTAAAGCGTCCAATATTCATTTTGAGGATAAGCGATATGGCTTCGTAGCCGAGACTACGCTCAAGGGAAGAAAGATTTTCCTGCTCAAACCTACCACATTCATGAACCTGAGTGGTAATGCGGTAAGATATTGGCTGAATCAGGAAAAGATTGACCAGAGCCGACTCCTGGTTATCAGCGATGAACTCGCCCTGCCACTGGGTGCCTTCCGACTGAAGGCAAACGGCAGCAACGGCGGCCATAACGGATTGGGACATATCCAGCAGCTTATCGGTCAGAATTATGCCCGCCTGCGCATGGGCATCGGCAACGATTATCCGCGTGGCGGCCAGATAGACTGGGTACTGGGCAAATATACTGAGGAAGACATGAAGCAGCTGCAGCCAGCCATCGACCTGGGTGTAGAGATCATCAAGAGCTTCGTCCTTGCCGGTATCGATATTACAATGAACCAGTTTAACAAGCTAGGGAAGAAATAATCATGAAAGAATCAGCAAGAATAGACAAGTGGCTCTGGGCAGCCCGCATTTACAAGACTCGCAGCATTGCTGCCGATGCCTGTAAGAATGGTCGTGTAATAGTAGGAGGCGTAAACAGAAAGCCTTCCTTTATCATCAAGCGTGGCGATGTGGTAAGCGTCAAGAAAGCCCCTATCACCTATTCTTTCGAGGTTCTCGATTGCATAGAGCAGCGTGTAGGAGCCAAAATGCTCTTCGGAGTCTATAAGAACGTGACCGATCCTAAGCAGTATGAACTGCTGGAGATGAGTCGCATCAGCGGATTCGTAGATAGAGCAAGAGGCACAGGTCGCCCAACCAAGAAAGAACGCCGTGCCCTGGATGCCTTCGTTGATCCAGCCATGTTTGGATTCGATGAAGAAGACTGGGACGAAGAAGATTCATAAATAACCAAAAGAGGATATAGCATCAGTTATATCCTCTTTTTCTTTTCCCTAAAAGCCGATAGTTTGCAAGAAAAAGGGGATAATAATTTCTAAAAACATACGATATAGGAACAAGTATGCTACATTTTGTAATATGATGGCAAATAAAGCTTAAAAAGTTTGGAGCGAATAGAGAAAACCTATATCTTTGCAACCAGTTATTTATGGTATCAGAGTATAAGCTGATTACCATCTTACTCAATCGTGAGTATTAACATACTATTAATTTTATAATTTAGAGATTATGAAAAAATTATTTGTTATGGCAGCTATGGTGCTGTCTTCAGTAGGTGCTTTCGCACAGTACAATGCAGGCGATGTTACAATTCAGCCTAAGGTTGGTTTGAACGTTTCATCTCTTACAGCGGATGATGCAGAATACAAAGCAGGCTTCGTTGGAGGTGCAGAGTTGGAGTATCACGTATCACCAATGTTTGGTATCAGCGGTGGTCTTCTCTACTCTATGCAGGGTGCAAAGGTAAAAGACACCGATGCAAAGGTAAAGATGGATTATCTTAATATCCCTATTCTTGCCAACGTTTATGTAGCTCCAGGTCTTGCCTTAAAGGCAGGTATCCAGCCAGCATTTAATCTTAGCAACAAGGTTAGTGTTGATGGCGTTACTGTAGATTACGATAAATATGCACCAGACGGAGCAGAAGTAAAGTCTTTTGATTTCTCTGTTCCTGTAGGCATCTCTTACGAGTATATGAACGTTTGCTTAGATGCTCGTTACAATATTGGTGTAACAAAGATTGCAGACTTTGACGATGCTGGTTGCAACTCTGTATTCCAGCTTACATTGGGCTACAAGTTCTCTCTCTAATCAATGAACTTTTAGTAATCCCAAATAAAACAATCCCCGTTCTTCATTACGAAGAGCGGGGATTTCTTTTTTTCTCGTCATACCTATTTGAAATGAGCCTCACGTAAACATTAACTGAGGCTTACTATCGTTTTAAATGAAGCTTACTTCAAAGGCAAATGAAGCCTGTTTCATACGCAGATGAAACTAACTTCAATGCCCAATGAAGCTTACTTCGTTTTCAAGAGAAGTTTTTTAGAACATTCTTCCACCTGGACGACCACCGCCAAAACCGCCATTGAAAGGACGGCCATGGAAGTTTGGACGGCCACCAGGACCACCAGGACCTTCAGGTCCACCCCTACGGGCATCCTTGCCTCCGAAGAGATTCAGGCGGTAAATCACGTGCAGCATCGCATAGCTGTTGATGGCATTATACTCCGTATCCGTACGGGATGTAGCAGAAATGGCACGAGAGAAGGTGCTCTGCTGGCGGAGAATATCGTAGAACTGCAGCATGATGGTAAGAGGCTTGCCCTTCAGGAAACCCTGAGAGAGCTGCGCATTCCATACAAACTCATCCGTATTCATGCTGCTGTCGCTATAACCGCGGCGGCTGCTGATAGAGAGGCTTGAGTTCAGACTGGTGCCCCAAGGCGCTGTAAGCGTCATGCTTGGTCCATAAGAGAACTGCCAGGTATCGAGGTTGCTGTTAGGCTGCAACTTGTTTGTAGCATGGTTATAATTCAATGTTCCATCGAGCGATAACTCCAACCAGTCGTTGCGATAGCTGAACGAGAGGCGTTCTCTCCAAGTGGTGCTACGGGTGGTATTCTTCTGGGAATCTGCCTGCTTGTCGAGACTCAGATAGCTCACGTAGTTGTTGTAACCCAAGTTGGTATCAGTATTCACGTTCCATACACCGGCACTATCGATAGAGCAGTTGAACATAAAGGCTCCCATTACATTCCAGTTGCCATTGATATTCTCCGGTCGGGTGATTCTTCCACCAGTCTTCTCATCGTAGGTCACCTTGTTGCTGATGCTATTGTTGATGGTTGAGAAGTTGATGAAGGTCATGACACCCTTGTTGTGGTTCTGCACGAAGTTGTTGTAGAACAATCGGAAGTTCTGGGTGAACGAAGGCTTCAAGCCAGGGTTACCCATCGAGATGTTCAGCGGGTCACTGTTGTCTGTGATATCAAGCAACTGTGAGATGCTTGGCTGAGATGTGGTACCACGATAGTTCACACGCAGGTTGCTCATCTTGGAGAAGCGATAGCGGAAATCGAGCGTTGGACTCACATTCACCACATTGCGAACTGTATCTACATGCACTCCCTGATAATCCTGGATATACTTAGACTGCTGTGGCTGAACCATCACACCGAAGTTCAGGTTGTACTTCTGACGGATGAATCGCATCATCACCTGGATATCATGGTTGTAGTTGCGATACTCGGAGAAACGGCTCAACTCATCATCCTTGTAATCTTCGAGATGACCGGCAAACGGATTCAAGTAGCTGTCCCAACCACGATACTCATGATCGCCACTCATCGCATACTTGCTGAAATCGTAGGTGCTGCGGTCGCTCTTGGAGTAGCTGTAAGTAAACTTATAGCTGAACTGCAGGAAGGTAGCCTTCCAGAGTGGCTCACTATAGGTCAACTGACCCGCATAACTGTAATTCTTCGAAGGAGTCAGGTTATAGCGGTTGGTCTGATAAGTAGAGTCCTTACCCTCCGCTGTCTGCACGAGATAGAGCTTGGCATTGTTGAGCGAGATGCTCTTGCTGTCCTTATCCGTATATTTGGCATCCACACGGAAGGTGATGTTACGTCCCTTGTTGCCCAATTTGCGGTTCACCTGCAACATACCCCTAATATTGTTATTATCAGAATAGGTGATTCCGTTAGTCAACTGACTGTTCACCATAGCCTCAGCCTTCTCCAACTCATCAATACCTTCCTCAGAAAGAGGGTCTTTGGTGGTAATGGTATAAGGATCCTTGTTGTAAGAAGCCGACTGGCTGCCACTCAATCCATCGCTGGTACTCCAGGAGATGGAAGGACGGAAGAGGATATTGGTCATGGAATCAGGCATCCACTCCAATCGGATGTTACCATTCCAACTGTTGCTGCGGGAGAAATTCTGGCTCAGGCTATTGCTGAAAGAGCTACTGCTACCCATGAAGTTCTCACTGGAACGGCTGCTCCATACATCGCCATCGCTGTGGTTCCAGCGGAGGGAAGTATTGAACTTGAACTTGTTCTTCAACTCATAGTTGTAGTTGGCAGCTATCATCTTGCTGGCATTCAAGCCATTGGCACCGCCGAATCCTCTACCGGGTCCACCGCCACCGAATCCACGGTCGCTGGTATTATTGGCATTGGCAAAGAGCATGAATCGGTTGTTGTCATTGAAATAACCACCCATACCACGCATATTGTAGCGGCTCTTGTTACCTACACCCAGGTCGATGTTGGAAATCAAACCCTTGTTCATACCCTTCTTCACACCGAAGTCGAGCACGGTCTGTTCCTCGCCATCATCAATACCTGTTACCTTAGAGAGATCACTCTTCTCATCGTAAGCCTTGATCTTGTCGATGATGCTGGTAGGCAGGTTCTTCAGGGCAGTCTTGGTATCGCCCGTCATAAACTCCTTGCCATCCACGAGAATCTTCTTCACTTCCTTACCATTAATCTTGATGGTACCATCGTCGCTTACCTCAGCACCCGGCAGGCGCTTCACCAGCTCCTCAACCACCGAACCTTCCGGTGTGCGGTAAGCAGCCGAATTATAGACGAAGGTATCCTCCTTCAGGTTCACCTTCTGCGCCATGGCGGTTACCACGGCACCCTTCAGCATGATGGCATCTGCACCTAGAACCACATTTCCCATTGCCAGATTTTTGTCATCAGAAATCTCGATACGCTTTACGGTAGTCTTGTAACCTACACTCGACATTTTCAGTAAATACTTGCCATTGGCAGGAGCCTTGATATGAAAGAGGCCCTGCTCATTGCTGAGAGCACCCGACACATAGGTACTGTCGGTCTTGAGTAACTGAATCGTTACCTGTTCTACGGGATCCTTGGTGTCACGGTCGGTAATCGCACCGGTAATCAAGCGATCCTGAGCAAAGGATGCCATGGTTACGAACACCAGAAGCATCATCAGAATAGATCTTTTCATTAATTATAGACGTTATTATTATTTCTTACTCTATATTTGACTTACTTACATGATTAGACCCAATAAAAGCGCAATTGTAAAAAACAGATGCTCTTTTTGGGGCATTCTGCTTCTTTTGACGCATAAAATATATCAAGGTTTAAACTTTTATAGATAAAAAAGTGCTTTTTATTTTGTTTTGTCTCTGATTTAACGTACCTTTGCAAGCGAATTTACAATGAGTTGCCCACAAAAGGTGACTCTGAAAGTCAGTTTCTTTTAAAAGTATATATGTTATGGATCAGAGAATAATCATATCAACCCATCTGGAGAACGAACTGGTAAGCGCTCTCTCAGAATGCGAGCACGACAAGCTGTTTGTGCTTACAGATACTACCACACAGGAATTGTGCCTTCCGGTTTTGCAGAAATTCTACTGCATGAAGGAAGCTAAGGTTATCACGATTCCCGCTAGCGACAGTCATAAGGACATCGAAAGCCTGATGATGGTATGGAAGGGACTGCAGGAAGGTGGCGCTTCACGTCACTCTTGCATGATCAACCTCGGAGGCGGTATGGTAACCGACCTCGGCGGTTTTGCTGCCAGCATCTTCAAGCGCGGCATCAACTTCATCAATATTCCTACTACCCTGCTGGCGATGGTAGATGCATCTGTGGGTGGAAAGACCGGCATCAACTTCGGAGGTCTGAAAAACGAGGTGGGTGTTTTCAACGATTCTAAGTTCGTAATTCTCGACACCGAGTTCCTGAAGACCCTGGATGCCGAGAACATCTGTTCGGGTTATGCCGAGATGCTGAAGCACGGCTTGATTTCTACCGAGGCGATGTGGGAAGAGCTGGTAAGCTTCGACCTTGCCAACCCAGACCTGAAGCAGTTGCAGCGCATGGTGGGCGACAGCGTGAAGGTAAAGGAGCGCATCGTGGAACAGGATCCTCATGAGAAGGGCATCCGCAAGGCTTTGAATCTGGGACATACCTTCGGTCATGCCTTCGAGAGTTGGGCATTGAAGCGCAAGCCAATCCTTCATGGTTATGCCGTGGCATTCGGTCTCATCCCTGAGCTTTATCTCAGTGTGGCAAAGACAGGATTCCCAACAGAGAAGATGCGCCAGACCGTGACCTTCATCAAGGAGAACTACGGTACGCTGAATATCACCTGCGATGACTACGACGAGCTGATTGAGCTGATGCATCACGACAAGAAGAACCAGAATGGTATCATCAACTTCACCATGATGGGAGCCATCGGAGACATCCGCATCAACCAGACCGCTTCTACAGAAGAAATCAAGGAAGCACTCGATTTCTTCAGAGAAGGATAATATAATATGGCGGGCTATCAACCCGCCATTATTGTATCTTTATGCCAAACAGCAGCGCTTCGGCTTTCCGGTTTCGGTAAGCGGAAGATGATCTACATGAAGGTATTCCCTTGGAATCCAATATTTATGACTTTTAGATTCAGATGAATTATTTGAATCATCTGATTTACCAAATAAGAGGCGGCGGATAGTCGCCTCTACTTTTTTGAGATCCTCATCCTCAGTCAGGAGAACGGCAATTTCTCCAAACTTCTCATCTTTCTTCTTGGCAAGCATGAAAGGTTTTTCAAGATAGGGCTTCAAGAGAGCCTCCACTTCTTCTATCTGAATCTTGATACCACCGCTGCAGATAACATTATCCTTTCTGCCCTTGATTCGGAAACGAAGTTTTTCCACCACTTCATCTTTTTCCACCTTATTATATATATAAGGCTCTATTTCCACAATATCATTCGTTACCAGGGTTTCGGCACAGACAAGAGGGGCATCGATGACGAGACAGCCTTCTTCGGTCTGACTGATTTTCACGCTATCGAATGGCTGATACCATTCGCTAGCCTCAGCGCCATTGATTCTTCGCAAGGCGATATGAGATAAGGTTTCGGTCATGCCGTAGGTGCTCCAGATAGCGATATTGCCAGGAAGAGCCTGGAGTTCCTTTTCCAAGGATGCATCGATGGCTCCACCTCCGATAATCAGATGGCGGATATGAGTGAGTCGCTCCCGCTCCTCAGGAACCTGCAGGGTATTATACACCTGCATCGGAACCATGGCAGCAAAAGTGATTTCCCCATTTACATCTTTTCCATTTACATCTTTCAAATCTATATCCTTCAGCGGATGACCACTAGGAGAAACAGAAATAAGATGGAGATGGCGCTCGATACTGCGCACCACCACCATCTTACCTGCGATATAATCAAGCGACATACAGAGCAAAGCGCTATCACCAGGCTTCAATCCCAGGAAATCACAAGTAATGCGGGCGGAATTGAGCATTCGCTTCTTCTCCACCATCATCGGCTTGGGCTTTCCCGTGGAGCCACTGGTATGCACCAGCACCCGGTCGCTATCGTTATTCCATTCAGAAAAGAAATCTTCTAAAGTCATTACGAGAATTCTTTAAAAGTTATTACGAAAATCCTACCAAAGTCATTTTACAACAAAGAGTTTATCACCCCGGATTTCCAATGGCATTGGGATGTTATCAGTAAAGAGCTGACCGGTGCCTAAACCCTGAGGCATCTCTACATTCGGACCATATACCTTGGCTGCATAATGTGCGATGGCATTCAGCCCGATGTTACTCTCCAATGCCGAGGTAATCCAACTGCCAATACCACGCTGGCTGGCCAACTGGATCCACTCGTTGCAACCATAGATTCCACCATGGAGTGAAGGCTTCAGGATGATATACTGTGGACGAATGGTATCGAGCAATGCCTCCTTCATACTTCTGACATTCACACCAATCAACTCCTCATCCAGGGCGATAGGAAGCGGAGTTTCCCTACAGAGCTGCGCCATCTTAGGCCACTGATGCTGCTTGATAGGCTGCTCAATGGAATGGATATCATACTTAGCCAAAGCCTCCAACTGGCTCATGGCATTCTCCGGCAAGAATCCGCCGTTGGCATCTACTCGCAACTCCACCTGTTCCTGGGTATAGACATCGCGAATGCGCTTGATGAGGTCGAGTTCCTTAAAGAAATCGATGGCACCAATCTTCAGTTTCACGCAATGGAAACCCGCCTGGAGCTTCTCCTCCAGTCGTGCCAGCATTTCCTCGTAAGTACCCATCCATACCAGTCCGTTGATGGTGATGCCCTCTTCTCCTTTTCCGAAAGGAGAGTCGAAAAGATCTACCAGGTTCTCCATTCCTGCTGGAGCAGAAATAGGCAATCCCTGCTTCTTCGCCGCATCGAAGAACGAAGCGAAGGCTGTTTCCAAGCCGAAGGTGATGCTAGGGTAAGCACGGATCATATCGTATGGGATGCGTCCCATCTGCTCCACCATCTGACATACCTGTCGAAGGGTGACGGCATATTCCGGTTTGGCATCGCAACTGAGATCAGGGAGCGTAGCACACTCACCCACTCCCACTACTCCCGGCAATTCATCCGATGTAAGGGTGAGATAATAACTGTGTCTCGTGGTATATACGCCACGAGACGTGCCTGCCGGCTGCTTGAAGTGGAGCGTGCGCTCCGAGATGTCTATCTTATACATGATTTATTCAAATTCTGAATGTTGGGGAATTATCTGAAGTTAACTTACTTCTTCTGTTTCAAATCGTAGAGATCCTTGCGACGGTCACGAAGATTTCGAACGGCACCGTAGGTATGAAGCTCATTCAGAAGGTTCAAATCTACATCTGAAACGAGAATCATCTCTGTATTCGGTGTTGCCTCCGAACGTTTGCCATCGTTAGGGAAGGCGAAGTCACAAGGAGTGAATACGGCACTCTGGGCATACTGGATATCCATGTTGTGAACACGTGGCAGGTTACCTACACTACCCGCAATGGCTACATAGCATTCGTTCTCAATGGCACGGGCCTGTGCACAGACTCTCACTCTAGAGTAGGCATTCTGCGTATCGGTCATGAATGGAACGAAGAGGATCTGCATACCATCCTCTGCCATCAGACGGGAAAGTTCAGGGAACTCCACATCATAGCAGATCACGATACCAATCTTACCACAATCAGTATCAAAGGTCTGGATATGGCTACCGCCGCTCAATCCCCAGCACTTCTGCTCATCAGGAGTTACGTGAATCTTCTCGTACATATCCACGCTACCATCTCTACGGCAAAGGAAACCGACATTGTAGAGGGAATCATCCTTGAGATAAGGCATACTACCCGTGATGATATTGATGTTGTAGCTGATGGCAAGTTCGCGGAATCGGTCACGGATCTCATCGGTATATTGAGCCATCATGCGGATGCTCTGTGCCTCACCCAAATCGTTGAATCTCGCCATCAATGGCGCATTGAAATACTCTGGGAAGAGGATGAAATCGCTCTTATAGTCGCTCACGGAATCCACGAAGAACTCCACCTGCTCAAAGAGGTCGTCCACCGAAGCGTATGGACGCATCTGCCACTGTACCAAGCCGATTCTCACGGTTGGCTTTCTATCTACATAAGAATCCGTAGGTGGCTGATAGTAGATGTTATCCCACTGCAAGAGGGTTGCACAGTGTTCGCTCTCCTCATCACTAGGAAGATAGTTGCGGATGACACGGCGAACGTGGAAGTCGTTGGAAAGCTGGAAGGTAAGAACCGGGTCGTAAATCTCACGGTTTCTTACGTGCTCGATGTACTCCTTAGGGCGCATCTTGTCGGCATACTTATGATAGTTTGGAATACGACCACCAAACATGATCGCCTTCAGGTTGAGCTTCTCGCAGAGTTCCTTGCGATACTCATACATACGGCGAGCCAATCGCAGGCCACGATAATCAGGGTGGATAAATACCTCAATACCATAAAGGATGTTTCCATTAGGATCGTGGGTATTGAAGGTCTCATTACCCGTAACCTGAGCATAGGTATGATCGCCTTTCACCATATTATAGTTGACGATGATAGAGAGGGCACAGCCCACTATCTTATCATCCACGATGATAACCACCTGTCCCTCAGGGAAGATAGTAATGAGTTTCTTAATCTGTTCTTTTGTCCAGAATACATCTGAGTCTGCGTAAATACGCTTAAACGACTTGGCAAGCTGATCGTAATCCTCCATGCGAAGGTTGCGCATGCCTACCTTTTCGATTTTTCGAGTTGGTTCCATAACAACTGTATTTTTATTATTATCTAAATCCGGGTGCAAAGATACAGCAAATTATAGATACGACAAAGAGTTTTCGCAAATAATTGACATTTACGAAAACTCTTTTCATGTATTTTTACAGCAAGAAAGCCTTTTGGCTTATAAATTAACGCTAAAACTTGGCATCTTCCTGCGGTATTGCCTCATCATGATCATCGAGATAGAGCAATTTCGTTGGATGATATTTACCACTTGCCACCGAGTATTCATCCAGACGATAACGGGTCTGAATGCCACCGATGCCCAACATAGTATGAAAAGCCGAAAGACTACTCTGCACCTGTTTTGACTGATTTTCTCCCAATGCCTTCAATATATCCGGATATTGTTTACTGAATCCAGCAGAAGTCCAGATGATGAAAGGCACATGCAGTTCGTAATCCGAAGCCTTCGGTGCTGCATGAAGGAAGAGGCTGCGCTCATCATCAAAGATATTCTCTCCATGATCGCTGGTATAGAGCATCGCTGATGTAGGCTGATCATATACCCCATCCGTCTTAGTCTGTACCCCCTCCCATTTCTGCAGACGTTCAATGATACCATGCAGGATATAATCGGTATACCGGATGGTATTATCGTAAGCATTCAGCAGGTCACGCCGGTTCTCTGGCTTCGCTTCGCTCTTACTGTCAGGTTTAAAGTAAGCGAAACTACGAGGATAACGCTCCTGATAATTGAAGTGAGAACCATAGGAATGAAGAACCACGAAGAGTTTGCGATAACGGTAATGGTAATGGGCAGACGAGGAAGCATCAGCCAATGGCAATATCTCATCCAGTTTCTGCAACAGATCCTCATCATAATGGTTGCCTTGCGAAGCATCCTCTTTCTTCAGAAAATAATGCTCATCAGCCTGTTCTCCCAGAAAATCGATAAACGAATGATTGGGCAACTGGTTGCTGATAAACACGGTATGGAATCCGGCTTCCCTGAAGGCTGCCAGAATGCCTTTCTCATGAAAGAGCCGTGGGAAATCCTCTGCCGATGCAGCAGACAGAAGCATCGGAACACTCTTGTGGGTGGTGTTGCTCTGCGTGGTTGCATCAGGGAAAGCCATAATACCCTGCGTTTTGGAAAGCAGAGGATTAGTATTTCGAGGATAACCATAGAGACTGAAGTTATGGGCACGTGCCGTCTCTCCCACTACCATCACATACACCTCAGGAGTTTCCACATCGTGCCCACTCCGGGCATCAAACCGGAAGTTACGGCTTGCCTCCTTGTAATTCTCCGATGCCGCATTGCGCTCGAAAGCCAGATAGAGATTGTAGCAGACGTTGACAGGATAGAGCTGATTGCGCATCCGGTAATCATCCACCACCACATAGCATGCCAGCAGACAGAAGAGGCCGATAGCCCCCACCTCCATCAGCCATTTGCGAACGTGATGCAGAAAAGAGACAGATAACTGACGCTTCTTCCTGATATGGATGACAGCCAGAATGAGCAAGGGAAGATAAATCACAAAAACACCTACCACGGCAGGTACCAGATTGTCCAGCAGTTCCATCACCTCTCCTGGATTGGTAGTCACGAGATTCAGGAACATATCTACCGCTATCACTCCTGTACCGAAGAGATAGAGCAACACCAGCTGGAAGGCTGCGAAAAAGACAAAGAGAAATGCCCACCATACCATCTTGCCCGGACATCTGGCTACGGAAAAGAACCACATATACAGAGCCAGAGGCAACAGCACATTGGCTGCGCCCGCCCAGAAAGACAATCTTTCGGTAAAGCACAGGGCGATGTTGGGCAGCAGCAATGCCACCACCGCATACCAGTAAAGGAAGGTACCCGAAGACACCTTATTATATATAGTATTACATATAGAATGATTCATAGACTACACCTTATTATATATATAGAGCATATCGTGAAAAGAATTCATGAGCATATCGTGAATGCATCATGAAAGCATCGTGAATGCATCATGAAAAAGTCTCATCAAAATGCCTCGTTGATATTGAAGAGGAAGCCAGACTGTCCCGACTTTCCAAATCCATAATCCAATCGTACATTCACATTTTTCTTGAACTCCCAGCGATAGCCTACTCCCGCATTCGGCAGAATCTGTCTGCTTCGCAACGCAGAGAACTTAGGGAAAACTGTACCTGCTCCAGCCCAGACCACAATACCATTTCGCTTCCAGACATGCTGGCGCAACTCCACGGTAGCCTCCAGGGAATGCTTGTCGCGATAGCGGCCCTCGTAATAGCCGCGCATCGAACTGGTACCTCCCAGTTCCGCCATCATACCCCATGACGGATTGCCGAAATTGAGATTGGCTCCGAAATCCTCGGCAAGAATCGTTCCCTTGCTCAGTCGCTGATAGGCATCAAAACGGAAATGAGTCGTACTAAAGGCATAATCATTACCCATAAATTCTGGCCGGAACATCTGCTTCAGATTCAGATAGATACCCCGGTGCGGATTGGTAAGATTATCTCGGTTGTCATAAACCAAAGATACACCCACTCCTACATTCCAGGTATGCTTATCCATCCCCTGCAGCAATTCCGGGCGCTCTATCTGCTTGCCTATCACATAGTCGTAAGCTGCCATCGGTCCCACATAGAAGTTATCGGCTACCCTGAACAGAAAACTGGCTTCTGCCTGAGCCTGCCAACGCTTCATATCACTCTTGTTGTCATCGTTATCGCCCATCTCGTAACCGATTCCCCAGAAATCGGAAGGGAAGGAATAGAAATAGAGATGATAATCAATGCGGTAACGACCGGCAGGAGCTATATGATTGCCCCGAACACCCAACATATAGAAGCCCACCGAACTGACATCACCGAAAAGCGATACATTGGAAGGCGGCAAAATGCTATCGTTAGGATCGGTGCGGTAAAGTCCTGCAGCCACCATTCCCAGACCAAACTTGGTATCAGAAGCATAGTGAGGACCTCCAATTACGCTGAAGTCGAACCGCTTATGCTGCTTGTTCTTGTTGGCATCATTGAAGTAGTCTAGGAATCGCGTCATCCACGATTTCTTGACCTGCTGGGCTGTATCCACCTTCTCTGAAGAGAGAGTATCTGAAGAAATTGGCTCCGAGGCATAGCTGCTCAATGCCATCATCGCAAAAAGTATGATTAGAATATGCTTCATAAAGTCAATATTTTCCTGTTGATTCTTTTTTCGTCATTTACTAATAAACCTGTGATACATCATTAATATACCAGTGACACATTATCTATCCACAAGGTGTTGCCTGGTGTTCCGATATAGGCACCGCCATCCGAAGAAGAGAACTGGAGAATGAGATGAGTAGGCGTTTCATCGGCAGCAGCCCATCCCACTTCTCTTACGGGCACACTCTTACCCTTGCTGTTGCGGGCATAATCGGTAGAACGGAGTCCCATCGTTGCGGCATGGTAGCCAGCCATGTGACGGATATCACCATAGTGGATGGTATAGGTTGCATCTTCCACCCATCCATTCGTACTCTTGCCGTATCGTACCACCATCGTACCCACTCGCTTGGCTGTGATATTACCCTTGGCATCCTCGTGACGCTTCTGAAGATAGAGCACCACGATGGCATGGTCTCTTCCAGCCACAGTAGAGGCACCACTGAATCCATTCTGTTTGATACGGTTGGCAACATTAGGAAGGGAGGTCTTGTAATCGAAACGCAAAGCCTTAGGACGAGCCGTAAACGGAATACCCCAGTTGATAGCCTTTGGACCATCCTTGGTACTGGTGATCGGTTCACGAACATTTCCCAGGAAAAGGGAACCAGCTGCAAGTACCTTGATATTGATAAGTCCCAACACCTTTACCTTTTCTATATGAGTCTCCAATTTGGCGCAATAGCCACTGCCGTGCCTGTCGCGATAAACCGAATTATTGGTCTTGTAAATGCCGGAAACATGCGCCAAGACATTGGATGAGCCCCAAGAAGACCCACCCTTATTGGTATATGGAGTATTGCCATGGATAGTCATATTAGGTCCTACGGCATAAATGGTTTTCTGATTACCACCAATGATAGCCGACTCTTTGATATTTCTGATTACCCAGTGGTCCATGTTTCCATATTTCAGAGGAACCACTTTTTCCTGTCCCTGCATAGGAAGGCATGACAAAATAGCAAGCGCTAATGCTATGCCGAAAATTACTTGTTTTTTCATATCTATTACTTTTATCTTTCTAGATGCTGCAAAGATAGAAAAACTTTTCGTACTTTCGGGTTTTCAAAGTACTAAAAAATGAAATATTAAGAAATAATAATATATTTAGGGGATTTTAATCGATGAAAAACAAAAAAAGCCCCGCAAGAGCAAAAGCTTGGGATAGTGAAAGCTTTTGCTCTTACAGGGTGTCTATTAACGGTGAGAATACATGTTGTCATAGTACTTCTGGTAATCGCCAGAGGTAACGTTGTCCATCCATTCCTGGTTATCGAGATACCATTTCACGGTCTCCTCGATACCCTCCTCAAACTGAAGAGATGGCTCCCAACCGAGTTCCTTCTGCAACTTTCTAGAGTCGATGGCATAACGCATATCATGCCCCTTTCTGTCAGTTACATAGGTGATGAGATCCATATCCTCTCCTTCCTTTCTGCCGAGCAGACGGTCAACAGTCTTGATAACCACCTTGATGATATCGATGTTCTTCCACTCGTTGAAACCGCCGATGTTGTAAGTCTCGGCAATCTTACCCTTGTGGAAAATCATATCGATGGCACGGGCATGATCTACTACATACAACCAGTCGCGCACATTCTCACCCTTACCATATACTGGCAATGGCTTGCGATGACGGATATTGTTGATGAACAATGGAATCAACTTCTCTGGGAATTGGTATGGACCGTAGTTGTTAGAGCAGTTGGTCACGATGGTAGGCATACCGTATGTATCATGGAAAGCGCGTACGAAGTGGTCTGAGCTTGCCTTGGATGCTGAGTATGGAGAGTGAGGATTGTACTTGGTTGTCTCTACGAAGAACTCCTCGCCGTAAGCCTCGTGGTTCTTACCGCTTGATGCCTTGGTAGTGAAAGGAGCAGGAACGCCCTCAGGGTGAGTCATCTGCAATGCACCGTACACCTCATCGGTAGAGATGTGGTAGAAGCGCTTGCCCTCGTATCCCTCTGGAAGACTCTCCCAGTAGATCTTTGCCGCCTGGAGCAGAGACAGGGTACCCATCACGTTGGTATGAGCGAAAGTGAAAGGATCCTTGATACTTCTATCTACGTGGCTCTCGGCAGCGAGATGGATGATGCCATCCACCTTGTAGTCCTGCATCAGCTTCAACATCAGGTCGAAATCACAGATATCACCCTTTACGAAAGTATAGTTAGGCTTATCCTCGATGTCCTTGAGGTTAGCCAGATTACCAGCGTAAGTCAACTTATCAAGGTTGATGATGTGATACTCAGGATATTTGTTCACGAAAAGTCTTACTACGTGTGAGCCGATGAAACCAGCACCGCCCGTGATAATGATATTCTTCATTTCAATTCTTTTTTATATTATAATTATTTTGCTTCCGCCAATTCGGCGATACACTTCTTCAAACTGTCAGTCCAGTATGGCACCTTGAAACCGAAGGTCTGCTTCAACTTGCTCTTATCGAGCACAGAGAAGTGAGGACGCTTCACCGGACTAGGGAACTCCTCACTATAGCAAGGCTGGATGTCGCAGGTGTTACCACTGAGCTCGCAGATGATCTTGGCAAAATCGAACCAGGAACATACACCTTCGTTAGAGAAGTGATAGATGCCAGTCTTGTCGAGCTGGTTTGTATCGATGACATGAGTGATGACTGCAGCCAAATCTCCCGCATAGGTAGGAGTACCCACCTGGTCGAAAACCACCTTCAAGGTGTCGTGACTCGCCGTGAGACTCTGCATAGTCTTCACGAAGTTCTTGCCCCACTGAGAATAGAGCCATGCTGTACGGATAATGATATGCTTGCAGCCGGTAGCCTCGATGCTCTTTTCGCCGGCAAGCTTGGTCTTTCCATAGACACCGAGCGGATTGGTTTCCCAGTCTTCCTTGCAAGGAATGTTCTTGTCACCCTGGAACACATAGTCTGTACTCACATGTATGAGGGTACCATCTACCTCTTTCATTGCCTCAGCCAGATTGCCGGCTGCAGTATTGTTGAGCAGGTTGGCAAGGTCAAAGTCACTCTCCGCCTTATCCACATTGGTATAGGCAGCGCAGTTGACGATAACCTGGATATCATTCTCCTTCACCTTGGCGCGGATGGCATCCAGGCTGGTGATGTCCAACTTCTCATACCCTTCAGCCACATCAGTGAAGACAAACTTGTGATTGCTGTTTTTGGCGCAAATCTGCATCTCATGGCCAAGCTGACCATTGGCGCCAGTAACTAATATATTCATGTTTTGCTGTGATACTAGTTAATGATGATACATTATATATATAAAATATGTGGCAAAGATAATGAATTATTCCGAGATACGCAACTTTTATGTAAACAAAGAGGTTCATAGTAACATAAATTATACTTTTAGGAAGTACACCCCTATAAAAACAAAAAGCCCGCCGCCTTCTTTCACAAGAAAACGACGAGTCTTTCCTAAACATAATAGTAAAGCATTGCTGCTTTTTTGAAAGCAAATAGATTCAATCAAGCAGGCTTCCTATTTTTCAATCAATCTTTCCCCTAAGAAACTAATACTGTTATTTAAATCAACATACTAAATCAACAAAAGGAATATTTATATACCTTTAAACTTTAGAAGACTTGAAGTGGTTTTTGAACCAAAGTCATTATACTGCTTTTTTGAATTCCGCTGCAAAGATACGTACTTTTTTGGCTATCTGTACACCCTAGTAGGCGTATAGTAAATAAACAGTAGATAATTAAGCTACATAACCTACGGATTATCAGTATTTTAATCCATTTAAATATTTTTATCAAAGTAAATGCTTTTATTAGAAATCTTTTCTATATCTTTGCAGCGTAAACAATAAAAATCGTGCAAAAAGACATAAATCGTACATAGTTATGAAGCAGTACATACTTTTATTATTCATCATGATACCACTTCTCTCCTATGGCAAGACCGATATGGAAAAGCTATTGGAGCGGGTTGACCATGCTATCGAAATGGACAGCTACTACCAGCAACAGAAAGAGAAGGAGCTCAAACGACTGAGACGACAGGCAGGCGATGCAATCACTGCCGAAGAAAGGTTATGCTACCTCGACAGTCTCTATCGTGCCTATAGTAACTATCGCTACGACTCATCATGTGCCTATGTGAGCAAAGGGCTCCAACTGGCAGAAGCTACCCATAACACCTTTTATATCACTTGCTTTAAGATACACCGGGCATCCGTGCTGTCGGTGGGAGGATTTTATGGCAAGGCGGAAGACATCCTGGAAACACTCGACCCTAAGCAGATGCCCTACGAACAGAAGCTGTATTACTACTTCACCTATGCCTGGCTGTTCAATTACTGGCAATCTTACGCAGCCAAATCGGAATTTGCAAACGACTTCAAAGCCAAGAAGAAGTATTATATGAATATTTTGCTTGAAAACTTCAATGAAAAAGGAAAGAAGTCGGCTTTTTACCAGTATATGAAAGGAGAGTATATCTTTCTCAGCTCGCCTACACACAGAAGTGTATTAGACTGTTATCTCAAAGCTTTAAAGATGACGGCTAAAAACGATCGACTGCATCCTATGGCAGCATACGGCATAGCCCGTTACTACAGAGACCTCGAACAGTATGATCTGTATGTGAAGTATCTGGTAGAGGCAAGTGAGTCTGATGGGATTTGCCAACTCAAGGAGACAACAGCCCTCCAAAAACTTTCCTATTTTCTCTATGAAACAGACAAAGACAACAGCAAGCGTGCCACCCGATATATCCAGCATTCCATGGAGGATGCCCAGTTTTTCAACAACCGTCTCCGTATGATAGAGATTTCAAACATCCTGCCAGTGATTGTTACAAGCAACCAGGAGGCTGCAGAACGCTCCCGTACCCGCATGGAGATTGGACTCATCTGTGCCTGCGTCATCTTAACCATCATCCTGATTCTTACAGTGGTGAATACCAAACAGAAAAACAGTTTGAAGAAAAACCGAAAGGAGATTGCGGCACAGAACAAGCAGTTGGCAGAGCTCAACCAGCGACTGATGGATACCAACAAGCGACGCGAAACCTATATGAGCCTCTTCATGGATATCAGCGCCCTGTATATCCGCAAGTTGGATGACTACAGAAAACTGGTGAGCAGAAAGGTAAAAGCCAAGCAGACAGAAGACTTGCTGAAGAGCATCAACAGCTTCAAGCTGGCAGAAGAGGAATCGTCAATGTTCTACATCCGTTTCGACAAGGCTTTCATGGAATTGTATCCGAATTTCGTCCAGGAACTGAATACGCTTCTCAAGCCAGAGCACCGTATCGTGCTTCCATCTCCTACGGAGCTGACAACCGAAGTAAGAATCTATGCCCTGATGAGACTGGGCGTAACGGATAGCCAGGAAATAGCAACCCTGCTGTACTACTCTACCCAGACCATCTACAATTACAAGTCGGGAATGAGAGCCAAAGCGCTCAATAGGGAAACCTTCGAGTCGGATATCAACCGACTCTGCCACATTATATAATAAGGTATTAAAGGAGCTAAAGGAGTTAAAGAAGTTAAGACAACAGCCTTTTTGGCGTAGATTTTAAGCAGCAAGACATACGTCTTAACTCCTTAACTTCTTTAACTCCCTTAACTCCTATAATATGCGACTAATCGCGATGGATAACGGTTCCGTTAGCCTGATGGGTAGCAAGAACCAAGACTTCTGCAATCTGCACATGCTCCGGAGCACTGGCAGCATAGAAAGCCACATCCGCAATATCATCACCATTCAATGGTTCGATACCCTGATAAACACTGGCTGCACGCTGATTATCTCCATGGAAACGGACATTAGAGAAATTCGTCTCCACCAAGCCGGGCTTGACATTGGTAACACGCACCTTGGTATGAGCCACATCAATACGCAAGCCATCGGTGATTGCCTTGACGGCAGCCTTGGTAGCACAATATACATTGCCACCAGCGTAAGCCGCATCACCAGCCACACTACCTATATTAATAATGTGTCCATGATTACGTCTCACCATACCAGGAACTATCAGACGAGTCATGGTGAGGAGTCCCTTGATATTGGTATCAATCATCTGATCCCAATCCTCGAAACTACCCTGATACTCAGGTTCCAGGCCACGAGCCAAGCCTGCATTATTGATCAGCACATCAATATTGCGCCAATCCTGCGGAATATAATCCACAGCCTTTCTTGCCGCTTCACGGTTACGTACATCAAAAGCCAGAGCAAGGACCTGTACCCCCTCTGCCTCCAACTCTTTCTTGAGAATTTCCAGTTTACCGGTGTTTCTACCCGTAATGATCAAATCGTAGCCACCTCTTGCAAAGCGGCGTGCACAACCCTCGCCAATTCCGCTGGTTGCACCTGTGATAAGAGCAATTTTCATATACTTTGAACTTTAATATTTGAACTCTGAACTTTATGATTCGTTTGCCTGGAGCAAAATCTTCCTGATTTCTTTATGATTCCATTACAGAATGAGAACCCTGACCTCGGCATTCGCCATTTTCTCTATCTGATTCATCGGGCGTTTGTAATACACACTCTGAATCGCCTTGTTGATGATACCGTGACCTACTGCCAGGATGGTCTTGTCAGGATATGCCACCTTCAGCCAGGTGAGGAAGTTCTGCGCCCTCGACTTCATCCGCTCCAGAGATTCGATATTGTCCGGCCAATCCTTCGGGTCTTTGGGAAGAGAAGGAATGAACTTACCCGTAAAATCTCCCCAGTCACGTTCCCTGATTAAAGGAGTCGTCTCTATTCTCTGGAGAATATCATCTTCCGTCAAGAATGCAGAAGCATCTGCAGTTCCCTTCAAGTGCATTTCTGCCTCCAAATGTGGACGGGCAATGATGGCACAAGTCTGCATACTGCGATAAAGATCACTCGAAACGAAGACGTCAATGTGGTCATTTGCCATTTTCCTTGCCACTTCTTCAGCCTGCTGAATGCCCACGTCATTCAGCCTGCCTGGAGTCTGCCCCTGCATAATCTGGGCGGCATTATCCATGGTCTCACCATGTCGAACTAAATATAGCTTTGTCATATTGAATATTTATCATCAGATGGTCATTCAACCATCTATTTTATTTTTGCATACAAAATTACTGATAATAATTGAAATGAAGGAATAAATTGCGTTAAATATGATATAAAAGCGAGAGAAAAAACTTGTGGTATCAAAAATCTTTCGTACTTTTGCAATAGAAAGGAAATACTTTTCAGGAAAAGGAAACGCAATATTGCAATACAACATTTTAAATCAATTGATATGAAAGTAATACAAAGTTCATTATTTCGAGCCTTATGCGCCATCATTGTAGGTGCTCTACTCATACAATACAGGGAACAGACAGTCACCTGGATTACCATTGCCATCGGTGTATTGTTTTTCCTCTCAGGCGTATTCTCGTTACTCAGTTATATGAGTGCCAAGCGAAATGCAGAGAAGATGAAGGGACAGTATCTCTACGATGCACAAGGCAACCATATCATAGGTATGCGCCCTAACTTTCCTCTTGTAGGACTCGGTTCACTCATCTTCGGTCTGGTACTGGCACTGATGCCAAATGTATTCATCGCCTGGCTGATGTTCATCCTCTCGGCGATACTGATAATGGGAGCCCTCACCCAAATGGCGAACCTGGTATCTGCTGCCAAGATGGGCAGAGTGGGTATCGTATATTGGCTGATGCCTACACTCCTGCTGCTGTTGGGTCTGTTCACCCTCTTCAAGCCATCCTCCATTGCCTCTGCCCCACTGCTGGTTATCGGTTGGGCAATGCTGGTATATGGTGTAGTAGAAGCCGTCAATGCCCTGAAGGTTTCCAACAACCGACGCAAATGGCAGAAGACACAGGAAATCAGAACCTCTGCCAAGAATGGAAAGAACGTGGAAAATGCCACCTACATCGAAGAGAAGTAAAAGAAAGACAAACGGCAGTTCCTGCTTTTCTATAGAAAAAAGCTTCTATCATGGGATTCATATCCGAATGATAGAAGCTTTTATGGTTTTAATCTACCAATCCCTCTACATATCTGCAGAGAATACCGATACCGGTAGCATTCTCTCCTCCCTGAGGAATGATGATGTCTGCATAGCGCTTGGTTGGCTCGATAAACTGTTCGTGCATCGGTTTGAGCACCTTCAGATAACGATCTACCACCATGGAAACCGTACGACCACGATCGATGGTATCACGCTGGATGTTACGGATCAGGCGCTCATCGGCATCTGTATCCACAAACACCTTCAGGTCCATCAAATCACGTAATTGCTTATCCACCAAAGTCATGATTCCCTCGATGATAATCACTGGCTTTGGTTCTACATGAATTGTTTCCTTCTCGCGGTTACACTTCAGATAACTGTAGGTAGGCTGTTCGATCGCCTTACCGGCACGAAGGTCGGCAAGCTGCTGATGAAGCAACTTCCAATCGAAGGCATCCGGATGATCGAAGTTGATGGCTCTACGCTCTTCCTCTGTCATGTGAGTAGTATCATTATAATAAGAATCGAGAGGAACAACTGCCACGAAATGAGGAGGCAAAGCTTCTACCAATCTCTTGACTACGGTAGTCTTACCGCATCCGGTACCACCAGCGATACCGATCACTGTTACTTTATTTTCTGCCATATCTCTTATTTTTCCAATATATCATTAAACATTTTCCGATAATATTCCGCCTTTTTCTCTACAGCCATCGGATAAGCCCTACTGCTGCTAGGCATACGATAGAGACGGAAGTTGCGGTTTTCGAATTCAAACTCCACAAATCCTCCCATCTCCGGTTTTTCCTTGATACCGAAGTGATCGGAGAAGACTTTGGTTGCCAGTTGTCCTGCAGTAAGTACCGCCGTGCAATCAGGCAGGGAACGGAGCATGCCATCCAGATCGGAAGGCTGAACCACCTGCAAGTCTTTATCCGAAGCCGTATTCTTGGTACGGATTACCTGCTGGGCTGTATCATAGATAGCCACTCCCTTCTGCTTCAGGAACTCCTTGATGGTGTCCAGACGATAAGTCTTGTGCTCCACATCTACAAAGTGAAACTTGTCATCAAAGTAGATGATGCCGAAGATTCGCCACATATCATTCTGGAAATTAGGATAATACCAGGGCATACACCAGCGCTTTTCTGCCGGCGGAAAGGTTCCGAGCATCAGCAACTTGGCATTGCCCGGCAACCATGGTTCAAAAGGATGAGACTCTAACATTTCTACTTCTTTTTTACCAGATACAGTACTACTGGCAAGTGGTCGCTGTAGCCATTCAGCCATTTACCGCCAGCCTTGGTACGCAACGGTGCACCCTGATAGCGACCCTCCTGCTGGATGAGATAATCTCTGCGGAACACCTGATGATTCCAGTACTTCAGACTGCGATAGCCCTTCTTCTTTCCATCCTTGTTCAGAAGATTAGGAGTCAGCACAATCTGATCGAAGAGATTCCATTTTCCTCTGTAGTAAAGGGTTCCCTTTTCTTCCTTTGCCAGGATGTTATACCAAGGATTATACATATCTCCCTCACCTACTTCTGATATTTCCGGTTGGGCACGGAGAACCTCATGCATACTCTTGTTGGTAGGATCATCGTTCATATCTCCCATCACAAACACCTTCATCTCTGGATTCAGGCGAAGCAGGGAATCTTTCACAGCCTTGGTCTGACGGGCGCCACTCTCACGATAGAAGGAATCGGAGAAACGACTTGGCCAGTGACAAACGATGACAGCCACATCATCCCCCGCCATCTCACCTCTCACCGTAAGAAAGCCACGGGTATAAAAGGCAGAATCCTTTGCCAACTCCTGCACATAAGGAACCAGCTTCACATTCTTCACGGTAAAAAGAGCCGGATTGTAAAGCAGAGCACAGTCGATGCCACGCTTATCCGGACCTTCTATATGGCAGAACTGCATATTGCGAGCCTTCAAAGGCGGCTGGGCAGTAAGGTCTTTCAGTACATTGGCATTCTCAACCTCGGCAAGACCGATGAAGGCGCAACCTGCATCAGGCAGCACATCGGTACCCATATCCGCCAAGACACGAGACATATTCTTCAACTTACTCGTATATTTCTCGCTATTCCATCCCTTAGCAGGCAGATACTCATAATCATTCTTGCCGGCATCATGACAGGTATCAAAGAGATTCTCCTGATTATAGAATCCAACGGCATAAACCTGGAACTTTTTAAGGTTGAAATTCTGCTCCGCTTTCTGCGCCCAAGCACCCAAACCCACCATGAGCAGGGCTGCCAATAATAGCATTTGTCTTTTCATTCTTTTTCTCGCTTTAAAGTTATAACTATATGATACATCGTCTGATGTTCTCAAACTAATATGCAAAGATACCGCATTAATTACAATTATCATCATAAATGGGAATAAAATTTTGAGTTTTCATTCATTTTTAACACATCCAGTCCTCTTTTTACCACTCTAAAAGATCATTTTCCACCTTTTTATATATACACAGACACCAAAATCCCCAATATTTCTAAAAAACACCGGGAAATATTTGGTGATTTCAGGAAAAAGCAGTAACTTTGCACCCTGAATTAGGTAAAGGCTATAATGGGCATGCCCTGAAGAGGGACATGAAATGATGTGAAAGCGTCCCCATAACGTCTATTTTTTAACAAATTAATAATAAATAAAAGAAAAATGAAAAAAGGTATTCATCCAGAGAACTATCGTCCTGTAGTATTTAAGGATATGTCTAACGGCGATATGTTCCTCTCTCAGTCAACATGCAAGACTAACGACACTGTAGAGTTCGAGGGCGAGACTTATCCAGTTGTTAAGATTGAAATCTCTAGCACCTCTCACCCATTCTACACAGGTAAGAGCAAGCTCGTTGATACTGCTGGTCGCGTTGACCGCTTCATGAGCCGTTACGCTAAGTTGAAGAAGTAATATATATACCTTTTTTAATAAGGATATATAATATCGAAAGATAGAAAGTGCATTCCAACGTAGTTGCATATACGTAGGAATGCACTTTTTTTATAAACCTATCTTCTCTTGTTCAATTGCTTCACCGTGCCAGCCATTGGCTTCATGGTTGCTCCACTGCCGAATGAAGTTACAGCTGATGCAGAACGTGTAAGCTTCTTGGCATAACCGGTAGTAGAAACCTCAGATAAATCGAAGTAGATGATATCACCCTTCACCTTACCGGTACCAATCATATAACCATAGAAGGTTTTATAATTATTGCCCTTCTCGACACCGAGACGGAAACCGTACTGGCTAGCACCTGCATCCAACACGAAGGTGGCACCACTGGCATACTTCAGGTAGATATCGCCATTGTTATCGATATACCAGGAGAATTTCAGGGTCTGCTGATCGGTAACATTTCCCTGATTATCATGAACCTCATCTATCTCCACACCACTTCCACTCAGGGCATCGCTCTGGTTTCCGCTCTGATAGAATATCATATTGGCATAAAACTCATCATAGCCTCTTGACATACCATCATCCTGGATATAGGAATACTTCACCTGACCATACCACTCACCAACCAAGGTCATCGCCTCATCGACCAGATCGTCATCATGTGATCCTTGCGAACCTTCATACCAATAATCCTGGTTCCATCCCCAGCCGCCATGGTTGTAATCATCGTACCATCCATAAGGATCATCCCAATAATCATCATCCCAAGGATCATCATCACAACTGGTAAACGTAAAGGATACCGCAGCTATCGCCATCAGCATCACGAAAAGTCTCATTTTTCTCATATCGTAAGATTTTTATTTTATTGTTAATATCCGTACAGAACTCAGACCCTTAACAGATCTGGTTCCTTGAATGATGGTGCAAAGATAAGGCAATTTTTACACCTAGCAAAGGGAAAAGAGGAATAATCTAGGGGAAAAACCCTATTATATAACAGTTTTTCCCTACAAAACCTTGTCATTCTCAAAAAAATGCACTATCTTTGCAACAATATTTATGCATATTTACCAACCAAGGACTGACGAATAGAATGACAAGAACAGATAATATGATTAAGAGAGCTATTTATTGCACCCTCCTCATACTCATAGCCACACTGAAGGTTATGGGAACCCCCTACTGCGACGTCCGCAAATTCTCCATTATCGACGGACTAGCCGCCAACACAGTTTCAGGCATAGACCAGACACCCGACCGTCTGATGTGGTTCAGCACCTGGAACGGAATCTCCTATTATGATGGAAACTCCTTCCATACTTTCCGTGATGATGCAGACGACATCGATCTTCTATCTACCAACCGTTTCATGGGTATTTATGCAACAGCCAGAAACAACGTGTGGTGTATCACCGCAGGCAAACGTCTCTATTGCTATGAGACCAAATTGTGTACCTTTGTTCCCGTAGGTGACAACATCAATAAATTATATAACATCGACCTGCGAGTAGATAAGATTTACTCTACCAAGCAAGGCAACACCTGGGTAACTTCCAAGTCTGGCGATTATCTGGTACGTATCAAGGGACTCCAGAGAGAAGGTCAGATTCCAGAGCTCATCAAGGTAGGACAAGATGGACTCCGAAGCGGACACATATGGCATATCTGGTCGGACAAGAAAAAGCGCGAATGGATTCTTACCGACAAGGGAACCACCATCCACAATCAAAAGTTCAGTACCCCTATCCCCTTCAAATGGGTGAGAGAAGTAGGCGATAACATCTTCCTGGCAACTGAAGATGGACGACTCGCCGTATATGACGAGACCGACAAGCTGAATATGATACCACTCCCAGCAGGAGTAACCCGCATCAATCAGCTCAAGAATACAGGCTACCAGCTCCTGATAGCCACCAACCTGGGTTTGGTTATCTACAATCCCCGCACCTTCAAGACCGAAATCATCAATGTGCAAAGTCCAAGCCAACCACTGGCTGAGGTAAAGAACATCTATACGGATGACTTCGGCATGGTATGGGTATTTACGGATGGTATGGGTGTAACCCTGGTAAATCCAAAGACTTCAGCCAAGCAATGGCTGTTTGCCGACCAGCAAGATCCTATGGACCGCACCACCTCCGACAGTTTCTTCATCACCCAAGATGAAAGCAAGACTCTATGGATTGTGCCGAATGGAGGAACCTTCAGCTACTTCGACCGCAAAGCCGGCAAACTGGTACCTTATCTTCTGAGGAGCAACTCTTCGGGCAACTACCGTGTGCCTAAAATCGGAAAGCATTTCCTTTCCGATCAGGGAATCCTCTGGATAGCAGGTACCCACGATCTTACCCAGGTAGCCTTCAAGAACCATACGTATCGCTTAAACAAACTGGAGAATGGAGAAGCAGAAGTACGTGCACTCTGCAATACTCCAGAAGGATACCATTGGACCGGTTATGCGAATGGTGTCGTGCAAGTAACTGACAGCAAGTATCAAACCGTAGGTTATCTGGCTCCAGGCGGTCAGATTGTACCTAACCAGGTACCATTCTGTCCATATCCAGTATATTCAATCTTCAGTGATACACGGGGCAGGATGTGGATAGGAACCCAAGGCGACGGACTCTATGTCCGCTCCCAGGAAGGTATAAGCCATTACGAGCACAATCCAGCCAACAAGGCATCGTTACCGCATAACGACATTTATGATATGGTAGCCGACCGCCATGGCAGAATATGGGTAGCCACCTATGGTGGCGGACTGGCTCTTGCCCAAGAAGGCGAAACAGGTCTGTTCTTCTACAACAGGAACTTTGGCTTGCCATGGTCTAAGAATAGTTTTGCCAATATACGACGCATTTTCTGTACCCCTACAGGAGAAATTCTGGTAGGTACCACAGACGGTCTCATTACATTCGGCGATAACTTCAGGAATCCGCAACAGATCAAGTTCTATCAAACCTGCTATATTCCCAACGATACCACATCATTGGCAGCCAACGATGTCAACTTTATCATAGAGCATAGCAATGGCAAGACCTACATCTCTCAGTTAGGAGGAATCCTGGAAAGTATCGTCACCAAGAAACTGCTGCAGGACAACTTGAAAACAAAGTATTTCAAGAATATCAACTATAATGAGGGTATCGTGCAAAGCATGATAGAAGATAACGAAGGCAACCTGTGGGTGATCCGTGAGTCGAGTATCGACAAATGTAATCTGAAGACAGGAAAGACCACCGTCTTCGGTCCAAACGACTTCGATTACAACATCTCCTTTACCGAGGCTCGCCCTACCCACGATCCAGCCACGAATGACATCTCCGTAGGAACCCCATTCGGCTGGCTGGCCTTCAATCCTGCCACCCTGAAAAAGAGTCAGTATCAGGCTCATATCATCTTCACTTCGCTGCACTTTACCGGCGAAAGCGAGTCTATCCCTATCCTGCATAGCGAGAAGATCGTGATTCCAGCCAACAAGCGAAACCTGACCATCAGCTTCGCATCGCTCGACTATTCCCGTAAGTACCAGATGAAATACCGCTATCGTCTGGAGGGACATACCCCTCCAGGAAAATGGATTGACAATGGTAGCAGCAACGTTATCGGCTTCAACCGAATCGCACAGGGTGACTATATCCTCAGGGTATCAGCTACCAACTCCCACGGTGTATGGAGCAAGTATATTGCCGAAATACCTATCGAGGTACGCCCTACCTTCTGGGAGAGTGTCTGGGGCAGACTCACCCTGCTTTTATTACTTGCTGCTGTAGTGGCAAGCATATTCTATTCCTATAACAGAAAACAGCGTGAGAAGCTGGAGCACGAAATGAGTCTGATGAAGAACGACTTCTTCAGCGATGCCAGTCATAAGCTGCGCACCCCACTGACTCTGATTGGTGGACCGCTGCAACACGTACTGGAAACAGAGCATGGCATCACCCGAAACGGTAGGGAAATGCTCGTCATTGCCCTGAAGAACTCAAGAGAAATGCTGAATATGCTCAACAAGGTACTGCGATTCGATGACAACGCCAACTTCCTGGTCAACGGCGGACTCAACGAAAACGTGAATGAGGAAGGCAATGAGATGGAGAAAGTTGAAGGCGAAATAGACGACTCCACCGTAACAAAGTACCTGAAGGAGTTGGAAGAGGAAAAGAAGAAAGAAAAGGCAAAGCACGAAGAGGAGGAAAACCAGAAGGGTACCACCCCTAACAAGCCAAGCAAGGATCTCACCATTCTTGTTGTGGAAGATAACTCCGACTTGCGCCTGTACCTCAGCAGCGTACTCGAAGAGAAGTATAATGTACTTCTGGCAGAAAACGGCAAGGTGGGTCTCTACAAGACCCGCACTGAGATGCCAGACTTCATCCTCACCGATGTAACCATGCCTGTGATGGATGGTATCACGATGATACGTGAAATCAAGCAAGACCGTACCATCTCGCATATACCTATTATCATCCTCTCGGCAAAAGCCAGTGTGGAAGACCAGTTGAAGGGATTCGAACAGGGAGTGGATGGCTATCTTACGAAACCATTCTCTACCTCCTACCTGATAGGACGTATCGAGGCTGCCATCAACAAACGCAAGGCTACGCAGACAGACATAGCCAAGATGATGAAGCAGAACGGAAAAGTTGGATATGCTGGAAAGACTGAAAATTCAGGAAATGCCGAAGCAGCAGAAATCTTCCAACCAGCTACAGAGCCAAGAAAGACGCTCAGTGAGCTGAACTTCGATATCCAGGAAAAGGAAAGACTGGCAGAGGAGAAAAAGTCGGAACTGAAGAGCTATGCATTCATGGAAAGTCAAATCAACGACAAGACCATGGGTAGGATCCTGAAGTACGTGACCGACAATATGGGCAGTCCAGACCTGAAGATAGACGACATCGCAGATGCCATCGGTATGAGCCGAAGTGTACTCTACAACAAGATCAAGCAGGCTGTAGGTATGACACCAATCGACTTCGTGCGCCATATCCGAATCATGAGAGCCTGCGAATTGCTGCAGCAGACCAATGATCCGCTTACCAGCATCGCTTTCGAAGTAGGATTCAGCGACCCTAAGTACTTCTCCAAGGTATTCAAGAAAGAACTGGGTATTGTTCCTAGCGAATATCGCGAACGAACCAAGGAATAAAAGACTGGAAATTGTCTTCTATAAATCTATAGAATGAGGGTGTGTCATAAGTTTAGATTATGGCAGCCGAAGTCGGGCTGAAAGCCCAAAAGCTCCTAGCCCAGGGCATCGCCCTGGGTAATGTTGGCAAAAAGTAAAGTCGCCCTGAAAGGGCAAAAGCTTTCAATTTCAAAGCTTTTGCCCTTTCAGGGCGACTTTTTTGTATCTGTTCTAAAACCCAGGGCGATGCCCTGGGCTAGGAGCTTCTGCCCTTTCAGGGCGTATTGGCTGTGACTTATGACACACCCTCATTTTTGTGTTTATTCGGTAAAAAATAGCGTATAAACATCCCAAAAACCGTCCCAAGATGGCAAAAAGAGAGCAAAAACAGGGCATTTAATACTTTTTAAGACGAAATACATAAAAATTAACATTGTATATGATACAACTTAACGAAAAAATGTGTATCTTTGCACAAAGTTCTTAGAAAAGTTAAATGATAGATTAATCGTAAGGCTTCTCTCCTATTTTATATTTTGAGTTAGGAAAGAAGACGAAAGAGTCCGGGGATTGTGAAATTCCCGGACTCTTTTTATTTCACCCAACCACCTATATCCCCCTATGCACCTTACAAATGATAACTCAGGCTATTTTTTTAGAAAATTTATGCAAACTATTTACTATTTCTAAAAGAAAAATAGTACCTTTGCACAATGATAATGATTCGGCGACAAAGGAACTTCTCCAATGTCAATGAAAAAGGGATAGAAATAAACATAAAATTAGATATAAATAAAAAATGAGAACCGTTTACGAATTCTCCGTTAAGGACAGAAAGGGAAAGGAAGTTTCCCTCAAAGAGTACGCTAACGAAGTACTGCTCATCGTTAACACAGCTACCAAGTGTGGCTTTACTCCTCAGTATGAGGAACTGGAAAAGCTCTATGAGACATACCACCAGCAAGGCTTCGAGATACTCGACTTCCCATGCAATCAGTTTGGTCAGCAAGCTCCTGGTACTGATGAAAGCATCCATCAGTTCTGCAAACTTACATACGGCACAGAATTTCAGCGCTACAAGAAGATCAAGGTAAATGGTGATGATGCCGCTCCTCTCTTCAAATTCCTCAAGGAATGCAAAGGCTTCGCAGGCTGGGACGAGACTCATCCGCTCTACCCTGTTCTCGACAAGATGCTCTCTGAGGCAGATCCTAACTACAAGGAAAGCGCAGACATCAAGTGGAACTTCACCAAGTTCCTCGTTAACAAGAAGGGTCAGGTAGTGGCTCGCTTCGAACCTACTACCAGCTTCGACGTTATCGCAAAGGCCATCGAAGAGTGGCTTCAAGCATAAAAACAAAAACAAAAGCCAGCTTACATTCCTGTAGGCTGGCTTTCTTATTTCTTTTTAATCTTTAATCTACCTGAGGTACAGTCTGGAGGAACTTATTGATTTCCTCATCACTCACCCTATAATCATGCAAATCTCCATTGAGATAGCTTTCGTATGATGGCATATCAATGAGACCATGGCCAGAAAGACAGAAGAGAATCACGGTATTCTTACCCTCTTCAGTAGCCTTCTTTGCCTCACGGATTGTTGCAGCAATGGCATGACAGCTCTCTGGAGCTGGAATGATACCCTCTACACGGGCAAAGAGCATACCTGCCTCGAAAGCTTCTGTCTGGGCTACATCTACACCATGCATATAACCATCCTTGACCAACTGAGAGATAATCATGCCGGCACCATGGTAACGGAGACCACCTGCATGGATGTTGGCTGGCTTGAAGTCATGACCCAAGGTAAACATAGGCAACAGCGGAGTATATCCAGCCTCATCACCAAAGTCATATTCAAACTTTCCACGAGTCAACTTAGGACAGCTCTCTGGTTCTGCAGCGATGAACTCGGTATGCTTCTCGCCCTTCAGGTTATGACGCATGAATGGGAAGGCAAGTCCACCAAAGTTACTACCGCCACCAAAACAAGCTATCACCTTGTCAGGATACTCACCTGCCATCTCCATCTGCTTTTCAGCCTCCAGACCGATGACAGTCTGATGCAAAGCCACATGATTCAAGACAGAACCCAAGGTATATTTACAGCCAGGAGTGGTGGTAGCCAACTCTACAGCCTCAGAAATGGCAGTACCCAGTGAACCAGGATGATGAGGATCGCGGGTAATGATGTTCTTACCAGCACGTGTACTCATACTAGGAGAACCCTCAACGGTAGCACCAAAGGTACGCATGATGCTGGAACGGTATGGCTTCTGCTGCATGGTAATCTTTACCTGATAAACGGCAGCCTCCAGTCCGTAGAGCTTGGCAGCATAGGAAAGGGCACAACCCCACTGTCCGGCACCAGTCTCTGTAGTAACATTGGTATCCCCCTCCTGCTTGCAGTAGTAGCACTGAGGAATGGCAGAGTTGATCTTATGTGAACCCAATGGTGTTGCACTTTCATTCTTGAAATAGATATGTGCTGTAGTACCCAATGCTTCCTCCAATCCGTAGGCACGAACCAATGGTGTAGAACGGTAGAACGCATACTTTTCCTGTACATCCTCTGGAATGTCTATCCAAGCGTGCTCAGTATCAAGCTCCTGCTTAGAGCACTCCTTGTTAAAGATGTGAGACAAGTCGTCTGCACTGAGCGGCTTGTGAGTCTGTGGGTTCAACGGTGGCATAGGCTTATTAGGCATATCTGCCTGAATGTTGTACCACTGAGTAGGGATATCCTGCTCCTGGAGAATAAACTTTTTCTGTCTCATGTATATGTTTTTATTAAATTGTTAATTCTAGCCACAAAAGTACAAATAAAAAATGAAATACAGAAATATTCCCTGTTTTTTTAATGAATTTGATGTATTTTGAGCATAAAATAGGAGTAATTATTATCGCATAAGGATTATTTAATGTTTTATAAGTGTACTTTTATCAGTTTTCGCCCCTACTAACAACAATTATTCCCCCTATGTTTTTCATTTTCTTCGTACCTTTGCATCAGTTAAAACAAAGGCGTTGTGAAACGCTATTCATCATCTTTTACTTATACAAAAATATAAAGCATCGGAAAATCTGATAAGAGAATCAGAATTCCAATGCTTTTTTTTTATTGATTTCAGTTCACGCTATTTTTTTCAGTTGAAGCTGAAAAACTTGCAGAAGTTTCACTTCTAGTCGTTCACCTTGATCTGAGAAATGAAACTCAGCAGATTCTTTGCCTGTTCCACACTCTTCATATCACGGATGCGAAGGTATCGCTTGTTGTTCTTTTCCTTCAAGGCACAATCCTGGATATGGGTAGTGGCATAAGCGAGTACACGGGAGAACATCTCGCTGCGATAGAACGGACTATTCACATTGCTCACAAACTGCAGCTGCATGGTACCCTGCTTGAGCATGATCTTCTCACAACCCAGCGACTTGCCCAGTCGGCGCAGACCTACCACACACATCAGCTCATCCGCCTCCCTAGGAACCGGACCGAAACGGTCGATCATTCGCTTGCGGAATTCAGCCACCTCCTCTTCACTCTGCAGATGGTCGAGTTCACGGTAGAGCAGCATTCGCTCCGAACTACCCGGCACGTAGGTATCCGGGAAATAGGTCTCCAAGTCACTCTCCACGGCACAGTCATCCACGAAGTCATCACCCGTGAGCTGCTTTCCTTCATCCATCTCCTGCTGATACAGGTCGTTGAACTCCTCGTTCTTCAACTCGGTGACAGCCTGGGAGAGAATCTTCTGATAAGTCTCGTAACCCAGATCTTCCATGAATCCACTCTGTTCAGAACCCAGCAGATTACCAGCACCACGAATATCCAGGTCCTGCATAGCCAGATTAAAACCGCTACCCAGGTCACTGAAGGTTTCCAGTGCTTCCAGACGGCGACGGGATTCCGGAGTAAGACATGCCTTGGCCGGAGCTATCAGATAGCAGAAAGCCTTCTTGTTGCTACGCCCTACCCTACCTCTCATCTGGTGCAGGTCGCTCAATCCGAAACGGTGGGCATCATTCACGATGATGGTATTGGCATTGGAAATATCGATTCCGTTCTCTACGATGGTAGTAGAAAGGAGCAGATCATAGTCGTAATTGATGAATCCCATGATGATCTTCTCCAGTTCCTCCGGCTTCATCTGTCCATGTCCGATGGCTACGCGACAGTCTGGCACCAGTTTCTCGATGAGCAATTTCAGCTCGGTCAGTTTGGCGATACGGTCGCAGACGAAGAACACCTGACCGTTACGGCTCATCTCAAAATTGATGGCATCGGCAATCACCGACTTGTCGAAGGTGATGACCTCGGTCTGAATAGGATAACGGTTAGGTGGCGGTGTACGCATGATACTCATATCGCGGGCTCCCATCAGCGAGAACTGCAGGGTTCTCGGAATCGGAGTAGCACTCATAGTAAGGGTATCCACATTCACCTTCAGCTGGCGAAGTTTTTCCTTGGTAGATACACCAAACTTCTGCTCCTCATCAATGATCAGCAATCCCAGGTCGTGCCACTGTACCGACTTCGATATCAGTTTGTGGGTACCAATCAGGATATCCACCTTGCCCTCCTTCAGTTCTTCCAGAATGCGCCTGGTATCCTTGGCAGTACGGGCACGGCTCAGATATTCCAGAGAAACAGGAAGTCCCTCCAGTCGATGCTTGAAGGTCTGGTAATGCTGGTAGGCAAGCACCGTGGTAGGCACCAGCACAGCCACCTGCTTTCCATCGCAAGCCGCCTTGAAGGCAGCACGGATGGCAACCTCCGTCTTACCGAATCCCACATCTCCACACACCAGACGGTCCATCGGCCTACCGCTTTCCATGTCTTTCTTCACGTCAGCCGTAGCCTTGCTCTGGTCGGGGGTATCTTCATAGAGGAACGAAGCCTCCAGCTCATGCTGCAGATAACTGTCTGCACTATAGGCAAATCCCTTTTCACGCCGGCGTTGCGCATAGAGTTTGATCAGGTCGCGGGCGATATCCTTGATTCGCTTCTTTGCCTTCTCCTTCAACCGGTCCCAGGCACCTGTTCCCAGGGTAGAGAGGCGTGGTGGTTCACCGGTATCGCTTCTGCGGTATTTACTGATCTTATAGAGCGAGTGGATGCTCACATCCACCTTGTCGTTGTTCTTATACACGATGCGGATCATCTCCTGATAGCTGTCGCCGGTAGGCACACGCACCAGTCCGCCGAACTTTCCGATACCATAATCCACATGCACGATGAAGTCGCCATAATCCATCTCCTGCAACTCCTTCATGGTGAGCGCCATCTTTCCGGCTCTTGCCGAGTCTGAACGGAGGTTGTATTTATGGAATCGGTCGAAGATCTGGTGATCGGTAAAGAAGCAGGCATGCTTCTCATGATCCACGAATCCCTCGTGGATGGTTTTCTCTACAGGGGTAAAACGGATTTGATACCTTTTCAGCTCCTCACTGTCGAAGATATCCTTCAGCCGTTCCTGCTGCTTCTGGCTGTCTGCCAATATATATAAGGTATAGCCCTGAAGCTGATAATCTTCAAGAGTCTGGGCAAGGAGATTGAAATTCTTGTGAAACAGCGGCTGCGGTGCCATATCAAAAGCGATGAGAGCCTGGTTATCGCCCTTGGCAGTCAACAGATGCTCCTGCTTCCTGGCAACATCACCCTCAGACTGCTTGCCGAATTCAATACGTACGTGCTCAACCAGCGCATGCTGAAAATCTGAAGCGGAAACGAGATTCAGCTCAGCCGTCATCTCCCTTCTGATCTTCTCTGCCTCCATCTCGGTGGCACCTTCCAACTGTTCGGTCAGACTCTGGGTAGAGAAACCATCCTTGTAAATCTGCTCTATGCGGTCGTGCAGCAGCGTATAGTCATTCATCACCACGAGTGCATCCGCATCCAGGAAATGAAGGAAACACTGCTTCACGCTCTGTTCGGCAGCAAGTTCCGGAACGATTTCAATGGCATCACGCTTATCCTTCGAAAGCTGGTCTTCGATATTGAAGGTGCGGATGGTATCAATCTCATCACCGAAGAAATCGATACGGAACGGATATTCGCAACTGTAGGAATAGACGTCGAGAATGCTTCCACGAACGGCAAACTGTCCCGGTTCATAGACGTAATCAGTCTCCTGAAGTCCGAAATCACGCAACTGATGCACGATATCCACCTGTGCAGTCTGTTGTCCGACAGTAAGTTTGAGGATTCTCTCATCCAGAATCTGCTTGGAAACCACGAGCTCAGCCAGGGCATCCGGATAAGAAACGATATAGATTTGCTTGCCAGCCGACAATCGTGCCAGCACTTCCGTTCTCAGGATTTCGTTAGCCGCATCCCGCTGACCATACTTGATGGCGCGTCGGTAGCTGGAAGGAAAGAAAAAGACGCTCTCCTGTCCCAGCATCTGCGTAAGATCATGATAGAAATACCCCGCTTCATCAGCATCATTGAGCACGAAAAGCACGGTGCGCTTCATCTTAGCCTGCAGCGAACCGAAGAACACCGAGGCAGAAGAGCACACCAATCCCTGAAGAAAGACAGAATGAACCGACTTCTTCTTCAATAAATCAAAGAGGGCATTCGCCTGTGGCGAACGCCCGTATAGTTTTGCAATTTCCTGTAATGTCACTTTTACTTCAATTTCGGATATTTCTTGAACCATCCATCGAGACGCAGTCTCATCACGCCGAAGAAAGCCTCTCCAAAGATACCGCCACTCATCTTGCTCACTCCCTCACGGCGATTCACAAAGATAACCGGCACCTCCTTGATCTTGAAACCAATCTTATAGGAAGTGAACTTCATCTCAATCTGGAAACCATAGCCCTTGAAGCGGATGGCATCAAGATTGATAGTCTCCAATACCTTGCGGCGATAGCAGACGAATCCTGCTGTGGTATCATGTACCTTGAAACCGGTAACGAAACGCACGTACTTGGAAGCGAAATAGCTCATCAATACGCGACCGATAGGCCAGTTCACCACGTTGACACCCGAAACATAACGGGAACCGATGGCTACATCGTAGCCCTCATCGTGGGTAGCCGCATAGAGGCGAGGCAGATCATTAGGATCGTGGCTGAAGTCGGCATCCATCTCGAAGATGAAGTCATAACCCTGCTTCAGCGACCATTTGAAGCCCATGATATAGGCTGTGCCCAAGCCCAGCTTACCCGAACGCTCCAGGATATGGAGACGGTCGGCAAACTCATCGGCCATCAGCTTCTTAACGATGTCTGCTGTTCCGTCCGGACTACCGTCATCGATAACAAGGATGTCGAATTTCTTCTCCAGGCCAAAAACGGCACGGATGATTTTTTCTATATTTTCCTTTTCGTTGTATGTAGGAATGATTACGATACTGTCACTCATAATGTTCTAATTTAATATATTTATTGGTCAGGATTCTCCACGAATCCCTGATATTCCTTCACCAGTCCACTCATGATGGCATCATAGCTCTTGGTCATCTGGTTCTTGATATTCTCAGGACCCTTGCCCATCGGTTCGATCGGTTCATGGATAGTGAGCTTCAACGGATGCCAGAATGCCCAGTAGATATCCTTCATGCGGGGCTTGACGTTGAAACTGCCATTGATGGTAAGCGGGCAAACCGGCAACTGCAATTCGTCGGCAAGCATGAAGGCACCTCGGCGGAACACGCCCATGTGACCGGTAAAGCTGCGGGCACCCTCCGGGAATACCACCAGCGACATACCCTCCTTCAATACCTCGCGCGCCCTGTCATAGGAAGCACGGATCTTGGAAGGTCCACTCTTGTCGATAAAGATATGATGAGCATACTCGCAAGCCAAACCTACCAGAGGAATCTTGCGGATGCCCTTCTTCATCATCCACTTGAAGTTACGTCCCAGGAAGCCGTAGATCAGGAAGATGTCGAAAGCACCCTGATGATTGGCTACAAACACATAACTCTGATTCTTCTTCAGATGTTCCCTACCCTCTACCTTCACCGGCAGGAGAAGGAGACGGATCCACAGGATAGACCACCACTTGCCGGGATAATATCCCCAGAAATGGCCATTGCCCAGTCTGCAGCCTATCACGGTAACAAGACTGGTCAGGATGCTTGCCAGAACAAGAATCGGCAAACATATCAAAAGCTGATATAATCGATATAAGTACTTCATAATCGCAATTTCATGAATTATTGGAAGATCGTAATTTGATCATCTTATTTTCGTTTCAATGTGATGACTACTATTTCAGGAGTTGCTCCGATGCGGATTGGAATGGTTCCTCCCAATCCAGCTGTGGTATAGAGCTGGCATCCCTCGCGCTCATAGAGTCCGTAATCGAAAGCCGAGAACATAGACGGGCGCAAGCCGAGAACAGAAACCTGTCCGCCATGGGTATGTCCGCTCAGGGTAAGCTGTGGAGCCACCAGCACGCTGTCCTTCGAACCATATTTCTCGTTGATACGCGAAGGCGTCATGTCTTTCCACATCTCCGGAATATGCTGGAGCATCAGCACAAACTGTCCTTTCTTTATACCGTAGAGTGCCTGTGCCACCTCTGCACGCGAAGGCTTCTTGAAGTTTTCGGTACCGGCTACATAGATGGAATCCTTGCCGCGATGCAGCACGAAGTGCTCGTTCATCAGCAGATGCCATCCCATCTCCCGTTCTGTCTGCTGCACCTTTTCTTCTATCCTGCGGATTTCAGCCTCGTCATCCACATTCATATAATAGGTGTAATCGTGATTGCCCAATACGCTCACCACGCCATCCTTCGCCTTCAGACCACTCAATGTCTTCTTGAAAGGAACCAGTTCCTCCGGTCTCACATTCTGCAGATCACCCGTAAAGCAAATCAGGTCGGGATGCTGGGCATTGATGCTATCTACATCCCGCTGAGGCATGTGTCTGCGCCATCCATAATAGGAACCTACATGGATATCGCTGAAATGCACGATGCGGTAACCCTCAAACGCCTCAGGCAAATCGGGCACATAGACCGTGAGATGCTTCACCTGAAACTGTCGTACCCCCATCGTAAAGCCATAGATGAAACTGAAGAAAGCCCATACGGCAAGGAAGATTCCTACCAGTTTTCCCCAGTTGCGTGCCCGATGCACACTGCCTCCAAACCTGCCATCCCCTTTTTTTGCCTTGAAGCAGCGGGAGAGCTTCATACATTCCCATCCCACAAAACTGGTGAAGGCAAAGACAAACTGCGGCACAGCCAACAGTGCCATCATGCCAAACCAGATGTCTATGAACACCGGATTGGCAGGCAGGAAGTCAGGCTCCAGGGTGAGATAGGCAGTGTATCCTATCACGATGGCAGCAGGCAACCAATATAGTATCTTTCGTTTTCCCTTAGGAATATGCAGGTATTTCCGGTCTATCCAGAGATAGGGCAATACCGTGAGCACAATCACGGGAATCAATAATCTAGCTATCATTGTTAAAAACTATCTTTTTTATCTTCTCTAACTTCTGATTACTAACATCATCTTCTCACCTTCTATTTCAGCAGGCTCGACTGCAGGAACCTTTTCATCAGTTCCACGGGAACGCCCCTGCGGCGAGCATAATCCCTCAGCTGGTCATCCCCGATCTTACCCAGTTCGAAATATCTAGCCATGGGATGAGCGAACATCAGTCCCGACACACTGGCATGGGGCGTCATCATTCCGCTTTCCGTGAGTCGGATGCCCACCTGCTTCATATCGAGAAGCTGGTCGATGAGGAAATTTGCACTCGTATCCGGCAGCGAAGGATAGCCGATGGCTGGTCGGATGCCCTGATACTCCTCCCGATGCTGCTGTTCGATGGTAAGATGTTCTTCCGGTGCATAGCCCCAGTAAGCCTTTCTTACCTCTTCGTGCAGTTTCTCGGCAGTAGCCTCTGCCAGTCGGTCGCTCAGGGTCTGTGCCAGCATGTTGAGATAATCATCGTGCCGGTAGGCATCCATGATACCTCCATCTACCGTAGAACAGAACACCCCGATCTGGTCTTTCTCCCCGTGAGCCAGTGGGCGGATGAAATCAGCCAGACAGAGATTCGGTGCGCCCGGAGCAGATGGATGCTGCTGGCGGAGCATCGGAAAACGGAGCTGCTGATCCAGAAACAGGATATCATCCCCATCGCTGTTGGCATCGAAGAGCTGGAAGATGGCATGGCTGTGAAACCTGTCCTCCCAGGAGGCAAGCATATCCAGCGCTTCCTGCTGCATCTTCTCCTTGTCGCTGCGTGGCTTTCCGCTCAATCCCCAGGCATGATAGAAATAGAGCCAGTTGATATAAGGCACCAGTTCTGATATTCCGTATTGCCTAACGATTCTATCTTTTGTCATAAGTCATCTCCTCGCCACGGTAGGCTGCATCAAAGGCACCCTTGTTATAGACAAGGTGACCATTGCAGAAGGTCTGCTCCACCTGCCACTGATATTCATGTCCCTCCATCGGACTCCACTTGCACTTGCTCTGGATGACATCCTTTGTAACGGTCCATGGAGAATGAGGCTTCACGATGACGATATCTGCCTGATAACCCTTGCGCAGGAAACCACGCTGGGCTACCCGGAAGAGCTGAGCCGGCTGATGCGCCATCAACTCAACCATCCGTTCGATGGTAAGCACGCCTTCATCTACAAGTTCCAGCATGGAAACGAGCGAGAACTGCACCATCGGCATACCCGAAGCCGCCTTGGCACATCCCCCCTGCTTGTCCTTCCACTCGTGTGGAGCATGGTCGGTACCGATGGTGGCAATGGTTCCGTCGTTGAGCGCCTTGCGCAAGGCATCACGGTCTGCCAGGGTCTTGATGGCAGGATTGCACTTGATGAGCGCCTTCTTCGTAGCATAGTCGGCATCCGAGAAGACGAGATGCGCAATCACCGCCTCTCCGGTAATCTGAGGAAGAGGGATGCCATCTCCGGAATGCTCATTCGCCTTTCCGTTCTGATGGGCGAAGAGTTCCAGCTCCCGGGCTGTCGTAACATGGGCGATATGCAGACGGGTACCAAACTCGCGGGCTAATTCCACTGCGAGTTTGCTGCTCTCATAGCATGCCTCTTCGCTGCGGATTTCCGGATGATGCTCCACGGCAGGATCCTCTCCATACTTAGCCTTAGCCTCTGCCATGTTGCGGTTGATGATTCCGGTATCCTCGCAGTGCGTCATCACCGGCAGGTTCAATTCCTTAGCCGTCTTGAAGACGCGCTTCAGCGATTCCATCTTATCCACCAGCATATTACCGGTGCTGGAACCCATGAAGAGCTTGATGCCTGGCACATGGTGCATATCCAGCTGGGCAAAGGAATCCACGTTGTCATTGGTGGCACCATAGAAGAAGCTGTAGTTTACATGACTCTTCTCTGCGCCCAGCTTTCTCTTGTCATTCCACGCCTGCAGTTCGGTAGTCTGCGGCACGGTATTGGGCATTTCCATATAGGAAGTCACGCCGCCATAGGCAGCCGCGCGGCTCTCACTCTCGATATCCGCCTTGCGGGTAAGTCCCGGCTCACGGAAATGAACATGGTCATCTATTACACCCGGCAAAACGAAACACCCCGTAGCATCCACTACTTCATCGTAGATGCCACGGGGAGCCATGCCTTCAAATATATCAGATATCACTTCACCATCGACAAGAAGATCACCCAGGAATGAGCGACCTTCATTGACAATAGTTCCGCCTTTAATTAACATTTTAGACATAGTATTTCTTTTTTCTAAACTTTGAATTTACTCATTTGCTTCAGGAATGCTTGGCTTCGCCAGCTCGTTAGGCGTTGGTGCAGGAGCCGCATTCGGATCGGTCTGCGGAGCCGCCATCTGTCCAGCCTGCATGCTTGGATCCATCTGTGCTTCGTGGGTACCGTTCATGATAGCCTGGTTTTCCTGTGCTTTCTGGTAGTAGTCCTTCACGTATGGATCGCTCTTGAAGTGCTCTGTAGCCTTGCTCATGATATCCTCTATCCATGGCGAAAGCATCGGATACTGGTTGCCCATGGTTACGAGGAAGAATACGCCTGGTCCCAAGACATTCTCGAAGTTGTCGGTAATGAAGGTAGTCACCAGCTTGTCCTCCTGCTCGGAGAGCTGCATCGCCTCAGCATTCAGTTGGGCAGTCACCGCCTGCATATCGCTTCCATTCATGATGGCCTGGTCGTGCTTATGCACCAGTTCCCGCTGCTGGCTCTGCAGCTGCTGGTATTTCTTGAAGAATCCGAAGAGCTTATCGTTGAGTGGCGTTCCACTTACTACCTGCTGTACATCGTCGAGTTTCACGGTAATGGTTCCCGCCTCCAGCACCAGCGGCAGAACAGGCTCATCGTCCATGAATACATTTGCCATTCTTGCAGAATCTACCGTTCCCTGGAAATGGAACTGTCCATGTACCACATCACAGGAGTCGATCTTGCTGAATTCGTTATTCTTTAAGATTTGAAGGTAGAGCATACGGCCATCCAGGGTACTCACGTTGGAAGTACCCGAAATATCGTAGCTACTGGCGCATGAGGTAAGCGCCACCAAGGTGATAAGTGCGTAAAATATCTTATTCATAAGCTTTATAATTCACATTCAGTGAACAAAAGTACAATCATTTCTTGAAGTACCGAAATAAATTGATGCAATTTAATTGAATATTACAAGTATTTATGTTTTATTTGCATTCTTCCCCCTTCATTTCGTGCGAAATGCGGAAGGTGGTGTAGAGTTCCAGGATAGATGCCACCAGCATCACCACGATCCACTTGCCGTAGAAGATGGAGTAAAAGAGCTGCGGATTGCCCAGCCATTTCTCGGTAAAGGTATAGACCGTATCCACCATCGAGATGCCGGCAAAGATAAAGAGGATGTTGGCTACATTCTGGATGCGCTTCAGGCGATGGATCACAGGCGACTTGCCCTCGTAGGTCTGCATCGACTGGATCACGCTGAAGAGCACGGTGCCCAGAAGGAACACCCAGCTCGTGGTTTCCACCAGCGAAGGATAAATCTGTTTCAGCACAAAGCTGCACGCACCGACAACCATCAGCACGCCGCCCAACAAAAACAAAGCACTCTGTATTTTATTCAACTGTTTCATCTTTCTTACTTTCTTTTTCTGTTCGTTCACACCTTATTATATATAGATTGCGTTATTATTATATAGATTGCGTTACCGGATGGAATCCTTGTCCTCCTCGTCTTCATCTATTTCCACCGAACCGGGCAGATCCGTGCTCAGCACGAAGATGTCCTCATTGTCAGCCTTCATGAAGTAGCGTTCGCGTGCTATCTTGCCGAAGACTTCCGGTCCCTTGCGCATTTCCTTCAGGATGCGGAGATCCCGGTCATACTCCGTTCTGTACTTTTCTATCTCAGAACGCAGCGTGGCTATCTCAATCTGATACTTGATATGCTGGCGGATGCTATTGTCGTCAATGACACCCACTATCAAAACACCCGCAATTATCACTATAAGATATTTATAGTGAGCGAGATAATTCCATATAATACTTAACTTTTGACTCATTAATTTCCGAATTTGTTTGCAAAGATAATATTTTTTTGTTATCTTTGCATCACAATTAAGAAAAAATAATGTAAGTGAACGTATATTCAAGCAAAAAAGAATGGAAGAATACATAGTTTCGGCTAGAAAATACCGTCCGATGACCTTTGATTCGGTGGTTGGACAGAGTGCGTTGACTACCACATTGAAGAATGCAGTGAAGAGTGGCAAGCTTGCCCACGCTTATCTTTTCTGCGGTCCGAGAGGTGTGGGAAAGACCACTTGTGCCCGCATCTTTGCCAAGGCAATCAACTGCGAGCACCCTCGCGAGGACGGCGAGGCATGCAATACCTGCGAGAGCTGCCAGGCTTTCAATGAGCAGCGCTCCTACAACATCTTCGAGCTGGATGCCGCCAGCAACAATGGTGTCGATCAGATCAAGACCCTGATGGAGCAGACCCGCATCCCGCCTCAGGTAGGCAAATACAAGGTGTTCATCATCGACGAGGTCCACATGCTGAGTGCCGCCGCCTTCAATGCCTTTCTCAAGACTCTGGAGGAACCGCCATCGCACGTGATCTTCATCCTCGCCACCACCGAGAAGCACAAAATCCTGCCTACCATTTTGAGTAGATGCCAGATCTACGACTTCGAGCGCATGACCGTACCCAACACCATCGCCCACCTCAAGATGGTGGCTGAGAAGGAAGGCATTCAATACGAGGAGCAGGCGCTTGCCGTCATCGCCGAGAAGGCAGACGGAGGTATGCGAGATGCCCTCTCCATCTTCGACCAGGCTGCCAGCTTCTGCCAGGGCAACATCACCTACCAGAAGGTGATAGAAGACCTGAACGTGCTCGACAGCGACAACTACTTCAAGCTCGTGGACCTCGCCCTGGAGAACAAGGTGAGCCAGATGATGCTGCTGCTCGACAATATCCTGGGCAAGGGATTCGACGGCGGAAACATGATTCAGGGACTCGCCCAGCACGTACGCAACGTGATGATGGCGAAGGATACCCAGACCCTGCCGCTGCTGGAAACCAGCGAAGAGCAGAAGGCAAAATACGTGGAACAGGCTAAGAAGGCTCCTACACCTTTCTTATATAAGGCACTCCAGCTGATGAACAACTGCGATGTGCAGTACCGACAGAGTTCCAACAAGCGACTGCTCGTAGAGCTGACCCTGATACAGATTGGTCAGATTACCCAGCCGGAAGACCAGGATGTGCCTAGTGCGGGGCGTACGCCCCACAGACTAAAATCCCTGTTTCAGAAAATCGTTGCCCAGCTTAAGCCTGCCTCTCAGGGTGCAGGTGCCGGGCAAGAGAGCGGCAGCAAGGCTCCTGTTTCAGGAGCACAGCCTGTCGCTGCAGCTACTGCTGCGCCTATATCAACAGAGAAAAACGGCTCAGAGGAGGCTGCATCCGCAGCATCGCCGAAGGCAAAGACCATTCTCAAGTCGCCGGCTCAGGTAAAGCTGAAAGGCATCGGCATGAGCTTCGCCAACCTGGAGAAGACGGAGCAGAACAGTCAGCGCATCTACAATCCTATCGACCAGCTCAAGGAAGAAACACCGGCATCAACCGGAACTGCCGCCAACCACGACCAGCCTTTCACCCAGGAACAGGTAGAAGGCCAGTGGATCAGCATGTGTCTGAGAATGCAAGGCATCAAGGACTTCATCGGACTTGCCAATCGCATGAAACCGATCGTACCTACCATCACCGACTTTCCGCATATCGAGGTTGTCATCGACAACAAGCTGCTGCTCGACGACGTGGTCAAGATCAAGGGAAGAATCCTGCAGACTTTCAGAATCGGCCTGAACAACAGCCAGGTAACCCTCGACTACCGTCTGGCAGAATCGGATGAAGTAACCCGAATCCTTTCCAAGCGAGAGATACTTGAGAATATGATAAAGGAAAACCCTGCCATCGGCAAGCTGACCCAGGATCTACGGTTAGTCATGGCATAAACAAACAGAATAGTAAGACAATAATGGCAAGAAGACTTAGAAAGAAGCGTATAGCCGTGATACTGCTCACATTCACAGCCCTTATCGGATGGACCACCCACAGCTGCGTATCGCGCTGCACCTCATCCCACAAGGAGAAATCTGCAGATTCACTGCCTGCGGTACATATCAACGATTCCATCACCAATGCCCTCACCGAGGGAAAGGCATACCAGGAGATGGATTCCGTCATCGAGAGATACCTCAAGAGATGGGAAATCAACGGTGCCCAGCTCGTCATCACCCGCAACGACTCCCTGCTCTATGCCCGTGGATTCGGATGGGCAGACAAGGAAAGGGGCATCCGTATGGAACCCAATATGCTGATGCGCTTTGCATCCGTATCCAAGCTCATCACCGCTGCCGGCATCATGAAGCTCGTAGAGATGAAGAAGCTGCGCATGGGCGACAAGGTGTTCGGACAGAAGGGCATCCTCTGCGATACCACCTATAACAACAGTATCAAGGACCAGCGCTACTACAACATCACCGTAGAGCAGCTGCTGCGCCACCAGGCAGGTTTCAACAACTATGCCGGCGACCCGGTATCCTCCACCCGTTACATCATGATGCAGAACCACCTCACCACCCCTCCCGACCACCCTACCCTGCTCAGGATTCTCCTGAAGCGTCATCTGGGTTATACGCCTGGCGAGGGCAAGTGCTACAGCAATCTGGGCTATATGATTCTCTCGATGATTGTGGAGAAGAAGAGCGGAATGAAATACGAGAACTTCATCCAGAAGTATGTGCTCCAGCCAGCCGGCTGTTTCGACATGCACATTGCGGGCACCTATTACAAGGACCGCCGTCCTAACGAGACGAAGTATTACATGCATCAGGGCAGCATTCCGGTATATGAGTACAACAACAGCGGCAGGATGGTAGAGAAGTGCTATGGCGATACCGATCTTCCCCGACTTTCGGGAGCAGGAGCCTGGTGCGGTTCGGCAGCCGAGCTGTCGAGATTCATTGCGAGCATCGACGGCATGCCTCATGTCAAGGATATCCTGAGCAGGAAGAGTGTGCAGTTTATGACGCAGGAACAGCCTGACCATCAGTACTCCATCGGCTGGAACTACACGCCGAAGAGCAACCGCCCTTGGATCCGCACGGGTTCCCTTGCCGGCACCTCTGCGCTGATTCTGAAATATCCCGACGGTCAGTGCTGGATTCTCATCACCAACACTTCCACCTGGAAGGGTCATGGCTTCAGCAACGACACCATGGCATTCTTCGAGAAGCTGCGCAAGAAATATATGCCGCAGATGCCAAAGCGTGATCTCTTCCTGTAAAAAGGACAGAGGGATGTTTTACCACAACCAGTATTTAAAGAAGCGTATGGATTCATTATTTCTCTTACAGTTTGCATGTTTCATATTCATGCTCATCAATGCTTTCATCGTGGCAATCTCCTATCTGCACGTAAGATGGGAGAACAAGCGGTATGAGCGGTCACGATGGATGATATTCATCGCCATGATAGGATTGGCGATACAATATCTGCTGCAGATGACCTTCGGATTCAGGGCTGCAGACGATGGGCTTGGAGCAGTAGTCAACATTCTCATCTATACCCCCTGCTTCTCGCTCATCTCCATAGGTATCTACAACATAGAGACCACGCGTGCCAACCGCAGGAAGATGAACCTGGTGTGCTGTGCCATTTACGCTGCCATCATCCTAGCCTTCGGCATAGGTACCCAGCTCCATCATGGTCTGCATATCAAGGAATGGCTCTATCTGATGCTGACTCTGTTTTGCATAAGTGTTTTCTATTGCATATACATGATTATTCAGGAGATGATTAGGCGTAAAAATATGTTGGAGACAATGGCTGCAACTGATTTGTTGCCTTACGTGAGATATTCGCGTGCAAGTGTAATCATTCTATGGCTTTCCGCCTGCGTGATGCCGTTCGCCATCCTTTCCACCACCTTATTATATATAATAGGACCTATTGCGCTGTTTGCCCTGCTGTTCTTCAACCTTACATTCGTAGCTCTTGGCAGCAATTACATTCCTACTGAAGAGCTTCTGGACAAGGAAGCGGAAAGCAACCATCCATCTGAAACCGGAAATATAGAATGTGGGGGGGGCAGAGGAAGATTCAGACAGACAGCAGGATCCTGCAGATGATAACCCCAGGCATTTGCAGATTATTTCTGATGAACGCAGGAACTTCATACAGCAGAGCCTGGATGCCTGGTGTAAGAATCAGGGCTACAAGGACTGCAATGCGAATATGCTCACGCTTTCCCGTACGCTCTGCATCTCGAAGAATGAGCTGAGCCTGTTTTTCGACCAGTGCCAGCATTCCAACTTCAGGATATGGCTCAGCGAGATCCGCTTCCGCGCAGCCAAGAAGATGATGCGGGAATATCCCGATTACAGCAACGACATCATCTCTGCCGAGTGCGGATTTTCCTGCCGCACCCATCTTTACCGCATTTTCAAGACTAAGGCTGGATGTTCGCCTACAGAATGGCGAAAATCTATCAAAAAGGAGTAGCATTCCTAGGAATGCTACTCCTTTTTGATGGGAATGCTACACTTTGACAGAGGGAATGCGACACATTTTTCACCAAAATTCACTATTTTTGTACCACGAAACTAATTATTTGAATCAAACTAAATATAATAATATGGTGAATTTTTCAACAACACGAATCAGATTACTGGTTGCTATATTGGCTTCTATTCTTCCTTTTTCATTTGTGAAAGCGGAAGCTGGCGATAGCGTGCTCTCTGATTCCAAAGGCTGGTATCTCGGAGTGGAAGGCGGTATGCCTTTCGGCTTCTCTACATTTTCAAGTTTCGGACACGACAAGACGCACCTCGGCTGGGCTGCAGGCATCTATGGCGGCTACCGGTTCAACTCCATCTTCTCGGCAGAACTGTCTGCCAAGTATGGGGAGATGAACCTGTCGGCACAAGACTGCTGTGTGGACCGCAACTACTGGCTGGGAAGCGACGGCGTACTCTACAAGGCAAGTGTCCTGGGCATGGACAGCTGGCAATATGCACAGCTGAAAAGCCAGGTCAGGATGGGCTGGTATGGAGCAAGAGTAAACGTCAATCTGCTGGGCTTGTTCCACAAGACGGCTGACAGCCGCTGGACCGTAGCCCTATCACCTCATTTATATGCGGTAACCACCCAGGCAGATATCCAGACCCTGACCGATGGCGCAGTGGTGATGAATGGTACTACCCACTGGCATCTGGGCTACGGAGCAGACTTGCAGGTAGGCTACCGGCTATCCTCCAACCTCAATCTGGGCATCTATTCTGGTTTGACCCGCCTCACAGGAGAGCGCATGGACGGAATGCCGGAACATCTGCACAAGAACAACTTCGTTTGGGAAAGCGGCATCAGACTGGGCTTCAGCTTCACCAAGGCAAAGAAAAGAAAGATGACAGAAACCTCAACCATTCCTCAACCGGAAGTTAAGCAACAGCTGACTACCCCAGAGGAGAACACCCAACAGCAAGAGACGGCTGCCAAGGCAGATAAGGCAGATAAGGCAGAAAACAAGGTTGCAGAACAAGACATTACAGAAACCCCAGAGGTGAAATACCCGGTTATCTACTTCGATTTCAACAGTATCGCCATCAACCCTAAGGAGGAATCCAAGCTGAACGAAATCCTCCATATATTAAAGGAGAATCCGAATATGAAGGTGACGGTGACAGGCTGGTGCGACACCAGGGGCAGCGTGGCGGTGAACAGGCGCATTTCTCGCCAGCGAGCAGAAACCCTGAAAGCCTGGCTGGTAAAGAAAGGCATAGCGGCAAGCCGCATTTCGGCTGCAGGTAAGGGAAGCGATGGATCTCGCATAGCCCAGAAAGCTCGCCGAGTAGAGACTAAAGACAATAATAAGTAACCCATAAAACAAGATAGAGAATGAAAGCAAAAAGAAGATTTAATATTGGGTTATGGGTGCTGCTATGCGTCCCATGCCTGTTGGCTAGCTGCGACCATGATGTTCATGATGGTGAGGAAGAAGGTGGCTTGTCGGTATCGCTCACTTGGGCAGATAAAGCCGATGAGGGCACGGATGTGAAGGATGTGAAACTCTGGATATTCGATGCCGACAAGGGTTCCATGATAGAGGAAAAGCATTATGGAAGCACGGAGGAGGTGGCAAGTCAGCGATTCCAACTCCCGGAAGGAACCTACTGCATCCAGACATTCTCCAACCTTACAGAACCGTTCTTTATCAGCGAACAGCCCCGGGCTCTGACCAACTGGAACAATATTCTGATAGGTTTGACCAATCCCAAGGATGTAAGAAACAATGCCTATTTCGGAGTGACCGATGTGAAGATAGATAACAAGGAAGGCAACTATGTGGTGCAAACCCAAAAGAAGAAAGTGCTTGCCGAACTGACCATCATCATCGAGAACATACCGAAAGGCACGGAGATGAGTGGCAAGGCTTTGGATTGTGCCTGGTGCCTGTTCCCTACACAGAAGAACAGTGATGGAGAATATGGATTGCCGAGCATAGAGCCAACGGAAGTGGAACTCCCTACCCTCCTGGCTACGGAATCAACCCTGAAATCGGAAGTCATCCGACTGATGCCGACCATACAGGGAAGCTCATCCTCTCATATCTATCTCCGCCTGCTGCTCCCTGACGAGACCTTGCAGGAGTTTGACATCACCGCTCCTATGATGAAGGTAGGAGGAAAGTATGAACTAAGGTTCAAGTACGAAGAGATGCGACCGAAGATGAATCTGCAAACAGGCATCAATGGCTGGAATGACCTCAACAAAGAAGTAGAAATCAAATAATAATAATAACTTTTAAAATATTGATAAGATGAAAAAGATGACGAAGTTTTTCGCCCTTGCACTCTTGGCAGGTGCAATGGTTTCATGCAGTACAGAAGACACCGTACCTTCTACCCAGAACGATAAGGTAGCCGTGCAGTTTACTGGTGGTATTAGCGTAAACACCCGTGCTGCTGGTGTAGCTTGGGCTGATGGTGACAAGATTGGTATCTTCATGACAGAAGCTGGCAAGACACTCTCTGCGGATGTAATCAAAGAGGGTGTTGACAATGTTTGCTATCAGTCAAATGGAAGTATAGCCTTTTCACCTGTTTCTGGTGGTAAGACTGTTTTCTTCCCGATAGATGGAGATGTGGACTTCTATTCTTACTATCCACAGACCACTGTCAATGACTACAAGGTAGCACTTGATGTAACAGACCAAACGAAACAAGAAACTATCGACTTCATGTATGCCAAGACAGAAGGCTGCAACAAAGCTACGCCACAGGTTGACTTGACGTTCTTTCATAAGTTAAGCAATCTTATTTTGGATGTTCAACCAGGTAACGGTCTCACGCAAGAAGACCTTAAGAAAATGACTGTGACAGTGAAAGGCCAGAATACCAAAGCCACTTTCAATCTTGTGGATGGAACTATCTCTGGTGAAGAAACTCCTGCGGACATCACGATGAAAACTACCGAAGCTGGCAAGCTGTATGAGGCAATCCTGCTCCCTACAGAAGAAGCAAGCCGAGTGATAGAGTTTGACCTCAAGAATGGTTACGACGCTCCTTTTGTATGGACAATGCCTGTAAAACTTGAGGGTGGCAAAAGATACCACTATACAGTAGTAAAATTGAGTCGTTCTGCCGTAGATATTTCTGGAACCATTAAGTCTTGGACAGAGGCAGGAGACAATAATGAACATATAGCACAATAACAACACTTAAAATATAACGTTTATGAAGAAGTTTAAAATCTTATACATCGCAGCCGCAGCATTGCTGTTTGCAGCTTGCGCTAACGAAGAAGACGGTATCGGCAACAATGGTCCTGTTGCTGCTACCGTACAGGCGGATATTGTTAAAAACATCACACGTGCCACCACTGGCGACACATGGTCGGAGAACGATGCCATAGGCGTATATGTCACATCAACAGGCAATACAACAGGAGACAACAAAAAGTATGTAACAACAAATGGGGATGGTACTTTTGAAGCTGCTGACAATAACAACATCATCTATTTCAAGGACAACAAAGAGACAACATTTAGTGCATACTATCCTTATAACAAATTCTTAACTGATGGTAAAATGAATTGGAATATAGCTGAGGTAGTAGCAAACCAACCTTGTAAGGCTGATGTACTTTTTGCCTCAGGAGCTACTGCAAGCAAAGCATCTCCAATTGTGAATTTTACAGATATCGAACATCGCTTTAAGCATTGTATGAGTTTGGTTGAATTCAAAATTAAACCAGGGCAGGGTGTCAAATATAACAATTATAAATTAAATTGCTTAGATTTGAAAGGAATATTTACAAGCGGTAAATTTGACACAAGAACAGGTTCGGTTGAAACTATTGGTGACAGAGCTACTCTTACTCGTGTTTTTAATGATGTACCTTTTGAAAGCGAAGAAAGTTTTGCTTATATCATGTTGCCGCAAAGCCTTGAAAGCAATAAGATGGATATAGAGATTTACTTGTTGTTGAATGATAGCGAAGTAAAATACACAACCCCTATAACACCATCCACCAATGGACAATTTGAAGGTGGCAAAAAATATACATACAACATAACTGTTAAAAATACGGGGATTACTATAGAAGATGCTCATATATATCCTTGGGAAAATGGTGATTCAAGTGATTTAGACGCAGATATAGCTTTGTAATGATAAATAAGGTACTGAAAATAGGGAATACAGGGTTAGTGAGCTTGGCGGCTCACTAACTCACTAACAATAAAAAACTGAAGATTATGAAGACGATAAAACAAAGAATTTCCTATGCGGTAATGGGCCTTATCACTATGGGCTTTACAGCATGTACGCAAAATGAAGATATGGCTCCTACGCTGAAAGGGCAGGAAATCAATGCCACTTTCTCTGTTGGAGGTATGCAGACTCGTGTCAATACATTGGGAGACGGTAATAGTTGGGAGAATGAGGACCGAATAAGTGTACTGCAAATTTTCGGTGATGAAACTACTAAAACTGGTGAATATAAATATGTGGAAGAAAATGGGTTATACCGTTGGGAACCTATCAGAAGACTTCGCTGGGAAAAAGTGGGAAGATGCGAATTGATTGCTTGGTATCCTTCTGATATGGCCAATTTTCCTATCTATAATTTGCATACAGACCAAAGTGATGAGACTCAGTTGAAAGCTGCAGATTTAATAAACGGATATTGGTACGATGTCCCTAAAGATTATGTAGATATTCCTATGAAGCATCGCATGTCGCTGGTCACGATAGTATATCATGTTGGTACTGCGGATTATCCTGATATGGATATTAGTGAACCACAAGTGTATTCAAAAAACAACAGTGTTAGATTTTTTAGCGACCCAGACCAGGGGAAATTTGTAATGGGTACACCTTCTGGCAATCCTGATTGGGTAAAAGCCTGTAAGCATGACGATGGTATGTTTTCTGCAATCGTTATCCCTGGTTCCTACAAAGCTGACGAGATTTTCGTGAAATTCAAGATAGGCGACAAAAACTTCCATGCAAAAATGAGGTCAAATACGGAGTTTCAAGAGGGCCATCGCTACACCTACAAACTCGATGTAGGAAAAGACAAAGTGGAACTGACCAGAATCAGCATAGATAATATGACTGGATGGACAAATGAAGAAGAACTCAAATAATTGGAGGAAAAAATATGAAAAAGATATTTCAATACATCATGCTGGCAGTCGTTACTATAGTAATGGCGTCATGCACAAGTGATATAGAAGAAACAACCGCAACAACAGGCAAAAACAACGTACAGTTGGTTGTTGGTGAATTTCCTGCATTCGGAGATTCACAGACTCGTGCTATTGGTAGACCTGATGAAGGTAAGACTTCATGGGCAGAAGGAGATGAACTACTTTTGGTGATAGACAACACCTTTTATGGAAAACAGTATGCAACTTTTACATATAATGGCAAGAGTTGGAAATTGACAAGTGGTGAATTGGTTTATCGGGAAGGAGACCCTGCATACATACCTCATGTATATTATGCCCCTAATTACAAATGGGAATCAGGCAAATTAACTTTGAAAGAAGGTAAGGTTGCGGGAACGGATGAATACATAGAGGGAACTGCACAAATCACTCCTAATGGTGAGGCTATAACTGTATCTTTTTCTAATGCAACACGTAACTATTCACGCTTGCGCATTGCGACAAATTATAGTGAGGACATTACTGTTACAGTTAGTAATTTTAGTCCAGGCAATACTGTTGCCCTAACAGACAACACCTATACCTTGACTCCAGACAATAACGGTAATGTCTATTTGTATGGTCATTTTACTGTTCAAACCTCTATTGGTATAAAATTGAAAGAGTATTCTTTACTTAATTATACATTTAGAGAAAGTACGATTGATGGCAAAAGTTATGCTTTGGATGCAAATGTTGTCTTTGCAGACAACATGGAGGCTGAAGATCTTGGGAAAACTATTAAGGAGCAATTGGATGCAGGAAAAACGAATATTAAACTCATACTTGCTTCTGATGCAGGAGAGAATGTATTTGCCATAATTAAAGATGCTTTATATGGTGGAACAGCAGGTAGCATAAACCTTTCTTTAATAGGATGCAAGGAGATTCCGACAAAAGGATTGAGTAATTGGGACGGCAAGTTATATGCTTTAAAATCCATTTATTTACCAGATATTACAAGAATTGGAGTAGAAGGTTTAGCCTATTGTGTAAATTTGGAAGAAATAAATACTCCAAATGTAACTTCAATACACGAGAATGCTTTTGGGGGATGTACAAACTTACAAAAAATTACTTTTGGAGAGCTAACTGAAGTGAAAGGGCTATCTCATGACTATGGCGGAATCCTTGACCCTGAGGTAGACACTGAACGTATAAATTTAGTTTTGTCAGAGAACCAAAAAGTTATGACAAAAAACAGGCAAGGAAATGAATATTTTTGGACTCCGACAAAAGAATATTATAAAGGGAGCGTTGAGTATGGCATCCCATCGTTTCTCGAATATAAATTCAATTCCGTGAGCTTTAAAAAATAAGTTCGTAGTTTTTAGTACTAGTCCACATTCTATTATGTAGAATTTGGTTGCTTTTATTAGAAATTACCTATACTGGTTTGCATTGTGTGCTCTTTTCTTAATCGGGAAACGACAAGGGTCTATATACCACGATGAAAAGGTGGTGTATAGACCCTTGATTATATGGTGATATTCGTAATCTACATCTCCGCTATTCTGTATTTATGATATGGCGGATGGCATGCAGGCGGTAACAATGCCGTTTACAACCCTTTGGGGATATGATACGGATGCTGACAGAGTCGGAATTTATGTGTTTTATGTTGTTTTCTTCACGAATAATTTGGTAGTTACAAATAAACAGTGTATCTTTGCAGCAGAATGCTGCACTCGGTAATTTGAGAACAAATTTTCATTGTGCCTGTTTGCATTATCAATAAATCAAATAACAAAAATTCTGCTTATGGGAAAGATAGTAGATAAAACAGAGACTAAGATAGTTACGCTTGATGGAGTTGAGATTATCAAGCAGGTAACGAAGGTACTTATGCCTAATGGTAAGTACCGATATCCTACTGTGTATTTTACTGTTAACGATGATGTCAAGGCTCTGACAACAGAACAATTAGACAAAATCCGCATCCCTGTCTACAAACAGTTAATTTGAAATTAATATGGAAGAAAGTGAAGGTTATCCCTTCGTCTTTCAAATGATAGACAGGGATAGTGCAGATGAATGGCTGATTGAAACTTTGCAGTATAGATTCAAGTCAGCTAAATCTCATCATTCTTATATTGTAAGAGTTGAGCGTTATCAGGAACATGCTTATTGCGTGAAGTTCTTTGATAAGGCCAATATGAATAGTAAATTGAAATTTAGTCTTCGTACTAACACTTTTGAGCCAAGAATCATTTTCTATACATTGTTCCATATTATGCTTGATGTATTGAAAAGAGATAGCAAAGCCTCATTCTTCTTTGTTGGTGCAGAAGATGAAAATGATGAATTAGGAATGGCGACAAGACGATTTCGTGTATATAAGAAATTCACTACGTCTGTGGTATCTGAAAGATTATTCAAGCATTATGCAATAGAAAATGAGTCTTTGTATATTCTGATTAATAAGAACAGTTGTTCTGATTGTGATGATTTAGCCAAAAGAATTACTGTTGCAGTAAAAAAACTATTCTCTCGTCATTAAAACATAATTAGGTTAACAGTATATATCTGATTACGGGAAACGACAAGGGTCTATATGCCACGATGAAAAGGTGGCGTATAGACCCTTTTTGCACTATTATACTTCCTTCCAATCAACAAGTCCCTTTCCCATATCATCCAGTTCTATGGCAAGGGCAATCACCTTACGCTTATCAGCCTTGAAAGGTTCGGCATACTGCTTGGCTTTCATCTGCTCCGTGGCAGCATCCACACCACCGTTGTTGCTCAGTTTCAACTCCAGCACATAGATGAAATTGGTGGTTTCTACCACCATGTCAATCCTGCCTGTAGCTATCATCTTCTCTACTTCTACCCGGCAGCCGATGGCATTGAATATGGTGCTCATTATCAGTCGGTAGCGCTCCTCCATATCCATGCAGGCAAGTTTCTTGTTGCTGTAAGGCACGTCAGCAATAAGCGCCTTCAGGCATTTCATGGCTTCGGGAAGATTGCCAAGGCTGAGGTGAACATTCAGAAATGCCTGGGTAGATTGAAGGTTATTATTCTTGCGCATGGCAAGCGTTGGCAACACGATTTCATTCAAGGCTTGCCGAACCTCGAAGTTAGGAATGCCAAGAAGATAAGTTCCGTTTATGTAACCCTTAATCGTGAGATAGCCCGACTGATAGAGAAACAGCTCTGCTCCACCGCCTGTTACGTCAGAAGTTTCTATGATAGTGTCCAACAGGGCACTATGATCAAAATCTTTCAAACGAATCTCCATGTCATCCACAAACTTTAGAAGCAGCGAGGTTGCACCCGATGAAGCCCAGTAGTTCCTCAGTTTAGAATCAGCGAGTGCATTGATAAGACTGAATGGATTGAAGACATCAACCATATTTTCATGGCTGAAATGATAGCCATCATAATAAGCTGTCAATTGCACTACGGCTTCATCGAAAGTCCATCCCTTACTTGCTGCCAACTTGTTGATTTCCGGTTTGAAATCACGTAAGACTTCGTCCTTCGTGATACCGCAGAGAGCCGCATACTCAGAATCAAAGCTGATATTGCTCAGATTGTTGAGCACAGAGAAGAGAGAGATTTGCGTAAACTTGGTGATGCCGGTGATAAAGACAAACTTTTCGTATTTATCATCTGCCTTGAGGATGGCAAAAACCTCTCTATAGATAGCGGTACATGCTTCGTGATAAGGAGTCTTCCTGGAATGCTGCAATGGAGAATCGTATTCATCGATGAGGATGGCAACCTGCTGTCCGGTTTGCTCATACGCCCCCACGATTATTGCATCAAAGCGGTCAGCAAGTTTGGCAGTTGTCTTAGGTGTAATGCCATATTCCTTCTCTAATCTGTCGAAAGTGTTGTCGAGATAAGAGCGCAAAGTTTCCGGTTCTGCGCCTGCACGACTCATATCCAGTCTGATGACAGGTCGCTTCATCCATTCCGTCTCCATCTGCATAATCTTCAACCCCTCGAAAAGTTCCTTCTTACCCATGAAGTAGGCTTCGAGCGTATCGACCAGCACTGATTTACCAAAGCGTCGTGGGCGGATTAGGTAATTATAAGTTTTCCCCTTGTTGGCAAGTTGCCAGATGATATCTGTCTTGTCAACATAAAGATATCCACCCTTTCTGATTTCCTCGAAGGACTGGATGCCTACAGGTAATTTTCTATCATTTATCTCTACCATAATTCCTAATCTTTGTTTTCCAATTGCAAATTTACGACTTTATTTCCAAACCCGCAAGAGATTCCTGTGAAAAGTTTCTGTAAAAGTTAGAGATTGTTGAATGTTGAGTGGTCTATATGCCACGATGAAAAGGTGGCATATAGACGAATCTCCCTATAAGCACAGATCTGCTGACTTATAGGGAGATTTTTGGCTAAAATAGCCTGTAAATAGCTGTAATGATAAATAATTTTCACTATTCAGCCTTTAGCCAGGCTCTCCCAAAAAATGGTAAATCAATTGCACCATTTTGGGAGAAAAGTATTGACACCGCTGATGATAGCCCAACTGGCGGATGCCCTCCTATAGGGGTGGACAGCGCTTGATCCATGACATCAGGTGTCGGCGAGCCGTAATCTTGTCGCCCGCCATCGGAAAATACTGCAAGGCGAGATCAGCCTTGCCCATCATCATATAGTTATTGTGATTGGCATCTTGCATAAGCTAGTCATTTTTGAGGTTAGACGGAACAGGAGGAAAAGGCTTGGCTACGGGAACAGGATCCGGAGAGGATGCTCCGGAAGATTTCACAGGCAGACTGCCTCTATCCTTGAAGAAACCACGGAGGGCACTCACGATATATGCTGCCTTTTTCATAGGCTGATGCAGACGGATACGCTCGGCAACATACTTTTCCTTGCGCTCAAACCACACCACAAAGTCGCCCAACATTCCCAGAAAGAGATGACTGCTCAGCTCCTTCGCAGTAGCCTCGCTTACATCATAACGATTCATCAGCTTGATTTTCAGCTGGATACGTTGAGAGCGCAATTCCTCCGGAATCTTATCGTCCTGCACTTCATCCTCACGGCAGTGGACCGTAAAAACCAGGTAGGTAGGCCACCCCACGCAACGCTGCTCGGCTCTCAGGGCATCCTCCTCGGAATAATAGGTAGATAGCGTGAGATACTGATCTACCATGCCACAGTCGTAGAGTCGCTTCTGGTCGTCGAGTGCCGGCTGGAGGCTCTTCGACATCAGATCGCTGAAGTATTTGTAATAATTCTCCTTACCGTGCATCAGCGCTACAAACTTCTTGGGATCTATCTTGGTATATCCCTTCAACGACCAGCAGAGGGTAATGATGTAGAGCTTGATGGATGACGCACTGCAGCAGTGATTCACCACATCCAGATTCACATGGGCTACCCCCTTGTCGAAACTGTAGAAGTAGTCCAGCAGATCGTTGGAGAAACGGAACTCCACCGCCAGATGACCTCCCATCCTGATGAATTCACAAGAGAAAAGTCTTGGAAATTCAGCGTAATAGGTCACCTGGTTCACATCACACTTGTAGGGGATGGCTATCGGCTTGCGCTTCGCCATATCCACTATCGCATTCTTAACCTGACTATAGCGGCTGGTATGGGCGCATAGATCCGACAAGCGGATGACGACTACAACATAGCCATCTGCCATCTGCCTGGCTGTCAAACGCTTACGCATAGACTTATTAGGCATTTGACCATCTACCACGTAGTCCTTAATCACTTTCTGAGCATGGCCAATAATGGTCAAAACTACCTTGAGCTGCACAACGGAATAATTGTTTCGCGACAGTCCTTGAACTCCCAGCAGGGAGATTACGTTGTTCATAGGTTTTGTCATTTCTTTTCCTTATTAGTTGTCGTCTGCCTTTTTCAAGGTAGGCAAATTCATATTTTTAAAAGAAATCGACACAGAAGGATAGGTGAAGATAACAAATTGATGCTGACTATCTTCCCTTTCGGGAATTAAAACCTCATAATAATCAACATCTTTGGCATTTTGATACTCCTACCATCGTTCCGTGCCGATTATTCTTTTCTTCGAATCAATCGGACACAGAATGCCCAGGTAAGGATCCAATGCCAAACTCACAAGAACAGGAAAGAGGTTAGTCCTGAACTCTCGGAGTATTTGTAAAACCCTCACTTGTATCAGCCTTATGACACAACAGCTTTTTGCCATAGCTTTTGATGCCTTTCAGCTAACCGATTGCAAAAGTAATACCTTTTTTCGAGATAACCAAGAAAAACGAAGAAAAAAATACATTTTCCATCAAATTTTCTAAAAAAAAAGATTTTTCACGCGCGTTTACGTATAGTATAAAAAGTATAATAAAGTATATATATTACTATATATGGTATAGTATAAGGGGCATTTTCTCAAACCTATCTATCTAATTATCAAATACTTAGCATTCCGCCGCTCGCTGAGAGTGTAGCTTCAGCCACCCCCATTCGCCGAGATGGTAGCTATTTCTCGCCGAGATGGTAGCATAAAAATCACCCACTCCCCGAGAGTGTAGCAACACCATGAAAGATGGTTTCGGATATCGGCATATAGGGTGCTTGCAGGAGGCATATTGGGCATCAGCCTACACCCAATATGGCATGAGAGTGCATCATATATGACGCTGGCAAGTATCATATATGACGCTGGCAAGTATCATATATGACACTGGCGAGTATCATATATGACGTAAGCAATCATCATATATGACACAGACGAAAGAGTACCATCTTGAACCAAAGTGAACCAAAAAGGACGAAAGTGAACCATCTTGGACCAAAGTGTGCAAATCGTCCCTGCCGGATGTCGTATCTTTGCAAATGTAATCGGGAAGAGTCCGATACACAACAAGAGTTATTCATCTTTTAAAATTTTAGTAGTATGTCAGTAAGTTTTAGTTTAGCAAAGCATTTGGCAAAGCCGGGTGACAAGACCTCAGACAGCAAGTATTATGCTTGCACACAGATCAACGATTCCATCTCACTCAAGATGTTTGCGGGATTGATCGAGAAGCAGACCACCGTATCCCGTGCAGACTGCACCGCAGTATTGGTGAGCGCAGTAGATAACCTCGTAACAGAGCTTCAGCGTGGCAACCAGGTGGAGTTTGGCGAGCTGGGCAAGTTCCGCCTCCAGCTTACCAGTACAGGAGTAGATAATCCTGCCGACTTCCGCAGCGACGTCAACATCACCGGGGCAAACATCCAGTATATTCCTGGAGAGGGAGTGAAGAACAAGTTCACTGACCTGGATTACAAGCAGGTGGCATCCAGAGCTCTGCAGATTGCAGCCATGAAGGCAGAGAAGGCGGGCGCCAAGACGATCAACATCGAGGAGGCAAAGAAGTACAAGAAGGACGAGGCGGCTGGCGACGGCACAGACGATACCGGCAAGCCAGGAAGCACCACCGGAGGCGGCACAGGTGAGAACACTGGCGGCACATCGCAGGGCACTGGCGGCACTGGTGAGAATACCGGTGATACCGGCAATGGAGACAACAGCAACACGGATGTAGATTTGTAAACCATTTAATTATTAACAAATAAAGAATATGAGTATCAAGAACAAGCAGACATGGAATGAGGTCATCAAGTTTGTGGTGACGGTATTAACTGCCCTTCTGGGGGCTATGGGAGTATCTTCCTGCTCTTTTTAGGGCACCGCCACCAGGGTTTAACAATGGATTATCTGGTTTAATAGATAGACTATGAGAAAGATTGATATGATTGTGGTGCATTGCAGCGGTAGCCGCTGCAATCACCCTTACACAGTAGAGCAGCTGCGCCACGACCATGTGGATGTGAACGGCTGGTTTGACATCGGCTATCATTATTATATTACGCGCGACGGCAAGGTACATGAGTGCCGTCCGGTAGAGCGGATGGGGGCGCATGCCCGTGGAGCCAACGCCAACTCCATCGGCATCTGCTATGAGGGCGGACTGGATGCCAATGGCTGCATAGCCGACACTCGAACGGCGGCCCAGAAGGATGCGATGTTCTGGCTGATCATCAACCTCCACCACCGTTTCCCTGACATCAAGGTGATACTGGGTCATCGTGACCTGCCTGGCGTACAGAAGGCATGCCCCTGCTTCGATGCCACCAAGCTCCAGCCGCTGCTGGAGGTATAGGAATGGGAGCAGAAAGAATCATCCCCCAACCTGCAAACTGCGGGCTGAGGGATTACTCATACTAACAAAAGAGCACGGATTAAACTCCGTGCTCTTTCTTGGCTTTGTACTTAATCTTATCAAAACCTTCACCATACACACCGATAACGGCACTCTGACTGACAAAGGCATGTGGATCTATCTCGCTGATAAGGCGGAAAATGGCTGGAGCCTGGCGCTGCTTGGCAAGCACGAAGAGCATCTTCACATCCTGACCGGAATAGAAACCGCTGGCGTTAACCACCGTTACTCCTCTATCAGCATCCACGTTGATACGCTTGCCTATCTCCTCATACTTCTGCGAAATGATGAAGAACTGTACACTTCTACGGCGACTGTTCACCACCTGGTCGATGCAGAATGCCTGAACGCAAAGAACCACATAACCATATAACACTTTTTCCCAATCGTGAACCACCAGATAGCTGGAACTGATGATGAAAATGTCGCATATCATAATCACTCTACCTAAGGAAATGTCGCGATACTTGTTGACAATGGCGGCAATGATATCCGTACCACCCGTACTTCCACCAACAGAGAAACCGAGTCCAATACCGCAGCCGCAGAAAACGGCACCCAGGAAAGCAGCCCATAAAGGTTGGTTTTCCAAGAGATGAATATCGCCTAAACGACTGGAGAAGAAGGAGGTCAAGGCGGTTACCACGATGACGGCATAAACAGTCTTGACACAGAACTTTGCTCCCAAAATCTTGAACGCACATATTAACAAGGTGGCGTTGGCGATGAAATACGGAATTTGCACAGGGCAACCGGTTGCCCAATAGATGATACTGGAAATACCAGGCAATCCGCTTGCTGTCACATTGGTTGGCAAGAGGAATACGTTCCATCCAATGGCGTAGGAAATCATACCTATCGCAATCATTACATAGTCTTGTACAGACTTCCACAAGGGTCGAGGAGGTGTCATAATTAATTAATAATTTACAATTTATTATTTATAGTTTATAGGGTGCTCTTACCAGAATTTCTTCTGCTGCTCTGACCACTCAAAGCCTTGGGTAGCCATTTTGGTTTCTAATGCTGCACGATTCACATTGAAGTGATTACAAATTTCATCGAGTGTTTCAAACTCGTGGTCACGAAGCAGGAAGTTGATGGCACTTACGAGCATCGGAACATCATTCATTGGTAACTTATCCATATTTCAATTGATAATTAATAATTTATAATGTATAATGGAGGCACCATGCCTCTTTCGGGGTGCAAAGGTACAGCTATTTTTAGACAAAACAAAAAAAATCCCGGCAATCTTTTACCGATTGCCGGGATTTTTATAAATTATTGATGATTTATGCATTCGCTGCAACTGAAATCCAGTCGAATACGAATGAACAAACACCGAATGCTACGATACCTACCGTGCAGATAGCAAGCGCCAACTTGGTTGAGAATGCGCTCTGGAAAGTAGGAAGCGGATTATCGCTGTGCTTGATGAACATTGCCTTCACGATGAGCAGATAGTAGTACAAGCTCAATACAGTGTTAACCAAGGCTATGAATACGACGCCGTATGCCCAACCACCGAGGGTGGTATGGATATCAGCACCCTGTACCGCTGCCATGAACACGAAGAACTTAGAGAACATACCTGCAAATGGAGGAATACCACCCAATGAGAACAATGCCAAAGTCATCAGGAATGCCAGACGTGGATTGGTCTTGTACAAACCATTGTAGCTGTCCATCTGAACAGTTCCGTTGTTGTGCTCCTCGATAGAAGCGATGATGGCGAAGACGCTCAGGTTGGCTACTACGTAAATCAATACATAGTAAGTCAGGGCTGTAACGCTCATCGCTGAGTTGCCTACCACAGCCAACATGATGTAACCTGCCTGAGAGATTGAAGAGAATGCCATGAAACGCTTCAGGTCGCTCTGACGGATGGCGAACAGGTTGGCGATAGTGATAGAAAGTACAATCACGATGTAAAGCAATACGGTCC
>JAJWLX010000089.1 GCA_021636625.1 Prevotella sp. | reverse complement strand
ACTCGATATATATTGAATATCAGCACATTACAAATAATCAGTAAGATTTCAAGAAGAAGATCATGATGGTTGTTGGCGCATGTATCTTCCTCGTTGCTGCAGCCCAGGCTCTGCCTTTGTTCTTCGGTCTCTAATCTATCGTTCAAGCATTAAAGAATACATCATGTCAAGAGAAGTAAACGAAAATCAGTACGTAAGCTATCCCATGTTCAAGGGTCTCCAAAAGCCCCTTGAATTTATGGGGTTCCAGGGGCGCTACATCACCTGGGCAGCCTGTGCCGTTGGTGGAGCCATCCTCGGCTTTATCATAGCATATTGCATTCTCGGCTTTGTGGTTGGTCTTGTGGTTCTTGCTGTTTCCCTCTGTTCGGGAGCCGCCCTCATCTTCTTCAAACAGAAGAAAGGGTTGCATACCAAGAAGGAAGAGCATGGTGTGTTCATCTATGCTTGTTCGCATAGAATGTAATCAAACAAAATTCAAACGTAAACAAATGAGCAAGTGTATTGAAATCTGAATAGTGTAAATCGGTAGGCTCACCCTCTCGCAAGGATGAGCCTATCTTCATTTGATAAAAGAGCAAATAACAATGATCATATATGTAATCATAGCATTTGTAGCTATACTCATAGGCATGGCTATCTCAGTCTCTGCTTTTGGAACCGGAGGCAAACGCAAGAAGATCTTTCAGGACATCTACTTCTCTGTTGAGGACGTGGATGGTATTGGCGTGCTCTACACCAAGACTGGCGAATACTCAGCCATCTTGAAGATGGAGAACCCAGTGCAGAAGTATTCTGCCAATATAGACAGCTACTATGAGTTCAATCATCTTGTCACCGCACTTGCCCAGACCCTCGGTGAAGGCTATGCCATTCATAAGCAGGATGTCTTCGTGCGTAAGCAGTTTCAGGATGAGAGTAACGACAACCATGAGTTCTTGTCAGAGTCTTACTTCAAGTATTTCAATGGACGTTCCTATACCGACAGCCAGACTTATCTGATTATCACCCAGGAGAATAAGAAAAGCCGCATCTTCTCTTTTGACAATAAGAAATGGCGAGACTTTATGGTGAAGATCCGAAAAGTCAAAGATCAATTGAAGGATTCCGGCTTGGAAGCATCCTACCTCGATGGCAATACGGCTCGTGAATATGTTGACCGCTATTTCTCCATGAACTTCAACGACAAGACTGTGTCAATGACAAACTTCAAAGTTGATGAAGAGTCTATCAGCATGGGCAACAAACGATGCAAGGTCTATAGCCTTGTTGATGTTGACTGTGTCAGCACACCATCCATAGTCCGTCCATTCACCAATATTGAGGTGAACAATGTTTCAATGCCAGTAGATATGGTATCATTGGTTGACAGCATTCCATCTGCCGATGTAGTTGTGTATAACCAGATGTTCTTCATTCCTAACCAGAAAAGAGAACTCTCCCTACTCGACAAGAAGAAAAATCGTCATGCCAGTATGCCAAATCCAAGCAACCAGATAGCCGTGGAGGACATCAAGAAGGTGCAGGATGTGATAGCAAGAGAAAACAAGCAGTTGGTATATGCCCACTTCAACCTTGTCGTTGGAGTACCTATAGATGCTGATATTCAGAAATGTACCAACCATCTGGAGAACTCCTTTGGCCGATTGGGCATTCATATCAGCAAAAGAGCCTACAACCAGCTGGAGCTTTTTGTCAACTCATTCCCTGGTAATTGCTACTCCACCAACCCAGAGTATGACCGATTCCTGACTCTCAGTGATGCAGCAGCCTGTCTCATGTACAAAGAGCGCATTCAGCATAGTGAGGAAACGCCTTTGAAGATTTACTATACAGACCGCCAAGGTGTGCCAGTGGCCATCGACATCAGCGGAAAGGAGGGAAAGAACAAGATAACGGATAACTCCAATTTCTTCTGCCTCGGTCCTTCGGGAAGTGGTAAGTCCTTCCACATGCATGTCATATGGACTAAAACGCATCGAAAAGAACTCCAAACAAAACTTAGAGAAACGTCATAAATAGCTCATTTTCAATACATATTCATTAACATAACGCTCCAACCGCCTATTGCGAGTTTCATCCGTTTATAGTAATTTTGTACCACGGTTGTACCATGGGCAGAGGGACACACGGTTCTTAATGAGGGTTCTTATTTCCTCTTATTTCCCCTTGTTTCCTCTTAAAAGTTTCCGTCAAGGACCATCCCCCATGAGTCACTGCAAAATTCAAAAATAACGGTAAAAATGAATACTACAACTCGCATTCCAATCGTGCTGATGTCCGTAGAGGAAACAGCGCAGGCAGTAAGCATCAGCGTCAAGACAGTACGCAGTCTTATTCGTCAAGGCAGGCTAAGAGCCGTAAATTTCGGTACACGCATGACCAGGATCTATTTGCAAGACCTTCTTGAAATAGCCAAGGGACAAGGTTATCAGGTGGTTCTCCCTTCTTCCCTATCGTTAGAAGGAGCAACGTCCAAGAAAGCACAGAGGCTAAAAGATGCCGAGACTGGCTCAGTCAACAAGTTGGCAAAGTGTCGCAAGACTCCCAGGGCTGGTGAAAGAGCACCTGATGGAGTAACCCACGACACCCATTACACAATGGCAGAGGTGTTGAGCACCTTTAATATCAAGTATGGAAGATTCTATGAAGTCCGCAATCGTTACCAACTCCAGTCAGTTCACGCATGGGGAACGACCTGCTTCAAGAAAGAAGACGTGGAAAGGGTTATCGGGCTTTATAATGAAGAACAGGGTAAGAACATTTCCGATGACTGGTACACCTGCTTCGACATCATGAAACTCTACGGATTAGGCAAGACACAGGTACGCAGATTTGCGGAGACCCATGGAGTGAGAATCCGAAAGTTCAAAGGCGGAAGAGCCAACTACTATCTGAAAGCAGACTGGGAGGCTGCACGCAAGAAGGCAGAGAAAAGCAGTACTACGACCAAGGCAAAACGGAAGTGAGACACAAGTCAAGAGATGGTTCAAACAAACTCATATACGACCCATGCCGTTGCAATTGCTATGCAGCACCCATCCATGTCGGTCGAAACAAACCCACAACGCAGAGTAACGGATATAAGACAAAAAACGCATCCAATACCTGCTTTTAGTCTGATTTTGAGCGTAAAATCATACTCAAAAGCAAATTCAGGTTAAATTCTGGCTGTATTTGAAGCCATCTTTGCTTTTCTCTTTTCACGGCAATCTAACTTTGCATCGGATTTGAGAGTTAAAGCGTTGCGACCATGGCTATTCGCATCCACAGATACACATCGGTAAGAATAATAAAAGAATAACAATATGACGAACATTTGTACAAAGGTCACCGTGCGGAAACGACCTATCAAGAACGGACAGACTTCCCTCTATCTGGATTTCTATCCTCCAATCCGCAACCCGAAGACAGGCAAGCTCTCACGCAGGGAGTACCTTGGTCTTTACATCTACACCAACCCTGTTGAACGCTTTCAGCAGGAGTACAACAAAAGTATGATTCAGAAAGCGGAAATCATCAAGTGCCGCAGGACTGAGTCCATCATCAATGAGGAGTATGGCTTCCTCGACCGCAACAAGGGCAAGGAGAGCTTCTTGGAATATTTCAAGAACCTCATGATTGAGCGTGGCAGCAGCCAGAACTGGGCAACCGCCTACATGCACTTCCACAATTACACGCATGGCGAGTGCCGCTTCTGCGACCTTACCGTTCCGTACTGCCAGGGATTCCTCGACTACCTGTTGTCGGATGCCTGTATGCACAACGGCAAGCGCATGATGGGAACAACAGCCAACAACAACCTTACCAAGTTGAAGTGCATCCTTGCCATCGCATACGAGGACGGACTGCTCAAAGAGAATATCGCCAAGAAACTTGTGCGTGCCAAGGCTCATGGCAACAAGCGGCAGTTCCTCACCAAGGAAGAGTTGTTGCAGTTGTCTCAGACTCCTTGCAAGAGTGATGTCCTTCGCCGTGCAGGTCTCTTCTCCTGCCTTACAGGTCTTCGCCTTTCTGACTGCATCAGACTCCAGTGGGAGAATATCGTCAAGTTGGCTGATGGCGGCTGGGGAATGGACATTATCACAAAGAAGACTTCCACCGCTGCAATCCTGCCTATCAGCGAAGAGGCTTTGCAGCTCTGTGGCGAGCGAAGCACTGGACAGGTGTTCAAGAATCTCACGAACAGTACAGTGGCATTGTATCTCAAACCGTGGATAAAGGCTTCCGGCATCGAGAAACACATCACCTTCCACTGCTTCCGTCATACCTTTGCCACCTTGCAGTTGGCAGAGGGAACGGACATCTACACCGTGAGCAAGCTGCTTACCCATAGCAATCTTGCCACTACTCAGGTGTATGCCGATGTGGTGGACGAACTCAAACGTGATGCGGCAGAACGTATCTCGCTCAAAATACCAACAAAGGAAGAGAGTGACCAGACATAAGTGAAAAACATAATCAGGATAACAAATGGAAGAAAACAAATCATTATCGTTCGACCAACTGCCCAGTGCAGTTGGCGAACTTCTGACAAAGGTCAATACGATGATGACTCGTCTTGATGACATTGGTCAGAGAATAGGCAATGCTCCGAGCGAGAATGACCATGTTCTTATGGACATCAGAGAGGCAAGTGCCTTCGTCCGAAAGAAAGTCTCATCGCTTTATGCTTACACATCTGAAAGGCGCATTCCTTTCTACAAGAGAGGGAACACGCTCTACTTCTTCAAAGACCAGCTGATAAAATGGATTGAGGCAGGTGGCTCATGGGACAAGCCTTACGAATCGACCCAGGAGGAACAGGCAGACTTCGAGGCTCATCTGGCAATGTTGCAGAAAAGCAAGAAGAACAAGCCTGCCTCCATGAAGAGGGTCAAGGGCGAGAAAAATCCTAATGGGGAAGAATGGCATGACGGATAAGAGAATCATGTAATCTACTTTTTACGAAAGGGGAAAGAGAAACTATTCATTCTTTCTTTGCTGAGTAATCCGTTTCACTAATAATCAGTTTTTCAAGATGAGTAACCAAAGCATAAAATACGGAATCCTGCTGACCAAGGAACAGCTCGATTTCTTGAAGGATGACAGGCAGGGCTTCCACCGCATGACCGCCTTCGGCACTTTTGTATCAATGGCATCCACCAAGCCAAGTGTTTATCTGAAGACAGGCTTCTCCGCTTCTCTCTCCATCGGGCAGTTTGCCATCTCTACCGTTGAGCTGTCTGCCCTTTGGAAGTGTGACCGCAAGACAGCGGCAAAGGTGGTGGAACTGTTCAATCAGGTGGGCATCCTCTCAACCGAGAGGAACAACCGCACCTCCATACATACGATACTATGCATCGCCTTCTGGTACGTTGACGGCATCAAGGAAGCCATCAAGAACCCCTTCTACAACCGTCAATCCGTGACTTCCGCCACCCAAGAGGAATCGGTGTCCAATGTCCCATCCGATACCGCTTGCTCTTCGGAAGGCAATCTTTCCAATGGCATAGGTCAGCAGAAAGACAGCAGCGTCAATCCTGCCACTACTGACATTCTGCAGCCCCATGTTCCTGCCTCTTATAATACCTCTTCCCCTTTCGTTAATTCTCATGTTATCGGGGATGGACTTTCAGATCCTTCTCCGATACCACAAGACTTCAAACAAAGGGAAAAGGAAGGTGATGACCATTTTGAGTATGAGGTTGGACAGCCGTCAGAAGATGACTGCAATCAAGGAGAAGGGGCATCACCCATTGAGTTGCTGCCGTCTCCTGTCTATGATGACGAGGGCAACCTCTTGCAGCCACCGCCCCATGAAGGACGATGCGAGGATCACACGGAGAGACATGGCGCGCATATCACCCCAAGTCACTCATGATGTCATCTCTACTTTTCCCTTATTTCGACTATTGACGTTCCCGACAGGCAAGCTATCCAGAAGCCGCTACCTCTATTAGCCGTAGTTTTTTTTCGGAGGTCTAAACAAGAAGTACCAGTGTCAGACGGTTTCGCTTCGCCCACCGCTTCCTACTGGCATTCTTGAATGTTCGCAGGCTCACATTGGCTGTCCTGTTATATCAAGTATAAACTTTATAAACCCCATCTACAATGACAAAAGACAAGAATAACAACACGGAGAAAACCTCAAGGAAGAGACCTCCGAAGACCAGACACATTGACGTTCGTTTCACAGAAGAACACTACGACTTGGTAGTACATAATGCCCGACTGTCAGGCAGGAGCAAGAGCACATATCTTCATGACTTAGGCATCGGACACAAGCCATCCCTACCCATGACCGCAGAGCAGGAGGAAGCCTTGAAGGGCTTAATCGGGGCAAGGTCTGAACTGGTTTATGTGCGCAATGCGCTTCATGCCCTGCCACAGACCGAGAGACTAAAACTCTTCAAGAGAGCCGACTTCATGGAACGTTGGCTTCAAGGCATCAACACCCTGATAGAGGAATTGAGCCGCATTAGAGACAAATTCTTGGATATGTTATGATAGCAAAAGCGTCAGCAATTCAGCATGGTCAGGCAATGACCAATTACGCAACCAAAAACAATCGCGCGGACATCGTCAAGACCAACCATCTCAGCGAGGGTCTGCCGCCGATGGGCATGTGGGACGAGATGGTGCTGCATCAGTCCATGTTCAAGCAGAGGTATGCCAAGAAGCCCATCGAACTGACGTCCATCCGCTTTGAGCTTTCCCCATCTGAGGAGGAGGCACGTAACTGGACTATGGAGGACTGGAGAAGATTCCTTGACGAGTTCATTCGTGAGATGGATGGTATCTCCAAGGTGAACCACATCGGCAAGAAGAAAGGCAAGGCTGCAACTTCGGTCAAGCCGACCAACATAGCCAACTCACAATATTTTGCCGCCCTTCACCGTGACTCCAAGAGTGGCATTCCCCACCTGCATCTGGTGGTGAACCGCATCGACATGGACGGTAATCTCAATGATGTGAAGTTCATCGGTGAGCGTGCCGTGATGGCTGCGAAAGCCATCAATCAGCGTCATGGTTGGAAGGATGCCATGGATATTCGTCAGGAACGCATTGCAGAGGTGACCAAAGCCTGTATGGATGTGCTGCGTTCAATGCCGTTCTTTGATTGGGATGAATATGCCGACCGATTGAGGGCAAAGGGATATGACATCGAGCTTATCCGTGACAAGAATGGTCAAGGCAGGGTGCATGGCTACCGCTTCAAGTTCGGAAAAACTACCATCAAGGCTTCCGAACTGGGTGTAGGAAGGAATCTCACCGCATCGAAAATCGGGAATACCTTCCGCAAGCTGCACCCTCAGCCAACACCTGTTGCAGTTGGTCAAAGACCTTCTCCTTCTGTTTCAAACGCTACCACATTGGACAGCAGAAATACGGCATCGCAAGGTGGTCTGTCTCGTACAAGCAATGTTGCCAAACCTGACCTTCCTGCCGGATTGAGAAAGATTATTGAAGTCGATGGTGAGCGTTTCAGCATAGTCATGCCGAGAACTGCTTACGACACGATGAACAGTTGTATCGAAGTTCCCGAGAATGGATCCGCAAGCCACACTGACATTCTGAATGTAGCCATGCTGCTCTTCATGAACTACCTTGATGCTGCCACATCGATGTCTGAGTCATGTGGTGGCGGTGGCAGTCCTGGCAGTGGCTGGGGACGTGATAAGGACGATGATGACCGTGAATGGGCAAGACGTTGCGCAATGCAAGCAAACACACTCTGCAAGCCGATAAAGAGAGGCATGAAACGATAACTTTTCAAACAAGAACGGTATGGGAAGAAACAAGAAAGATGCCACACAGGATGTGCTTAACCTGTACAATCAGATGCAGGAGGACGAGAACATCGAGAGTGGCAAGGAAGAAATCAAAGTGACCCTGAAAGAGATTGAATCAGCCAAGAAAGCACTCTATGAGGCAAAGGAGGAACTGGGCAATGCCTATCGGAGGTTGGAATCAACGAAAGTGGCACTTATGGCTGCCCACAGGAGCACGGACAACATCGTGGATAGTATATGCCATGCCATAGTCAAGGCAGAGCAGAGCAACCTCAAAGTCGGCATCAACGATGAAGGAGTTGCCCAGTTGGATAAGCGGAACAACACCGCCATTTCTGCTTTCAAGCAAGCCCTTGACGAGCATGAGAAGCGGATAAACGACCTGTTCACTCACCAGCAGAAAGAGCTTAAACGAATCCGCAATATCGAGGAGGGTGCATACTTCAACGGTAGCACCTATGCCTGGATGTTCGGCTTGGCTTTCCTAAGTTGGTCTATCATCTTTGTTGAAATCACCATTTGGATATGCATCACACTTTTTTAGAAAACTCAAAACATCAGAATCATGACAGACAACGAATACAGCAAGGCAAGAAAAGCCGCTGTTGATGCCCTTATCTACTGGGCAAAGACAGGCATGAGAGAGTTCACCATGCGTGACGCAGTAAACGACTATCTGGAGGCGAGCGGTGCTAACCGCCCCTCCATCGGTGGCGAATAGACCATCCTTGCACACAGAAAAAATGCAGCCAACCGACTGGCGATTGACTGCATATACAATTCATTTTGCAATAAGATTACTTACTTTCCCTCTTTTCCATCGGTTTTATTAGATGAGTTTGTTTTTGTAGTTGCTGTTTTTGATGAGGTTGCTCGTGGAAGAAGAGTTGGATTAGAGCCTATTGACCAACGATTATTCTTCGGTTGCGACGGAGGAACATTTGTGTTTGTGCGACTGGTTTCTTTTCGCTTTTGTTCCGCTTTTCTTTTTTCCTCTGCTCTTCTCCTCGCATTTTCCCGTTCTAAAGCAATGCGATTACGTTCATTAATCTCATGAAGACGTTGATTGTTTATCCTTTGTTGCTCTTGTTGGAATCGTCTCTCATTTTCTTTTCTAATTTGTTCATTACGTTCTTCTTCAAGATATCCTAAATTCCGCAGCATTTTAGTTTAACTTATTTTATAAGTACCTGAGCAACTTTTTGTTGCTCAGGTACTTAAAAAGTTATATTTGTAATAGTGTTGCGGAATTAAGGATACTACAAAAATGGATTGACTGCTTCAACGCCGCCGATGCAGTCGCTTTGGCAAACTTATACGCTCAGGATGCCATAAACCATCAAGTCGCAAACACCCCAGTTATAGGAAAAACAGCTATCCATGAAATGTTTGTAAATGAATTTGCAACCTCAAAAATGGTTTGTATTGTTGAGCATATATTCGAGGATGGAGAATGGGCTATCATGGAATGGAAAGATCCGCTCGGGTTGCGAGGATGCGGATTCTTTCATGTGCAAAACGATAAAATAGTTTTCCAAAGAGGTTATTGGGATAAGCTCAGCTTTCTCAAACAGCACGGTTTACCCGTAGAGAATAGTGATGAAAATCCAAACACATAACACCGTCCGATATGGGAATCATCATTCATTCTTTAGAGTCCGTTTCTTTCAAAGATTTGTATGCGGCATTCTCATCTGCATTCAAAGATTATGATTTCTCTTTGAATGCGGATGAATTGCGACGCATGCTCGACCGACGAGGATACAATCCACAACTATCTTTCGGAGTATTTTTCGAAGGACGGCTGATTTCTTTTGTGCTTAACGGAACAGGCATGTACAACAACATCTTGACTGCCTATGACACAGGGACGGGAACCGTACCTTCATTCCGGGGATTACACCTAACCCAAAAAATATTCACTTTCAGCCTCGAATTGATATGTCAACAAGGAGTTCGGCAATATGTACTGGAAGTTTTGCAACACAATCACAAAGCAATAAAAATATATCGCAAATTAGGCTTTGAAACACAGAGAAATTTCAACTACTACTCTGCCAAACTGAGCGATATTGTTCCTGTATTGCAAGTAAACCATACCGCATGTCGCATACTCCCATCGGATTTAAAAAACTGCCTTAACCAAACGGCCTGGTTCGATTTTCATCCTTCATGGCAAAATGACAGGGCTTCACTGGAACGCGGAATCGACAATTTGGACATATTGGGAGCTTATGAAAGAGAAGAACTTGTCGGATTTGTTATCTTTGAACCGGCATCTGGCGATATTTCATCCCTCGCAGTTGCAAAAGATTACCGGCGTAAAGGAATAGGCAAGTCTTTGCTTAAAAGTGCTGTCAGTCATTTTCAAAGCGATGTACTCAAATTTACTAATGTTGATTGCGATTGTGAATCAGTCACTGGTTTCTTGTCATCATTAGGACTTACCCCAAAAGGACAACAGTTTGAAATGGTCAGAAAAATTTAACCTACATTTATATGAATAGCCCTCATCATCAAATAAC
>JAJWLX010000088.1 GCA_021636625.1 Prevotella sp. | reverse complement strand
GTGCCAAGTATTACGAGAAGAATTTCTTCGAGTGCCAGCCAGCCTTGAACTATGGCTTTGCTCATCCAGACCCAAATCATCCTTGGGAGCAGGGGGTAGATGCTCCAGGACCACAGGCTGTCCGCAGGGAAATACGTAACATCATGGCTTTCTGGTTTGATAAGGGTGTGGATGGCTTCCGTGTAGATATGGCATCATCGCTTATCAAGAACGACCCCGACAAGAAGGAGGTTTCCAAGCTCTGGAATGAGATGCGTGCATGGAAGGACAAGTACTATCCTGAGACTGTCTTGATTTCTGAGTGGGCTAATCCGCAGCAAGCCATTCCTGCCGGCTTCAACATCGATTTCTACATCCATTTCGGTCTCAAGGGATATGCTTCTCTGTTCTTCGACCGTAAGACTCCATGGGGCAAGTGGGAGCAGAGTTACCAGAACTGCTATTTCGACAAGCAAGGCAAGGGTTCGCTCAAGGAGTTTAGCGAGAACTATACCAAGGCATTCAATGCCACCAAGAATCTCGGCTACATCGCTGTTCCATCTGCCAACCATGATTACCAGCGCCCTAACATCGGTACCCGCAATACGCCTGACCAGTTGAAGGTGGCGATGACCTTCTTCCTCACCATGCCAGGTATTCCGTTTATCTATTATGGTGATGAGATTGGTATGAAGTATCAGATGAATCTCCCTAACAAGGAGGGTAGCAATGAGCGTTCTGGTACCCGCACTCCGATGCAGTGGACCAAGGGCAAGAATGCCGGATTCTCTACGAGTGCACCCGATAAGCTTTATTTTCCTGTAGATACGGAAAACGGAAAGTTGACCGTTGAAGCTCAGCAGGGAGATCAGAATTCTCTGTTGTCATATACCCGTAAGTTGACCGCTTTGCGTCATTCAGCCAAGGCTCTTGACAATGAGGGTGATTGGAAGCTCCTGAACCGGAAGGGGCAGGAATATCCGATGGTATATGAGCGTACTTTGGGTGATGAGAAGTATGTTGTTATAGTGAATCCTGGTGCCAAGGCAGCCTCTCTCAATATCAGCTCCGTTGGTGGTAAGGCAGTTTCTGTTCTTTCCACAGGAAAGGTTGTGTATAAATCAGGAAAAAAGACTGATGTGATTAAAGCTTCAGGCATAAGTGCCGCCATATTCAAGATGGAAAGATAGTTTATGAGAAGGAACGTTTATCTGAATGAGAAAACGTTCCTTCTCTTACTTTTTTGCAAGCGATATCTATAAAAAAGCCTTCAATTCTTATTTTTGTTGCTTTTCTCTTTCCTATTTCGGAGTTTTACAGTACTTTTGTATCGGAATAGGAAAAAAGATAAGTAAGATGAATAGACAAAAAATGAAAAATGGTTCGCTGATGATGTTGAAAGCATCACTTCTTGTGATGGTATTTTCTATGGGAGTGATTGCTCCTGTCATTGCCCAAAACAAGCAGAACAGGAAGCCTCGAAAGAAGCTGAAGGAACTGCTGATGATGGCAGATAGCCTGCGACTCCAGTTGCGGCAATCTGCCGATAGGGGATGTATGCTCCAATGGGGCGACTCTCTTCTCATGGCAGAATTGGGTAAAAGTAAGATGAGTGAGAAGAAAAAGCAAAGGTTCATGAAGCATTATGTCAAGATTCAAAGACGCTTGAGCCTCTATGACCGCCAATTGTTCAGAGGAGATTCCCTGCTAGCTGCCAATTATTACAAGATAAAGTATGATACCACCTACATCTCCCGTCCTTATGCCCGATGGACCATCAAACTGAGAGGCAATCTTTCGGGTGCTGATTTGGAAACTACGGCGAAGACAGATGGAGCGGAAACGCATACCAAAGTGATGGCAGACTGCCGTGGAACTTTCTCCATTGCCGTGGCTTATCGGGGATTGGGACTTGGATTGGCTGTAAATCCTGCCAAGCTGGCTGGCAAGAACCAGGACTTTGAGTTCAACCTCAACTCCTACAGCAACCGCTATGGCTTCGATGTGGTCTATCTCTCGTCCAAGACATTCCATGGTCATCAGAAAGTGGGTTCCAGCGAGATTGATGTCCATAAGGGTGATATATCGCAGAAGGCTCTGAATCTCAATTTCTATTATGCTTTCAATTATCGTAAGTTCTCCTTTCCGGCTGCCTTCAGCCAGAGCTATATACAGAAACGAAGCGCCGGAAGTTGGATGATAGGTGCCAGTTTTGACGGCTCCAAGACGAAGGTGAAGGGTATGACCATCCGTCTTAATGAGTTGGCGCTCGGTGCAGGCTATGGATATAATCTTGTTCCATCCTCTCATTTTCTGTTCCATCTGTCAGCCTTGCCAACCATCACGGTATATTCTCATGACTATACCAAGATGAGAGTAGAAGCTGAAGAGGGGAGTAGTGATACTGAGATTCCAACCGTTCGTAACAGCATGAAATATCATTTCCCATCTGCGATCATTACGGGTCGGGGAGCGGCTGTCTATTCCTGGCGCAACAAGTTTGCCGGTGCCACTGCGGTTTATAATTTCTCTGTAGCAGGAGATGAGGATCACCTGCAGGTGAAAAGAAACAAATGGCGAGTAAGAATGTTCTTTGGATTCAGGTTCTAGGAACATTCTTTACCTACACCACGTTGATCTACTAATGCGATGATGATCTCCTTTCCAAGATACTTTTCTATCTTGTCGATATATGATTGACGAATAATAGTTGCCATATTTTTATCACTTATAAATGAAACTTTTTGCAAATATACGAAAAATTTCACTTATAAGTGATAAAAGTTATCTGTTTTTAGTTTTTATAACTTATAGATGGTATCGTTTCAATGATATTAAATGCTCGTTGTAACAATTAATCTTCCTTCAGATACCAGTCTTTGATGTATCCGGAATAATGCTTGGCAAACTCCTCGGCTTGGCCGGGAGCGCAAGTTTTCACTTTCTTGGCAGGAATACCCGCCCAAATCTCATGTGCAGGAACCTTGGTGCCATGGGTAACTACAGCACCTGCAGCAATGATAGCTCCTTCGCCAATATCAGCCTTATCTAGCACGGTGGCATTCATACCGATGAGAGCACCTTTTCTAACTGTAGCTCCGTGGACGATGGCACCATGTCCCACAGATACATCATCCTCCAGGACGCAAGGCATCGTACCGGTTTGATGGATGCAGGCGCAATCCTGTACATTCACTCTGTTTCCACATCTGATGGCATCCACGTCAGAGCGCAATACCGCACTATACCAAATGCTACAATCATCACCAAGAATACAGTCGCCGGTCAGCACTGCGTTCTCAGCGATAAAACAATTCTTTCCCCATCGGGGAGTCTTTCCTTCTACTGTCTTTATAATAGCCATATTGAATATATATTTATAGTATAGCTGCAACTTTGCGAATCTGCTTGAGCTTTTCAACCAAAGCATTATCTTTCCGGGCTGTATGCATATTGTATTTTATCTGCAGTTTCAGGAGAGAATCTGCAGGAATATCTAGTGCAGCCTCAAACATTAGAGCAGAAGTTGTGGTAATGGGACGTTTGCCATTCAGTATTTCGTTGAGTACAGAATATCCCATACCGATACTTTCCGCAAATTTTCTTTGCGAAATGCTACGTTCTTCTAATTCATCTTTCAAAACCTCACCAGGGTGAGTTGGGTAAAACCCATCAAAGGTGGTTTCCATTTATATATGTTTTATTGGTTGCAAAGATAATACTTTATATTTAGTATTCGCTATTTTTGCGAATGTTTTATGGGTTTTTATCGTTATATACAATGATTTTCTGCAAAAAGTTTGGCGAAGAGCTAGATTTTTACTACATTTGCATTCATAAAAAATATTTTTTGATTATGACAGCTAGAGACGACCGGGAAAGGGAAAAATCGATAAGAGAAACTATTGGTAAGTTTTTCTTTGATTTGGCAAAAACTACTTTCACCGCAATGGTGATAGGTGGCTCTGTTGCCTTAATAACAGGGATGGAGGAGGCTTTGCCTTATGCCATCTTATTAGGTGTTGGTGTTATTTCGACAGTTTTATTAGCTGTTATTGGGTACTATATTTTAAAACATAAATAATATGGAAGGATTAATTATAATTTTGGGTGGTGTCGCAGTTTGCGCAGCCTTGTTTTTGCTTTGGATGATGAAGACCAAAGCTGGTCAGAAATGGGTGAAGGAGTTATAAATTCATAGATGCTAAATGCTTCAAAAGAAAAGCATTTATCATTCTAAACAATTAATGAGATAGAATTATGAAGTTAGCAGAAGCGTTAAGTATTAGAGCCGAGTTGCAAACAAAGGTCGCTGAATTAAAGGAGCGTATCAAGGCGAGCGCCAAAGTTTTGGAGGGTGATGAACCATGCGATAATGTGGAAGAATTGTGCAAAGAACTGGATGAGGCTCTTGTACAGTTGGAAGACTTAATCTATCGCATTAATCTTACTAATGTTCAGACAATGTTGGATGGTGAATCTCTTACCAGAATGATGGCTAAGAGAGACGTTCTTTCTATGCGTGTAAAGGCGATGCAGGACATCGTAAGATACGTTTCTGTTAATGATACTCGGTATGGAAGAAACGAGTTGAAGTATGTGCGTACGGTAGATGTAAGTCTTCTTCGTAAGCAGGCTGATTCATACGCTAAGCAATATCGTGAACTCGATATGAAGATTCAGAGTCTGAACTGGACAGTTGATTTGATAGATTAATAGTCGAATTGTATTGTTTGAAAAAAATACGGAGAGAAGATAGGGGCGACAAAAACTTGCATAGATTTGTTCTATCAAGTATAGAATTGCTTATCTCACTTATCGGATAACAACTTATTCACGGTGCATCTCTTGTATTGGGCATAAGCGCATTGAGCATAGGTGGGTGGCTAGAGGGCAACACGCCAGCATTTTGCATAACCATTTTGTTGACTATCTTTTCTCCATTTTTAAATATTATGTAATACTCTTATGAATAACGAATATCAAATAATGGATAAAAATTTCTCTCCAATGCCCATTGCGGATATGTTGGATGGACAATATCACTTTGTGATACCATCTTTCCAACGTGGTTATCGTTGGGAAGAAAAGCAGGTGATAGACCTGCTTGAAGACATTAAACAATTTGCCGATGATGACAATGTGAAAAGCGATAGTTACTTTCTGCAGCCTGTTGTTGTCAAGGCTTGTAATTATAATGGTATAGATGTCTATGAGGTGCTTGATGGTCAGCAACGATTAACAACTCTTCTGCTTGTTCTTAAAGAACTTCTCAGAGGCTATATGACCCCTAAGGATATTCAAAAATATACTTCATTGTTATATGAGATTACCTATACAAACCGACCACAATTGAACTTCGATGATCCTAATGCGGCTGATAATATCGATAGTTATTATTTGAGTGAAGCAAAATATGTGATAGAAAAATGGTGTGTAAATAACGAGGATTTTACTGATATTATACGCTGCTTGTTTTATTCTTCAGCTAAGCGTCATGTGAAAATTATCTGGTATGCGATTGATGAAAATAGTAATGATATTATTAGTATCAATATTTTTAACCGTTTAAACAAGGGTAAGATATCGCTCACAAGTTCTGAACTTATTAAAGCTCTGTTTATTATGGATTATGATTTGCGAGCAGAAGGAGATAAGTTGCCTGCAGAGCAATTGGCAATGGAATGGAATGAGATGGAACGCAAATTTCAGGATGATAAATTTTGGTATTTCATCAGCGATGATAACCAGGGTACCCAAACTCGTATAGATGTGTTGTTTGACTTTGTCACTTGTCGTGGGGAAGAGAATGATACAGACTATTCGTATCGTGAGTTTCAGAAACTTTATGATTTCTGCCGTAATCAAGAACGTAATCGAACCAATGAAGTGTTTGTGAATAGCTGGTCTAATGATGTTCATAGTATGCTGGATGCTTGGAAACAAGTAAGAAAGACCTTTGATCGACTTGTTGCATGGTACGAAGATAACCTTTATTATCACTATGTCGGTTATCTCATAGCTGTAGGTTTTAGTCCATTGCAGATATATAACTATTTGGAGGATGAGAAACGAAAGCGTAAAGTTTTTGAACCTGGATATGAATGGACTATTGAAGACACAGAGAAATCTCTGCGTAGAAAGATAATGGAACGATTCAAACAAGATAATAAATTTATTAAAAAGGATGTTATTGATGAGTTCGAGTATAAGTCTGAATATGTTCCTCGAATATTATTGCTTTTTAATGTAGAGTGTTGTCGTAAGGGACAGAATCTACGATTTGCTTTTGATAAGTTTAAATAAGAATGTTGGGATGTTGAACATATTGATTCTCAGAATGATGCTACATTACAGAAATACGAAGATCGCTTGCGTTGGCTCAAAAATGTTAAGTTCATACTTGGTATGGAACATACTGATCGTGCGAAGGACTTAGCACAGAAGTGTCAGAATATGATAATCGAATTCACAGACCGAACAAAGGTAAACGTAGATAAATATAGAGAATTCTATCAGCTGATAAATAAATACTATTCAGCAGAGGTGGGAGAGAATGATTCGGAGATAGATCTTACAACAATGAAGAAGGACTATCTTAGTAATCTAACTTTGCTTGATAGTGCTACCAACCGAGAGTATAAGGATGCTCCATTTGCATACAAAAGGTATTGTATTTTGAAATATGATAGAAAGGGAGACCGCTTTATTCCATTATGTACACGTAATCTGTTTCTTAAGTACTATACGGATAGTGAAAAAGTTGCTTCATATCTTGATAGTATGCGATGGAACCGCACTGACCGTGAGGGATATATGAATGCAATATATGAAGTGGTAGATCCGATTTTTGATTCAGTAGTTATAGAAGATAAGGAGACCAAAATATGAGTAACAACTTGAAGAAATATAGTTTTAGTGATCTTTTGAAACTAGGTAAGCTTCGTATACCAAAAATTCAGCGTGACTATGCTCAGGGAAGACAGAGTCAGAAGGTAGATGAGATACGTAAGGTATTCGTACACTCTCTTCTTTTGGTTGTTAAAGGTAAACGTCCTTCAACAGAACTTGACTTTGTATATGGTAGTAACTTAAATAATGCATTTGAACCACTTGATGGTCAGCAACGCCTTACAACACTCTTCCTTCTTCATTGGATGATGGGAGTTGAACTGGCTATGCCTGGTGATAAAAAGCATTCTGTCTTTACCTATGAGACTCGTAATACTTCAGAAGAGTTTTGTGATGAGTTAGTGCAGCATGAGGCTATGCAGGTCATATTGGAAGCTGAAGCCAAGAATACGGCACCTTCTGTTATCATAACGGGGAGAGATTGGTTTAAGTGGGAATGGAGATATGACCCAACTATTCTTTCTATGCTTGTTATGATAGATGCGATATATAATGAGATGGGAGATAACTGGTCTATGAATTTGTCTGTCTGTCGTCAGAATCTAGAACATATAACATTTAATCTGTTAAATTTGGGTGATTTTGGACTATCTAATGAACTTTTCATTAAGATGAATGCCCGAGGTAAGCAGTTGTCTGATTTTGATAAGTTGAAGTCAACTCTTGAGGAAGAACTTCAAATTCAACAGGTGGAAACTGATGAACAGGGAAAATCTCTTGCAACTTCAGAAGATGAAGAGAATTGGCGTACTTTGATGGATGGAGCTTGGATTGATATGTTCTGGCATAAGTATGCTCGGCAGAGAATTATAGATACTGAAGCTATAGAGCCTGAAGAACGTAGAGAAGATCGTCTGAAGGTAGCTAAGTTGTCGGAATTTCAATTCAAAAAATTATTGTTGCGATTAATAGCCTTGCAGTTATTCGAGAATGAGAATATTTCAGAAAAGCTTGCAGAAGCGTCTTACAATCTAGAAGAAACAAAAATAGATAACTTGTTATATGCTTATATCGATAGTTTAACGGATCTTCGTAGTGATGATCAGCATGTGATTGTGCCTGTAACTACATTGACTTTGGATTTTAAACAGCTTATCAAGGACGTTAACTCTTTAATTTTTAAAGCTGCTGATGATATTTATTATGAGATTTCTTGTCTCTTGCCAGAAATAAGTCATATAGATAAGGACTAACGTTCTTTATTTGACTCTTTTTTAGAAAATAAAATACCAAATGACGTAGAACTAACATTCTATGCTATGCTTTTATTCCTTCGTGCTTTTCCTGTCTTTAAGACAAAAAAGTCAGAGGATGAAGTGATGCCTTGGTATTTTGATAAGGGAAGTCATAAACCATGGCTTAAAAATCTTGAATCATGGGTTAGGGCGATGCGTAACATTCTTCTTAACGATAATAACAATCAGCGAATCGATAAAATTTCGTATTCCCAGGAAGCTACTTTAAGCTTGAAGCAAATGATTGCAGATTTGGTAGCCTTTGTTTCTATACAAGGAATGAATATAGAAGAGGATGGTATGGTTGTTAAAAAGTTTTTGGGTTCATTAGATAAAACCTACAAAAGAATCGACAATCAATCTTTAGCTGAAGAAAAGCTTAAGGCATCTTTGATTTTGAGCAACGAAGAATGGGAAAGGGAAATAGATACTGCCGAGCAACACCCGTATTTATGGGGACAGATTCGCTGCCTCTTAAATTGGTCACATAACGATTTGGATACATTTAAAGAATACACAAGAAAGTTGATAGAACTGCTCAATAGCATCAATGATAATAGTTTAGCCTATTATTCTGCAATTCTTGTCCTTGTTCCAAAATGTTGGGAAGAAAGCAATCGCTTATATCAATATAATAAAGATCGTGATAATAGTATCAAGCGTTATATGCGATAGCTAACAAAGGAAAAGCAAGTGTATGGAGGTAATATTAAAATCTTAATAGATAATTGGATATCTAATTATTCTGACATGCCTGTTAAGAACTTTCTAGAGAGGCTGGTTGCTGATAAGATCAAGAGTAGTGCTTCATGGATTCAATGTATCATAAAAAATCCAACCATTCTTGATGTGGCATGGAATAAGCGTATCTTTTGCCAGGATGGTCATACTATCTTGGCTCAGCGTAAGACTCGCGATAGCCATTGCTTTGATCCTGTATTTATTTATCTTAGAAATATTTGCCATGAAAATGGTATTGCCCCTCAGAAATTTAAACTTTACGATTCCAAAAGTGAAGAATATGAGCATGCGTTCCTATTGGAGAAAAATAGTCATAAATATCTAGTCGAATGGTATGGTAAAGATGGATGTTATTCAATTAAAGTTGATGATAATGAGGTGATTATAGGCTATACACCTGGTGAGGTAGTTAGTTTTATGGAGAATAATATTATCAGTTAACCATAGAAAAAAGGTTGCAATCCTCGAAAAGATGGATTGCAACCCTTTATGCCTTTTTATGCAATTTTCAAAGCATTTATTTCATATAATTCTTCAGCCATAAATCGAAGAACTTGTCATATACCACGTAGGCATCATCCTGCTGGGTGATGAAATCCTTCTCCAGCAATCCCTTCAGAGCGGAATTGACAGAGCTCGGCGACGGGAGATGATATTTCTTTGCAAAGGCTCCGCTCTTTACGCTTCTGGCTTCGCCCTCTGCAGAGATGGCGATGAAGACATTGCGCTGCTTTTCCGGCATCTGGCGCAGAAGGGTCTCGTAGGTGTCTGATGCCATGTTGAGATTGTAGTTGATGGCGTCATCTACCATATCCAGAGTGCAGGTACCCTGTTCGGGAGTCTTGAGGAAGAGAACATTCATTACTCGCTGGATGTATGAGGTGACACCACCGAAACGGGCGAAGAGTTCTCCGATAATGGCAGTATCTAGATGTTTGTTGCGCTCCTCGAACTTGGCTGTGGCAAACTCCTTGTATTTCTCAATATCCAGTGGCTTCAGGTTCATCAGCGTTACGCTCTGATAGAATGGGCGGGCAGGAGATGTAAACATTTCTGCCATCAGATGGCGGTGAGAACCCGAGAAGATGAAGTGGGCATTGGTGCAACGCTGAATGTAGGTACGGAGCAATGCCTCTATGCGGTTGTCGGCATAGTTGGTGATTTGCTGAAACTCGTCGATGGCAACAAGACATGGCTTGTCGGCTTGGTTGAGATAAGAGAATATCTCATCAAGCGTAATTTCGGGATTTACTATGTTGCCGATGCCTATTCCCCAAACTGGAGCCCCGTTGATATCGAAAGAGATTTCTGAACGGAGAGAAGAGAGTGCTATCAGGAATTTCTCCCAAGCGCTTCTGCCTTTAGGGCGAAGTTCATCAATAATGGCTTTGCCGAACATATTGACCAGATCGCTGACGGAATTGGTTGAATAGATGTCTATGATAAAAGTATAATAATCTTTTTGGATGACTGGCTGGGCAAAGCAATGGTGAATCAGCTCTGTCTTTCCGATACGTCGAGGGGAAATCAGAGCCATGTTATTCTCATTGGTCAGCATCTCTGTGATGTGCTGGGTTTCTTCCACACGGTCGCAGAAGTATTCCGGACCGGCGTAACCATTTGTTACAAAAGGATTCTTCATTACCATATTTATACCTTATTATATATTCAACGTTTGCAATTCTTTTGCAAAGATAATGCAAACGAGCGCAATGTAAGCTTGCTTACAAATTGCCGAGTGCATCTTATCTTCTGCAAAGATACAACTTTTATTCCGATTATCATAAAGTGATTATCATAAAATGATAATGAAATAAGGAATTTTATCATTT
>JAJWLX010000012.1 GCA_021636625.1 Prevotella sp. | reverse complement strand
ATGCTTGATGCCCTCTGTGGTTCCCAGATTCATCTCAATGTTCAGATCAGAAAGAGCAATGCCGTTTTCCTGCAGGGCTTTTTGGATGACATCCAAGGTTCCGGAACCTAATTCACGCAGTACAATCGGTGTCTGCCTGAGAAGATCCAGAGAAATCTCATCTTGCTGGGCTAGGGGATTGGAACAATGTACGAACGCCACCAACTCATCTTTCATGAAAGGAGTGTATTTAAAGGTGGGCTGCCGCTTGATGCCTTCCACCATACCCAGATCTATCCTTCCTGCAGCAAGCGCATCCTCTATCTCATGAGAATTTCCGCTGAGCAGGGTAAGACGAATGTCGGGATATAGTTTCCTAAATTCTGCAATCAGTTCGGGGAGAACATATTGTGAGATGGTGGTACTGGCTCCGATGCGCAGTTCGCCACCTGATTTCTCTGTGAGCTTCTTCATGTCGAAATCGAGATTCTGATAGGCATCGATAATCTTGCAGGCATGGTCAAGCATAAGTTGTCCGGCACGGGTGAGCTGGATGCGATTGCCGATTCTGTCGAACAGTTGCACCCCATATTCCTTTTCAAGCTCTTGTATGTGCTTGCTGATGGCAGGCTGACTGATGAACAGTTCGTTGGCAGCCTTAGTGAAACTCAGGAGTGTAGCCACACTTCTGAAAACTTTCAGTCTTGTATCTATCATTGTATGTTCCTTTGTTATTTCAAAAATCCTCGTCAATATGTTGCCGAGTGCAGCAAATCTTCTGCAAAGATAATGCAAATGAGCGCAATGAAAACTTGTTTTCAAATTGCCAAGTGCAGCAAATCTTCTGCAAAGATAACAAAATTCTAGAAATCACTCGCTGGTTTCGCCTAAAAATAGTAACTTTGCATCCAACAAAAAGAAACCAAAGACATTATGAACATTAAGAATATCCATTTGGCCTATTTTAGTGCCACTTTTTCCACTAAACGTATCGTTCGTGAGATAGCATCCCAGTTTCAGAAGCCTGTCATTGAGTATGACATTACTTCAGACGTGCTGAAGGATGATGTCTCGTTGGGAAGTGATGGCGATCTGCTGATAGTGGGCGTACCTTCCTATGCTGGTAGAGTCCCGGAAATGGCAGTTCGTTCATTGAGACGTTTTCTGGGAAACAATACCCCAGCCATCATCGTATCAGTCTATGGTAACAGAGCCTACGATGATACGCTCATAGAACTGAAGGACCTGGTGGAATCCCATGGCTTCAAGTTACTTTCTGCGGCTGCCGTCATAGCCCAGCATTCCATATTTCCCAAGATAGCAGAAGGAAGACCTAATGCGGATGATATGGAGAAACTCCATGATTTTGCTTCAAAGAGTAGGGAACTTCTACTCAAGATACCAAAGATGTCAGCAGTTAGCCGACTGATGGTAAAGGGGAATCGCCCTTATCGTGATGCCAAGCCTATTCCTCTGCATCCAGAAGGGAGTAAGGGAAAATGTACATCCTGCCATGCCTGTGTGAAAATGTGCCCTGTCGGAGCCATCACTATAGGGGAACCTTACAAGACCAATGAAAAGAAATGCATCTCTTGCGGACGCTGTGTCGTGGTCTGTCCTGAGCATGCCCGACATTTCGGTGGCCTGCTGTATAAGGCTGTCAGCTGGAAATTCGAGAAAGCGTATTCGGAACCTAAGCAGCCTGAATTTTTCTATGTGAATGTTTAAAGAATCAGATAGTAATGAGTAGTTACAAGAATATCGTCTTCGATGTAGGAAGTGTATTGGTGAACTGGATGCGCATGAACCTATATATCACTCTTTTCAATGGGAATAAGGAAAAAGCCAAGTGGATGATCGATCATGTGGTCACCAATGAATGGAATGATCAGACAGACTTGGGTAAGCCTATAGATGAATGTCTCTTTGATTTAAAACAGGCTTATCCCAAGTATGCTCCTTATATTGTTGCCTACTGGTACTGTTACAAAGATATGGATGGTGGTGAAATCCCTGGCATCTATGAGATCATGTGTGAACTGAAGCAAAGAGGATATCGTCTCTACTGTCTTACCAACTGGTCTCATGAGACTTTTCCAATTGTCAAGAAGGTACATGCCCGCCTTTTCGACATGTTTGATGGGATTGTAGTAAGTGGGGAAGAGAAGATGGTGAAACCGAATCCGGAGATTTATCAGCTATTATTAAATCGCTATCAACTCCAAGCTTCGGAGAGCATTTTCATTGATGATAGGCCAGCGAATGTAGAAGGAGCCAATCATGTGGGTATTCATGGCATCCTTTTCAAGGGAAGCTTGGACTTGAAGCTGCAATTAGGTACTTGCCTTTGATTTGATAGCTATGATAATGGCTAGCAGGAGAGTAATATCTCTCGTGCTAGCCATTATTTCTTTATGAGATTTTCGCTTTTTTAGTAGAAGAACTTGCTTACCTCTGCCGGATTCAAGGCCCAGTCGTAGGTGTAGCTTTCGTCAGCCAGGTTCTCTTCATCCAGGATTTCAAGACCTTGTGCCTCTGCCTTTAATCGAAGTAGCTCTCCAATCTTGAGTTTTCTTTGAAGTCTCTTGAGCAGTGCCTCTATGTCTTCTCTATAAGCTGAGCGAAGCGTTTGTCCTGAGAAAGGCATTTCCAACCAAATGATTTCTCTCCTGGCTATATCCATAACCCCGAAGACAAGTCCTTTGGTAAGATTCTCGTCACCAACTCTAACCATGTGCTGAACACATGATGGATCGTAGGCAACGCCATCCTTCTCGGAGATTGTCATCTCATTGACAGAATTCATCCAACCCACAACAAGATTGGGTGACAGAGAACCACAGGAGTATGCATTGCAGGTGAAGGTCGCATATCTGGCACCAGCTTTCTCCAATTCAGGTAATGACAATTCTATATACTCTGCCGTTCCCACCATTTCTGGTATACTTCTGATGTCACCAGAATGCTTGGCACCGGTGCAAGTGAGGTTATAGTAGGCACATTCCTCTATCCTGTCATCGTATGATATCCTACAGCTAAGATCCATATCTAGGTGTTGGGCGTGAAGTCCTTTGCCCCATTGCAGGAACAATCTAACAGCATCACCTTCTACCGGAAATCTTGTACCCATCAAGGCACAGCTGGTATCCTGTATGGTAGAAGAACGGTCACCCACATTGATTGGTATGTCAAATAGTTCGGGTGCAATGTAGATGCTCTTGCTTTCTGTCTCTGTTGTCTGGAAGCGTTTGAGCATGGCATGCTTGTACACGGCATATACAGCATCCACCATCTGCTGCCGTTCCTCACATGAATACAGGGCAAGCAGCTTGTTGTGATTGATGGTCTTTCTAAGCCCGGTAATTGTCTGTATGGAGCGTATAGCGTCCTCATCAAAGTAAATCTCTGCTGCATTACCTAGGGAAACCAGAAGTCTCATAGGTAATTGATCCACTACCTCCTCAAAAGCTTCCAAAGTCTGGGCGTAACCAAATCTCAGCATGGTGGCAAATAGGCAGCGGGCAAAGGTTCCTGGCCTTGATTTGAGCAAAGTCAGTACCTTCTTAGCATCCATCTCCTTGCTGGCCTTGTCAACGCAACCTTGCCATGTGGTGTATTCCTGGTTGTAGAATACATCCATGATTTCTGCCAAATGCTCAAAGCCCTTTCTCTTTGCATATTCAGCCATACGGAGGGCGCGAATGAATCTCACCCACATACCACGTTTCGGATTCATGTCTTCGGCGGCTTTCTTGGCAGAAAGTACTGTAGCATTCATCCACAGGGCAACCATCTTGCATGTTTTTCTGGAGTATTTCAGCTTGAGATGCTCCTTCATTCGCTCCTGATAGGTGAAAGATGTATCGCCAGCTATCCCCATCTGATAACCTAGCCTTCGTGCATTGGCCAGGAGAACCGATGGCTGAATTATCTGTAATTGACCGGTCTTCTCATACCAGAGATATCGTAAGATGTCTGTAGGAGTCTTCAAGTAGAAAGAGGCTTTCTCACCTTCTTCTTTTTTTACCAGATGTTGGATGACCAGCATCATGGTCTCCTTCATGCAGATATCGATTCCTTCTGGAACCTCATATTCTTCCAAAAGAAGCTCTAGGCTGTTTTTCTGTGTCATGTCAAGTGGAGTAGGAGAGCAGAGTAAAGACAAAAAAACTTCTTCCAGCTCTTTTCTTGTGAACAAACGCAGTTCCTTGAGTTTGCTTCCCTGTCCCTTGAATACGTAATCTGTAGTAGAAAACTGAGTCCCACAGTATGGACATCCATTGTATCTTTCCAAAGGAAAAGTACCCTCTGGAATTAAATGGCCACAAGGAAGTGTAGTGCCTTGGATATCCACTTCCTTTTGTAAGATATTGGCAACCCAGGTAATGAAATGGTCTATAGCTCCTTCTTCAGTAGGTACATTCCAACCCTTTACAAGTGGAGACCAATTCAGCTTCACTCCCATTACTTCCTCGATAACGTTAACAATATCGGCTAGTTCTTCAGCTGATACCATGCCAAGTCCATGTAACAGCTCCTCGCTTACACTATAGCCGTTTTCCTTCAATCGCTCCAAGAGGGAGTAAACAGCTGGAGTGATTTTGGAACACATGTTGATGTCTTCCTTTCTGATGCCAAGATACAAAGCTTTGTATCTCAATGCAACTTTTACTAATCTCTTGCCGTTCATATTCTTTCTATTATAATAAGGTAATGGAGGAACTCAAACATTGAAATATAATCCAAGAAATGAAGTAAGTCCCTCTTGACCTAAGTTAATAATTGGGTTGCGGGCAGGACTCGAACCTGCGACACTAGGCACTCATTGCAGAAGTATGTGTAAGTTGACCTGCCAGAAGAAGATAATTCCCACACAATACTACGCTCTACCAACTGAGCTACCGCAACCATGAAGAATGTGGAATAGGGTGGTAATGGAAAAGCTAAGTATCCATAATTCTAGTGCATTCCACTAGCGATTCATTAATTGAAGTAAGCCTCTCTTGACCACCCCAATCTCTTCACACATCCTGAGATTTTGTTTTCTTGTGCAAAGGTACTATATTGGTATGCAGTCTTTCTGCGTAGCTGGAAATATTTTAGTTTTTAGTGTATTTTCGAGCAATTTTTACCAATAACTAATGTAAGATTCGACTTGAATATCCTCATTTCATGCTGGAATCCTTTGAAGTTTATACATGAGGCCAAGAAAAGAGGGTGTGTCATAAGTACATGACGCACCCTCTAGTTAAAAATATCTATCTTGTCAATTCGCAAGCCTGCTATAATTTTAGATAGTCCAAATTTGTTGCTTAATAGAATGTCCTCGTATGATAACCTTCTCTTAAAATATTATTTGAAATAGTCAAACAGAAAAATTGGGAAAGCATTGAGTACAGCTACTTTGCAATCTTCGGTATTCACATACTTTTCTACTTGTGAGTTGAATATTTTGTCTTGAAGTATGTCTTCTTTAGATGCAGGCATCGTATTCTTCCCCTTACATAGATAGTTCGCTTTTCCCACATTCATTTCCTTTAAATATTCCCAATTTTGCTTAACTTCCTCCATCTCTACTTCTGTTGGCTCTCGATGATCTTTCAGTAGGATGAAATCGAAACTGTCATACGCAGAAAAATCGGCAGACACACCTTTAAACTTACCACACTCAGAACGTGTTACAGAATACGTCCAATAGTTTGCATCGGGCAACTGCTTAGTATATCGTATAGACTCAACCATCGGATAGTCAATATATAGCCGACCAAACTCCGTTTCGTTGTTGAATGTTTCAAGCATTTCCTTTACCTGCCTGTTGATTTCTTCGAGAGATAAATTCCGGTTATGAAAGTCATAGTCGAAGAACAGATAGGTTTCAGAAATGTCAGCAGATGCATCAATATCCTTGAGCGGATTGTCTGCTTGACCAGCAAATTTCTCCATCAGCAAAGACACAATATCTCCATCGCCATCATATTCCTGCAAATCTTTGTATAGCTGATAGATGTTGTTGTTATAGGAACATACTATCTGCTCATCTCTATTTGCAAAGTATAATCGCTGGATGGTGCGGAACAAATCCGGCTCCCGTTTTACTCCTTCAAAAACGAATAGTATCATACTTCGAATGCGTTACCTCTAAACATTTTTTCTATATTATGTCCGAATCTCAACTCTTTTTGAGTGCAGTCGCTCAACGGCTTGATTTTGTTGTCTTGCAAGATGAAATTGCAATCTGGGCGAAGCAAGTCGTTGGTCATCAGATAGGTGTTGTGTGATGACGTAAAAGCCTGACATGGAAGGGAAAAGAGGGTTTTGCAAACCTCATAAGAGAGTCTGAAATGATAGAATGCATCAAATTCATCTATGAAAACGAACGATGCTTTTGTCATCTGTTTCAGCCAGTAATATAGCAGCATCAGAGATTGAGTACCCGTTGATGCAATCTTATCGAATGGGATGCGACCTAATCCAAATACGCAATACAACTCTTTATCATCATCCTTTGGCTCCTGAAACTCAAAACTTTGTCCGCTTACCCGATGGATGAATTCCTCAAAGTCCCGAGTCAGCTTATTCTTGATGATATACTCATCGAGATTTGCCGGAGCAGTAGCCAACCCCATAAACTCATTTTTTTCAACACTTCTGAACCATAACATTGAGTTTACGAATTGCTGCAGTTTAAGAAGATAATGTTCCTTGGCAAGAGGATAGGAAGTAAGCAGAAAGTTTACGATGGATACATTATTGGCGTTATTGGCAAGGTTTGCCTTCACCGCAGAATCCATCGGGAATTCAACATCATCCAATGTCAAGACAGAATTCTTGTTGCAGAAAATAAGCTTGTTATTCACAACAAGTTCTTCTTCCTCCAGTTTTCCATCAGGTGATTTGCTATATGTATATAGTAACGTATCATCTCTAAACTTGAATGCATATTCAAATTTTACGGGGAAGTTCAACTTTCCCGTATATGAAAAGTTATCATAATAGTTCACCTTCTTCCACTTCTGTGAAAGATGATTGGTAATGTCGAAGATGGCCATTGCAAAGTTCGACTTGCCAGAACCATTAGGTCCATATACGATGCCATTCTTGATGATACCATCTTTAATGGCAAAAGTATTGAACGAATAGTTACTTGGCTTCGACAAATCCCATTCTATACGATTGGCAAATCCTCTATAGTTCGTTACGGCAAATTTTACTAGCATGCTTATATATATTTTATTTTTAATTGATAACAATTTTGTTGTTGCAAAGCTAATACACACTTAAACAATGCAAACCATCTTTTATTAGAATGTCAAGTGCAGCTAAGCAGTTGCAAAGATATACAAAATATCAATATGCCGTAATTTTTTTACGGATATTTAAGATAATAATCCTTTCAATGTAATTTAAATGCTTTATCAATAAATTAATTAAAATATAAAATAACTAATATATAAGATACTTTAATGACCTATTGCTAAAGTTATATGGTGATTCCTCTCAATAGGGTGTACTGCAAACATTCTATTTACCATAAGACTCCTTATATAATTGGGGCGGGAGTGAAAGCAAGTTCCCGAAAGAGGATGAAAAAATCTTGCTGCTGCAATCCAGTTGCCCAGCCAATTCCTCTACATTCATCCTTGCCATTTCTTCGGCCAAGACATTGGCAACTGATTGGAAGAGTGGCACGGAGATAGGCTTCCTGTCTGCCTTATCAAACATGATTTTTGCATTTGCCAATAATATCTGCATAATAATCTATCTTTTATTTTTGAACATCAATAATCAGTAGTTGTACAAACTTAGAACAGAACCATTTATGCCTTCTCCTTCATAATCTCCAGAAAGCGGAAGTTGACTGCAGATATTGCAGATTTCTGCATCATCCAAATGCTCTGTTAACTCCAGATGAAATCCCCAACTGGTAGCATGCAAATCCCAAACACCATAACCGCATGCGTTGACTGCTGTAATGATGGTATCTTGAAGTTGCCATATTTCCGTGAAGTCTCTCATCCTTTCTTTACCACCCACTTAAAGTTTTCCTTTCCTGCTCCTATTTCAAAGTGAAGCTTGGCAATGCCGAGGTCCATCTTGGTATATCCTACCATTGAGAAGCCTCTCTTGGCAAGAACTTTGGGTTTACAACCAGCTTTTGTACCTTCCTGGTCTTGCAGGAAGAATGAGAACTTCTGCTGATTGATGGCAGTGGGAGCAAGAAGAGCTGCTTCCACGCCCTTTCGGAACCATGAAGGAGAATTGTTGGTTGCATTGCTCACCTGTTCCATGGTCTTGATTTTGTGACTAACCCCTTGTGACTCTCCGTATCCCAAGGCAATCATGCATGTCAACTTCTCCCCTTTTTCAATCTTGTAGGCTTCATTCACCTTGCGATAGCTTAATCCTACCCAGCAGGTGTTGAGTCCTAGGGCTTGGGCAAGCAGCACAAGCTGTTCGCCATAATAGCCAATACGCTCATCAAGATCGTCAGCTTTTTGCCCAGCCATTACAAGATAGTTCTCCACACCATGAAATTTTCCATATGACATAATGCCGGAGAATGCCTTGGTTTCTTGGGTAACCAGTTGTATGTGAAGGCCACCCTCTTTGTTGCACTCCCCGATTTTTTCTTCAAGTGCTCTAACTACCTCAGTTGAAAGAGGTTTGTGTATGTACTTTCGTACACTATGTCTTTGTTTGATAGCTTCTTCTATAGTCATGATTCCTATAATGAATTGAGCATGCAAAGTTAAGAAAAAAAACAATATTCAATGGCAAATAACCAAGAAAAATCTCAGGAACTTATAATTTTTTATAAAAAGAACAATATATTATACCTTTTCTTGCGTAATCTAGATTTTTTTGTTAACTTTGCAGGAAAAGTACAATATAATACACTACTTGGTATGAAAATTCAAGAAGTAATGAAATTGCAGCGTAAGGCCTTGGGGATTACCCAGCAAGACCTCGCTGACATGTCTGAGATAGCCATTTCTACCATCAAGAAAATAGAGAGCGGTAAAGGCAACCCTTCCCTATCGACGGTTGAAAAAATCATGGATATCCTTGGCATGGAGGTTAAATATGAGATTCGTCAAACCGTTTAAATATAGTAGGATATGAGAAAAGCTATCGTTTATTGCCACTACATAGAGGCTGGACTCTTAGAGGAAGCTACTCCTGGCAGAGGTTATACCTTCACATACGACAAGCAGTATATGATGGATAGAACCCACGATCCTGTCTCACTTACCATGCCTTTTAGGGAAGAGCCTTATCAGTCTGATTATCTATTCCCTGTTTTTACCAATATGCTTCCAGAAGGAGCAAACAGAAAGATAGTCTGCAGAAGTTGGCGATTGGATGAGAAGGATTTTTTTGGACTTCTTCTGAAGATAGCAACCCATGATACGATTGGATCCATAACCGTAAAAGAAGTAGAATCATGAAAGAATTAAATCATTGCCCATCCACCCTTGCAGATGGTTTTTCCACTTACTCTCCTACAGCTTGCAAAAAACTGTTTGATGGTCAGAAAGTGTCGCATTTGCTTGATTTTGAAATAGATGAAATCAGTAAGACATCAGAGACTATGATAGCTATGAGACGTATCTCCGTATCTGGAGCTCAGGAGAAATTTCCTGCAGTGATAGAGAATGGAATCATCAGAATTTCCGAGGCGGATGAACGTTCTCGCTATATCCTGAAGCCGGCACCTTGGGACAATACTCTTTATACCAGGAAGCAGATTCCTGCTAACGAGCATCTTACCATGCAAATAGCTTCACAAGTATATGGTATCATTACAGCAGAAAATGGCCTTTGCTTTACTCCTCATGGAGATATGGTATATATTACCAAGAGATTTGACATAGCCAAGGATGGAAGCAAATATCTCATGGAGGATTTCGCTTCTCTGGTTGGTAAGAATGAAGCCGAGCAAGGTACTTATTTCAAATATGATGGATGCTTCGAGGATATTGCCTGTGCAATAAAACGATATATTCCTGCCTGGATGATAGCCATGGAACGTTTCTTTAAGTTGGTTGTATTCAATTACATCTACGGTAATGGCGACGACCATCTGAAAAACTTCTCCATCATGAGAATTGGCGAGCATTACCAGCTTGCTCCCGCCTATGACCTGATGAACACCTGTCTCCATATCGAGGGCGATGATTTGGGGTTGAATGGGGGGCTTTCTCTGACTCTGGAGAAAAGTGATGTGTATGAGCGAACAGGACATCCATGCCGTCTGGACTTTGAGAGATTCGGAGAGCATATCGGTCTGAAGAAGAAGCGTATAGAAATGATCCTTGACTCTTTTTCTTTATTGCCGGACGAAGTAGAGCATTTGGTCAACAATTCTTTTTTGACAGACAAGATGAAACGCACCTATTTACGAATAGTCAAAGAAAGAATTCAAAGATTCAATCGTAAATCAGAATGAGAATCATGAAACTGACATATATCTTTCATAGTGGTTTTGCAGTGGAGACCCAATCCTGCGTATTGGTCTTCGATTATTGGATGGATCCCGCCGATTGTATGTCGGTGATTCTGTCCAAGGGTAAGCCTGTGTATGTACTTGTAAGTCATTTCCATGAAGATCACTTCTCTCGGGAAATCTTTTCATGGCGCCAGTGCTACCCTCATACCTCTTTTATCTATATACTCTCCAAGGATATCTTCAGACATAACAGATGCCAAAAGGACGAAGCTGACGTCTTGATGGTAAAGGGAAAATCATGGTGCGACAAAAATATAAAGATAGTTGCAGCCGGCAGTAATGACAGCGGTGTGTCTTGGATAGTAGAAGTTGCAGGCAAGCGTATCTTTCATGCAGGCGATCTGAATAATTGGTACGCCAGGTTCTTGACTTCCGACTATCAGGGTGGAACCATCTGGAGCTTTGAGTTTGGCGAGATAGACCCTCAAAAAGATGAGAAGCAATATTTGGGTGAACTCAAGGACATCAGAAAAATGACTGATAGCTTTGATGTTGTGCTGTTTCCTGTAGATGGCCGCATAGGTAATGGCTATACCCGTGGTGCAAGACAGTTCATAGAGCAATTCCAGACAGGTCTGTTTGTCCCAATGCATTTTGTGGCAAGTGGTTTCAAAAGTGCCTGGCGTATGAAAGAGTTTACCGATGCTGTGCAAATTCCGTTTTGGAAGATAGCACATGAGGGCGAATCGATAGATATATGATTCTTGCTCCATGAAGGGTGGTAATCATTCCAGGACTAGCAAGGCAAGAGATACGACAAGATTATAAACATAGAATGACATAATTAACAATGAATCCAATTGATATAGCACTCCGTATAGCAACGTCAGCCCATGCCGGTCAACTTGATCGCGATGGCTATCCTGTTATCCTTCATCCACTCACAGTGGGCTTGATGGGCCATACAGACGAGGAAAAGATGGCAGGCTTTCTGCATGATGTGGTAGAAGATACTTCCTACTCCTTTGAGGATTTGCTTCATGAAGGAATTCCCACAGGTGTAGTGAATGCCCTTCGCATCCTTACACATCAGCCGGGAACTGATTATTTCGATTATGTGCAGAGCATTATCGATTCTCAAAATCCTATTGCACTTCAAGTGAAGTACAATGACCTCCAACATAACTTTCAGAGAGGTAAGGCCTACCCAGACCTTCTGAAGAAACATGGCAAAGCACTGGAAATGATTAAGGCTGCCATCGAAAAATGCTCTCAGGTTGACATCTATCATGCGCCTGAAGACTGCAGTATAGAGGTTGGCATCTTTGCCTGCGGATGTTTCTGGGGCGCGCAACATCAGTTTCAGAAACAGCCCGGCGTACTCAATACCCTGGCAGGATATACCGGCGGCAAAGAGGCTTTTCCTTCCTATGCCGATGTACGAGACCATAAGACGCACCACGTAGAGGCCGTCATCGTGGAGTTCAATCCCCAACAGGTTTCATATGAGAGCTTATGTAAACTCTTCTTCGAGATTCACGATCCGGCACAGACCGATGGTGTTGGTCCTGATTTGGGACCACAATACCGCAGCTGTATCTTCTATCGTAATGAATCTCAGAAGCAGACTGCCGAACATGTGACGGAACTTCTCCGTAGTAAGGGTGACGAGGTCAATACCTTGCTCCTGCCAGAGGAGACATTCTACAAGGCGAAGCCTACCACCAGCATTATTATGAAAAAACAGGTGGTGAGCCTTATTGCCATCTGAGAACGAAGAAATTCTGAGAAATAATTTTCAGCAAAATATCAAAGAGGTAAATAAAGCATTTGTAGTTGATAAATCATTGATTAACAATAAAACAATATCCTATGAAACTTAACAAAATCCATCATGTAGCCGTGATTTGCTCCGACTATGAGAAATCCAAGCATTTCTATACAGATGTGCTCGGAATGAAGATTGTGAGTGAAAACTATCGTGAAGGACGCGACTCCTGGAAGGCAGACTGCTTTCTTGATGACACGTATGTCATAGAACTGTTCTCTTTCCCTAACCCACCTGCACGTCCTTCTTATCCGGAAGCAGCTGGACTGCGTCATCTTGCTTTTGAGGTGGATGACCTTTCGGCGGCTATAGATGAACTTGACAATAAAGGTATCGCTCATGAACCCATCCGTACAGATGAATATACAGGCAAGCGATTTGTATTCTTCAGTGACCCAGATGGTTTGCCGATAGAACTGTATGAAAAATAAGAATCTGTTCAATCGTGTCTGATATAATGCAGCAAGTAAGTATCCAATATTACAGTTCGCCTTGTGGAGAAATCATCCTGGCATCGGTGGACGATGAATTGTGCCTTTGTGATTGGAATGAAATGCCATGTTCAGAGCGCAATAAGCTTCGGCTTTCGCGGTATATGAAGGCTGAGTTCAAGATAGAAACATCCCCTATCCTGGAACTGTCCAAGAAGCAGCTGAATGAATATTTCACCGGCAGCCGCAGGACATTCGATATTCCGTTGCACCCTATAGGAACCGATTTTCAGAAAAAAGTATGGCGTGCATTGCTCAACGTCCCCTACGGAGAAACAAGGAGCTATAAGGAAATAGCCATAAGTATGGGTAATCCCAATGGCACAAGAGCCGTGGCAGGTGCCATCGGAGCTAATGGCATCAGCATTTTCATTCCCTGCCATCGTGTTATCGGAAGCAATCATCTCCTTACAGGTTTTGCCGGAGGATTGGATGCAAAGAGAAGGTTATTAGAGATTGAAGCAGAACAAAAACAACATAATGTTGATTTTCAAATAAGAAAATAAAAAAGACAAAAAATAAAAGAAATGAACATCAAGTCAATAGGCAGTAAAATCAAGGGAAATCCTACGATGGTAGAGGGTGCTCATCATCTGTGGCATTTCCCATTTCCTGAACGATATGATTCAGTCGATTATCCCTTCCATCTACCCGATTGTGAAGGATAAGTTCGACTTCTCGTTTGCACAGATAGGTATCATCACACTGGTCTTCCAGCTGACATCTTCCATCTTGCAACCTTTCACAGGACTTTATGCCGATAAGCATCCCCGTCCCTATGCCCTCTCCATCGGCATGTGTTTCACATTGGTGGGCCTGCTCCTGCTGGCTTTCGCCGAGAATTATTTTCTGATTCTCCTGGCAGTGAGCGTTGTCGGCCTGGGTTCGTCCGTGTTTCATCCCACAGCATCGAGAGTGGCCCAGATGGCATCGGGAGGCAAGAAGAGTCTGGCACAATCCATCTTCCAGGTGGGTGGCAATGGAGGATCTGCAATAGGACCTTTGCTTGCAGCCATCATCATCCTGCCATTCGGACAGCATGCCATCTCCTGGTTTGCCCTTGCAGCCCTGCTTGCCGCCATCATCATGGTAAGATTGGGAGTCTGGTATAAGGCACGACTGACTTACGTGGTGAACCATCCCCAGAAACAGCCCCTTCTTAATACCCATATCTCTAAAAGGGTGAAGTATTGGGCTCTGTTTATCCTCATCATGCTCGTGTTCTCTAAGTATTTCTATACGGCATGCATTACGAGTTACTTCACCTTCTTCCTGATGGATAAGTTCGGCGTATCGGTACAGACCTCGCAGCTGTGCCTCTTCGTATTCCTTGCCGCCTTTGCTATAGGTACGGTGGCAGGAGGAATGCTAGGTGACAAGTTTGGCAGAAAGTATGTCATCTGGTTCTCCATTTTGGGAGCAGCACCTTTCGCCATCGCCATGCCTTTCGTCAACTTCACGTGGACCATCATCTTTACCTTCATGTCAGGATTGATCATTGCCTCGGCTTTCTCTTCCATCGTGGTATATGCCACCGACCTGATGCCTGATAAAGTGGGATTGATAGCAGGCATTTTCTTCGGCCTGATGTTCGGCCTGGGAGGACTTGGTTCAGCGTTCTTCGGCTGGTTAGCCGACAAGACCAGTATTGAGTTTATCTTCCAGGTGAGTGCCTTCCTGCCATTGCTCGGCATCATAGCAGGATTCTTGCCGAATACCCAGAAGAGAAGCGTTGAAGAAACTGATGAAAACGCAAAGTAAATGAAAGACTTTGATTTTAAATAATTGTATAAGAGAGTATTAAAAATGGAACAAGATTCAAAAGGAAACCAAGCCAAATATGTAGAACTCAATTTGTTTCCTGATGAGATAGAGAATCATCAGAAAGACTCTATCTCCTCAGACAGTAAAGAAAACCATACTTCTTCAGACAAAGAGTATGATTTGACAGATCTGTTTGAAAGACTTTCCAGGTCAGCTTTCCGCAGCCGTTTCCATCTCTCGAAGAAGGATAAGGAATATATTGCAGAAAAGGGGTTGGCTACCATCCGTAAGCATGCGGAGGATTTCGTTGCCAAACGCCTTGCTCCAGCAGAGATTCCCAATGACGGCAAGCAGACACCGATGAGAGGTCATCCTGTATTCATTGCCCAGCATGCTACCGGCTGCTGCTGCCGTGGTTGTTTCTTTAAATGGCATCATATACCTGCCGGAAGACAGTTGACAGAAGAAGAACAGCAATATGCAGTGGCGGTACTTATGACTTGGATAGAAAAACAAGTTTGAAAAGGAATTTCTTTTTCCTATAAAGGCTAGAATTTTCATGTCCAAAACTCTTCTTCGCCTGTGGGTTGCATCTTGCCCCCGCACTTTGGGCAAGTATGCATATCCCACCTGTGAATCCTGTCAGAACCACATCTTAGACATAGCCTTCCTACAAGAGAATTAAAACTAGGTGCAGCATCACCAATTACTCCACCCACCACAAGAGGTACTATGTTTCTGCAGTCAGGACAAGACATGGCTTCGATATGCTGTCCCATGAAGCCACGTCCCTCATATACTTCGGTCTCGTACCCACAATCCTGGCATCTGAATATCTTCTTTTGTGACATAAATAATCTCCTTTCTTACCATTTTAACACCCAACTTGCATTGGATATCTTGCCAATCTATACCATCATCGACATGATAGAGACTGCAGAATAACCCATAATATAATGAAGCAAATAGGTTCGATACTTCATTATATTATAGGTTAAGCTTAAACCTTTCTTTAAACATAGCCATCTCTCTGGCTGGGATTTGAAGCAGAGTAGCTAAACTTTCCCATTGACTAACTGCTGCTTGAACCTCTTGGATAATATTTTCAGCTTCCTCCCTCTTAATCATGTAGCTTTCAGATGAATCAAGCAGAATATTGATGTCTGCCTTGTTTGAAGATTCATTGATCAGAAGACTCTGATATTCATTGAGGGTAGGATTCATATCATAGGCTGGTGATAGAGTCCAGCCCTTTGGTGTGAGTAGAAAGCCATGGTTTCTGAAGTGGTCATCAGAATTTCCAATGCAGATGTTGAAGACAACCCTTCGGTAGAGTTCCAGAAGATTTTTCTCTACGTCGCAGCAACCTTGGAGTATGAAATCAACAATATCGAGATAACCATAACCACCTTGTGCATTATTTCCATCTTTCAATCCCAGCAGAGACATGGATGACGCAAAATGGATTCTCTTAGCTTCTGCAGTTCGGTCAAAGCGTTTAGACAGGAGTGTGTGATATTTTCCCAATCCTCCCAACACCCTGGTTTGAGCTACCAGGATACCAGCCTTTTGAGCTAGCAGGTGAGAAAAGTGCTCCCAAAGTCCTGCGTCATAGTCATCTTTTCGAGAAGGAAACTTCGCGATGCATAGATTACCTTTTTCATCCAATACGCCTGCTTTAGGTCTTGCGCCACCCAATGAAGTACCAGGTTGGATGAGCTGCGCTATCCATTTTTTTTCAGGCAAAACATCATTCTCTTCAGATCTTTCTACTTCTTGACTGGCATGAACCAATTCTCTAATCTCTGTTAATGGGGGTATCTTGAGAGATGGAGACACATTGATATAATCACCTTCCATTTCCTTCTTAAACCTAAATCCACCCATTCTGGAGAAGTCATCGATACCCATGAGGTAATCGAACGAAGAAAGTGTTCTGACTGCTCTTTTTTCTTCAGCGGCCTGTATCTGTTCTCTTCTTTTGAGCAAGGTACGTCCCCACCTATCTGGCAAAGCATCAGAAAAACATCCGAAAATATCACTTCCTGGCTGGGTATATTGCATGCCTGGATAATTGTTGATGTCTTCCGAAAGCTTAATTCCGGCATGGACCTTAAGCCAATTCTCATCAAACTTAAATGCATAACTGTCAGAGCCGCGCAATTTTTCATAGCACAACTCCCCTACCAGCTCCGCTTTGCCTAGCCAGTTAAAATCAGCGAAAACAAACAGTCGTTCCATTCCTACTCCTTTTTAGATGCTCGTTGACGATTCTTCAGTCCCATATCCTGCAATGCCCTTCCGAGTTTGTCATCCTTTGCCAGGAGCAATATGTCATCATCCAGCTGAAGAGCATAGAGTACACGAAGGTAAATTCCGATGGAAACCGTTGGTAATCCCTTTTCTACCTTGCAAAGTGTAACTTCCGAGCATGTTGCCCTTTCTGCAACTTGCGCCATGCTCAGGTTGCGTCGTAATCTGGCAAGCTTAATCTGCTCACCCACGATTTCCATCTTTTGAATCAACTTCCTTGGAAGTTTGTTTGCCATTGTATTCTTTGTCATAGCTTTAATCTTAATTATGATATGCAAAAATACATAATTTACTTTATTATAAGATGGGTTATCAAGTTTTTTTAAGAATAATTAGATGTATTAAATTAAACGCAGAAATCTGCCGGCATTACTGCCAGCAGACCTCTGCGTTTTAATTATATTGAAAATCAGATATTTGTTACTCTGAAACAGCAGCCTGTTCTATCTCTGTTGACTCCTGCTGGGCGTTCTTCTGTGGAGTCTCCTGAACCTCAGCTGGCTGCTCAGATTGGGTTGTTTCTACAGACTCTGCTGTTGTCTCTGCAGGAGTCGCCTGCTCTGTAGAATCCTCTGCACCCGCCTGAGGCAAAACAGGTGTGCTGATCTCTGCTGAATCCTTTGGAGTTTCAGGTGCTACTGTATCAACTGGAACTACTTCAGAATTATCTATCATCATTTTGCTTGATGCAAATACGTTGCTTACTGAAACCATTACCATAGCTGCGATAGCTGCAAAAACGAACTTCTTCATAATCTTATTTATTTTAAATTGTTACTATTTGTTGTTATTATCTCTGTTTTGGGATTCATTATCGAACCCACTATTCATAGTTGCAACCTGCATGCCAAAAGATAATAGGAAAGATGATAAGCTTGATATACAGAGACTTATAGCTTGTGTGCCATAAATTGCCCCTGTGGAATCTGGGGAAAAGGTGTAGAACTATTCCCCAAAAAACTGGGGAATAGCAAGGTTATGGCACCACGTAACATCATCTATAGCAATAATGCTTCCTTCGATTTAAATATTCCAGGTCTTCTTGGTGAGCATAGGCTTCCTTTTCAAACCTGATGTTGTAATATGCCCGCATCCAATCCCGATATTTGAGATATAAGAAAAGCCATTCTATGATGTACCAGAGGTAGAATGGGATATACAACAACTCCCTTGCTTGAGCCGTATGTATAAGCTCATGGTTGAGTTCCTCTTTAGAAAGCTCTTCGCAAGTAACAATCATGCCAAAGAGATTGATTGCAATGAAGCTTTTCATGAAGGAGCGTTTCTTGATTCTGACAATCCTAGACATCAGCCACAAGATTGCAGAGTTCATCGAGGAAGTTAATCATCATGCTACCATTACCTCTAGACTGGGAAGCTGCCCTTTCTCCGGCAATTCCCATGGCTTTCATGGCATGAAAAGATGCTTCCAGAGGATCGGAGTTCACAGCAAGGAATGCCCCAACGATACCAGTGGCAGTACATCCCATTGCAGTAACCTTGCTCATCATGGAGTGTCCTTCATGAACATAAGCCATTCTTTCGCCATCCGTGATGAAGTCTATGGCTCCAGTTACAACTATGATACAGGAAAGTTGCTGAGCCAGTTTCTTAGCCTGTTTCTCAACCTCATAGGTTTCCTGGTGACTGTCCACTCCCTGCATGCCTATCTGGTGAGAGTACAATGCCTGAATCTCACTGGCATTTCCCTTGATGACTGTAGGGTGACACCTGAGGATAATCTGTGATGCTATATCCATACGAAAGCGGGTGGCTCCTACTCCAACCACATCAAATACGATAGGAATCCTTCTTTTCATGGCAGCTTCCCCTGCCAGTATCATCGAGTGAGCTGTGGTGCTTTCCGGAACGCCCAGGTTGAGAGCCAAGGCATTGCTCTTGCTACTGATTTCTTCCACTTCTTCCTCGGCACGCGCCATGATGGGTGATGCTCCAATAGCCAATAGGCTGTTGGCAACAAAGTTCATAGCCACATAATTGGTTATGTTGTGTATGAGAGGCTGCTGCTCTTGTATCAATCGTAAATCTGTCTTCATTTGTTTCATTACATTGTTAATATATACTGTACCCATTGTCCCTGCACCATTGTTTGGCATGCTCAAATCCTTGGGCAGTTGCTCTGTGAATCCATTTGAGTCCCTTGCGCTTGTCCTGTTGAACGCCCGTACCGGTCATATAGAACCATCCGGTAGAGAACTGAGCCTGTGCATCACCTTGCTGACCTGCCATTTCATACCAAAAGGCAGCCCAACTGTCATCCTTCTCTACTCCATCTCCATTCCAATAGTTGGCACCTACATTCTTTTGGCTCTGAAGATGTCCCATTTGAGCAGCTTTCAGCCACCATTGGTGAGCCTTTACGTGGTCTTCTTTAGTTCCCTGACCCAGGTAAAATGCATTGGCAGCATTAACCTGTGATTGTACATCTCCTTTCTCTGCTGCAATCAGATACCAATGAAGAGCTCTTTCGAAGTCCTGTTCCACTCCATCTCCCTGGTAGTAGCATTCTGCCACATTGTAGCATGCGTAAATATCACCCAGTTCAGCAGCCTTCATGTACCACTGAAATGCCATCACATGATCCTCCACAACACCGATGCCTTGCGCATAGCAGACACCCATGTTGTTCATCGCCATTAAATCTCCTTCAAGAGCTTGCTGACGATATTTGTTTGCCGTTTCACGTTCCTTTTTCATTTCTGTAATCTCAACTTGGGTGCAAAGGTACAACTTTAATTTTGAATTTCGACACCCTAAAGATACAAAAAGAAAAGGCAGCTGCAAGCATCTTCACAAACGCCTACAACTGCCATCTCTATAATATATATGGAAATTTCTTTCTACAATTCTCTCAAATTTTCATGAAACATCGCCTGTTAAGCGAAGTTTTTCATGTTGGATTTTGCACCATACTCAGCGCATGCTGCAACGACCAAAGCTAAAATAATTCCTAAAATCATCATAATCTTATCCTTTCTCTATATCAATCTGTTATCCTAATCTACATATTCTTTACCTCATCTAATATCTATTAGAGAAGCTTTTCTGGAAGCATCCTATGGATGCCTCTCAAAACTTGCTTACTTGCCGAGGCTGATTTTATTGTTTACATTTACAACCTCTGCAAAAAGAGCAGCTGCAACTGCCAATGTCATTCCTAATATCATCATAATGTTACCCTTTCTTTACTTTAATTATTCGTTATTCAATCTTTTCGAGTGCAAAGATAATGTCTTTTTGTGTGCGCACACAATTTTTCGGGAAGAAAATGCTGTCAAGGGTATGATTTCTTGATTTCCGTCAAAAACTGTCATGACATTTGGAACAAAATGGCAGGTTTTTCAAAAATAAATCCGTCTCTAAACTGCGGTTTCAAGGAGAATTATACATCACCATGATTACCTTTTTCCCCATTTACCTTGTTGTTTTACTATATAGGTCTTAGTCCTGCCTGTGGCACTCAATCAGATTTCCCCGGTTCGAATTCTCAGTATGATGGCTTTGCAGAAGTCTTGTGATGAGAGAGGTCATAAGTAGAAATATGGTATTTTACGCCATGAAAGACTTCGACAGCTGTTTCCATCCAAAATCATTGTTCATTTCATCGAATATGCGTTGCTTGCCGCCACGTAGATTGTAGAATTCACTATGTCTCTTGCCTTCGACTTGTAATCGTAGGTCAGTATGTACCTTTAGATGTATGCACCTTCCCAAACATCAAGGTATTCCTCCGTTCTCTTTGTTGTTGTATGGCAAGGCGATAGGGCTTTCCCTTCCATTCATCAATAAGGATGGAATTTAACTCGAATTCAATGTTATTGATTTCAACAGTATTCCATCAGGTTAAGGATAATATGGAATCATAGAATGAAGAGTACCTGTTGGCAAGGATGCAGAATTGCCAGCAGAGGGGCTCTACCCTTCAACGATTTCCTTCGAGAATGAGCCATCACAAAGATTTACGCACATCAGAGAGCATAGAATCTCGCTATGTTGATAACCAAACATTGTGCATCTCTATCCTAATGTTGAATCTATAGTTTGAGCCAAAAGAGCATTAAATAGCTCCATAATCGAAAAATCCTCGAAAAGGGTGAGTTTCTCAGATTTTATTTGTACTTTTGCCATGTCATTCAGAGTTTTTGTCTGTTTGTTTTTGCGACACTAAGATAATTGAAATTTCTGATATGGCTAAATCCTGAGCAACTTTTTGTTAATCAGGTACATATGAAAAATGAGTTGATGAATTTTGCCGTAGAAATACGGCAAAAAATAATTAAAAAAATACGTAATATGACAGTTGAAGAATTACAATCAAAACAAGAGCAATTGAGAGCAGAAATGTATTCAAATGCTGAAAAACTAGGGTTAAGCACAGCAAATCTCAAACCTATTCCTGATGGAGTGCTTGATGCAGAAAAATACCTCACTTCGAGTCGAAAGATTATGTGGGTACTCAAGGAACCATATGATGATATTGATGAAGAAGGTAATCCTCAAGGTGGTGATTGGTACCTGGAAGAAGGTTTCTTGGACGAAAATGGAAACATTAAAGAGTCAGCTAAGAAGATAAGAACATGGCAGTTAATGGCATATACAACATATGGAATTCTGAATAAGATACATTACGACGATGAAGGATGGGTACAGGAAGATGACCAAATAATGGAGTCTTTGTTGAGTACAGCCTATGTCAATATCAGTAAGATGCCTAACCTCACTAGCTCTGGCCAGACGAATCTTTGTGAGTGTTATGAGAATTGGAAGACAATCCTATTTAGGCAAATTGACTTATATAATCCAGATGTTATAATCTTTGGTGGCACAATTGCACCATTCTGGCATGATTTGGAATCAAATGGTATCGTATATGATCACTATAATAGTGCTATCTGTGTTTATAATTATAAAGGTGCGAAAGTTATCGATGCATATCATCCAAATCAGAGGAAAATAAAATGGGAGCTGTATGCCGATTCAATTATAGATGAATGTATCTAATAGTAGATAGTCCTCAATATGATAATGAAGGAAACCGGAAGACAAGGGAAATAGGAACTTGTTCACCTGTTTCAGGGCGTTGACCAGTAGGTCGTTCATTTTGTGCGCAGTATTGAAATCTAAGGATTTGCCGGAAGCTGACTCATATGTGTCAGCTTCGGTAGGCCAGTTCTTTGAAGTCACGCAATATGGTGTCCATACTGCAGGTACGAATAAACGGATGGAGGAACTGATGTCTCATGAGGTGAGTCGTGACATTCTCAACACATGAACCGCCACAAAGATATACGCACATCAGAGAACGCAGGATTTTACTGTACTGATAGCCATACTGTGTGCATCTCAATCCTAATGTGGAATCTATGGTTGGTGCCCAAAGAGCATCAAATTGCTCCATGATGGAAAAAATCCTCCAAAAGGAGTGAGATACTCAGATTTTATTTGTACTTTTGCCATGTCATTCAGAGTTTTTGTCTGTTTGTTTTGCGACACTAAGATAAGTGAAATTTCTGATATGGCAAAATCCTGAGCAACTTTTGTTGCTCAGTTACTTATAAAAACTATTAAAGTATATTGTTGCGGAAATAAGGTTCACAACAGTATCATTATAGAGGCAATACCTCCGTGAGGCTGTGACGCTGCGGTTTGAAGGGTATTGCCCTCGTTTCTATTGGCAGTTTTATACCATCGAGCACTGCTATGATGAATGTAATTTCAACATCCTAAACCATTCTTGCGGTAGTACAATAGTAAGGGGATTCCTTATGCGAATAGTGGTTGCAGAGTAGTTGTATGTGTCTATATAATAGCAGATTTTGTTAAAATTTGAAGTTTTTGTGCTCCTACGCAAAAATACTGCATACCGCTTTTGTAATTTTGCACTAAAAAAGATAGGAGATTAAGAAAATGAAAGAATTTGCAATGAATGGAACCCCTGTTAAGATGTGGGCAAAGATGTGTGACGCAACGGCTTGGCAACAAATATCGAACCTTTGTAGCCTGCCTTTTGTTTTTCATCATTTGGCATTGATGCCTGACTTACATGGCGGAAAGGGTATGCCTATAGGAACTGTCCTTGCTACCAGGAATGTCGTGATTCCGAATGCCGTGGGCGTGGATATAGGTTGTGGTATGTGTGCAGTTAAAACCAATATCCAGGTGGAAACGATTGAACAGGATGTTCTGAGAAAGAAAATCATGCGAGGAATCCGTCAACAGATTCCTTTAGGAATGGAACATCACAAGGTTGCCCAGGATGAGAAGTATATGCCTGAAAATCATGATATTGATGGCATGACTGTCGTTAAGCGTCAATATATATCAGCTACCAAGCAAGTGGGAACACTTGGTGGAGGAAATCACTTCATAGAACTTCAAAAGAACGATGAAGGATGGCTTTGGATCATGATTCACTCTGGGTCAAGAAACTTAGGCAAACAGGTATGTGATTATTATAACAGAGTGGCAACCATTCTCAATGAGCGTTACTTTTCTTCGGTTAAGTCAGACCTTAATATGTCATTCTTGCCACTGAGGACCAAGGAGTTTAATGATTATTGGAATGAGATGCAGTATTGTATCGATTTTGGTCTGTGCAATAGAAGGTTGATGATGCATCGAATTCAGAAGGTCATATCTGAAGCGATACCACACGTTGAGTTTGAGCCGATGATCAACATCGCTCATAACTATGCATCCTGGGAATCCCATTTTGGTGAGAATTGTATCATACACCGAAAGGGAGCAACAAGTGCCCGAGAAGGTGAAGTTGGTATCATACCTGGTTCACAAGGAACGAGTTCATATATCGTGGAAGGCCTTGGCAATCCTCTCAGTTTCATGAGCTGCTCCCATGGAGCTGGCCGTATCATGAGCCGAACTGAAGCTGTAAAGACACTCAATTTAGCGGAGGAAATCCATAAGCTAGATGAGAAAGGCATCGTTCATGCCATTCGTAGTCAGGAAGATTTGGAAGAGGCCTCTGCTGCCTACAAAGATATAGAATCCGTCATGGCACAAGAATCAGACTTAGTCAAAATCAAAACCCATTTGTCACCCATTGCCGTCATCAAAGGGTAGTGTATGAATTCAAAATCTTGGTTCTCTAGTATTACTGATTGCGTAATGTTAGAGAACTAGGACAACTTTTCTGAAATCTCGTTACAGCACGTATGTATTTTGCCAAGCGTGGATCGGAATTCTTTTAAATCAGATTGCTTGATGAGCTCATATCCTTCAAGATATTCGGTGCCTCCATAGAAAAAATCCATTTTGACATTGAGTACTTTACATATGGATTCCAGTAATCCTGTCTTGATGTCTTTAGCCCTTAACTGTTGACTAAAGCCACCAGGAGTCATGTTGAGTTGTCTTGCAATGTCTTTTTGCAGGATACCCTTTGATGATAATAGTTCTCTTAATTCTTTTCCGCTCATACTCTTATTTTTTGTTTTTGAATTCCGTTGATAGTCTTAATCACCTTGAGAGAGTAAGTGAATACTAATTGACTACATATATCGTTTACAAATATAATAAAATGAATTCTATACCTTTTTATATTTTTGAAACTTTTAAGTTACTTATGTATTCGTTAGTTTGACATTCTATCGATTTGATACAAAAGAAGTGGGCTGCCCCCATATACGCTTCTTGAAGGCATCGCCAAACGCCCATAAACACATACACGGATGGCAGCCCACATATTATGAGCTGCTCCGTGCCTCGTGTTTACATTCTTTTTAATTTTGGCGATTTATCAAGAAGTGAGGCACTTTACATTTGTTCCCACAAAAATCACGTCCCTAAGAACGATGGTGCAAAGGTACAAAAAATAAATCAAATTCTATCATATTTGAGTTTTTTTGTGTGTGTTGATTCATCTAAGTTCAGTTTTTCTATGTTTTTGACATACCTCTTAACACCCAAAAGAGTCTATATTTTTAGGTAATAGTTAATGGAAGTATAACTATATATAATCACCCCATTGTTTGAAAAATATAGTAGATAGCGATAAAAAACGAGCATTTGTACATAATAAAAGTTAAAATATAGCTATACTGTAAGTAATATCCAGAAATATTTGTTATTTTTGCAACGAAATCGAAATTAGACTTTTATAGTCTTATTTGGTTGATAGAAGAGATTAAGCAAAAGGAATGATAAAAATAAACATTAATTTTAGAAGCATGACCGATTGAATGTTTATACCTGAAAAATGACAACTATCTAAAGTAATGTTGATGTTAATCTCATACATAGACATTTGGATAATTCATGTCATATTAAATGGTAAAATGAATTTTGGTCAATATCAATGATAAAATATGTATAAGGTAAAAAAGAAAGTACATAGTGAAGCCAAACCAGACTGGATGGTTGGGGTTTTGTATCAGATTCCCCCGAAGGTCTATGATTGGCAGGAGTCTTATGATGCTTGCATGAAGCACCTGATTATTATCAAGGACATATTGGAAAAGTCTTCGGTAAAGTGGCATCGTGGAAGTCGGAACTTGACTCAAATAAGAAATGTAAAAGTAAAAGGAGAGAGTCTGCTTGTTTTAACTAAAGCTGGAAGAAGTACCCTTTCTTTTAGAATCATACAAAAATAAAAGAAAATGTAATAATGAAATAGAATATTTGGAGGCTTCAAAAGAGTCTCTATGGGGAATTTATATTCTCACTTTATGGAAGAGTTTTAATAAACATAGGCGTAACTGCTTGTGTAAGAGGTCTTATCAACTATATAAAATTACATCCTATGATGAATCCTTTAAATAATTCATGGATTAAACTGCCTCGAAGTTTTACTTCGTGGCGCTGGTATCATGACTCTAAGATGGTACACGTCTTTCTGTATTTCCTGTTACAGGCAAATGTAAAGAAGACAGATTATCTTTCCTTGACAGTATACCCAGGTCAGGTTGTGACCAGTCTTGCTATTATTGCGGAGGATACGGGCTTATCCCCAAGAAATATCCGTACTTGCCTTCAAAAGTTATCACAAACCGGTGAGATCAAGGTTCACTCAAGCAATAAAGGAACCATTGTGACCATACGTGACTATAGTCGTTTTCAGCAGTTTTCTGATGAAGATGCTACTATTGGCTGGATTAAGCTGTACCGTAAAATTACTGAATGGAATTGATATCATGATGCGGAAAAGGTACATTTATTCATTCATTTGCTGCTCAATGCTGTTTTTCAACAGCAGGTTGGCTCTTCTTTGAAACGAGCTCAGCTTGCTCTAAGCAAAAGCACCCTTCATAAGGAAACACGTATTTCACCATCTAAGATAAGTACATGTCTCAATGACTTGGTGCGCACTGGTGAAATTGAGGTTTTCAAGTCCCCTACTCCTCGTCCAAACCTGATCACAGTTTGCAAGTATGAGCTTTATCAAGGTTTTACATCCAAATTCAGTTGTCTTGATGAGCTGGAAGATTCTTGCAGTACAAAACAATCTCTGTTTGATGGCAATTCTTCCCCACTATCCAGTGATTTAAATCCAATTGTAAGTTCTTGTTGTAGAGAGATATATAGAGTTGACGACAATTTGTCCGACAAACAGCCGACAAACGAGCGACAAGTAGTTGACACGCAGGTGTCATATCATCGACAAGGAACCGACATGCAAGCGACAACTAATATAAAAGGATATAATGTAAAGAACGAAAGAAAATCAACATCAATGCGCGTGTGTGCATGTGAAGGGATTTTGGGGGAGGAAGAGAATGGTGAAGCTGAAAAGAAAACAAGCAAAGAAAGCTATTTTTCATTTCTCTCAAATTCTGATTCTTGGCTTGAAGTGATGAAACAGCGCTTTAAACTGCCGGACCGGTCTAAAGTAAAGACATGGCTTGAAACCTTTGAACTGGACATGGCTTGCAGGGGAAAGGGTTTGCATAAGGATTTGTCAGATTACCAGAGTCACTTTTGTGATTGGTTGAGTAAACAGAATTTGGAGCACCCCAAGTCTATGTATGGTTCAAAGTTTACACCGAGGTCTTCTCATGGAGGACAACTGTATAAATCAACATTTTAGTTCGTTTATTAATATTTAAACATATGGAAGCAGTAATGGATAAATTCCTGTTCAAGGAAGAAGAGGTTGTTCATCGTATCAAAACAGCCACCACCGGAAAGCGTTTCTTTAAATTGCCGTTGGACTATGTGTCCTGTTATAAAGCCTTATTGCAGGCGTTTATCAAGGCGGTCAATGATGTGAACATCAAATATGTCAGTATGGAAGGATTGGAGATGGTATTATACAATATCTCTCTCTGGCTGGTAGGTCATAACCATAAAACAGGCTTGTGGCTGAGTGGTGTAGGTGGCACTGGGAAAACCACTTTGGTGTATGCCATACAGAAACTGATACTTTCCTTGCGATTGAAAGACCCCATCAAATCCTCTTCCTCCCAGATTAAAATGGCTGGCCTTGTCATGAAGAACGCCTGTGAGCTTTGTCACTTGTATGTGGACCACTATGAGCGTTTCCTGGAATATCGCAATGTGTCTTTATTGGCTATTGATGATTTAGGCATGGAGCCTGAGCGTATTGTCAAATATGGGCAGGTATGTGATCCCATCAGTGAACTTATTGCCTATCGGTATGAATGTCGCTTGTTCACCATAGTCACGACGAATCTGCCTTCAGGTGATATTCGTCCGCGCTATGGGGATAGAACTGCCGACCGCGTGAATCACATGATGCACGTTGTTGTCATGCCGGATTTCAACTTCCGCCTTTGTTCTGAAACCTATTCCCGCGATTGACATGAAAGAGAAAGATGAGATTTTGGCCAAGACAGATGGAGGACTCGATATCTTTGTTCACTATCTTGGAAAGGAATGCCTGAGGAAAAAGTTCAGAAGTCACATGAGAGAGGATGACAAGCATCCTTCCTGTAAACTCTATCGTAACCAGGCACTTGATGGCAGGTCCTACTACTATTTGCATGATTTTGGCGATAGTCGCTTTTCCGGAGATTGCTTTTTCGTGGCTTCGCAGGTCCTGAACATCAATCCTTCCACGGATTTTGTGCATCTGTTGAAAATGATAGATCAGGATATGTGTCTTGGGGTATTTGACCGGCAGACAAACCGCAAGGCGGTTCGTCAAGCATCTCCTATGTCAGGCATGAAGAGCCCAGATGAAGAAAACCGGCAGCCTCATGGTGTGATTGCCTATCAAGCGCAGGTCAAGAAATTTTCTGACGAAGAGCTTGCATATTGGGCTTCTTATGGCATCACTGAAGATACTCTTGACCATTTTCAGGTTAGAAGCTTGAGAAGTTGCCATTTTACAAAGGCTGATGGTCAGCAATATTGCATCTATTCCACTGCCCTGACGCCAAGCTATGGCTATTTCTTCCAGGAAGAAAGGGGCATCAAGGTGTATCGTCCTCGCTCGGAGAACCGTTTTCTTTATGCAGGAGAGTTGCCAAGTCCTTATATCTTTGGATTGGACCAACTTCCCAGCCGGGGGAATATGCTCTTGATTACTGGCGGTGAAAAGGATGTTCTTTCTCTGAGCAGTCATGGCTTTTCAGCCATTTGCTTCAATAGTGAGACGGCTAAAACCCCCCATTTGGTCATGGATCAGCTTGTAAAGAGATTCGGGAAGATAGTTTTTGTGTATGACGTAGATGCTACAGGAAGAAGAGAATCTGCCCAACGGGTGGAAGAACTCCAGGGGCACTATCCGGTGAGTCGGATAGATCTTCCTCTTGCAGGCAGCAAGCAGGAGAAAGACGTGAGTGACTACTTCTTGCTGGGCGGCACAAGTGATAGTCTAAAGACATTGATTCAGCAAGCATTAAATAACAACAAGTGATAAACAACTAGTAATGACAACAATTATGAGAGTACAACAACACGCATTTATCCACGTGGAAGATGGTATTCGTCTTGTCGATTTGAAGAATGAGGATGAGACATACCTCAAGCAAAACGGCTTTTCTAAATTACCTTCCTGTATTCAGGGCGTTCAATTTTCATGTCTTGGTAAGTATTATCAAGGCTTTGGATTTAGAAATGACATCGGTGGCGTTGAGTTTTTTCATCAGCTTTATACCCCGTTTCCTGTAACCTTGAAAAGCTATGCACCAACAACCCTGCGCAGTCCAAAGGCAAAGGAGTATCAGGCATGCTGCCTGTTTTATGATTTTATGGATTATCTGGCATTCTATACCTTGAAGGGTTCCAGGGAATTCCGCCTTCCTCAGCATGATGCCTGCATCGTGATGTCTCATGTGAGCAACTATATGCATATGGTGGTGGACAGTGATGATTATGATGAGGTATATATGTTTTTCCCCAATACTGTTGTGGGCAGAACAATAGCCCTTACTCTCAAGAGACGTAACCCAGGAAAGGTCACGGATTACAGCATCATATACAAGGGGCACGCCAATCTGAGAGCGTTTGTACAAGATAAGAATGAATCAATTCATCATGTTTTCAAGTAGGATGAGTAGAAGTTCTATCCTTATCCCCCTGCTTGTCCTTGTCACCTTGATTGCGGTCCTTGTACTGGTCTTGTATTACGACATCAAGCATACGTATCGAGATGGAGACCTATGGAAAAAATGACAGTATGATATGCCCTCACCAATGACGTTGGCACTATCTGTAATGACGATATACTGGGACCTTCTGCTACTGAGGAATAGTTTTAGGGAAAGGTCTTAAAAATACAATACAAGAAAAGCCCACCGGTCTTCTCACGAGGACCTGGTGGGCTGAGGAGTATATGAAAAATAGTTGAACTTTACCTACTGGCTTATTTATCGGGGCGAAAGGTATCACCACTATGTCTCATGGCTTTACCGAATCCCTTGAAAAGCTACATGAAAAACAGAAATAAGAATATTGCTCCCATAATCTTCAGTATTAAAAGTGTAACTTCTTGTTTATTGTACGGAGAAGGTAGAGATATGTGTGAAATCAGCTGTGGTCACACCATACTCTCCGGGCTGCAGGTTCACAATGGTCACCATGTATGAACTGGCCCCAATCTTCTTTGCCTCGTATGGAACGGTATTGAAGGATGTCGTTGCCTTCATGCCAGAAAGTAATCCAACTTCGGCGAGCGTGAATCTGCGCTCTTTCTTCTTGGTCTCAAACTGGAATACCCCAATGGAGTTTTTCGGATCTTCGTTGTTGTCCTTCACTCTTACAATGAGTTTTACCTCTCCCTTGGCTATCTTGTTAGGTGAAGTATCACCTTTTACTCTCAAGAAAGTCCTACCCTTGTCCTGCAAACTGCTTCCCGGAATAGGAATGTATCCAAATCCAGAAGTCTTGGTCTTCATTTCTGCCTCTTCCTTTACCAGGACCACCTGGCTGCTGTCTGATTGCACCAGTGCCACCTGACCGATATACTCAGGTTCCTGGATTCCTTGTGCCATGCTTGTTGTACAGGTGATAAGCATCACCACTGCCATCATTAGATTCTTCATATAATTCAATATTTTGTAAATGTTATTAATATTCTTTCAAAATCCTAAACTATCTGCAATTTCTTTTGCTTTTACAAGATATTTTCTGTATCTTTGCGCTGTGAATCTTTCACATTTCATCTCAAGGAAATTCCTTTGGCTCAGCCTCTTGTATTCCGAAAGGAGTCAAGGGGCTTTATTTGTATCCAACTCCCCTAAAAGGCATACTCCGCCTTCAATGCCCTGTCTAAATCGCTTTGGTTGATGAGTTTCACGAAACTCTTATCTCCCACATATCGGTATTTTCCCTCCAGGTGGTGTTTCTCAAGCAGTTTCTCTACGACGCTTACATCCTCGGAGTTCATTTCCGCTATGCAGCATCCCATCTCTACATAAGCTATAGCCTGGGCCTTACTGACGGGAAATACCCTCCCCATCATCATCTGTCCCTTATAGGGCTTTCCCTTTGGATATGCGTTTGCGCTATGTGGCAAAACACTTACCTCTTTCCAGATAATCTCTTTTGCTTTCATTCTTTCTATCCTTTTTTGTGCATGCAAAGGTAATGGTTTTACTCCACATCAACCTCCTCTGCACAATTAAATTTATATTTTAACACTTGTGGTATACCTGCATCATGTGTACGGATGCATACATCATTGCCGTATATTCTCCCCAAAATCTGATGCCAATCCATTTACGCTCACTCCATCAACCTGTTTGAACTCCTATTGATTTCTATGCCCCTGAACTGACCTCAAAAAGAAAAAATTCTGGATTTCCTGAACACAAGCCTTTTTTCGAACTTGTTCTTCCACAGAAAATCGAACTTTTTTTTATGACATTCCGGCATAACCTTCACACCATAGCCTTTTTCGTGCCCCCCCATTTGGCTGCTCACAGGCCAGAAAGCCAAGTAATGAAGCTGGAATCTTGCTTGGAATACCCTATTCCGACGGAATTGCGGAAGGCTGCCAAGAAAGATTCCAGCTTCATAGCTCGCATGGAGCGGTACTTGGTATCTGGCGGAGCAGCCTTACCTTTGCACGGAAAAAGCGTATCGGTGAAGGCATGCCACCAGGGTATAAAGAGGGTGAGGTTCTCCATGTGGAAGAACAATAACATGATAGAAAAATCACATCACGCTGAGAGCTGCTTCAGTACCAATATCTTGGTGGGCTTGCTGCCATCAAATTCGTAAATCTCCATTTCTCCCTCCTTGTAACCGACGAAATGCAGTTTTTGAACCCCTTCTCCTTCATCACAGGCAAATAACTCAATCTTCTGAAATCGGCAAGCTAGCAGAATGCATCCCCATCTGTTGGCTATACCCTCCTTTCCCTTGCTTTGTATGATGGCCAGCCCACCTAGTTGCTGCCTGATACCGAAAGAACAAGTCTTTCTTAGATAGAACTCGTCTTCTCGTTCCCCCGTTCCTATAATTTTGAAGCCTAATGTCTTCCAGAAATCCAAGCTTTCAGAGTTGGCAGCTAACTCGTAATGAGTCTCTTCTTGATGTGTGATAATCCTTGTCATGGGCGTCTATAATTAGTTGTGAATCAAACACATCATCAGTATATTGTCTGATGAGTTCTATCTTTCTTTTCTGACCTTTGGGAACATAGAGGAGCTTGTTCCTGAAAACAAGAACCTGAATGTCACAAAGATTGGCACCATGCTTCTTCATGATCTTGCCCAGGGTGATACTGTTTATCCAATGGCTCTTTCTATCATCCATCGCTTCCAGTACTTCCTTTTCGAACTTTTCCATCTCCTTCTTCTCCCATAAATGAAGCAACCATTTCAAACTGATACCCCTTTCCATGTCAAACAGTACGCATCCATAGCCATGAATCTTGCAATATTCCATCAGGGCATACCATTTGCGTTGTACTGTTTGTGTAGAGAAAAGATGGTAAGGCACCAGCATCACCATCACCACACTTCCATCCTCCAAGACCATCATATAGTCGGAAGTGAATGTAAGCGTGAATTCCTCCTCATATACAATCTCCTCAGGATATTCCACAAACTGCTCAATCCAGCTGCTCTTCTCTGCCATCTTCAAAAACAGTTCCTGCTGCCTATTGTAGAATGGTACCTTTCTATCGAGCTTTTGGGATTCAAATAGCCCGAACTTCATCCTATCTATTCCATCTTCCATGCGTGGATATAGATAGGAAATATCATACGCCCATACAGAACGCAGACTTCTTTTTTTCTCCCCTGTAAGATGTATGCACTTCCCCGGGAAGATGACCGACTCATACATTCTGAGTATGAGATCAGCCGGTTTGCTGTTTTTTCTATTCATATACTCCTTATTATTTCATATACTCCGATTTTCGTCTGCAAATATAGACAGAATAGTTGAAGCCACCAAATCTCATTAAGAGCTGTTAACAGGTACATTTATTGGTAACAGTAAGAAAGAAAAAGATAAAGAAATATATAAAAGAAAGAGAAAAAGAAAGAAAAAATTCTGTTTATTTTACATATTTGCGTTATTTAACTGTTGATTTGTAAAAAGGCCAGTCATACCCCCTAAAAAGGGCAAATTAATCAAAAAAATAATTCAAAGGAGATACGGCATTCATATTTTTTCTTATCTTTGCCCCATAATCGTAGCAAACACTTAACGATGAAAATGAAGAAATTATCATTCTTGTTGTTTCTGACCCTCCAGATGGGGATGGCTCAGGCTCAGGAAAAGCTTGTGGCACTCAGCTTTGACGATGCTCCGAACACAACCACTACAGTTCATATGCTTGATGTGCTCAAGAAACATCAGGTAAAGGCATCCTTCTTCGTGATAGAAAAAAACATCACCCAGGAGAGTGCCAAGGTCATGATATCGAGAATCAAGGCTAAATTTTGTGCCAATTCATCCCAAAGGCTAAAGACCTTTGGGCTTTCTTGGCACTGATATATAAAAGTAAAGGGTAAGTAATTGTCTTACCCTCTATCTTATCTATCTACTCATACGTTGGCACCTCTTTCACCTAGTTGTGCTTATCTACGTAAGTCTTAGCTTCTGAGTATGTGTCAATCTCTATTGCGGTGCTATCTCAAAAAGTCTTCTCTTTCCAATATTTCTTATGGAAATAATTAATCTTCCTTCACGATAGGATACAATTCTATGAATTCGCCATTATGGGACTGTCCATCATTGATGAGCTTTGCAAACTTCTCGCCTACTGTATCAATTGTATGGAAACCAGGCAAAGCCATGTTGCCATTCAAATCAGTGGTAGTTGGACCAGGGTGTACGCTGAAAATCTCAACAGGTATGTTGTTCTGCTCAAACTCCATTGCCATCACACCCATCATGGCATTCTGGGCAGCCTTGCTTGCCACGTAAGCCAGAGGATGCCAATACGGACTGATTTCACTAGGAACGGTGATGTTGACGATTCTACCCTTGTTGGCTTTGATGAGCGGAAGAAGGGCCTGAGTCACGGCTAAGGTGCCAAAGTAGTTTACGTCAGCAGTCTCCTTGATATCCTTCATGTCTGTCTCCCAACTGGTCTTCGACATATCACCAGAAATACCGGCATTGTTCACTAGAAGATTGAGCGAAGGATATTTATCATTGATCTCCTTTGCCGCCAAACTGATGCCGTCGAGATCACAGAGTTCAATTTTTACCCAACCAAGCACTGTACATCCTGCATCTTTCAACTTGTTCATAGTCTCCAAGGCTCTTGCTTCATTGCGGGCACCGATAATGATATCCCAGCCACTTAACCCTAGATACTTACTGATTCCCAAGCCAATACCTTTATTGGCTCCTGTAATTAATGCTGTTTTGTTCATTTCAATCTATATTTTTGTGTTAAATATTTCCTAAATATATTTTTCTCATCCCTTCTTCCTGTGCAATCCTTCGGGCAGTAAACAGAGTCTCAGTAGGTGTAGGTACAGAATCCTGCATCTTGTACTGTGGAAAAAACCTGCTAAAATGAAGAGGACAATCGGCAAAACCATTGTCTCTGAGCCAACTGCACATATCTCTTATCATGCTCTCGTTGTCATTAACCCCTGGAATCAGCAGGTTTGTTATCTCCAGATGCACTCCTGCTTTCTTCATCGTTAAAAGCGTATCCAATACAGGCTGTAAATGACCGCCACATTGCTTCTGATACACATCTTCAGAGAATGCCTTGAGGTCGATATTGGCAGCTTCAATGAGTGAAACTATCTCCCTAAGAGGCTCCGGGTTGATGTAACCTGCAGATACCAGAATATTCCAAAGCCCTCTGGAATGAGCCTCCTTGGCGATGTCATAGATGTACTCATAATAGGTAAGAGGCTCCGTGTAGGTATAGGCAATGCCCGGCAAATGATGCTTGACTGCAATATCTACAATATCAGATGGAGACAACTCGAAGAAATCTACAGCAGACGGAAGTACTTGCGAGATATCATGGTTCTGACAGTTGAGACAACGGAAGTTGCAACCTGTACAGGACAGAGACAGACATCGGGTTCCGGGATGGAATTCATTCAGCGGTTTCTTCTCTACAGGATCATCTGCCAAAGCACACGGTTTACCGTAAACAACAGAGTAAAGCATTCCGTTAAAATTCCATCTGCTGCCACATTTTCCATGCTTGCCTTCCAAGATAACACAACAGTGGGGACATAATTCGCACCTTACTGTATCAGAAGCATACTCTCCTTCCCCATCAACTTTCTGATAAAAACGACATTCTTTCATACCCAAACCATTTCATGATTACACAATCATCTGAATATCGGCTACTAGAATACAATAGCCTCATAAGTATAAAGCTCAGCTGTCTTCCAGCCATCCCAACCTATTCCTGCCTTATCCTGAGAGCAATGCCCCAGGAATTCTTCCTTGGTCCATGATACTTCATCAGCCACCTGTGGAAGGAAAGTACCCGTATGATAGCCCTTGCGCATGAAAATTCCCTGCTTGCCCAGTTCAAACTCATCTATACTTTGGATGCGTTTCATCGGTGTGAGTACTGAGATTTCGATATCAATATCATCCAGTTCCTCCATGGTCACCCCATAAAAGCGTGGATCCTCAAAGGCTGCCGCCTTTGCCATGTGCTCAACTACCTGATATAGTGGCATGTCTTCACCAAAATGTCCGATGCAACCTCTGAGTCTTCCCTTTTTGTGCAGAGAGACGAAGGCTCCACACTTTGTAAGAAGAACATCAGATAGCTTGCCTGGCTCATACTTCTTACCTTCAAGAGTAGCCTTGATGGTATGATAAGCGATAGACTTGAGCATCTTTCGGTCTTCAGAAGTTAAATCAAAACCATAGTTTTCAGTAGTAAAAACAAAAGAATGATACCCTACAACCTTGTCTTTTCCGCCATATGGGGAATCACCGGAGTTGCAGTACATAACATGATGTGGCTTGATATTTGCATCATTTTCTGTCATCATCAACAATGTGGCAATAGGTGCCATGCCACATGCACTCGTTGCCAGATGGTCAATGCCAAGCTCCTGGTTGTGAAGGGTGGCGTTCACAAATGCTTCTACCTTTCCTGTCATGATGCTATCTTTGGTAAGTCCATCTACAATCTCTGCATCCTTGTATGCGGGATAGTGAGAGAAGTCGCTGCTGATAACAAAAAGATTCTTCTCATTCAGGTAGGGCTTCAGGGTATCAGCAATCTTCTTCAAGGTCGTCAATTCCTGCGTGGCAATGATGATAGGAACAATGGATGGTATCTTTTTCATGTGATATTGCAGGAATGGCAGTTCCACCTCCAGGCAATGCTCGTTCTCATGTGCTTCTTGAGCATAAGTAATAGCATCACTCTTTTCCATAAGGTCTTTACAGAGAGCGGTATCTACAGGAACATTTCCCAGAGGAGTGGCATAGGCAGAAGCACCTATATTTACTGATGCCTTACCCAAATACACATGATGGCTAGGTCCCAGGAGAAAGATGTGCTCATATTCAGCATCCGGATTGATGGCAGCAAATGCCGATGCTGCAGTCACCCCAGAGAACACGTAGCCGGCATGAGGTACGATTACTGCCTGTACATTCTCCATTAAAGGGTTCTTGCACCTAGAGAAACAATTCTGAACATCCTGGCGGAGTTCTTTGGCATCGCCAGCATAAAAACTTCCTGCTACAGCAGGTTTGCGAATCTTAGCTTCCATCATAATACTTACTATTATTAATACGATGAATATGATTTTTCTCATAACTCATGATGATGATTCAGATGGCAAGATGCCACCTACTTGCAAAGATACAAAATATCAGATAGAAAAGAGTAAAATAGGGTAAGATTTAAATTAAATTTAATTTCCTCCATATCATCATAACCTTGATGCCCTATCTAGATGTCATATTTTTGACTTACCTCCACAGTCAGAGAATCGTAAATCATACACCTCATGTACAAATTAAAAAGGCATTTACTAATGTTCACATAAGGTGCTCCTTAGCTGTCATGCCTTTTCTCTCCGTCGTAGATACAAAAAACGTGCTGCCTATATACCACTTGAAAGTATATAGGCAGCACCGCCCATAAAAAGGGCAGGCGCTTCTCACCCCTGCCCTATATCAGAATATCAGATTCTCTGATAGATAGCATCATAAACCGAGTCAATGCAACCAGCTAATATATTGTCCGTGACATCGAATGGTATCCATTCTTCATCTATCTCCCAAGCACTCTCGCCTTTATAAAAAAGGCTATTGCCATAGAGCTTGATGTATGCCACCTGTACTTCTTCAAGTTCACTGGCGTTTTCAACACTTCTAATCACCCATCCCGCGTCATAGTTCTCCTCATCCTGTGTGAGGTCAATTTCCGTTACACCCTTTTCCGTCATCATGTTCTTGATGGCATTTTCAACTTCTTTGTGAAGTTCAATCTTCTTTTTCGTAAAATCGATGTATTCCATACCTTATTATATGTGGAGAGGTGGTTAACCTCTCCGTTACCTTTTTTATGCTACAATCTGGTATTGATTGAAATTCATGTAATCATCCCCATTCACGTGGCATTCCTGCCATGTTGCCAGCTGCTCGGTGGTGATGGAATCAAGTTCCAAGCGTTCTGCGATGTACTGGAGTGCTTCCTGTTCCGTATTGAAATACTCCCACTCATATGACCCGTCAAGGCAGGAGTTCACCACGAAACGGCAACTGAAATACTTACCCTCTGAATCATTCGTGGCATAAACTTCGTCTCCTTCCTCTTCCACCATGAAATAAACCTTCATGTCCTCATAGTGCTTTTCAAGAATATGACGGAAATCCGAAGTTCCCCATGCCTCCTCTGCCTCAATGGTGAGTAACCCATTCTCTATTTCACAACTTTGGATGAAACCTCTGAGATAGTAATCCTTGGTGTCTTCTCCCAAAGCCCAAGCGATGTTACCTTCCCAATTCTTGGCAGAAAGCTCATCAAATGGCTTTCTTTCACCCTTGTCAAACTCTCCGAAAAGCTCATAAATCTCCTGGAGGTCCTTTTGCTTACCTTCAATTCGGTATCCGACTGTTGCCCAATTCGCCATAGTCCTACTGATTTTCTATTTGTGAATAATAAAGCTGCTTCTCGTTCAAATGCGCCATGATGGATGCCGCCAATGTACACGCCCACTCATCACGTGGGTCATACCATCCGTGCTCGTGGCATTGTGCGAGTTTGTCAATGAATGCCATTGCCACCTTGAATTTCTCATTCACTAAGTAACGATGGTCATTAGCCAACTCTTCTCCAGTGAGCTGAGCACTACCCATCTTGCCATTAACGAAACGTGAGAACACGTCTGCAAACTCCTTGTCATTTGGTGAAATTACTTTTCCCATGATTTCTACTATTTAAAAGTTCAACATTAAAAATATATTCTAGATTTCCTGAAACCTAGCCTTTTTAGGACTTTTGTTTTGGGAGAATCCGAGATTTTTTTTAAAATTACATTCCAGCGTAACCTTTACCACTATGCCTTTTTTCGTGCATAAAAGATGGCTTGTCCACCAAAGGCAGAAAGCCAAGCAAGAAACATCAAACTTTTTCGGAATACCCAATCTCTGATTGCGGAAGGCTGCCGAAACAAGTTTTATGCTTCTAATCCTTCAGGTGGTGCTTGGAGTCTGCCAGGACAACCATACCTTTGCAAAGAAAAAAGCCTGTGGTGAAGGACAGCCTGGAGAAGGTATTGAAAAATTGAGGTTTTCCCGCATGACAAAAACGAAGTAGTTAGATAGAAAAAACTCAAATCAACCAATCCGGTTGTCGAAAATTCCATCCTTATGCCAAAATAGCTGCTAAATAAACACCTTAATTTTAACACTTCATAGCCCGTTTTTTTACATAAATGCCCATATTTTAGTTAAAAAATAAGTTTAATTTATTTTATCCCCTCTATCTCAGAAAAACTCTGTTCCTTTGCAGCCGATTCAGGAATTTAACAATAAAATAAAAATGGGAACATTTAGCATATTTGCTTTAGTATTGACCTTCATTCTGGTGTTTTATTATGCCGTGGTCATTTTAATGGATCTGAGGAAAATCAATCCAGAGATCAGGAAGGATGATGTAGAGTTTATCAAAACTGCTGAGGAGCAAGATACTCAGCATGAAGAAGAGGAACAACCTGTGGATGTGGACGAGGACAATATCCTTTATCCTATATCACATGAAGTTGGTGACTCTCAGCCGGCATCTGGCCAACCTCATAATGAAGGCACCTATATGACTGTTGAAGATGTCAAGAACATGAAGACGAGTGAGGTGTATGAGAGAATTCGCAATGCCAAGAATGAGATGATCACCTATCGTGCCGATGCCGAGCATGAAATGGCATCCGAGGATTTTCGTCAACACATGATAGAGGGTGAAATGCTGTTGGATCAAATGTCAGAGAATCTTGCCAACATGTCGTTATAAATATCATTTCGTATGAAGGATAAAGTCAAGATTCCAGCCATGTTTCTCCTGTTGCTGTCCATTTCGCAACTGGCGATGGCCAATTGTGGAACAACCGATTATAGCGGAAACACCGGCAGGCTTTACGATATGGTGACTTATGTACTCACCATGTGTTCCTACGTGGCACAGCTTACGTATGTCATAGCCACTCTTTTGAGCTTCTACTGCGCTATTAACATCTACATCAAGCTGCAAACAGGTGAGGATGGATTTGCCAAGAGTGTTCTGATACTCATCGGAAGCCTGATATTCCTGGCTTCGGCAACATTTGTATTCCCTGCGTTTTTCGGTTTCCGATATGGAGTAACAGACCATTTATGGTAGAAAAAAATATAACATATATTCATTTAATTATTCTAAGACAAACAATGAACAAAGTAATCTGTAATTTGGTTAGTGGCGCAAAAAAGGGTGCCGCAGCCACAGTTAAGAAAGCCAAGGCTTTCGTAGTGAATCCTCGTATGGGTATGCTTTCAATGATGCTCCTTTTTGTGAGCGTGTCAACTTTTGCTCAGGATGTGGATGCAGGTCTCGCTGCTATCGAAACCTCCACTGAGAGCTTGAAACGATATGTACCTGTTGTGACCAACTTGTGCTACGCCATTGCCGGTATCGTGGCCATGATTGGTGCCATCAGTGTGTATGTGAAGATGAACAACGAGGAGCAGGATGTCAAGAAGAGCATCATGATGATTGTAGGTGCTTGTATCTTCCTCATCGCAGCAGCTCAGTGTCTGCCTTTGTTCTTTGGTCTCTAATCCTTGGATATGAGTAACATAGACCAGGAAAGATTCCAGGATTATCCAGTTTTCAAGGGGCTTCAAAAGCCCCTTGAATTCATGGGTTTGAAGGGAAGATACATCTATTGGGCTGCAGGTGCTGTAGGAGGGGGCCTTCTGGGTTTTCTCATTGGCTATATCATATTTGGATTCATTGTTGGACTCATCCTGCTTACCACTTTCTTGTGTGTGGGTGGAGGGATGATTTTCATCAAGCAGCATAAGGGCCTGCATAGTAAGAAGTCTCCCAAGGGCATCTTTATTTATGCCCGTTCTAAAAGCTATTAGGTATAATAACAAAATTAATTGATTCAACAACATGGTAGCAATCGCAGTGGTAACGCTCTTTGTCGCCATACTGGCAGGCATGGGCATATCCGTTTGTGCCTTTGGCACTGGAGGAAAGAGACCCAAGGTCTTCGAAGACATTTATTTCAGTGTGGAAGATGTAAATGGTATGGGAATAGTTTATACAAAAGGTGGTGATTATTCTGCTGTCCTCAAAATCAAGAACCCTATCAGAAAGTATTCTGCTTCCAAGGCCAGCTATTATGAATTCACGGATCTCTTCACTTCTCTACTGCAATTGTTGGGTGAAGGATATGCCTTGCATAAACAGGATGTTTTCGTACGCAAGCAGTTTGACATGAACAAGATTGCAGCTCATGAGGATAAAACTGCAGCCAAACGTTTTCTGTCCGATTCCTACTTCCGTTTTTTCAATGGCCGCACATATGTGGCACATGAAACCTATCTGATTATTACACAGAAGGGTAAAAGTGGAACTATACATAGTTATGACACTGCCAAGTGGAAGGATTTTCTAGTGAAGCTCCAAAAGGTTCATGACCGTTTGAATGGCTGTGACGTGGAAAGCTCATTCCTTGGAGCTGAGGATTGCAGAATCTTTGCAGACCGTTTCTTTGCCATGGATTTCAATCATTCTCGTGTATCCATGAGTAACTTCAGGGTTACCGGTGAGGAGATAGGCATGGGAAACAACCATCTTAAGGTTTACAGTCTCCTGGATGTGGATCAGGTAGGCCTGCCTGGTATGATTCGTCCCTATTCCGAGAATCAGGTGGGTAACAGCATTCTTTCAGAGGATTTGCTCTCTGCTTTGGATTCTCTCCCGGATGTAGATACCTTGGTTTATAATCAGGTTATCTTTTTGCCAAATCAAAAGAAGGAAGTCATGAAGCTTGACAAGAAAAAGAACCGTCATGCTTCCATTCCCAACCCCAACAACCAGATTGCCGTTGAGGACATAGAAAAGGTTCAGTCGGAAATCGCCCGAAACGGCAAGATGCTTGTTTATGCTCATTATAATATGGTGATCAAGATAGCTGGTGATAAAGACTTCCAGAAGATTACAAATTCCCTGGAGAATATGTTCTCTAGGCACAGTATTCATATATCGAAGAGAGCCTATAACCAGTTGGAACTCTTTGTAGCCAGTTTCCCTGGCAACTGTTTCAAACTCAATGAGGACTATGACAGATTCCTCACGCTTTCGGAGCCGGCTCTTTGCCTGATGTATAAGGAGCATCAGCAGCAGGGTGACAATTCGCCTCTGAAGTGCTATTATACAGACCGACAGGGACTGCCTCTTCCCATTGACATTACTGGAAAGGAAGGTAAGGTGAAATATACCAATAACTCCAATTTCTTTGTACTGGGACCAAGTGGAAGCGGCAAGAGCTTTTTCATGAATTCCGTGATGCGACAGTATTATGAGCAGGATACAGATGTGGTCATCGTGGATACGGGCGACAGCTATGAGGGAATCTGCAACTATTTTGAGGGAACCTACATTTCCTACAGCAAGGAAAAACCCATCTCTATGAATCCCTTCAAGATAACAGAGCTGGAGTATGAGGAGAATTTTGGCGAGAAGAAGAACTTTCTGAAAAGTCTTGTCTTTCAGATTTTCAAGGGAACAGATTATCCCACAAAGATTGAAGATACCATTATCAATCAAACCATTACGGAATATTATGAGGCCTATTTTCATCCCTTTGAAAAGTTCAGTACCAAGGAAAGAAGCCAGCTGAAAGAGATGCTGCTACTTGAGGATAAGAAGAATGGTAAGTATGACCAGTATGAGCAGGAAATGGAGGAACGCTATGATCGTATCATGGAGGAAAAGAAGACTTCTTCCAGAAATGCACGACTCATTGATAAGCTCCAGGCTGTTTTGGACGATACTGCAGCCACTGAAGGAGAGAAGAAAGCTGCCCTTCATCAGCTTCAGCGCCTTACTCCAGAGTTGATAGAGAAAAATTATCTCCTTCGCATTGAGCGTAAGATTGATAAGATGGAGAGACAGAGAAAGAATCTCAGGGTTCAGGAACTTTCGTTCAATTCCTATTATGAGTTTGCCCTTGAAAGAATCCCGCAGTTGATTGTCCAGCAGAACATTGAGTTTGCAATCCATGACTTTGCGGCCATTCTGAAGCCTTTCTATCGCGGTGGTGAGCAGGAACACATCCTTAACAATGACTTGGATGCATCCCTGTTTGACGAGAAATTCATCGTCTTTGAGATAGACAAAGTGAAGGATGATCCTATCCTTTTTCCTCTTATCGTTCTCATTATCATGGATGTCTTCACTCAGAAAATGAGAATCAAGAAAGGCAGAAAATGCCTGGTCATAGAAGAGGCATGGAAAGCTATCGCCACACCCGTGATGGCCAACTATATCAAGTATCTCTATAAGACGGCCCGCAAACATTGGGCAATGGTGGGTGTGGTCACCCAGGAAATCCAGGATATCACCTCCTCTCCCATTGTCAAGGAAGCCATTGTCAACAATTCAGATGTGTTCATGTTGCTGGACCAGAGCAAATTCAAGGATAAGTTCTCGGAAATAAAGGCAACCCTGGCTCTTACAGAGAATGACTGCCAGAAGATTTTCACAATCAATGGCCTTGACCACAAGGAAGGCAGGTCTCCGTTCAAGGAGGTCTTTATCAAGAGAGGTCTGGTGGGCGATGTCTTTGGAGTGGAGGAACCTCCTGAGTGCTATATGGCCTACACGACGGAGAAGCAGGAGAAAGAAGCACTGAAGTTCTATAAGAGACGCTTGGGTTCCGACTATAGAACCGCCATCGAGACCTTTGTGAGCGATTGGCATTTGAGTGGTATCCAGAAATCTCTGGAATTCTCCCAGAAGGTTCTCAAGGAAAGAAAAGTATTCAATTATAAACAGTCATCATAAAAGAACCATGCAAAGAATCTTAGCATCGATCATCTTATCTTTTCTTATTTGCTCTCCTCTTTGGTCACTGAGCTGGAGCAGTGTGAATATAGACAAGGTGACGGCCGCGGCTATGTCTGCTGCCTATGAAACGGAAACATTGGTGGAAGGGAATACGGCCAGTAACATCAATAAAATCTTTGATCATTATCAGTCTGCAGGCTTGGCATCTGCCGGTATCTTCCAGAGTATGAAGAAGTTGAGGGACGCAAGGCGTAACCCGGGACTCTTTGCCTCAGAGGAGAATTATTATTACCAAAGAATCTTCCGTTTGGTGAAGGACGGTATCATGCCGAAGTTCATTACTGTGGCAGGAAAGATGCTAAAGCAGCCGGATAATGCCATCCATTGGGGTCCTTACCTATTAAAGACCACAACGAATGTGGAGAATCTTTGCAAGCAATTTGAGGTGGTGGTTACTAACGGTAAGCGTTCCTTCAAGGACATCAGGTTCTTGGTTCTCAATGAAGATCTCCAGCGGATATTCGATTTGACGCAGCTCGGAGAAGTGGACTGGAAGTCACTTCTGGGAAAATTGGGGGAATTTGGAACAGGCATCACCCAAGAGGAAATTGCAGAGGATTACAAGAATCTGGGAAGTATCATTGCGCAGGCAGGAAAAGCCGCCTATGACAGCAACCTGGAAAGTGCCAGCAAGATTGGTGCTATATTCAAGGCTAAGCCCAAGGAGATTACCAAGCTGTATAAGTCCTTCAAAAAACACTATAAATCCTTTAAGGATGCCGGTAACATCAAGGAATTGTTGTTTGCCGTGGTGGGAGAAGGCAATGAAGATGCAGTGGAAAAACTCTTTCAGACAAGTGGCTATAACCTTACGGGATATATCTCTTCCTACATCAAGGAACTACAGGGACAGTATTACACTGAGAGATGGTTTATCTACAAGCATGATTCCGGGTCGGAAGTTAAATGTGAATATAGTCCATCTAGCTATGAGGGATATGGTGATGCCAGATGGAAAGAAGCATGGCACATTCATACCAGTGGTAAAAAACGTGAAGCCTATAAGAAAATTCCATGTTATAAATCCCTTTCTCAGGATGAGGACAAGGAAGTGAAAGATAAGCTTTTCCAAATCACAGGGTGGAATGCAGATAAATGTCAGGAATATAACCAGGCGCATCCTGGTCACCAGTGTACGATACTCTATACTAGGAAGCATGAGGATAGAAAGCGCCATTATGGAGGCGGACTTTTGAAACATTCCTATGACGAACGCTACTGTTTTAACTCCTACAAGGTAAAGGTGACAGACACTTGGGACATCAGAGAGGAGATTTATGAGGAAACCTTTGATTCTCAGACAATGGACAAAAAAACTTTCATCCAAAAGATGAAGGCTCGTCTCAATGGCTTGATTGAAGAAAATGAGAAATTCCTGAAAGAGCATCCAACCATATCAATAGAGATGGGTAGTGATCATCCAAGATATTATACCATGGCTGATGAGAAGAAAATGGAAGGCTGTAATTCTGTGAGTTTTATCGCCCAATGTGATGATGGAGCCACCCTTGGAGAAGGCTCGTTCAACTGGAAGGAAAATGGCAGCCAGGGAAATAAGCTGGAATGGCCGAAGTCCAAGGACTTTGCCATGTCCAATTCTCCAACGGCAGATGATGGATCCAAGGCATTGCTTCAAAAGCAAAAGGAATTCTCAGATGAGGTCAATGCCCTGAAATCAGAAATCAAGGGCAATGATACCAAGATGAGAAATCTGGTCAAGAGAATCAATCAGGCCAAGATGAACAGGAATTTGCCCCTTGCAAAAAAGCTTCAAGGCGAGTATGATACCCTGTCCGATGAAACGGCACTTCTCAAGGAACAACTCAAAGAAGCCGAGGGGAAACTCTCCCAAGCCACTCGTGCGCTGGATGAATACTACAAGGATATGAGTGACAATTTGGATGGTCCCTATCGGATACCCAACAATATGGCCAGCCTGGCCTCCATGTACCAAATCCAATGGCTGGATGAGGGAGAATGGGTGCAAGGGAGTGCTGCCTATGTCTTTGTAAGACATGGCTATTGTGCAGATGCCAAAACCAATGTCACATATACTGCTTCCTTGAAGTTAAGTCGCAAGCCTACCTATGTGCTTGGTGTACGCATACACCGCGCAGTTCTGTCAGTGGATTTCAAGCTTACCTCCAGCAGTAGTTCTGAGAATGTCATCGAAGTCATGAAACTCAATATGAACCAAAGCGAGAAATTAAGGACAGAGGAGGTCAACATGCGACTTAAGCAATGGATGGAAGGCCTTCCAAACTGTTCTGTCACAGTGAGATACAATTATGCTTCCAATCCGACAGAAGAGGATGATGATGAAGACGGTATCCACCTTCTCCTTGCTGGTGACCGCCTACAGGTTGCAAGATATGTAGAACAGGAACTGACCAAGATCTTTGCCCAGCTGGTTCTTATTGAAAAAGTGATGACCCAGAGGGAATGTATCTTGGACTTTCTCAAAAGACAGATCTTTGACGTGGTCAGCAGAAGCGGCAGAAACGGTATCGTCGAATATGCCCTCAGACGATGGGAAGGAGCTGGTTTGGAGGCAATGAAAAAATCCTCTCTTGCCCATAAGACAGAGCAGCAGGATAATGGCAGTTCTAATGATCAATAAAATTGTAGTGTATGAATAGATTCTTCATGGAATGCCTTTTCAAAAGGTATATTTTACTTTTGGTGATATGTATTCTACCCTCCTCTATCCGGGCACTGAATGATCCGGCTTCCCTGGAGGCCATGATTGCCAACCATAAGAAGGTGAGAACCCTGCTGGAGGTGAGAGCTATCGCAGAATTGGGTGTTTATGAGTATCATAAGCAAAGCAGTAAGAAAATCACTGACCATCGCAAGGTGGCAGAACAGCTTGACAAGTACAAGCGCTGTTTCGATATCATGGACTTGGTGCTTCAGGGAACGGCAACAGCCTTCCATGGTGTCAACACCTATACGAGTATCAAGAGAAATATCACCAGATATTGGAAACTCATCGATACCTATCATGACAAGATCCTCTCCCATGGCGCAGTGTGGTCATCGGATACTTTGATTCTTAATACCACCAACAGGGCGGTGGAAGATATCAGAGACGAGGTGGGTGAACTCTATAAGTCCTATGGAGAATTGTCGCTCATCGTAACAGGAGCAACGGAATGCACCACTGCCAATCTGATGATGATTCTAAAGCACATCAATGAAAGCATGGACCACATCGATAGCAGTATATACCATGCCTATTTGGATATACACACTTATATGACCATCCGACTTGGGTATTGGAAAAAGGAAATCTTCATGGCTAGAACCATCAAGGAAATCGTGAGGGATTCCTATACCAGATGGCTGAAATCCGGTCACCTGGTCTTCAACCATCTTCAGGCGAAAAAGTCATTCACCCATAAACCCTTGGGAGGTGGCAGCCTTATTGGAGGAAGAAATGAACATGTTCAACTAATAGAATAAAGTATGAAACGAAATCATCTGAAAGGTCTCTTGTCCATGCTTCTGAGCTTGGTGAGCCTGTATGGTCAGGCACAGGAGGTTACTTATATCCACGAAAGGGATATCATGAACCAGTTCACCACCATGGAAACGGGTGCTGGTGTCCTCTCTCCTGCCTGGTATTATAATTCACTGCATAAGAATTACCAGAGAGATGCCAATCTAAGAAACAAGCTTGCCTATCGAACGGATGTCATGGCCAATACGTCCAAGGAAGTCAATGAGGCAGAGAAGGTGGATTCCGATTATGTGGAACGAGCCAAGGTGGAGGCGTTGAATATCGTTTCCCGTTCCTCAGCATCTGATTTGTCGTGGGTTCTGGAGAAGAAGAAACTTGAGTCCAAGATGCTGCTCTTCGATAAGAACATCAACCATATCGTTTCCTGTGGCGGAAGTTCCAGCGATTACCGGAATTGGCGCAACATCTACAACTGTTTTGAAACAGCCATCAAGATTACTCATGAATCCTACCAGGATTTGGGTATGAGGAAAAGAGAGTATCTGGCTATCTATCAAGACATCGTGAAGAGAAATGTGACATTGGTCAAACAACTCCTGTATTGGAACTCATTGAAAAAAGGAAAGAGATTTTCTGAAAATAACACAAGGGTTGAAAGAAATACTTCCAACACGGTTATTGCCTCGGATGCCTACAGAAGATGGCAGGCTGCCATGGCTGTGGATGGCTTTTCTGGTGCAAAACCCTGATAAAAGCAAGAAACAAAAAATAGAAAAAGAAATATAATGGCATTTACATCTTTATTATTAGACACCTCCACAGGCAGTGTCACAAGTGGTATGGGAAGTTATATCTCTGACCTCTCAAAAACCATCGGAGTGGACCTGTTTGAGGAAGACATAGACAATGTTGTGTTTAGAACCAACGAGTTTCTATGCAGTGCCGATTTTATCGGTTCGGATGGTCCCTTCTGGTACATTCTCCAGATGAGCATGGCACTTGGAGCCTTGTTTTCCATCATCGTGGCCGGTTCCATGTCCTACAAGATGCTCGTCAAGGGCGAACCCATCGATGTGGTCAAGATCATGAAGGTACTGGGTATATCTCTGGTCATGTGCTTCTGGTATCCATCATCCACCAACAATAATGGAAGTATTTTGGATGCACTGGCCTTCATTCCCAATTGTATCGGTTCCTATACTCATGACCTCTATGAGGCAGAGGCGGTTCAAGTGAGCGAGAAATATAATGAACTCATGCCCCTGATACAGAAGCGAGACTCCATGTATCACAAGATTGCCCCTACTCAGAAGGTTGCCAAGGAAATCATCCTGAGTGAAATCGTCCAGGATGCTTCCATGCAGATAGAAGATATCGAGCAGAAGCAGGAAGGTGAGCAGCTAGCACAGGAAGCAGCAGACAGGTCTATTTTTGCAGGCCTGATTATAGGTTTGGACAAAATCGTTATGTTCCTGGCACTGGTCATCTATAGAATCGGATGGTGGAGCACCATATTCTGCCAGCAGATTCTCCTGGGTATGCTCACAATCTTTGGTCCTATCCAATGGGCTTTCTCCGTGCTGCCCAAGTGGGAAGGTGCATGGGCTAAGTGGATTACCCGTTACCTCACGGTGCATTTCTATGGAGCCATGCTTTACTTCGTGGGCTTTTACGTCCTCCTTCTCTTTGATATTGTTATCAGTGTACAGGTGGAGAACCTCACTGTTATCACGGCAGGAAAAGGAGAAATTACAGGATATATCCAAAATGCCTTCATGACCTGCGGTTACCTGCTGGTGGCTTCCATTGTGTCGCTGAAGTGCCTGAATTTGGTGCCGGACCTGGCAGCATGGATGATTCCTGAGGGTGATACGGCTTTCAGTACCAGAAACTTCGGTGAAGGTGTGGCAGCTTCTGCCAAGCAAAGTGCCATGAGTCTGATGCCGAAATAGTCTTAACAACACTATCAAATAATAAGAATATGGCAGTTTTACAGAATTTGGAAAACAAGATCAAAATGGTGATGATCATCAGCAGCCTCTTTTTGGTGGGCTGCGTGGTTATCAGCCTGGGCAGCATCTTCATAGCCAGAGGCATGGTGAGTGATGCCCATAAAAAGGTATATGTACTGGATGGTAACGTCCCTATACTCGTGAAGCAGACCACGATGGAAGAGACCTTCGATGTGGAAGCCAAGAGTGACATAGAGATGTTTCACCATTTCTTCTTCACACTGGCTCCGGATGACAAGTATATCCGTTATACCATGGAAAAGGCCATGTATCTCATTGATGAGACCGGTCTGGCTCAGTATAACGCATTGAAGGAGAAGGGATTCTATAATAATCTGATTGGAACCTCCACTATCTGCAGTATTTTCTGTGACAGTATCAGACTGAATAAGGATTCGCTGACCTTTACCTATTATGGCAGGCAGAGAATAGAGAGAAGAACCAACATCCTCATGCGCCAGATTGTGACAGCAGGTAACCTGAAGAAAGTACCAAGGACGGAAAACAATCCGCATGGTATTCTGATTACCAATTGGCGTACCCTTCTGAATAAGGACCTGGAGGAGAAAAAGAAGTCAGAGTATTAACACTATACATTATTATATATATGAGTTTGAAGAAAATGATCATGGGTGAGGAAATGCCAAGCAAGGATGATCCTAAGTATAAGGAACGTTACCTCAGAGAAAAAGAGGCAGGAATGAAGTTTGCAGAGAAGTCGGGCATCAATTTCCTGGTGGCCAGGATTCAGGCTTTTGCCAACAATCATAGAATTGCCTTCATCGGCCTGGTCTTTACCATTGTGATAGGTTGCCTTGGCATCAATGTGGTGAATATGATAAGATCATATAAGAAATACGGTTCAACCAGAACTACCGCAGCGGAGATGGTGGATTCTGTCCTTCTGAAACGTCAACAAATTAAAGAACGACCATAAGATGAAGACAAATAAGATTAATTTCAAGAAGCCCAAGTATTACATGCCTCCGGTATTCTATCTGATATCCTTGTTTCTTGGTTACATCGTCATTGATACATCTAATATCGAGCTGGGTGAAGCAGGAAACGGTAATCTCAAAACCACAGATTATCTGTCCAGTGCCTTGCCGGATGCCAAGACGGATAGCCTCTTGGGAAGCAAGATGGATAATACGGAAAGAAAGTATGGTAAGATTACAGACCTTTCCGGATTGGCCAGTGTGGAAAGTGACCGTGACTCAGTGAATAAAAAGGAAGAATATGAGTCTCAATACAATAAGAAAGAGGCAGCACTTATCAGACAGCAGGAGGCTGAACAGGAGGAACTCAAGAAGTTGCGCGCTATGCAAAGCCGTGTAAGAGAGAACTCCCAGCGACAAACTTCCGCTTCCAATGCCTTTGTGGCACCAGTGAGTGATTCCGAGATAGCGCGCCTTCAAAGAAAACGCAGAAACCAAACCTGGGAGGAGATGAATCGTAACCTTGCAGGACTCGCCTCACCAGACGAAATGGAGGATGAGCAGGATAAGCCTGTCCGCTATCGCTTATCAGATACGAATCGAGTGAGTGATAGACGGGAAACGACGGAAGGCGGAAGCCTCAAAAGTGGCCAGTCTCCAACATCACCCGACAGTGAAACTCCTGGGAAAGTCACCATAAAGACAAAAGAGGTTTCTTCCTATTTCAACACGTTGGGATTGGAAAAGAACAAGAGTCATCTTATTTCCGCTATCATTGATGAGGAAGTCAAGGCCGTGGATGGCAGCAGGGTTCGTCTTCGCCTCTTGGATGACATTGAAATCAATGGCATAACAGTAGGTAAAGGTACCTATCTCTATGCGTCGATGAGCGGCTTTGGAAAACAGAGAGTGAAGGGTAAGGTGGAAAGTATCTTCTTTGATGAGGAAATCTTCAAGGTCAATCTCTCGCTCTATGATACGGATGGCTTGGAAGGCCTTTATGTTCCTATGAGCAGTTTCAGAGAAACCACACAGGACATCGCTTCCTCAGCCACACAAGGAGGAAACAATCTCACGGAGAACTCCACTGGAGGTACTGGCATTAAAAGCTGGGCTTCACAAGCCATGAGTAATGCCACCCAAAAGGCAATGAGTGCTTTGGGTAAGAATGTCAAGAAAAATAAGGTCAAGCTGAAATACGGAACGAAGGTTTATCTCATCGACTCATCTTCTGCTCATGGTAAGACAAAATCATAAATCATTTAGAAATCAGTAAAATAATTGATATGAAAAGACTTAAAAAGAAGGTGGTGGCACTCATGATGATGTGCCTTGCCAGTATAGGAGCCAACGCTCAGAAAACGTTTTATGATATGGAACGTCTCACGGTGAATGAGAATGTATCCTCCATTATCACTGCATCGGAACCTATCCGTATGGTGGATATTTCTACGGATTCCATCGTGGGTGACAAGCCGCTGGATAACGTCATTCGTCTCAAACCTATCTCCTCTCATCATCAAGATGGCGAGGTGATGGGTATTGTCACCATCATCACTGAACGCTACAGAGTCCAGTACGCCCTGGTCTATACCAGTAAACTGGAAGAGGCAGTAACAGACAAGGAGGTGGAACTGGTAGAAAGAAATGCCTTCCATAATCCGGAAGTAAGCATGTCCACCACCGATATGGTTGCCTATGCCATGAAGGTTTGGAACTCTCCTGCCAAGTATAGAGGCATTATCACGAATCATCATAAGATGAAGATGCGTCTCAATAATATCTACGTGGTGGGTGAATATGTTTTCATTGATTTCTCGGTGGACAACTATACCAACTTGCAGTTTGACATAGATGAACTCCGCTTTAAACTGCAGGATAAGAAACTTCAGAAAGCCACCAATCAGCAAACTGTGGAGTTGAAGCCAGCGCTTCTTTTGGATAGAAGCTTGTCATTTAAGAAAGGTTACAGAAATGTCGCAGTCTTGAAAAAGATGACTTTCCCAAATGATAAGGTCCTCTCCATAGAACTCAGTGAGAAGCAGATCAGTGGCAGAACCATCTCCATGCAGTTAGATTATGAAGACGTTCTCTCTGCAGATTCTTTTGATTCTCTTCTTCTGCGTGAACAATAAGTGATAAAAGATGAAGTACAATATGACAATATTAAAGAAGAGCATCGGAATACTGGCATTGGCATGGGGTATCCCATCATCCATGGTAGCACAGAACCAGGGTAGCCATCTCATGATAGCCGTGGGCGGTGCCTACCCAAGAACACTGGAGTCAACCATCTCCTATGAGAAGGAAATGCTGTATCATAACGCTTGGGAATACTTTGCCACCTACTCTATCCAGTATGATGAGGATCCTGAGGCAAAGCATATTACCAGAAAGTCGTTCTGGCATAACCATAATACCTGGGGTGTAGGAGCCGTCTATAAGCCCTGCGTTGGAAGAGGAAGAAATCACCACGGCAGTCTCAGAATTGGCGCCAGTGCAGGTAGCGATTTCCATAAGGCCATAGGAGCTGTCCATGTAGGCTATGAACATACCTATAATCTCTATGACGGATGGAGTGTGTTCTTTGCCATCAAGGAAGATATATCCATCAGGGGTAAGGACCGGTTCAAAACCGGAATTAATCTGGGTGCAAAAATTCCATTGTAACATTTTAAGCAGCAAGACAATGAAGAAAACATATATTTCTATTTTTTGTGGACTGTTGGCTATCTTATTCCAAGGTCTGTTGGTTTCATGTGACGAGCATGAACCAATGGACTATGGTATTCATGTTGGGTATGTCCTTTGTGACGATCACAGTTGTATGGATACGACCACCTACTTCTCCCAAACTTCCAAAAAGGCAGTGGGTGTAGTGTTTACAGAGGCTACAGAAGAACATCCTGCCATGGCAGTGATGCTGAATGAATTCCAGGAATCCTTCTCTGATTCTTTGGGAGTGAGCCAAGGAACGAGCATGGATATTGAGTCTTACGATGGATTCACCAATACCATCGCCATGTTCAATAGTACCGACCAAGATACAGGAAAAGGCTCACCTATTGCTCAGGAAATGTTCCATTTTCATTCTAAAGGGCAAAGTGATTTCATTCCTAGCGTAGCAGAACAGAGAGTCCTGATAAGAAATGCCCCTTCTATCAATCCTTTGATCATGCGGCTGGGAGGGCAACCTATCGACTTATCTGAGGATACCTGGTACTGGACATCCACAGAGGTGAAGGAAAACCCCGGCTATCAGGCTTGGCTTTGCTCTTCCGTGAATGGAGGTATCATAGAAACGCCCAAGACCATGCGCCATAAGGTGAGAGCCATCGTGAATTTAAATTATCCAGATTAACAGATAAAAGCAATATGATATGGGATTTTGGAAAGAATTGGGCGTAACAGCCCTGGAAAAAGGAAAGAATCTCTTTCGTGGAGGAAAACAAGCTGTAGAAGGAGCAAAACATGTAGAAGGCATAGTTAAGGATGCCAAGGTTTCCATTCCTGCTACGACAAAGCCAACCAGCTATCGTGCTTGGGAGAAATCCCTTTCACCACCTAGTTTTACCCCTGCCTTTAATCAGAGCAAGACAGGATGGAAAACTCAGATGAAGGATTTTTGGGGAGGTCTGTGGAAGCATTCACCAAAAGAGGCTAAGCCTGCAGTGGCAAATTCCACGTCTGGGCCTTCTTTTACAGAACGAGTCAAGAATTGGTTTTCCCGTCACTTCTCCAGACAAACAACCTCGCCTTCAGTAAACCCGGCTATCCCTGGAAAGCCAGTTGTCCCAGTAAGTCCTGTTATACCGACAAGGCCAGTAAGACCTCCGGTTTTCAAGGATAGCGGCTACCTGGCATGGGAAAAATCTCTGCCAACTCCGTCCTTTAAGCCAAGGTTTAATGTGATTTCCAAGGAAAAGGAATCTATTAAAACTAGCAAGGAAACTGTAGAGCAGGTTATCAAGAAAGAAAAGAAAACAGTTGAAACCGTAAAAGGTGAAACTAAAACAGGCAAGGAAACACCGAAAGAAACAGCTCATAGTACAGAACAAGCTGCAGAAAAGGTGAACGAAAGGGCAAAAGAATCTGCAGAGCAAGCAGGAAAAGCAACAAAAGAAGCAGCAAATGGGGAAAATTCCTTCAAAAAAGCAGCGAAGTTCTACGCTAAGAATCCAAAAGTTCTTGGTTGGCATGCAGCTCTTGGTCTGGGTGGATACAGTTTAGTTTCCGGAGAAGGTGTCATCAACCCTCTACTCTACTTCATTGGAGGTAAGAATGCTACTGAAAACGGCCTTGGTGGTATGGTTGGACAAGCAGTCGCTGGTGAAAAAGCGCCGGATATTTATGATTCGGTTACAAATGCAGCTGATTCAGTAGTAAATGAAGGAGTTGACCTTTACCAATTCAGTAAGAATACTCTAGGCAACGTGGTGGGTGAAGGTACTGACCTTTACCAAATGGGTAAGAATTACGTGGGTAATGGTATGGTCAGCAATGGAAGTGGAGGCTACTATGATCCCACGACAGAGCAAACTCCTAATCTTTACCAGGCCAGCAATCCCGACATGGGAAACCAGGATGGCATGTTGAACAATGTGATGGGAGGTATGAACCATCTTGTGAATCAGGTTTCAGGCGGTGCTGTAACAAAGATGAATATTCTTTCTTTGGCATTGTCAGCCTATATGATGTTCGGACGTTTTGGGTGGCTTGGAAGAGCAGCCAGTCTGCTTCTGGGAGGTATGACCTTGAAGAATATCAACAATCGTCAGCTCCCAAATCAGCAGGTTCAACAACAACAGCAAAATCCTTCTCAGCAATATGTGCCGCAAGTTAAGCAGCCAAATGCTTCCATGGAGCCAGAGAATAGTTATAAGAGTTTGGAATATCCAATTGCTGCAGAGGACGGAGAAGTGGTAAGCCGTCCAAGAAGTATGAAATTATAATCCACAAACAATAATTGTAAAATTGAATGAAAAAGAACTATAAAGATATGCTCCTTGAGTCGGGAAGTGGCTTCATGATGCCATTTCCCCTCAGGGATGATGAGGAACTGCAGACCACGTTGGGATTTGGGTTGCAGCAACATCCAACTGGTGGGCAGAAATTTGAGCACCATGGTGTGGATCTTCTAACCAGTGGAAAACCTCTATACTCAATTGCCACCGGTACAGTCATCGGTGCAGGTCATGACAGTATTCATGAAGATTACATCATAGCCAAATATGGCAAATACGAGGTGAAGTACGGCCATATCACCGAGGCGTATTGTCCTTACGGAACCAGTATCAGGGCCGGACAGGAAATCGGCAAGAGTGGTCAATTTCTTCATTTGGAAGTAAGATTTGATGGTGTCACCATCGATCCCATGGAATTCCTGGCCATGATTTGGGCTAATATCCAGCAGCTGGCAGCAATGGGTATCAACAATGCGCCCACTACAGAGCAATTGGGTAGCAGAAAGCCCAAGACTCACTATGATAAGGAGCAGGATGAAATTCTGATGATGATGATGCGTTGGCTCCCAGCCTACATGAATGAACTGAGATTGGGCAGCTATACTCCCTCAGACAGAATGCAGACCACCCTCAAACATGTCATATCCGAGGCTGCAGAACGCAATTATTTCTTCGAAAAGCTTCCTGATATGGCTAATCCTCTAGGTCTCACCGGTAGAAGCCTGCCAGTGGCTGAGAAAATCCAGAATCTTCTCATTGAAGATTTCCTGAGCTATGCCTGGCTTCGCCATGATGCGTGTCCTGCTTCCTGGAACGAGACTCAAAAAAAAAACTTTCTCATCAGGTTGCCCAAGACGGCCTAGTGGTGGACCCTCTGTCAGATTTGAGCATACACGTTGAGAGTTATGATGTCAAACATGAAGCCTATGTTTATTTCGATGCCTCAGGAAGAAGATCCTGGACCAAGGCTTGGTTCAATGGAAGAGACAGGGGAGAAAACGCCATTGAGGTAACTCGTCAGCAAGCCATCAAGTTCATCAATGATGAGATCTCTCATGATGATTGGCTAACAAGGTTCTATCCCAAGCAAATGACAGTTTATCATAAGGCCATAGAGCAGGCACGACAGCAGCTACTGGGCTTTTAATATCATTTTTATAATGGCTAAAGAGAACAATTATCAGAATTTGGCGCAAGTTGACTACTGTATCCGCCAATATTTCAGCAAATATATGGCACCAACGCTGGTAAAGGAGGTAAAAAATCTCCGAGAAAAGCAAACCGAGGAATTTATCAATCGTTTGGAGAAAAATGAGTCTCCATTCGTGCCAGTGGATGTACAGCTTCAAAATGCTGACAATCAGCTGAAAGTGTGCGGAAAATGGTACAAGAAATCATCAGATGACATGATCAGGCAATGTAAGCACAGATGGGGAAAAGATACCAAATTTGCCAAGGATTATCAGACATTTCTTGATTCCTTCTATAAGGAACACATCAGACAAAATGGGGGTAAATCTTCAGAGAAACTCGCAGCCTTTGCAGAAAACTATGTGGCAAATCGATTTCAGGGACTTATCATTGAGCAGCTGGCCAGAGAGAAAGTTCCCAAGAACAGTGCTACCTACATTGCAAGAAAGGCATTTGATGACAGTTTATTGGGACTGCTTCCAAAAATCGGTCCCAAAGAAGGTGAGCATGATTCTCTCATCGCTCAAAAAGCAGATGACCTGTATAATCCCAATATCTGGGAACAGGGTGCAGCCATGGGAGGTTCCATGGTCATTGATGCTGCGGTGACAGGAGGTTACGGCTCCGGTAGTTCCCTCATAGTAAAAGGTGCAACTAAGGCTGGAATCAAAGTGGCGCCAAAAGCCGCTGCTTTCCTGAATTCTGCCTGGAGTGGTGTAGCCATTGATGGCGGTCTGAGAACAGGCTTCGCACTGAACCATGCCAGAAACTGGGAAAATGAGAAATATGCCAAGGAAGACAGTAAGTTCGCACTTAAAGATGAGGATGCCATCAGGAAGATTCAAACAGCCAGTGATTCCATCAAAAGGGGAAATTCAGAGTTGATTTATCAGTTGAATGGGCAGTTGGAGCGAAAGATAAAAACATATAGGCCTTCATTCACAACACGAAGCAAGAAGGAAATGGACTCCTTCTATGCCGCAAACAAAAATCAGACAGGTAAATTGCTGGCTCAGATAAGGGAAAACTTTTCGAAGCAAACCGTTCCATTTCGTGCCAATAACCATCCGCCGGAATGGATGATTAAACTGGGGAAGAAACGCTGTGAACAATGTGCCTCCGGGTTTTATGCCATTGCCATGGAGATGTCGAGGGAGAAAAAAACATGGATGAGTATTGGTGGTAAACGCATGACCCTTAAAGAGGTTAGTCAAAGAGCCATGGATTATGCTACGGCTGCTGTAGCTTGTGAAAAGAAACAGGCGTCTGGTCAGGCGAAAGCTCCCAAGAAAGATACCTGGGATTCTAATATGGATAAGCTCAATAGCTTTATCAATCAAGCAGATCCATCATCCACAGATTCTTCCCCTTCATCAGCTTACCATTCTTATAGTCCTGAGGAAGAAACTCAAAGACAAGATTCCTCTAGGTATGAGATGACAAGTAATAAGGCCTCTTTTCAAGATTTAAATGCCGGTTGGGCTGATGCCTTGGATAAGATGGGACTTTCCGGTTTCAGTGATGTCACCAAGAACATGGGCTACGTTTTGGCCATGCTGCCAGACATGATGATAGGCATGTTCACGGGCAAAAATCCTAACTTACAGGTGAATGACAATTTGCTGCCACTTGCTGCCATCTTTGGTGGCATGTTTGTCAAAAGTCCCCTTCTCAAACTCCTTCTGCTTGGTTTTGGAGGTGCCAATTTGCTCAACAATGCTGGTCATGCAGCATTGGGACTGGCCAAACCGGCTTCACCACAGCGGGTTTCTTACAGGCAATATGAGGAAGAAAAGCTGAATCCGAGAATCTCAAATCCGGCCATCAGCGGAACAAGTATGATTGCAGACATTGACGGAAAGCCATGTGTCATAGAAATCTCTGATCATGCAATCGATGCTTACGAGAGAGGAAACCTCCCCTTATCCACATTGGCCAATGCCGTTTTGAAGAAATACGATGAGAATAATGCCTTCGCAGAACGAGAATATGAAAGAGGTATTCATCAGGAACTTCAACAGCAGCATTCCTTAGGCATCAAATAGACTGAAAGAAGATGAAAAGACAAGGAAAAGGAAACTATGCATGAATCTTGCCAACACTTCTAAGAAGGTAATTGATGGTATTTCTTGATGGAAATTATCGCCTGATAGAGCCCCAATTTCACAAAGTCTTAATGGTGTAATATAAGGAATATGAACATAATATCAGAAAAAGTCATGTCAGATAGAGGTGCAAAATTTAACACATTTCAAGGCAAAAACTTTGAATAGAAGAGGATTTTAGTTAAAAATAAAAATCAATTTAGTTTAGGGTGTTCAATCCAAAACTTTTCTTTTATTTTGCCATCAGATTCAGCGTTATGGGACAGCTGAACATTACATAGATTAATAACGATCATATATATCATTTATGGATTTCGAAGAATTGAATAAGGCTGCCTCACAAGAGGACGGACCTACTCGTATTGACAGAGCATTGGACAAATTTGCCAATATGATGATTGAGCGTTTGGAAGCCTGTAAAACCAAGAACTGGGAACAAGGATGGACTTCTGGTGATAGCTTGGTAGGACTTCCTCAGAACATCAATGGAAGACCTTATGTAGGAGGAAATGCATTCCTTCAGCAGATGCATACCATGATAAAGGGTTACCATGTTCCTGTTTACATGACCTCCAAGCAAGCACGAGACAATGGAGCCTTGATTAAAAAAGGAGAGGCTTCTGTGCCGGTGTTTAAGTGGGGACTGAGTGTGAAAGACGAAAACGGAAAGCGCATCAGTGAAGACAAATACCTTGCCATGGATAAGGAGGACCAGGCTAAATGTAAGGTTCGTCCCTATCTGATGGTCTATAACGAGTGGAATCTTGACCAAACCACTTTGGAAGAAGTGAATAAGAAAAAGTATGATGCCATTATTTCCCGTTTCAAGCCAACCACATTGAGCGACGATGTGGGGATGTATAAGAATGAACCACTTGACAGAATGTTTGAGAAGCAGGAGTGGGTGTGCCCTATTCATGTTAATGAGGAAGTGCCTGGTGCAAGCTATAATAAGACCCGAGACTTCATTAAGGTACCGATGAAAGCACAGTTCAAGATTCATGAGGGAGAGGATGAGATCTTCAAGGATGGTCAGGAATACTATTCGTCTGCCCTGCATGAAATGGCCCACTCTACCGGTCATCCCTCGCGACTTGACCGTCTGCCAAAAAGCAAGTTTGGTTCTGAGGAATACGCCAAGGAGGAACTTGTTGCAGAGACCACTGCATTTGTGATAGGCAATGCACTAGGCTTCTCTAGCAGAATTTCTGATAACAATGCCGCCTATATAGACAGCTGGATTCAGACGCTGCGTGAAAAGCCAAAGTTCATTACAACGCTTATGTCGGACGTGAATAAGGCATCGCGCATGATTTTGGAAGAGATTGACAAGCAAAAAGTAGCATTGGGTGAAAAGTCGCTCATGGAGGGCAACCTCGATGGCATTGAAGAGCAAATCAAGAATGAGGAACAGCTGGAGAAGATCAAGCAGCAGAACGTGATGAAGGAGGAAAATGTATCTGATTCCATCACGAAGCCACTCTCCTCTCCAGAAGCTTACTTTTCATCCCTCATGACCCAGATTACGTCTGATAAAGATAGCGAGCATACAGTCCTTGCATTGGAAAGTCTTCCTGAACTCAGAGCGTATTTCCAGGACAATGAGGTACTAGGCAGTTGGATTGAAGAGGTCAGTGACGAGAAACTTCTCTCTTTAGGTGCTTCCCTTCTGCCCAATATAAAAGCGCAAGAAACAGTGGATAGTTCACAAAATACAGATAATAACATGAAGGATTCTAACGAAGAAGGCAAGACAAGCCAGGATAGTGTGACAAAGCCAAAGAATGAGTATTATTTCTCTTATCTGTACCTGCAGAGCGTGGATAATACACAAGAGTTTGATGATCTCTCCAATAAGGAAAAATGGGATGAACTCCTCACTTTGACCCAGCAATATGATCAAGGTGATAGTCTCTCACAGCATAACACCAGAAAAAATGCCACCAGTCAAAGTGGTGATGACCTGCTTGTTGAAAACGACCATTATGCCCTGGTTTATAACAATTCATTGGGTGGAACCTATGAACTCCTACGCAGGGTTAGTGAGGAAGATATTAAACTGTCTATAGAGCAATATGGTTTGGAGAATGATGCCAGTCAGGATGTGAAGGCCATAGCCCAGGACATGGTACAAAAGGAGTTGGATACGATAAAGGCCAGTATTCCTGCCTTTTCCATGCCTAACGGAGACGTTCTCTATTTTGAATATAATAAGGAGAAGGATTCGCTAAACGTGGGAACCCTTACCAACATTGGCTTGTCTGTTCATTACAGTTTCCCGTACGACCATTCGGCAGGTTTAGATAAGAATTTGCAGAATGTTGAAGAGCAACTCTCGGAAATGCCTGAATATCAAATACAGGAGGAAAATGAGGAGGTAGAAGACTCGGTTGCTGATACTCAACAGCAAAATGAGTATGCTTCCATTGCTAAGAAATTTTCTGAGCAGATTAATCCGGCATATCATATGCCTAATGGTGAGATTCTTGATTTCCAATATGATCCTGCCACCAACCTTGTTCAGGTTGGCAAAAAGGAAGAAGGAGCTTTCAAGGAAGTTTATAGCCAGGCTTATAACGTCAATCTGTCCATGGCAGAAAATATGACGCAAATTTATAAGGTATTGGCAGAAAAAGATGAATATAAGCTTCCTCTACAGAATGAAACTCCACATGAAGACAGCAACATCCAAACAGATGTTGTAGGCGTTGCTGAGCAAATCGAAGCCACCGGTGTTCCTATGCATGAAGCAGAGAAAGAAGCAAAGACGATCGTGGATGATGAGCAACATGTGAAATATCATGAAGAAAAGGCTCAGGAACAGGAGACGCAAAAGCACCAGGAAGACAATGAGGAAGTCAAAAAGGAAGACAAAGCTTCTGTAGAGAGCGACCATGAAGATAAGGAAGAGAAGAAAAGTGAGACCAAGGCAACTTCACATGCAGCCCTTCTTCTTGCAGCATTAGAGATGGCAAAATCACATGAAGGCATCTGGATGAATGAAACGGGTAAGAGCAATGCTGAGTTTTTGGCCTCCAAGAAGCCTATCACAGCATTCAATAACATCATGATGAACCTGCATAGTGATCAGCAAGGCTATAAGACCAATCTTTATTCCACCTATAACCAGGCAAAGGAAAGTGGCATGTCAGTCAAGAGAGGTCAAAGCTCGCTACCATTCAACTGGACCAAATGGGAATACCAGCATGTCACGAACCATAATGACACCATTTCAAAGGAGCAGTATAATGCACTCCCAGATATGGAAAAGTCCAATTATGCAGTCCATGCCCATCGCCAGCGTCATCATGTTTATAACATAGACCAAACGATTCTTTCTGCCAGTGATTCTGAGCAATATTCGGCATTACTCAAGGCCAATGGGCAAAAGATTGAGAAATTCGTGGAGACAGCTAAGAATGCATCTAGTTCACAGTCTGCTCTACAGTTTATCAAGGATCAGGAACAAAAGCATCCTGAGGTTGTAGTCTTTATCAAGAAAGGCAGCTCCTATGAAATCTATGGAGATAAGGCTAAGACTATTGCTCCCGTAATTGGTATCCAGGATAAGGAAAAGGAAATTGATGGTAAGAAAACGTCCTACTTATCGTTCCCAAGCTATGCGCTTGATACGGTGCTCCCTAAAGTAATCCGGGCTGGAAACCGAGTCGCTATCTGTGACAATCCACTGGAGACGAAAATCAGTAAGGATGTAGCACCTGCCACCAAGATTCTCTCTCATGCCTACCAGATAGCTGATGCTGTTTGTAAGGCTTCCGGTATTAAGAATGAGCGAGTTCATGTACTACAAGATGCCAAATTCGATAGCAAGGAGAATACGCTTTTCATAAGTGGCATGAGCAAAACGGAAGGAAATGAGCAAGTAAATGCCATTATGAAGGCAAATGACATATTCCGTTCCGTAGTAGCAACCACTGGTGATACAAAGCGTCTGGACCGCTCTGGGCGAAACAGCCTTTTACCAGCGGATGATGCCAAGCATGAATTACTCATTAGAGAACTTTCCGCCGGTGTGCTGATGGCAAGACAGGGACTCCCTGCTACATTGTCAAAGGAAAGCCAGCAACTTATCCCCTACTGGGAACGAGAGTTGAGAGAAAATGGGAACTTAATGGGTATGATTGAGCGTGACGTGAACAATGCCATCGAGACGATTGACAACCTTGTAGAAAAAAGAGAAGTGAACTATGATGCTATCCGAGGTCAGTTGCCAACAAAAGATGTTCTCTTAACAGGTAAAGATTATTCCATCTCGGCAGACCTTAACAAACTTCCTTCCATGGAGGCAAAGGAAATGGTCGTAGTACTTGACAGAAAGCAGCAAACTGCAGATGTCATCCTGCCATCGGGTGCCTCCTTGCTTGTGAATAACGAGGTGCAAGGTATGAGTAAGAAGAGAATTGGTATAGCTCTGAAGAAAGAAGACGTAAAAGAGGTAAGCTTCTATAATGCAGGTGGTAGTCTTGCACTAAAGGAACCAAACAGTTATTATAAGGACAAGGAGGTGACTGTCAGCAAGCTCAAGCAGTTTACGCTAGAAATTCATCAAACCATCGATGTATCAAGCCAGCTTACAGAAAAGCAGGCAACCAAGATAGAGAAATTTCAGGCTATCCAGGACTCTGAGGGAAAGTATGCCTTCTTCATCAAGCCAGAGAATGAAAAATCATTCTCTATCTATCCGATGAAGGAACATCTCAATGCCTATTTCAATGTCATGGGCAAGGCCAACAAGCAGGAAATGCATCAGGCTCTGGCCCAGAAATATTATGATATAGGTTACAGGTATCCAGAATCCAAGCAGCAACTCATTGTGCCAAATACCGAAGGTATTGATATGAGCCGCATTGAGAAGGTTAGAATCTGTGCCGACAAGGATGACCCGAAGGTGAAGGTAGTCATTGCCACAGTGGATGGAGAAAGAATGCAGAAGCCAATATCCAAGCAACAGTGGTACAATCTCTGGCTCGCTGATGACATGGCTGAATATAAAAAGGCTGTAGCTGCCGTTACATTTACTCCTCAGATACAACAAACTGCTGGAAATAATCAGCAGCAAGTTCTTGAAAATGAGGGAAGAAATGTGGCCGAAAAAGAGCCTGGAGAAAAGGAGGGCTCCCATCAGGAAGCAAGTTCACATAGAGGATTTCATCGATAATAACTAGCCATGGGGAATACCCATGGCTATCACCAACCCAAATGATATGGCAATAGATAAAAATGCATTTTATGCAAAATATGCCCAGGTGGCCATTGAACAACAAATCAAATATGGCATCCCGGCATCCATCACCCTTGCTCAAATGGGATTTGAGAGTACTTTTGGTACATCGCGTCTTGCACGTGAAAGTTCCAATTTCTTTGGAGTGAAGCAGGGTGGGCCATGGAAGGGGCCTGTCAGCTACCATGTGGATGATCATGGTTATCCGGAAGCATTCAGAGTGTATTCCGGGGTAAATGCCAGTGTGGAGGATCATTCCAAGGTTCTTCTGTTGGACAGATATCAGAAATATTGTGCCTCAAAAAGTTCCCAAGACTATAGAGGCTGGATTAATGGCATTGTGAAAGGTGGATATGCGAGCAGTCCTACCTATAAGGAAGACCTGCTTGATGAAATTCAACGTTACCATCTTGACCGATATGATCAGCTGGCAGTTCTGCAAGCCCAGAAACAAGGTGTTAATATCGGGTATGCAAGGAAGGATGAACAGTCTCTTCCTAGAATGCCCACCACCCTATCCCTCCCCATTGATTTCAGAAATCTCAAAGTAACAGGTATGTTCCATGAAGATAGAGGAAATCATCTGCATGGAGGCATAGACATCGCAACTGGAGGCAAGAATCTGCCAGTGTATGCGACAGAAAATCAGGGCAAGGTCATTTCTGCCTGCTATGGAAAGGCTACCGGTAATATGATTAAGATCGCATATGACAAGGAGGATGGAACTCAGCTCCAGTGTATCTATATGCACCTGAGCCAAATAAATGTCAAGGAAGGTCAGGTCGTTCAGGCTGGTCAACAGATTGGAATATCGGGCAATACAGGTCGATCCACAGGTCCACATTTGCATTTTGAGACAAAAATCAAGGATGCTTCCGGCAAAATAGAGGCATTCAATCCGATTCATTATCTCGCAGCAATAGAAGGTAGAACCAGTAACGATACACCTCTTTTGAGAAATGGGCAAGACCTTCTGGCAGAGGAAAGAAGCAAATATTCACCCGTCGCTCATCCTATATCCCAGGAAGATAAGGCACAAAATCTTCTTGCCAACATTACTCAGTCCAATGATCCAACCAAATGGCTCGGATATTTGATGAGTCAAAATAGTGAAAATGGTATGGATAATAACAAAGATGCCTTTTCTGAGCTGATCTCCACTCTCTTTTCTGCAGCTCTTGTCATGGCAGCTAAGATAAAGGCCAATGAGATGCAGGCTGTAGTTAATAGGGAGGCCAGATTGATTGAGAATGACGAGGAAATGACGGAATGCCAACTGGTAAAGAGAGAGAGGGAGAAAGTGGATGCATCAAAGCTGCACGTCCTCGCAAGTACTATTTTTGAAACCGAATGTCCTGAAAATAAGCAGACTGTCGGTCTCAAACAAGCATAAATTTAAGAATTGTATCATCATTAAAACAAGAAAATATGATCAAATGTAATGTTACCGCGTGCGGCATCATTGTCAGCAGCGCAGTTGAAAAGCAGAATAAGGAAGGTGGAAAATTCCTTGCTTTTACCATCATCGTTCCTATTGAGGGAAAGGATAAGAGTGTCAAGGAACTTCATATTGGAGTAGCGGCTGAAGGTGACCAGACTACAGCTGCCAACTATCAGGCAGGACGCCGTGTCACTGTTCATGGAAATCTCTTTATCAAGAAGGTGGAAGAGAATCTTTATTTCAATCTCCGTTCGGAAGAAGCCATTGAGCAGAACGACTCCTCTCTCCCAGACCGTCTGGAAGGAGCTATGGAGTTTAAAGGCAAGATCGGCAACAAGGGTATTGAAACCATGACCAGTAAAAAGGGCACTTCGTTCAAGGTATTCTCGGCCTTTTCTTCTGATAAGGATGGTGAGAACAGAGCCTTTACATGGGTAAAGTTCATTGTAGGCAAGCCCTTGGACATCAATGTTAATGCCGGTGAGTATGTGGAAGTACATGGTGACATGCAACTGGATGTCTATAAGAATAAGCTTCAGATCGGATGTCGTACCACCTCGGTATCACATTGGGATTTGAAAGCCAATACGTAGTCCAAATGTCATGTACTGAGAAGGGAATAAAAGAACAGATAGGAAAACATTGCCATATATGCTGGGCAATAACCTTGTATCTAGCAATGTTTTCCTATCTAATCATTCATAATAGAAAAAAGAATTAATGAATTATCAAACAAGTCAGAGCAAAGGAGACCGTTTCATGAAGGGATGGCAAACCCTTTTCTCTAAAAGTCAGCAAACAGGCAAGAAGCCGTTTCCTAAGGACCGTTTTTTCTCGCCAGAGGAATTGGAGTTCTTGGATACAACTCAAAGCGAGCTCTCATTGCTGGAGAAATGGGCTTTACAGCTTGGAAAGTGGGCCCGGGATAAGTCAGAAACGTCCCATTTCCCCCAAGTGAAATGGCAAGCAGGAAGATTTTCAACCTGGGTAGATAACATCGAGGAAATGGATTCCAAGAATAAACAGATAGAGCGCTTTCGCCAGTTAAAGGCAGATGGTTACGTTCTTCCTTCTGCCTATGAATCCATGATAGAAGATAAACTGGGTAAGGATTTGGTAGGAATGTTTTTCAAGCAGGGACATGGTAACAAGGAACGAATCTGTACAGTGGATGCCTATATTGGCGGTAATTATGCAGGAGAATCACATATAGCATATTCCACTTTCCTTTCTCCTTCAACACAACCAGAGCTTCATGAAATTCCTCTTGCGAGGTTTCAGCAACTCATTCAATCCAAGGAACTGGTGCAATTGACACCAGAAGAGACAAAAAGTTGGGTAAAGGAAAGAGAACTGGTGGAGGCCGCTCGTAAGGATTTTATGGCTTTGCAAAAAGATATAGGCAAAACTTACCCTTTGAATTTCGGAGGAGACTTTCCCGCAGTCTCGCGTAAGCAAATATTCTCTCAATTCCTGCAAAAGAACATCACTCCATTGTCATGGAGTTTGAATGCAAAAGATGATATGAAGGTGAACTTCTATGTCAATGATAGATGGGAAAAAGTACAGCAACTTGATATTACCCCATTGAATGCCCACCAGCACATGGAACTTTTGAGAGCTGTCAAAACGCAACTGGAAAGTGATAATTTGAATGCCCACTTGGAGAAGCTCATGTCCAGTTTGGGAAATAAGATAGGTGATAGCATCTTGTTCGTCCCAACTTCTCCTGGTGGCATTCCTACCACAGAAGACCATGCTGACGGGGTGCTCTTATCCAACACTGGCAAATTGTCTGCTTTCAAGAATCCAAAGAATGTTGAAATACCTCTCAATACGGATGACCTCAAACTCATCAAAGAGGGGTTAATCAAGGAAGGTGTGACTAAAATTGCCCTGCTGCAATCCAAATCACCTGAGGAAACTGAGCAACTTGCTCAGCTCACCAAGGAATTGACCATGATTTTAGGTAGCAAGCAGGCTTTCAATCAGCATCTTAGCCATGTGCTCAGTTCTCCAGAACCATCTCAAAAAGAGTTCAAAGAAGCCTCTAAAGAAGATCATGTAAATGACCAGCAAGAAGTTGCGCTCATGAAAGACTATGTTCAATCGATGAAAGATGCCAATAATCCTTTTTCTGGAGATTTGATGCTTCTTCCAGACGAGACCGAGATCAAGACTCTGTTTCAAGAGCAAGATATGTTGGAAGATGATTATGAAAGAAACGTCTCTTCCATGGATCTAAAGGCAAGAAATCAGATGGAAGTTCAAATTCAGAAAAGTGTGGATCATTACGAGAAAAAGCTATCTTCCCTGATTGGTGATTATTTCTCACAGGAGAAGCTTCAAAAGAAGAAAAATGCTCCAGAGAATGAAGAAAAGTTTTATATGTCTTCAGAGGATGGTTTTTTCGAGCCCATTAAAGGTAGGTGGCATACTGAGGAACACCTTCATACGCAGGCGTACTCACAGTATGGAAAACTTATTGCTGACCGATTGAGTTTGCAGGTTACCTATCCGGAACTTCCATGGATTAAAAGCAATGCTGCTCTTCCTCAGGGTATTAATGGAGACAAGTTTGACAGCAAAACATCCTTGCTTCTTTCCATCCTGACGGAAAAGGAGGGATACGAGGTTCCTATCTACATGACGCTTGATGATATTAAGAGAGAAAATCTCAAGGTTAATATCAGCAAAGAAGGTTTCTGTCTGTCAGATGGGAAGACTTTGCAAACAGTATATAATATTGAGCAAACCAATTTTTCTATGGAACATCCTCAGAAATGGGAGCAACTTAGAAAATCATGTAAGGTTCCTGCATCGAAACAAACTTCCGTGATAGGCATGCTTACCGAAAAAGGCAAATATCCTGCACAGGTAATTTTTGATGGCAGAAAAGGTCTGGTCAGCTATAGTGCTAAGGAAGATGCCATTCACCTTGCACCTCATCAGTTATTTGAATCAGAGGATGACTATATGAGAGACCTTTCAATAGGCCTAGTGCGTAGTACTCGCAAGGAAGCTGCTAAACTTACCAGATATGAACATTTGGTAAAGGAAGAACTTCTAGCACATATGGGCGGAGCCATGATTGGCCAAAGATGTAAGTTTGACGTGAAAGGCCTGGACTATAACAAATACTGGAAAGACCTTCTCAAACAAGATCCAGGATTCACAAAACATGCCTTGACATCTGCAGAACATGCTGTGAATATCATCTTCCAGTATGTAGAAAAAGCCAATCAAGCAGAATCCCCAGATAAGGGTATTGATTTAAGAACCTCAACCCCCATCGACATGGATGTAGATGGCAATGGCATTATTGAAAGCCAGGAAAACATGGCTGCCGATACCAAGCAAGGTGAGAATGAGCAAGCTCATGATCATAAAGAAGATACCATGCTGCCACATGCATCCAAAAGTAAATATGCCAGATAAAATAACAGCGGTTTTCCATTAAGGAAAAACCGCTGTTGTCTTTTACGGAACAATTAAAATCGCACTACTCATCACAAACGATGCGATTTGAGAATCACAAAAAAAATCAACCGAATATATTGTGAGTCGGTTCAAACTTTTTAAAAAAACATCTGTTACTTATGCAGTTCTCACGAATGACACAATAGTACTAACAATTGAATAATAATTTAAAAACTTATCTAAATATGTAGTTGGCAAACATGCAAAATCGTCATTGATATGGATTCTTCGTCCAACCTTACTGGCTGAAAATTTCCTCCATGTTCAAAATTCAAGAAATCCACCACAGACCACCATTTCTCAATGTCCCCTGTGGAAACATCCAAGTCATGGGCACATTTCAGCTTATCTGTGGAACATGGATTCTGATAACGCCAGAGAGTCACATGAAGGGCGGGCTTAGATGAATATAGCTCATCCAAAAACTCGCTGTTCTCACACCATTGATGAAACATAGAAGTATCTGCTGCAGTTGAATTCTCATTCTTACTGACTACAGTGTCCAAGAATAGTCCATTATATTCATCTAAAAAATCCTTGGCAGATTCTTCATCTTCACTGCTTCCACTCTCCTGACACCACTTCTTGAAGCGGTTAATCATACCTATTGAATGATGTTCAATATATTGTAGAGCAGAGATTGTATCCTGCTCATACCAATCGAGAAGCTGATGCTCCTCTTGAAATCCACTTAGTATCATACCTGTTATCCTTTAAAAATGAATACTAGCGATGGAATGCAGCTCTCTTTACCTGGTTCACTCTCTCAGCCAATGCATCTAACATGTCCTGAGTATAGTCTTCTTCCTTCACATAGGAAAAATGCCCATCATTCACCCAACAACCGCTGATGCCAAAACTGTAAAGAGGAAATTCGTCTCCAGTGAATTCTCTCTGCCACTGTTCTTTATCTCCGTTCACTACACGAATACCTATATCCTGCATCAGGTCAATTCCCAACGAAATTGGTTTGTCTCCCTGTATAAGACAAAGAACATCCCCTTCTTTAAGTTGCTCAAAATCTGAGACTTCTATATCCAATTGCCTGCCTAGTACACGTATATTATGCTGTATTACATAGGCCGGCATGGAAACAATCTGCTGGGTAGCATAATCCAACTGATAATACGCATTTTTTTCAGCTGAATATAGGGCTCTTCCGTTTTTGAGAGCCTGTTGCTGCTGTAATTCAAACTCTTCCAGCAATTTGCTTTTCCAGCAGGACATGAAGATGACATCAATGCCATTTTCTGTCCTCACTAGAGAAAGTCTTGCGAGAGAGTTATTACAATTTCCATTCTCATCTACATTGCAAATAGGCAGAAGTGGAGTTCGTTGCCCAGAGAGCAACTGCTCCAATACCTTCTGTGGAAGGTCATCTACCATTTCTTGCGAGAGTCCAAATGAAGCTAGAAGCTCATAAGGAATCTCAGTATCCTGAAATCTTTCTACCTTAGTCATACCTTATCTAAATTTTTCGGCAAAGGTAATGCTAAAAAATGAATTTTTCCTCCTCTGCATAATTAAACTTTATTTTTAACATATCTATGACAATATATTAACAATAGAACTACTTTTGTGTTAAAAAATAACTTCAATTCATTTTCTACCTATAAATTCAATCTTTCCATTTACCTTTGCACCCTGTATTATATAAATAAGGTAGAAATGATGAAAAGATTGAAATGGATGATTACAAGCTTGCTCTGGCTGCCCATAAATGTTCTGGCACAAGGATCTGCTGAAGCCGCGAACTATTGGATAGACAAGTACCAAAGTGTCTGCTATCCCTTAAAGAGCATTCAAATCTGCTCAACATACGGAATAAGGTCTGACCCATTCACTGGGGAAAAAAGGAATCATCAAGGCATTGACCTAGTTGCTAAATATGAAGAGGTATATGCCATGTTTGATGGTTTTATCAAAACTGTGGGTTATGATCCTATCGCAGGACATTACATCACCTTGCAGGTAGGCAACTATACATTGAGTTATTGTCATCTCTCAGAAATCTGGGTAAAGAATCAGGAAACGGTATATGCTGGTGATGCTTTGGGAAAAACAGGTGCATCCGGGAGGGCTACCGGCCCTCATTTGCATCTTACATGCCGCCTCCTGGGGAAAATTGAGAATCCCTACCTGCTTCTGACTTTTGTAAGGGACACCCAACAAAGAGCAGTAGAAGTTTTAGGTCTGGACAAAAAAGATAAATTAAGTCCGGCGGATTTCTTGAAGCGATATGCCCCACAAGCCATGAGCCAGCAACGTAAATATGGTATTCCATCTTCGGTTATCTTAGCCCAGATGGCCTTTGAAAGTGGTTGGGGAACAAGCAAGCTAGCCAAGGAAGGAAATAACTTCTTTGGCATCAAGGCTAGCAAGAGCTGGTTGGAAAAAGGACTCCCCTATAGTCTGCATAATGATGATAAGCCAAGTGAGAAATTCTGCAACTTCTCTTCTGCAGAAGAAAGCATGGAATATCATTCCAGGCTTTTAATGGGTGAACGCTATCAGAAATGCCATAAATATGATTCCACTGACCATCATAATTGGCTCAAAGGGATTAAGGCTGCCGGATATGCCACAAATATTCATTATGTCAGATGCTGTGAGAGGATTATCAGCCGATACAAGCTTTTCCTCTTCGATCATCTTGCAGAACAGTTGTGACTCTGCTCAACTACACATTATAATATATATATAACATAAAAGATTAAAATAAGAGCATGAAAAGATTGAAACTATTATTCCTCGGACTTTGCCTGGCAGTGATTTCTGCACAAGCCCAAGTAGTCTTCTCGGAGGCCGAGAAGAACTTTGTGGTATCACAAGTGACTACACCAATACAGGATGCAGCGACCACGTTTACTACCAATCATGATGCATCATGTCTAAAATTCAAGCCATCTGGCATTTTGGACAACTGGTTTGTCTCTGCACGAACTGGAGCTGCCGCTTTTGCCGGTTCTCCATCGGGATGCGGTGATCTCTTTGACAGAGTAACTCCCAACTTGGAAATCACTGTTGGCAAATGGCATACTCCATACTTTGGTACCCGTATTGCCTTTGATGGATTCAAGTTCAAGACAGCTAATCTCAACAAGGAAAGATATGAAAACTATCACTTGGATCTGATGGTCAATATATCATCCTTTTATCATAAGGATTATGAGAAAATGCCAAAATGGAACTTTGTTCCTTACATGGGAGCTGGTGTCATCCACAATTCACACCTTCACAAGACAGAGTTTGCCCTCAACTATGGTATGCTATGCAGCTATAGAATAGCTGACAGATTAAGTTTGTCCGCAGAAGTTGGTGCTATTGCCACTGCTCAGAAATTCGATGGCCTGGGTACAGGAAGTTCGCTCAGAGATAACCTGTTTCATGCCAACTTGGGACTTACAATGGATATAGGAAAGCAAGGATGGAAGAAAAAATCATTAAAAACGGTCCCTTACTATCATTGCAATGTGCCAAGAGAAGTATCTTCCTATCCTAAGAACAACTATCGAGGCCTCAATGAACTGAGAGAAAGAATAAGGAGCGTAATGGGTTCGGGTGATGTCATACTTGATAAGAATATCGACGTTCCTATCTTGTTCTTTTTCAAAATCAACAGCATTGATTTCGTTGATAACCAACAGAAAATAGAACTATCTGAGATAGCAGCTGCAGTGAAGGAATATAATCTCAAAGTAAAAGTCATTGGTGCAGCAGATAGTCGCACAGGCAGTAAAGAGTATAACAGAAAGTTGAGTATCAAAAGAGCTAAGTATATAGCCAAGCTGCTGATTGATGCTGGTGTACAAAAGGAAAAGCTACAAGGTGTGAGCCATGGAGGAATTGATATATATAAGCCATACACGGCCAATCGCCATACATGTGTCATTTTATCCAAAGACAATTCATCACTGGAAAATAAATAGGATATGACTCTACTCAGAAGAAATTCCAATTTTGGGAGCTATGATATCGCTCCCCAGCTACAGGCTACCCTGAATGCCAATGGCATGCAAGCACATCTCTCTCAAACTCCATCAGGTGAGATGCAGCTTATAACCCTTGCACACAACTCCTCCACCCCAAGATACTACACCTTGGCGCAAAGTCAGGTTGAGAATCTCAGATCAGGAGGAACCAATTCATTTAACCGAAAGGCATACGAGACATTCACATCCATCGTGAAGAACGATTATTATATGCCCAATGCATGGGTAACGGTCAAGAATGCCAATTCTCCTGTGAATATGGGGCAATGGGGACACACCATCATGGATGGAGAATATGGTTACAGAGAACCCAAGTTCCATCCTTTCATGGGAGCAAAATACGGAAAATTCAATTCCTTCATGGATAGACTTTCATTGCTTCCGCAAAGAGGCTACCATGTACGACGAATCGAAGGAAGACCTTTTTTCGCTTCTGCACCGGTTGTAGTTGACCGTCCTGATGGAAGGTTGAAACCAGGAGAGCTTAAAAGTGGAGTATACGGCTTTTATGATAAAGGCACACAGGTTGCCGACCCTCTTCATAACCTGGAGATTCATTCTAAGCCAAGAATGCTGGCTCGTCCAAAAGGACTGGCAGAACCTTTGGACAAGGCCATGGGATCCACTCTTTATGCTACACCAGAACTTTTCCAACATATACTCGCTTCCCATGGAGTTGTCATTGATGATAAGAACAAGACATTGACCATCAAGTCTTCTTCCGTCAACAAGAATCTACAATACGACCTTTCCAATGAGGAACTCTCCAAACTCATGGAGAAGAATTTCAAGGATACAGGCAAGCAAGGTAACAAGGGTAAAAATGTGGTGCCCATAGACGAGCGCCTCTCTATAATCAATAAGGTGATTGAAAATGACTTTGCAGGCAAAATCACTCGGCAGATGCTCAACTCCAAGGACTATGTTGATATCAAGCTCAAGCCTGAGGCAGAGAAAGAGATCTTTATCGCTCAAGATGCAATGAATGCTCATCAAAAGCATATCGATATCATTACATTGGGACATCAGCGAACAGATTATCATACAGGTTATATTGACAGATGGAACTCCATAGGTGTCGTCGATGGCAGAATGCTCTCTGAGAATAAGGGCTTCTATCTTCCTGTCAAGGATGGCAGAAGAGTAAGCGTAGGAGAAATCCAAACCTACCCCACTCACGATGGGGAAAAGACTTCATTCAGAATGACAGCTGTCATCAATAATGAGGTGATGAGTCATGAGATTTCCAAGGAAGACTATATCAAGTTCATCAACTACGATGATGAGCATCGCCTGGAACTCTTTGACAAGGTGTTTGATGAGGTGAAGATAAAAGACGCCAGCAATGGCAAGAACGAAGACCATATTCTATCGGGGAATCTGGAAACGGCTAAAGGTGTAGTGAGCATGCATGGTAACTATAGTTTGACAAGTGACAACACCAAGGCACTCATTACCTCAGCCATGGTATGGAAGGATCAAATCTCAGGCAACTATCTCTTGAACCTGCGCGATTCCAGCGATGTGGGCATGTGGGCTTTCAAGATTTCCGAGAAACAGTATCAGGACTTCAGAAATGCTACTGACGACGGGAGAGCCAAGATGCTTACCCAACTTATACCTATAACGGATGATAAGGGTAATAAACTGACTGTTGTTAAGGAACTCAAGCTTCCACAATCTCATGCAGAGCAGAACTTGAACTCCGGTTATAGCAATGAGCGAATAGCCAACCTTCTCAAACAAAGAGGCCTTTCTGTGGATTCATTGTCACAGGAGGACATCAAAAAACTCATCCTTTCAGAGAGCAAGTCACTGGGAGACATCTCTCTTTCTGACCTTCAGAGAGAAACCAAGCTAACTCTCCTGGGTGATGCCAAGGTAAATGGTGAGGGGCTTGAAAATCTCAAATCAAGCAAGGAGTGGAGAAGAAGTGGCGAACATGGAAGAGCCACGGAAGTCAGTGACATTGCCGTGGAACGTCTCAAAGATGCTGACGGAAAGGTAATTGAGGGTAAATACAAGATGTCCGCTGTCATCGATGGCAATGTATTCTCTCACGAGATTACCCAAAAGGAATATAATAAGTTCCTGGCGGTAAATGATATGCAACGCATGAAGCTCTTTGACAAAATCTTCCCTGAAGTGAAGATGTGTACAAAGGAAGGACATGGGTTCAACTTGGGAGCAGCAATATTGGCGGCAGTGACAACAGGCTTGGACGTAGCAGCCAGTCTATCAAGACCAGCCATGCCACGTCCTGACATTTACGAGCATAAAGGTGTCTATTTCAAGCCCGGGGTAGTATCCCCAGCGGAAGTGGCAGCTGCCAAATTTGAAAATTTCAATCATGAAGCGGCCATGTCACGTGGAGAAGGTAGGGGAATGGGCATATAGCCCATCTCCCCAAAATCAAGTAAAAGTAGTACTATTCATCAATATCATATGTATAACTTCGAAACAAATGCCTATCCCAAGGTGAAACTACGTCCATGCTGTCGATACATTCTGCTCACTAACCTGCTCTTCATACCATTCATATTTGGATGCATATGGATGGGTCATCATATCACTAAACTTGAGCATTGGATTTTCTATTCCTTTGCCATCTTTGGGATATTCATGTCTGTGCTGGCTACCCTATCCCAACTGGTGACAAGTTACACAATAACTTCAGAGCAGATAATTATAAGGAAGGGTTTGGCGGCAAGAACAACTCACTATATTGAACTCTATCGTGTAGTGGATTATGAGCAACGTCAAAACCTACTACAGCTATTGGTCGGTATCAAAACGGTCATCATCCTTAGCAGAGACCGAACCAATGGCTGTCTCAAACTGGTGGGAATCAAGGCAAGGAAGGATATTGTCGGAGAAATCCGGCGCAGAGTTGAGTTTAATAAAAGGAAAAAGGGAATTTATGAAATTACAAATTAAGAAAAAGCTGCTTCTGACAGGCATATTCATTTTTTCCGTCTGGATCAACGGTCATAGCCAAGGGGTAGCAACCTCCAATCCCCTGCAATATGCTGCCATACAAAATGGAGAAGCTAATCTAAGTGCCAAAATAAAAAGTCAAACTGACAATATGAATGATCTTGCAGGCGTACAGGGATCGATGGTAAAGGATGCTGCCACCATGAAAAAATGGGAAAAGCAGTATAATGCCTATCTCACAACAGCCAAGGGCTACGCAGAGAAAATAGCTGCAGCAGCCACTCTGTATCAAGATGGCATGCAGACACTCACCTATTTGTGGGAGATTGACCAAGCCAGAAAAATCAATCCAGAAGGTGTATTCGCCTCCATGAGCATGAATAATCTCTACATGGAAACTGCGGCAGAGTTTACTAAAGCCTACCGCATCTTGAACAAAGTCATCAAGGCAGGCGGTAAAGAGAGCATGCTCAATGGTGCTGAGCGTACGATGCTCCTATGGCAACTGAGCGAGGAACTAGAAGTGTTGAACAAAAAACTTCGCAGCCTTGCTCTTAGTGTCTGTATCTACAATTTTGAGGACGTATGGAACAGAGCCATAGCTGGAAAAATCGAAAAAACAAATGGTATGATAGCCTCAGATGCCATCAGGCGACATGGCAAGGCCATGAAACAAGTGGCAAGATTCTATCGTATGAGGCAAGAACACAAACCATGGTTCCAATAAAATGCATGAGCTAATGAATAGATATATTTTGATTTGTGGAACACTCCTGCTTCTTCATACTCAGGCAAAGGCATGGGTTGGTGGAGACGTAATAAGAGCCGGTATGTTCTATACTTATGCAAAACAGGCAAAGCAAACGCTTATAGCCCAGGATGCTGCCATGACCCTTAACCTGTCGGGACATAAATTCCTAAGAGAAGAGGTGGAGGAAATTACTGATTTTCAAAAGCAGTTCAATTCTTATCTGGATAGCTTTGGTGACATTCTAAGTATTGCAGCCGAGACTTATGGCATCTATTATGAGGTGGATCAGGCGTTCAAGAACATCAAGCAGCTGAAAGCCACATCATCCGATTGTCCTGCTAATCTCATAGCTGTAGCAGTGTCAGAAAAGAAGAACAACATTTATACGGAGGTGGTCGAGACTGGTATGCAAGTGGCAGCAGACATCAAACTTCTTGTTCCTTTGAATAAAGACAAGGATAAGAATGCGAAGATGACCGTCAAGGAAAGAATCGAGTGCATGAGTAATGTCAGAAGAAGTCTCCGTGCTCTGAACTATAAGATGAGAAAGATGAACAGACTCATTTCCTTCACCACGCTCATGGATTCCTGGTATGAACTTAGGGGCAATCCTAGGAAAACCAGAAGCATGACAGAAATTGTCACGGCATGCCAGGAACGTTGGAAACAAAAAGCCAATAGTGTAAAATGTAACAAGTAAATACCTCAGTTCGGGATAAGAAATAGTGCCTAAAAAAGTTGGTAATCTCCGATA
>JAJWLX010000087.1 GCA_021636625.1 Prevotella sp. | reverse complement strand
TTTCACCTCTTTATTTTTCCAAGTGCAAATATAATAGTAAGGGCAAAAGCTTTCAGACACAAGGCATAAAAACAGCAATGGGATTTCGATACCCCTATCGAAACCCCATTGTTATTCTTGTATAAGTAAAAGATGATGAAAGCGTTTCACAACGCCGTTTTATTTTTTCTGATGCAAAGGTACAACAAAAACCGTATGCTAGGGGGTAATTTTTAGCATATATGGGGGCAAAATCTATTTTTTCAGCATATATCAAGCCAAAATTACCCCCCCCTAAACGATTTTTATCACCTAACTCATCTTTTTTCAAGGTCAAAATCTAAAGAAAAAGAACTTAAATATACGATTACTACCATACCAATGAAACTATTTCGGGGATAGGAATGAAACTATCCCAGGCTACCAATGAAACTATTCCCAGGAATATCTATGAAACTATCCAGGAATATCTATGAAACGATCCCTTCATCAGATGACGGTAATCCAGATACCTTCTCCCTGATTCTCCGCTGCCTGGATGCGATTCATCAGACGATGGAGCCAGATGCGGGAGTTCACCACCATACCCTTTACCCGATTCTCGCCCACCAGGATGCAGCCCTGGGTATCGTCGGGATAGTTGCCGGCATGGATGCGGATGCCCTCGAAACCGGGAACACCCTGCACATACGGCAGCCACTTCTTGAATCGCGGCGACTTGGTGATGAGCACACGATACGAACCCTCGGGGATGGCGGTATGGCCCGGAATCTTTCTCGCCACCTTGCCGCTCTCCCGGCTGAAACGGGCATTCTCCTCCTCCGGCTTCAGCTCCACGCCCTTCAGATTGCGCCACGTTGGCTCCAGGGTGTCACAAAAGTAGCTCTCCTTAGACAACTTCTCCAAATCGAAACTATGCACGAAACTGCGCTTGTCACCGGCAGTCTTGCCGGAAAGAACCTTGCGCTTCACATCACCATCAGCCAACAGATAAAGTCGGCCGATGGTATAAGTATTCTTCTTAGCTATACGCTCTAAAACTATTTCCATAAGTAAATCAAAATAAATTAAAGTTTAGAAATTAAGATAATTCCTGCCCATCACATCTGTATTTCAGCTTCGTAAAACTGTGATAACTGTTACTGTGATAGTTCTCACTGCCACGTTTCACGTATTTTCTATACACCCAGGTAGAAAGCAGATGCGCCGTACCCTCTTCCGAGAGTCCCAGGGCTGCACGAGCCTCCACCACCTGCTGCTCGGTAAACGTATCCGGCAACGACTGCAGGAGATTGGAAGGACCACGCTTGTTGGAATGCTCGCCCACATTGTTCGCCTTCTGGATATCCTCCTCGAAGAAACGCATCTTGCACCACAGGTCGTAACGCTCACTCCAGCGGATGAAATCCTCTATTTCCGGCTCCCATCTACAGCCGTTGGCAACATAGAGCACGCAAGCCTTCAGATAGGCTATCACGTTGGCACGGAACGTGAAGTTCTCGTAGATTCTGTTCTGGGTAACCTGCGAAAAATCCGCATTCTCCTCGCTCAGAATCTCAGCCAGGCGGTAAGCCTCCGGACAGTCTATCAAACCGGTAGCCATACAGAGGTTCTCGATATAGGGCTTCAGCTCCTTGCGGAACTGATCGTCGTAGGTGCCATACACCGGAATCTTATCGCCGATTTCTCTTTCGGGAATGGTACAGAAGTTGATTCGGCTCAGCGGACCGTCGGTCAGCACCTTGGAGAAATAACGCTGTCCCTTCTGGATGGTGGTAGAGGCATTCCAGTTGAAACGTACGGTGACACGCTCGGTGACGCTTTGGGTTCCCACTCGCGTTTGTCCGTATTGATTACCCGGGTCAAAGGCGAGGCACATGATACGGAAATGCTGGTTGCCGATACCTTTCAGGGCATCAAACTGGTCAATCTCGTTGAGTGAAGTATAGAGGAAGTGGCCTTTGGCTTCTGCCGTACGCATCACGAAGGCAGGGTTGGTCATATCCGCATCTATCTCCTGTATAATGAGATTATCCGGTCTCTTGCGCTTATCCTTGTTGGCACCCTTGCGCATCATTTCCTCCTTCCACTCCTTCTCACGCTTCAAGTTTTCCTGGTCACGCTTACGGATATCCTCCATGATCATCGAAATCGGCATCTGCACACAACTTTTACCTGCACCTGTGCCTGCAAGGAGGCAGGTCATCAGGGTGGCTTCGTGCTCCACATTGTCGATATATCTGAATCTGGTATTCCAGAGATGGGTAGCCAGCGGAGGGAAAATGGCGTGTGCCACAGCCGGCTGATAGATCTCCGGCGTCTTCGAGATGAGCAATTTCACCAGCTTCGGCAGCTTCCCCGGCATAGGAGGTGGAGGGGGATAAGAGGCAGCACTACTACTTTGAACTTTGAGATTTGAACTTTGAACTGTATGATTAGCTCCGCTAGCCTGTTTCTCAGCCGTAGCATTGATACGAATCACGTCTCTCGAAAACGGCTTGGAGCTATCACCATATTTCGCATAGAAATCATGGATTAATTGATGGCAATCATTCTCCTGATAGTAGCTCGGCATCTTCTCTGCCACCACCTTCATCAGTTCCTCCTCACTCATCACACGAGAAGCGCCAGCGCTCATAATGGCGAGCAGGGAGGAGTGTCTTGACCCGATGGTATCGATATTCATCCCCTTGAGTCCTGCGGATTCCTGGAAGAGGTCGAAGGCTATCAGATTCTTGGCATCAACTTGCCCTGCTTCTTGGGCTGCCAGTCCGCCAGCTTTCTGAGAACCTCCAGTATGGCTGATATAATCATCATCAGCACGATGGCTATTACCAGGTTGGGCAGGCTGAATAGCAGCGCCAGAAGGAACAGCAGAATGGCTGTCAGTGCCCTGAAATCGATTGTCTTGAACATCGTCATTACTTTGAACTTTGAGATTTGAACTTTGAACTTTTTCTATCCCCGCAGATGTATTATTTTTAGGTCCCACAGATAACACAGATTTCACAGATTTTCCGGCATCAGGAACGCCCCCAGAAGGAATCTGTGTCATCTGTGAAATCTGTGGGAAATTTTGTTTGCCCGCAGATGTATCATCTTTAGGTCCCACAGATAACACAGATTTCACAGAATTACCTGCATCAGGAACACCCCCGGAATGAATCTGTGTCATCTGTGAAATCTGTGGGAAATTTTGTTTGCCCTTGCCATCAATCGTTAAGCCACGCTTGAGGAAAGCCTCTCTGCGAGCCTTAATCTCCTCATCCGGCAGTATCCCATACCACTCCTTGGAGCGATAAATCTCCGAGTCCTTATCCGTGATAAAGATGATTCGCTCCGGCGTGATGCAGCTCTTGTCGTAGGGAATCCCAGCCGCCTCACAATACGCCTTCTGCGTCTCCTCTATCGTCATACCCATCGGCATTCTGATATCGATATGCAGCTTTTTTCTAGCCGAATACTCCAGATGCAGCAGCTTCCCCTTCCATATTGTGTTGCTGCAGTTCAGCTCACGAGCCTTCTCCAGGGCAGCATCCACATAATCCACATCATCCACATCAATAGTCGTCTGAAAGAGGAAGCTTTCAGGAACCGCATCTTCACTAGAGCGGTGATTATTCCTGAACTTAGAATAATGAATCGCACGGATAGGCAGCTGTCTTTTCAGCCCCTCGCGTGCCTTCTTCACCGCCTTTTCATCACCAGCATCTACGCCGGGGATTGCCTTCTCCCCACGTATCTGCGCAATCACACCCTTCAGCCACGGCTGGGCTATCAGGGTGTCATAGACATACAAGGGCTGGGAAGAGTTCAGTCTTCCCATATTGCCCTTGCGTGCCGGATTTAAAGCCATTACCTGTTGCTTTATCGCCATATTTTCATTTTTAATGATTATCCCAAATTCTTCACCTCATACAGTTCAGCAAGCTCCCAGAATCTGTGGGCCAGATCATGGATAAACTTCCTGCCCTTCTCGGTCCATACGAGATAGGTATGCGTTACCGCCTTGCCCATCTTCTCCTTTCTGCCATCGCAGTTAGGATCCAGGAAGGCATTGTATCGGGTGCGGCTCTTCGCCAGTCCCATGTGCGCATACTCCGCATAGAGCATGTACTGCCCACTCTGGTAATACTGGATATGCAGGGCGCAGAGCGAACGGTTCAGCTCCTGCGCCGTAATCCCCAGCTCCTTCGCCACCTGGGTGGTGGTGAAGCAGGAAACGGAATCCAAGACATTATCCGAGTAGATAGCCTTCGGCATCAGCCCATCCACCTGGTGCTCCAGATGGATGATGTTCTCACCCTTTCGGGCGATATTCACCACCTGCTCATCCACCACGCCGTTCAGTCTTCGGATTTCCACATCCTGCTCGCCGATGAGTTTTCTCTGCTGCTCCAGCAGCATCTCCTTTTCCTTCAGGGTAGCCCGGAGAATCTCCTCGGCATTGCGAATCGTCTCCTCCTCGCTCTCCCCCTCCTTCATCGGGATATAACCGCCCGTCTTGCGAATCTGCGGCAACACCACCGAGGTAACCCAATCCTTGAATTTCACCGCCGATGGCAACTTGGAACCGAGCACCAGGGCATAGAATCCGCTCTCGTTTACGAAGATCATCTGCGTTAAACGTTTGGCAGGAGTTCCATCCTTCTTCATGCCCACCTCTACCCATACACCACGTTTCATGGTGTCATCATACCTAACATGCTGTTTTACAGAGTCTGACGATTTCTTATATCCCAGCACATCACACAAATCCTTCGCACAGAACCAAGGATCGCCCTTCTCATCAGTAGCCGTGCGAACCATTCCGAACTCCGGATTTTCAAAAACAGCCACCTGTGCAGCCTGTTTCTTATTGGCTTCCTTCTTGTCAGCCACCTCCTTATCAGTCTGCACACTCTTCTTGGCAGAGCCGGCATTCTTGCCATCCTCTGCCTTTTGAATCTTTAAATTCATCATAAGCAAAAAAAATTAAGTAAATATATAAAAGGTACCCGACGGATACCTTTGCAAAAAATACACGCTAAAAGTTTCCGCAAATATTTTAAGTTGAGGAATTAACTCCTCTAACTTCCTCACAAAAAGTTCTGCAATAATAAATGTATCAACCTTGTCAAAGACCGATGGGCTGATACGCTGCGCCACTTACAACATGACAGGAAACCTATCCCAGCAACCTGGCGATAGAAACGCAAAAGCCCCAGACCTCAGAACCGGTATCGTTCTGAAATCTGGGGCAAAAGTACGGCGATATTTTGAATCTTACCTGCTGCCCGACTGGTGCCATAGCAGCAGGTAGCACCAGAAAAAATCGTAAAAACTACGATAAAAAACCTCTATCAGCCAAAAATCGGCTTGATTTTCTCTTCAAAGGCCTGAATCTTCAGCGTACTTTCAGCCTTGTCTCTACCAGTCTTCAGCGAATGACTGTCGAGATGCCAGAAACCACCCATAATCTTCCAGACACGGGTAATACCCAGCTTGAAAGCTATCTGGTATGCCAAATATCCCTTCTTCGTCCAAGAAAGATGATCAGGCTGATAGTTATCGTCCAGCACCTGGATATCACGGAGTTGATTCAGCACGCGACGTCCTTTCTCCGAAAACAGCAACTTATACTCAGGATCATCTGCAACTTGAGCGTTGTTTCCCTTAAAACCTTCAGAAGACTTATTATCATTTACTGCGTCTTCCTTTTCACTCATAGCTTCAATTTCATCTTCTGAAGCTACCTCTATCTTCCGCTGCGAAAGCTCCGCAATCGCAGTCAGCATTTTTAAAACCTGGTTTACGGCATTCTCATCGACTACCAGAACCAGTCTTTTTAATCTTGCCATATTTTTTTGTTTATGGCAGAAAACCATTTGTAGAGAAGTACTTCTTTAGAAGATTTTTCTACCTTGTTCTATATTTACCACTACAATGGTGGAATTATTCTTCATCTCTAATATCCTGATTTGCATGTGTTTTACCTATTTTCAAATACAGTAATTAATACCTATATCATTCCCCTTCACAGGGGTATATAACGCGAACAACCCACCTCCGATAAGCGTTGAGCTCGTCAGAGGCGGGTTGCCGTTTTCTTTTATATCGGCAAAGATAATAAAAAAAACTGAAACTCAAAAGATTTTCCGAAAAAATCTACAAAATAATTCTAATTGTATGGTTGAAACGGGCTGAAAGCCCAAAAACTCCAATGTTATAGGCGATTTAATAACATCCGAAGGCTTTTCTATGGTCTGTCCCTCATTGGCAAGGTGCAATATCTCGTCTTTGTTACGACTAAGTACAAGACGTTCATAAAGGCTTGATGCATATTGACGTTGCAATTGACGAACACTCCAGTTTTGCTGTTTGACATACTCTATATATTATAATATGGGGACAAAAAAGAAACTGTCTTTTCGCTTACGGAGAAAAAGTGGCAATATTGCCAAAAAATCTTCGTAAGATATCATCCAGATAGCACTCGATGATATCGAAAATTCAGAACTTAGGGAGCCACTTACTCTCTACAGACACCTCAAAGCCAAGATGATAGACGACGACCTGTACTATATCCTTCTTGACGAAGTGCAACTGGTACCCAGATTTGAGGCACTGCCAAAAATCTCAGAAAATACGCAAATCTTTTTAGTGGAAATCTTAGAAAATACGCAAATCTTTTTAGCAGAAATATTAGAAAATACGCAAATCTTCTATAATATTGTAGTAGTTTTACCAACCTTCTATAGAAAATGGTCTCCTTGCTAAGGATTAACGAGGGGAACGTTATATTCTGCCGCAAATCGCTAAAAAAGCATAATTGCGGCAGAATATAGTATATTATATTTTGCCGCAAACTATATTTTTTGTACTTTTGCGGCAGAATATAATAAGTTTTGAGACTATGATAGTAGGAAGAAAAGAGGAAATTGCAGAATTAAACAAGTTGTATTACAGTGACCGACCAGAGTTTGTCGCCGTATATGGCAGACGACGTGTGGGCAAGACGTTTCTTATCAAGCAGGCACTGAAGGGTCGCATTACCTTTCAGCATACAGGGGTTTCGCCAGTTGACCAAGATAGTGACAAAAGTCGGATGAAGGTTCAACTGGAGAGCTTCTATTATGCGCTTCTTAATCAAGGACTTGAAGGATATAAACAACCTAAGTCCTGGATGGAGGCATTCTTCCAGCTGGAACAGTTGTTGCAGCACTTGGATACAGGTGAGCGACAGGTCGTCTTTATAGATGAACTGCCATGGATGGATACACCTAGGTCTGGCTTTCTTCCTGCTTTCGAGAACTTTTGGAATGGATGGTGCAGTGGCAGAGATAACATCATGCTGATCGTTTGTGGCAGTGCTACCTCATGGATTCTTAGCAATTTGTCGAGAAACAAAGGTGGACTTTATGGCAGATTGACTGCAGAAATCAAACTGTCTCCTTTTACCTTGCGAGAGTGTGAAGAGTATTTTGAGCATAATCAAATCCAAATGAGCCAATATGATATCTTGCAAAGTTATATGGTGTTTGGAGGCATACCTTATTATATAAGCTATTTCCAGAAAGGATTGAGCTTCGAGCAGAATGTGGATAAGATTCTGTTTGGTAGCAAGCCTCGTTTGCGTGATGAGTTCAACCGACTTTTTGCGGCCATCTTCAATAATCCAGAGGAAAGCAAGAAGGTAGTCAGGCTGCTGGCTACTCGTCATGCAGGTTTCACTCGTGAGGAAATCAGTAATGCCACCGGTATTCCTTTGGGTGGTGGACTAACGAATACGCTTGCAGCTTTGGTGGAGAGTGATTTTATTAAGAGATATCATCCTTATGGTAAGGCGAAGAGTGTGGAATGCTATAAGTTGATGGATAATTTCTGCCTCTTTTGGCTGAAATATGTGAAAGCTAATGCATATGATGCAGGATTTGCCAATGATAACATGACTTCAGACATTCTGAAGGCCTGGCATGGGGTGGCTTTTGAGGAGGTTTGTTGGCAACATATAGAGCAAATCAAGCGTGCTCTTCAGATTGCTGGCGTCAAATCTTCTGTTTCTGCCTGGAGTGTGAAGGGAGATGATGAACAAGAAGGCGTGCAGATTGACTTGTTGATTCTTAGGGATGACAACGTGGTCAATCTATGTGAGATGAAGTTTGCCAGTGCTCCTTATCATATAAGTAAGGATGAAGAAATGCGTTTGCGCCATCGCATAGAGGCATTGAAGAGCACTTTGTCGCCCAAACAGACTGTTCATCTTACGATGATTACCACTTATGGTGTGGCGTATGGCAAGCATAGTGGAATTGTGCAGAAAGAGGTTACAATGGAGAATTTATTTAAGTGATAAGCAAGAATGCCCTGAAGCCATCCGATTACTGACTCTCGCAGGTATTGTAACGCCAGTGGTTGCCACATCAGGCAGTGGCATTCCACTTGACGCAGAAGCTAACGACAAAAGCATGTGGCTATGCACAAATTCTAGTGCGCCTAAAAGGAAGAACTTCCTGCACGGTCTCAGGGCAGAATTGTTGGTGATTAAGGGTTGTTGTGATATTGGATACCCTTGCCTTTGCTATGCAAATCCCGCTATTAGGGCTTGCTCTGGACTTTCCCCGTTAGACAGTGCTCATGCCAAACGTACTAAAAGAAAAGCTGTAAGAGCCTCGGTTCTTGCAGCATTTTTCGTTTAATAGAACCAATTTGTGCATTTATTGCTCATTATTCTTGCTCAAATGGAAAAATAAATGTACCTTTGCCAAAAGAATAAAAGAACAGAAAGACTATGGCAGAGATGATTACAAGGAAATTGCCAGCTGGCATACAATTCTTTAGCATTATCCGCAAGGAAGGCTACTTATATGTTGACAAGACCGACTTGGTATGGCAACTTACTCACTCAGGTGATTTATACAATTATCTGAGCCGTCCTCGTCGTTTCGGTAAATCTCTGCTTATAGACACCTTGCAATGCTACTTCGAAGGCAAGAAAGAACTCTTTGAGGGGCTGAAGATTATGGAACTGGAAGAAGAATGGACTGAGTATCCCGTCATCAGACTTGACATGAGCGGTGCAGGTGCCACTGCTGTCGAAATCAAAGACTATCTCAATCTTGAGTTTTCGAAATACGAAGCATTATACGGCATCACGCCTAAAGAGACATCTCGCGAATCCGTACGCCTCCAGGTTATCCTTGACACTGCCTATCAAAAGACAGGTAAGCAAGTTGTTGTCTTGATAGACGAATACGATTCTCCTTTGCAGCATTCTTGGAACACACCAGATCATGATGGTTGCACAGAAGTCTATAGATCGGTATTTTCAGTACTTAAGCTCAAGGGGAATGTACTTCGCTTTGTCTTCATCACAGGCATCACGAAGTTTACCCAGATATCCCTGTTCTCAGTACTAAACCATCTGACAAACATCAGCTTTCTCCCACAATTTGCCCCTCTTTGTGGCATCACCGAGGAAGAAATGACAGTTAACTTCGCCCCAGAGTTGGAGGCCTTGGCAGATAAGATGGAATGCAGCATTGAAGAAGCCCACGACAAGTTGAAGACCTATTATGACGGTTATCATTTCAGCGATGAGAACATGACCGACATCTACAATCCGTTCAGCTTGCTCAACGCCCTCTCCCAATTGCGTCTACGCAACTATTGGATTTCATCCGGCGCCACTTCCATGCTGAATAAATTCGTGAACAATATGGAGTTACGCCTTCATGACTTCGAAGATTGCTACATCGACAAAGACACTCTGGAGACATCAGATGTCATAGAAGGCGGTGCCGAACTATTCCTCTATCAGACAGGTTATCTCACTATCAAGGGTTTTGATGAAGATGGATATTCTTTAGGCTTTCCGAATGAGGAAGTAAGAAAGGCTCTCTACAAAGCCGTACTGCCAGCACTGACCCAAAAGGACATTACGGATATTGTCTCCATACAAAGTAAATTAATGCACAGCTTGAACAATGGCAATTTGGAAGAAGCCAAGAAGTGTATGAAATCTCTCATTTCAAATGTCCCATATAGCAATAAGAAATTAGCAAGTATGGATATGGAGGAGCGTTATCGCCTCATCATTAGCACCATTTTGAATGCCATAGGATGCAAAGTAGAGGTAGAACACATGTTATCAACAGGTAGAATAGACATCGTAGCCTCAACCTCCCACTTCATCTATGTAGTGGAACTGAAGTTAAGCAACAATGGAGGATTGAATGCTGCTGAAAAACAAATTATAGACAATGGCTATCTCAAACCATTCTTGGCAGATGGTCGAAAGGTTATCGGATTAGCAGTAGAATTAGATGACATGGGCAAGGGACTCATTGATTGGAAAGAAGTTAAATAAATAGGGTGTCCGGTTCTATGTTCTTAAAAACAAGCTGAAAACATCCCTTTTCCTTCGGCCGGTGACCGTTGGTTCAGGGCGTATTAGGAAAATTCAACCGTACAGGTCGAATCTTTTTTAAAGAAATCGGTGATTTGTGGAACTTTCATTCGGTGATTTGTGGATTTTATCCTCAACCTTGATGCACTGTTTTAGTGCATCAAGAGTGATCACAGCTATCACAATAACAGTTATCACAGTTTTTACGGAGGGGGTATCTGAAGGAAAGAAAATGTTAAATAGAATTTAACTATATATATTATTAATATATAATATATATAGTTAGTTCTGGAATAAGAAAAAGAAAAGTGTTTCGAGAAACTGTGATAACTGTTATTGTGATAGCTCTTTGATGGAAAACTATGATTTGTGATCTGTAAAACTATGGTTTCTCTTTTTCAAAATTATGAGTTAGGATTATTAACGGGATTGGGAAACTGGGGCTGCTGAAAATCGGGGCTTATCACACCCTGATTTTTGGCGGTTCCCTAAAAAAGCCGTACCTTTGCATCGTCAAAAATTAATTATTAACCCTTTAAAAAACTGATTGACTATGGGACAAGGAACTAGTAAGTATCGTAAGATTATGCGTACCCCTCAGACGGGTGAGAACGCTGGTAAGAAGCTCTGGTATGCTACTGCCGTGAGCGACCGTGAGATGAGTTTCGAGGACTTCGTGACTCATATCTCCGAGCACAACTCTCCATACAGCCGAGGCACCAT
>JAJWLX010000149.1 GCA_021636625.1 Prevotella sp. | reverse complement strand
GAGCAGGATGCGGAATCCCTTGCCCGAGACGGTGATGTAGAAGACCATGGTGAAGCGCTGTTTCAGGGCTTTTTTCTTAAGAGCCGCGATGTCTTCGGGGGGCACGTCATCATAATCGAGCATCAGCCAGAAGGTTTCCTTCCTGAAGTCGGTCAGCTTCTTGGCATTACCTTTGAGCTGCACGCTGGGAGTGATGCAGGGCAGCCGGTGCTTGATGTCCTCTGCCGTTCTCTTGTCCACCTTCATCATCGCCCTGTAGCCTTCGGTATTGGCTTTTACAGGTGCCGAATGCATGATGTTGTACTCCAGCACCGCTCTGTTAGGGAGCGGGTTGCTGGCAGAGGAAAACAGGTTAGTGAAAAATGAGGGCAAGGCCTCTTTCTCCTCCATGGCTTCCTGTTCTCTGTTGATTGCTTCTGTTGTTTTCTTTTTTGCCATATTTTTAAAATTTAAAGGGTTGTCAGTTTAATGAATTTCTCATAAATTTTAGCGGATTTCCTGGAAACCGAGTTGTATGGAAGTTTTTCTCTGAACAGTGCCCATTTTCTGTTTCTCTCTTCCCAATAATCATCTCCTTTCTCTTCCTCCCACCTGTCTACTTTTTCCTTGTAGATTTTCAGTTTGGATTGGTATCCTTCCTGATGTCTGTTCTCTATGTCTTTCTGCCTCAGGTAGCTTTTGATAGCCTCTTCCATGGCAAGGAGTTTTTCGGGAGTGAATGTTCCGTTCTCTATATCCATGCTAACGGTATTCCTGCCGCCCTCGATTTCTAACAGCTTTATTTGGTTTATACCTAACTTTTTGGCAAAGCCGAATTTTACGTTGCCTTCTTCTGCCAGTTCTTTTAAAAAACTGCCCATGTCTAATGTTTCTTTAATCTTTTGATTGTTCATGCTGCGAAATTACTACAAATTTGTGAATTGGGTGGTTGAGCGTCATGACGCTCAATTTTTGCAAACAATAACCTAGGTTAAAGTTTTTAACGCAGCAAATCGGTGCCCCTTTCTGGGGGTATTTTGAAGATGAAGATGATGTTTGGTTTTGTATTGCCTGGCGGAAGAAAAAGCAGAAAAATGACGAGGTGAAGGGTGAAGGGTATATTTTAAACTCTATATTATATTCTTTATTTTATGGATTTTGCGATTTTTGACCCTAGGGTCTTTTTTTCGGTTTTTACCCTTACCCTTCACGCGTATATATATAAAAGAGTTTTCAACCCTTCACCCTTCACCTTTTTGTTTAATATTTTGTGGGTCAGAGAGTTAAGGGTGAAGGGTGGTGAAGGGTGGTGAAGGGAGAAGTAAAAAGACTTTCCTCTCCTCTATGTAAAAAACAGCCCTAAAAATTTGGAAGTTACAAATATTCAGCGTATCTTTGCAGAAGATAAACTGCACTCGGCAAAATATTCAAGCAAGCTTGATATTCTGCGCTCGTTTGCATTATCTTTGCAAAACAAAATAAAAACATAAAGCGTATGAAACAGGTAGAAGAAAGATACATCAGCTTGCTGACCGACTTCGGCTTCAAGCGAATTTTTGGAACAGCAATGAACAAGGATTTGCTCATTTGCTTCCTCAACAGCTTGTTTAATGGCAGACAGGTTGTTAAGGACGTATCGTATCTGAATCCAGAGCATGTGGGAGATGTCTATACCGACCGCAGAGCCATCTTTGATGTATATTGCGAGGGCGAAAACGGCGAGAAGTTCATCGTAGAAATGCAGAATGCCTACCAGACGTATTTCAAGGATCGCGCCCTTTTCTACTCAACCTTCCCTATCCGTGAACAGGCACCTAAGGGGAGTGAATGGGATTTCAAACTCAATCATGTCTATACCATAGCCCTGCTCAACTTCAGCATGAACGAGGACGCCTTCGACAAGGAGAAAATCCGCCATCATGTGCAGTTGTGCGACACAGCTACCCACAAAGTATTTTACGACAAGCTCGAATATATTTATGTAGAGATTTCCAAGTTCAACAAACCCCTGGAAGAACTGGATACGCTCTACGAGAAGTGGCTCTATGCACTGAAGAACCTCTATAAGCTTACCCAGCGTCCGAAGGAGCTGTGCGACAAGGTTTTCGACCGCCTCTTCGAGGAAGCCGAGATAGCCAAGTTTACTCCGCAGGAAATGAGGGAGTACGAGACCAGCAAGATGGCATATCGCGACATCAAGAATTCCGTAGACACCGCTAAGCGTGAAGGCATAGCTGAGGGTAAGGAAATTGGTATGAAGGAAGGTATGGCGAAAGGTAAGCAAGAAGGTCTTGCGGAAGGTATGGAAAAAGGTATGAACCAGAAAGCCCTGGAAATAGCTGAGAATATGCTGGCAATGGGACTTTCAGCCGAACAGGTTGCCAAGGCTACCCAGCTGCCTTTAGATATCATCAAGAATCAGAACAACTCATAAAAAACAGAAAGCGGAGATGTAGATTACGAATATCACCATATAATCAAGGGTCTATACGCCA
>JAJWLX010000086.1 GCA_021636625.1 Prevotella sp. | reverse complement strand
TTCCAAAACTATAACTTAAGTTTTGGGCTGAAAAGTGGGTATTGTTCTAGTATAACAGTATTTTTCATCCGATTTTATATAGTGTGTATCATAAAAGCACACCACATTTTCTCATCTCTAGAGAACTGACTGAAGCTGATTTTAACTGATTTACGCAAAAATATAGACGTTTACAGTGAATAATCGTTAAAAAATAAGTTTTTTTGTTGAAGTTATTAAGAAAAGCAGTACTTTTGCAGCGTACAATTATACTAGAACAATACCCACTTTTCAGCCCAAAACTTAAGTTATAGTTTTGGAATTTCCGATTATTTGTAATACCTTTGCATAAAAAGAAAATGATAGCAAAAGGAACAAACAACATTTTAATTCGTGTCATCAAGTATTTATTGGAATTGAACCTATGGAGTAACAACACAAGACATCAGGTAGCAGATTCCAGCAAAAACAATATCAGACTCATCGACTTCGTAGAGCAATATGCTGCAGCCCGACAGGTAGAAGGAAGAAAGAACTATACCGGCAGGAGCGGCAGCGTAAGAAGTCTGATCAAGCACCTGAAGGCACTTGGGGCTGAAGATACATTGCTCGTTGAAGTAGATCTTGAGTTCTGCCAGCAGTTTGTGACCTATCTACGTAGTGCGCAGGATATGCACCACCATCTGAAAACACCCAAGAAACTGGCAGAGAGTACAATCCTTTCAAAAATCAAGATATTCAGTGCGGTACTGAATGAAGCTGTAAGATTCCGTCTTCTGGAAGAGAACCCGATGAGACTCCTCCACACCATTCATCATACGGCAAGAGCCCAGAAAGAGCGTGCCTTCCTCTCGCAGAGCGAAATAAGAAAAGTGATGAAGGCTCCGTGCGCCTACCCCCTACTGAAGGAAGCCTTCAGCCTGAGCATCCTTACAGGACTAAGAAAAAGCGATATATTCTCATTAAAAGCGGCAGATCTGATAAAAAGAGACGGCATCTACTATATCAAGAAAACGTGTGTGAAGACCCAACAGGAACTGATCATCCCCCTATCGGATGAAGCAGAAGCCTGTCTGGAACAGTGCACCGGATGCCGTCTTGCCGAGCTGGACAGAGAGAAAGAAACTCCCCTTTTCTCTGCCCTGCCCTCATCACGCCTGAATGAAAAGCTGAGAACATGGCTGAAAGAGGCTGGCATCACAGACAAGCACATCACCTTCCACTGTGCCCGACATACCTTTGCCACCCAGGCACTTGCCATGGGAGTAGATATCTATACCGTATCACAACTACTGGGCCATACCCACATCAGCACCACCCAGGTATATGTTCACTCCCTGCTGCAGAAAAAGCAGGAAGCCATCCGGCTGATTGCCGGAATGGCGGCATAAAGAAAAGAATATCCCTTGCTGTTTCCTAAATTCTTTAGCACTCCGTTACTTTCCACAAGTCATTACCTTTATAGATGATGGCTATCTTGTGGATAGGCTTTCCATTCATCAGCTGTGGCAATCTTGCGTCTTGCGCATATTGCTCCAACTGAGCCCTTGCTTCTTCCAAAGCCTTGTTTCCTGCTTCATCGGTATCGCCCGTTTTCAGATATTTCAACTCCATGAGGTAGGCATGGGCAACCTCAGGGAAACGGGTGAGATCCGGAATCATCGTCAAGTCGCAATAACCACCGTTCAACTCCATTTCCTGGATGATGTAGTAATAACCACTATGGTTGAGATATGCGGCGATGAAACCTTGCAGATTGCGCTCTGCCTGGATGCTGGAGTGAATACTTGTACAGTTCCTGTAACCCTCGGCGATGTATTCGATGGCTGGCTTGATGTTACCATCCAGAGCCATTACATCGTATCGGTCGGCAAGATGATTATTGTTGATTTTGGCATCCCTGTTGTATTCATCCAACACATAGCCGTAATATTGGCGGCGTACATTCTCGTTAGGGATTCCCAACTTTACTCTTCTGCCACGCTTGCCAATGATGGTCAGCATGCCGTAATAGTAGAGCAGACTTGGGAACAGGTCAGGGTCAACCAAGTCTTCAGCAGGGAAACTTTCTCTCAGCTCCGCCCAGATGTAACCTTGGTTGATGATTTCTTTCAGCACGCTCTTGCGGTCGCCCTGCAGCTTGTCCAGGAAGATGATCTTCTTCATCTTGGCATAATCAGTCATGGTGTTTGGGTCTACCATCTCGTCCGGCGCTTTGCCAAAACGGATGAAATGGCGGAGATAATAGATAACCATATCCGAATTGAACATCTTGGGGTCTGTAACCAGACTGTCCTTCGCGAAGCAATAGTTGTCATACCAAGGCTTCATGTCGGTAATCAGCTGGTCGGTCGGAACCTTGATGAGTCCTACTTCTCTGTAGTATTCTATCATTTCCCGTACCTCGTTCTCGCTGAATCCCAGCATCATGTTGAACATGGGGTCCATGGAGAGATTGGTGCCGATGTTATAGCCACTGTTGAGGTCGTTCACGGTGACAGGACTTACTCCCATCATCATGATGCGCTGGAACATTCCCTTGAATAGCTTGAAGAAGTCACGGTAGAAGCCTTGTGCATGAGTCAAGGCGTGATACACAGCTTCTCCTTCCTCACTTAGGATGTTGTTGGTGAAGTTGTCATACTCGTCGATGATAAGGTAAAGTTGCGTACCTTTGCTTTTGGAATAAGTATTCAGTGCATTTAGCTTATAGGAGGCACCGGAAAAGCCAAGGTATTCCTCCATGTTGAAATCTTCATCATAATAGGCAGCATACTTTTTGATGAAGCCATCCAATACGCTGTTACAATATATATTGAAGTTTTCCTCCAAGCTACCTTGTCCTGCTGCAGCTCTAGAGAAGTCGAAATACAAAACCTGATATTGTCCAAGTCCTTCGGTTGGGTGCGACTCAATCCAAGTATCCTTGAATGTAGTATGGAACGAATCTTTCTTCTCGATGTCGTAGTAGGCTTGAAGCATCGTGAGGAAGACACTCTTGCCAAAACGGCGTGGGCGGATGAGATAGAGAAAGTCTCCTGCTTCCTCCATCTTAGGTATAAACATAGTCTTGTCAGCACAGTATCTGTTCTGACTCTTAATCCATGTATAATCGGCAACGCCGTAAGGTAATCTCTTGTAATCCATATCTTCTTCGTTTTATAGAGTGCAACTTATTCGATTGCAAAGATAGTGGAAATAATCGGGAATAGCAAGGCTTTTCTCAAAAACTTCCTTAAATGAAGTTTTTTCGTTCAGGAAATTATATAAAACTCTTGCAGGTTTGAAAATAAAACCTGCTCATTTGCTTCCTCATCACCTGTGCTCCGGGCTTCAGGGTGAGCATGAAATCAGCCGGATAAGATGATTCCGGGAAGTTATCCTCTACCTCTGCCGTATAGGAAAATGCCCTGGATGGCAAGGCGGCAAGCTGCTGCTCATTGATCTGCTGGGCTGGCGCATTATGAGTGGTCAGGCGGATGAAGTTACTGTTCTTCGGCGGTTCGAAATTGGGAATAAAACGCTGGTTCAATGCCTGCAAGGTAGCATCCGAAGCCCTGTTCTCCCTAATCTGGTTGAGCAGGGAGATAAACTGCTCGTCCTGCTGGCGATAAACCTTCTTGAGCTCTACGGTAAGATAGCCTACCTGCTTCAGCGCATTGCTGCTGAAGAAGAAAGGAGTATCGTAATGCTCTTTCAGAAGCTGCTCTTCCTGCGCCGTAACCACTGGTGCCAACTGCTGCAGATCGCCTATCATCAGGAGCTGCACACCGCCGAAAGGCAGGTCGTGGCGCTTGCGGTACTGACGAAGCACCGAGTCGATGGCGTCGAGCAAATCGCTGCGCACCATACTGATTTCATCGATGACCAGCAGGTCGATGCTTCGGATGATGTTTCGCTTGAGTTTGCTGAACTGATAGCGTTTCTGTTCGCCACTTCCGAAGGTTGTACCCGGAATATATGGCGAAAAAGGAAGCTGGAAGAACGAATGAATGGTCATTCCTCCGGCGTTGATGGCGGCAATACCTGTTGGGGCAAGCACAACCATTCGTTTAGGCGACTTCTCCTTGAGGTGTTTCAAGAAGGTTGTTTTACCTGTGCCTGCCTTGCCCGTAAGGAAGAGGTTAGCGCTGGTCTTTTCTATGATATTCCATGCCAGGATGGATTCTTCGTTCATTTCCATTAGCTTCGTTTTTTAGATTCCTTCCACGATCTCGTTCATTTCCTTGCGCTTCTTCTCGGTATGAGGACAATCCTCAGCAATATGACCGAGAGGGATGATCACTACTGCCTCGAAACCTTCGCGAGGGAAAAACTGCTGCATCTTGTCTGTATCATAATTGCAGACCCAGCAGGTGCCCAATCCTCTTTCGGTAGCAGCCAGACAGAGGTGCTCGGCAGCTATTGCCACGTCAATATCTCCATGAGGCTTCTCATCGTATCTGCGAACCCAGTTCTCATTCACATTCTTCATTCCCACAATATACATTGGGGCTGTCTTGAACCACTCACGGTCGTAGCACTCCTGGAGTTTCTCCTTAGCCTCATCCGAGCGGACGATGAGCCAAAGCCAAGGCTGTCTGTTCACTGCCGATGGAGCCAGTCGCACACACTCCATCATGTAATCCACATCCTCCTGACTTACTGCCTCGGAGGTAAACTTGCGAGCCGAGAAACGCTCCTGGCTCAATGCCAACATATTTTTCATACCATTTCGTTTTAAACTTTTTAATCCTTTTAATCCTTCTATAAACACATTCTATTTTTCTTTTCAGAAATCGAAAGCATTCACCTTTTTAAAAGGCAAAATTACAAAAAATCCACGAAAAGCCCAAGCCTTTCGGAGATTTTCTTTCTAATCATCCTATGATTTTCCTGAATTTATTTACCCTTAAGGGAATATATATTTAGCCTTAAGGGAAAATATTTCGAACCTTAAGGGAAATTATCCTAGATAAAGACTAGCGTTTCGAATATTTTTTGTAGTTTTGCAACACGAAAGGATTTGTAAGATAAGAAAATGATAGGATTAGCCGACTGCAATAACTTCTACTGTTCGTGCGAACGAGTGTTTCGCCCCGACCTGATAGGAAAGCCCGTGGTTGTTTTGAGCAACAACGACGGGTGCGTCATTGCACGCTCTGAAGAAGCCAAGGCTCTGGGCTATAAGATGGGCGACCCGTTCTATCAGGTAAAGGAAAAACTGGAGGCTGAAGGCGTGGCTATCTTCTCCAGCAACTATACACTCTATGGCTCACTCTCCAACAGGGTAATGTCGATGCTCTCGCACTACTCGCCGCACATCGACCAGTACTCCATAGACGAATGCTTTTTCGAGGTGGAAAACCTTTCTTCCGTCACAGATGATTTCCTCCTCCAACAATACGGCGCCAGGATTTCTGCCGATGTGCTACGAGCCGTGGGAATCCCTATCTCCATCGGAATCGCAGAAACGAAAACCCTGGCGAAAATCGGTTCCAAATTCGCCAAGAAATACAAGGGCTATCAGGGCTGCTGTCTCATTGATACGGATGAACGGAGACACAAGGCTTTGTCGCTGTTCCCGATAGAAGATGTATGGGGAATCGGAAGACAGATTGCCCGAAAATTAGATTATATGGGTATCCGAACTGCAGCTCAGTTTGCTGATAAAAAAGAGAGTTGGGTGCGCAGTCATTTCAACATCCCCACGATGAGAACGTGGAAGGAACTGAATGGCGAAAGCTGCATCAGCATCGAGGAACTGCCGCAGAAGAAGAGTATCTGCACCAGCCGGAGCTTTGCCGGTGAAGGCATCAGCGATAAGGATGTGGTAGAAGAAGCCGTGGCTAATTTCGCCGTGCGCTGCGCCGAAAAACTTCGACGCCAAGGCAGCGTGTGTCAGGGAATCACGGTGTTTGCCTGGACTTCAAGATTCAACGAAAACGTGCCGGAATACACCATCCACGATTCCCTCACCCTGCCCATCGCCACCAATGCTCAGGAAGAGATAGTAGGTGCCGCACTCAGTATTCTCCGCGCCAAATACCCGAAACCGATGGCAGACAGCAGAGCTGACCGCCCCGACATGTCGTTTCACTTCAAGAAGGCAGGTGTCATTCTGTGGCAAATCTCACCCGACAATCCTCGCCAGCAAGACCTCTTCGATCCTATCGACCGAAGCAAGCAAAAAGCACTGATGGAAGCCATCGATGCCATCAACCGAAAAAACGGTCACGGCACCATCCGCCAAGCCGTACAAGGCAATGGTTGCCGATTCGACTTGAAACGGGAATATATGTCGAAGCGGTTTACCACGGATATTCATGAGATTCTGAAAGTAAAAACAAAATGAACAAGAATAACGATAACAAGATAAGACTGACATTTCACCCTGCGGAATTCGGAACAAAAATGCCGATTCCGCTGGCAGAACAAAGCGTAAAGGCAGGCTTCCCTTCGCCAGCCCAAGACTATATGGAGGGAGAGATAGACCTCAACGATATTCTGGTTCGCCATCGTGAGGCCACCTTCTATGTACGTGTTTCGGGCGACAGCATGCAGGATGCAGGCATTCTCGATGGCGACCTAGCCATTGTAGATAGACAGATTGAACCCTCCAACGGCAACTTCGTCATCGCCTTCGTGGATGGTGAGTTCACTATCAAGCAGTTCAAGATGGATGAGAGCGGAGCCTTCGGATGGCTCATCCCATGGAACAAAAACTTCTCCCCTATCCGGGTAGATGAAACCAACCGATTCATGATTTGGGGCGTAGTTACCTATGTGATTCATCAGATTGCAGAATGAATCATCTGATTGTAGAATAACTCTTAAAAATAAAAAACTCGGGATGCTTCGAAAAAGGAAACATCCCGAGTTTTTTATATTCTTCTTAATTTATGTCTTACTAATGTCTTTTATACTTCCTGCTTCTTATAACCCACAAGTCCATACCAGAGGATGACGAACTCGCAGAAGAGAGGAACGAGCCAGGTGAACTGCCATGAACCGATATAATCAGCAAGCAATCCCTGAAGCACAGGGAAGACGGCACCACCGAAAACTCCCATCATAAACACACCCGAAGCCTTGGAAGTATATTCCTTCAAGCCATCCACTGCCAAGGTGAAGATGCAACTCCACATGACACTATGGAACAATCCCACAGCAGCCATCAACCAGAGATTTTCGGTAAGCATGGAAATAGCCATCAATACGATTGCCGCCACGCTAACGGCGATGAGCATAGGGCGAGGTGCCACGTTCTTCAAACCAGCAGAAACTATTCTGCCTATCATGTATCCTCCCCAATAGAGTGTGGCAAGAAGGGCTGGAGAAAGATCGTAACCATGTCCCATCAAATCCATCGCATGAAGATTCATATTGTTACCGATTCCCACCTCGGTTCCCACATAGAAGAAGATGGTTATCACACCATATTTCAAATGACGGAACGACCAGATGCTGCGTTTCTTCGCATTTCTGGAATCATCAGAAGGAGTTGTCTTACCTTCAGATTCCACATTTTGTGTTTCCTCTCTCGTACCCTCAATGTCAGGAAGATTCGCCTTGGAAGTGCTCCATGTTGTAAAGGCAATGATGAGCATCATCACCAGAAAAGGAATGGTGAGCTGATCGGCAGAAACACGATCCAGGGAAACGCCGGCAAACATCACGCCCGTTACGAAAAAAGGAGCGATGGTAGTACCGAATGAATTCACCGCACAAGTGAAGTTCATGCGCTGCACCGGTTGAGTGCCCGGCAAAGGATAGGCAGCTATGTAAGGATTGATAACCACCTGAAGCATTGCCGCAGACGTACCCATCAGATAGGAACCGAAAAGGAAAATGAAATATCCGAATGGTACGAAATCCTGAGAAATATGCACACCTGCTCCACCCCAATATTCGGCAATCAGCGCCGAAGCAAGATAGAAGGCTAGTCCCAGCACCATTACCAGCATCGAACGGATAAGCGTCTTCTTATAGCCCACCTTATTGAGCAAGCGTCCCGTCTTCGCACTATTGAGCAGATAACCCAAGAAGAAGGCGAAGGAGATGAGCGTTGCCAGGGAGTTCTTGGTGGTAGTAACCTCTGAAAGGAAAGCTATCTTCAAGGGACCCTGACACTGACCGTTGACGGTAGTAAGGAAGCCTACTATAAAATAGATGAATGTCAGGAGTAAAAATGGTCCTGCACTCTTGAGTGTTATCGATTGTTTCATAAATTACAAGATTTCTTCTTCCAAAACCTTCATGGCACCCTTTGCCTTGATGTCTTCCACCATCTTCAGGTAAAGCTCTACGAAATGAGAAGCTGCCTTGAGATCGGTGCTTGTAAAGGCTGAAATGCTGAGAAAATCGAGTGCATTATCGCTTTCGATAGCCTTACGGTCATCTACGGTGAGCCATGGATCAGCTACCTCGAAAGCATCACCGTTGTCATCTACCTGATACTTCAGATAATGACGGTAAGCAGCAAAGAGATAAGCCACACGCTTGAACTCCACATCCTGACGCTTGCCAGAAGCATCATCTGCTATCATCTTCTCCAGGTTCGGCATCACGTAAACAGGGAACTTGCTGGCACCATCGAAGCAGAGACGAGCCACCTGGTCGCTGACCATACGGTTGCCGAAACGCTCTACCAGGCACTGCTTGTATTCCTCCAAATCAGTATCCTTTGGAGCTGGAACGTAAGGAGTGAAGTCTTCGTCCATGAAGGCACGAACAAATTTACGGATTCTCTCATCGTGCATAGCTGCATCTACCTTGCGGTAACCACCGAGAAAAGATGGATAAGAGAGCAATGTATGAGAAGCATTCAGAAGAGAAAGCTTCATATTCTCGAAGGCAGTCACATCGTCGGTCATCTGAGCACCCACAGTTTCCCATGCTGGGCGACCGGCTGCAAAGTTATCCTCTACTACCCACTGGATGAAATCCTCGCAATATACAGGAGCCTCATCGCAGGTTCCGTTCTGAGCATTCAATCGCTCGATGTCATCAGGACGGGTGGCTGGAGTAATGCGGTCAACCATTGAGTTAGGGAAGGTAACGTTCTCTTCCATCCAGGCAGCGAGTTCCTTGTCCTGAGCCTCTATGAAAGTCATGAAAGCCTTGCGGGCAGTATTGCCATTGTGCTGCAGATTATCGCATGAAAGGATGGTAATAGGACCATTGCCTGCTGCCTTGCGGCGACGCAATCCCTCGGCTACATATCCGAAGGCTGTAACCGGCTTGGCTGGATTCTCGATATCGTGAGCCACCTGCGCATTGTCGAGCATGAATTCGCCACTCTGACGTGAAATGTTGTATCCGCCCTCGGTGATGGTGAGGGTGATAATCTTAATAACCTTAGACGCAATCTTGTTCAGAATCTGCTCCTGCTCCTCAATGCCCCAATAGAGTTCAACGAGTGCACCCAACTGATAAACCTGGATGCTGTCGTCGCGTCCACATACAGTAAGGGTGTATTCACCGTCCTGCTTCTTCAGGGCATGGTAGAGACGCTCATCGCCCGGGAGAATCATTGCTCCACAGATACCCCAATTCTGCTGGGTATTGTTCTCGAGAAGCTTATTGGTCATAAACTCCAGGTGAGCACGATGGAAATTACCTACTCCAAAGTGCAGGATACCTGCCTTTACCAAACTGCGGTTATAAGCATAACCTTTCACTACCTGAGTTGCATTTGCTGCGTTTGCATTTACTAAATTTGCCATAATTCTTTTATTGTTAGCTGTAAATATTAATTGTTTATTCATTTTTGGGGAAGCAAGTAGCCGAGGAGTTTCCTCAGCTATCTTATCTCCCGTTTTCGATGGCAAAGATAGTTTGTTTTTTCGAGATAAAAAGATATTTTATTCGAAAAAACCTTGCAAACGTTCCCGCAAACGTTCCCAATTTCTGCAAACGTTTTAAATACTATTCTCCTGTAGATTCCCTACATTGCATCGTGGTCTTCAGCACCACCTGCCTGTCCTCCATCTCCGGATTGTTGATTTTCTCCATCACCAGTTCAGCCGCCATTCTGCCCATCTCCTCCAGTGGAGGCTCCATAGTTGTAATCTGCGGAGAAACGATGGTAGATAGTTCCGTGCCCGAAAAACCAGCCACGAAAATCTCTTCCGGTACCCGCTTACCCAAAGCGCGGAGCCGATTCTGTGCACCTATCGCCAAAGTATCAGTAAAGGCAAAGATGGCATCAAATTCCACCTTATTATATATAAGGCGGTCGATGGCGTCAGCTCCATCCTTAAAGGTCATTCCCGTCTTTACAATCAGTTCTGGGTCGAAGAGATGGAATTTCTCCATCGCCTGGCGATAACCCAAGCCTCGCTGATAGGCATTGTAAATGTCGTCGGGTCCCTGCAGATAGGCTATACGCTTCCTGCCCAGACGAATCAGATGCTCCACCATGAAATAAGAATCTACATTATCATCCACCACAACCTGCGGCATCTTCAATCCATACGGAATGCGGTCGTAGAAGACAATCGCCATACCGTCTGCCGCCAACTGCTGATACATTTCGATGTTCTTGCGGTAGCTGCAGAGGCTCACTATCAGTCCATCTACCATAAACTGCTCCATCATCTTCAGGTTCTCCAACTCCCGCTCCGGCTTCTCATCGCTCTCGGCAATCATCACCTTCTGGTTCTTCTTGTAGAGCACCTCCTGTATTCCGTTAATCACCTGCGAAGCATAAGGGGTGTGCATCTCCGGCACGATGACACCTATGGTGTTCGTACGCCCCATCTTCAGGTTCATCGCCACCGGATTGCGCTTGTAGCCGAGTCGCTTTGCCTCTTCCACCACCATCTCGCGCGTCTCCTTGCGAATGTTCTTGTCATCCGTCAACGCTCTGGAAACAGTGGAGACCGAGATGCAGAGCGAACGGGCTATATCCTTGATAGTTACATGTTTCATTGTTATGTTTTTATAAGATAAACGTTCGAATATTGAAGTTGTCGATGCAAAAATACAACATTTCCTTCAAAATCAAAAACTTTTCTTGGAAAAAGACAAGAACAACTACCCAAATGCTATCTGCATATTACATTTTGCAACATCATTTGCAAGAATAAAAAATGAGAACGATTGCAACCGGTTTCTATCCCATTTTTCTACTCATCTTCCTTTGCCACCTCATTAAAAAGTTGTACCTTTGCAGTCGAATTTTCAGCGATGACTAGGCTATATGCCTTCTAAGAATAGAATTTTCAGCAAATATATGTATTTAGTAATTCCAAACAAACAGCAGTAGTTATGAGTATTAATATCAAGAGAAATCAGTTGAAGAGAGTTGTAATCGTAGGTGGCGGACTCGGTGGTCTTCGTTTGGCAGAAGATCTCTGCAATGCAAACCTGCAGGTGGTGTTGATCGATAAGAACAACTTCCATCAGTTCCCTCCGCTTATCTATCAGATTGCCTCGGCAGGTATCGACCCAAGTTCCATCTCCTTCCCGTTCCGCCAGATTTTCCGTAAGCGCAAGAACTTCTACTTCCGCATGGCAGAGGCAAGAGCCGTGTTCCCGGACAAGAAGATTCTGCAGACTTCCATCGGTAAGATTGAGTACGATTACCTGGTGTTCGCAGCAGGAACCACCACCAATTTCTATGGCAATG
>JAJWLX010000085.1 GCA_021636625.1 Prevotella sp. | reverse complement strand
CGCTCAGAACTTTAGGGGCTGCCCTATGGGCTTATTGGCATGCAACCTCGTATAAAGAGGGTATCCTGAAGATTGTTTTATCAGGAGGAGATGCGGATACCAATGCAGCAGTAGCAGGAGCTATCCTGGGTGCTAAATATGGAATATGCCATATTCCTGACGAATGGAGGAATGGTCTTCTCTATGCTTCTATGCTCCATGACAAGGTGCGGGATCTCTACTTTTATAATCATCGTCATTCCCGAAAAGTGTCATTAATGACAAAAAACGGGAATGTTTAATAGATTTAAACTTTTGGCTTGTTCTTTAGAAATCCATATGTATGTTTTTGTTTCAAAAAGCGTAGAATCCTGCCGGCATCACTGCCAGCAGAATTCACTTTCAAAAACCGAACCTAAAAGTCTACCTTGTAATTTCTGTCTATGCAATATCTATTATTATCGACCCCGATATTCATAGTCACAATCTGCGTGCCAAAAAGATGGGGAATGTAATCCTTTATGTAACAATCACAATTTAATAATTCATTCCGAATGTCCAGAGAGGAATGATATTGCCGAAACCGGTTTCAATATCATCTTTTACGATATATCCCTCTTCTGCCTCGGTTATCTGCTTCTGACCTTTCTTCTTGCCACCTATCTCAAAGGTCTTGCCGTCTATCAGAAAATCAGAGATGGGAGAATTGTAAACGGTATGGTTCACTCTCATCTGGTTAAAGAAAAAGGTCTCACGTTGATTTCCTATATCGGGAGTTTCAGATGTGAGGGCGAAAGAGAGGTTTGTATTGTCGAGATATACTTTTTCAACCTTTCCCAGACCTCTTACTCCCTTTGTTGAATCGTGGAGTTGGGCGATGAGACCTGCCTTTTCCATAAGTTCAAAGTAGTCGGGAAGCAAGCCGCGGTCTGCCTTGATGATTGTTGCGATGGTGCTCATGTTAGGCTTGAATGGCACACTGTCTGCTATCACCTGCATCAGTTCCTTCAATTTCCTCGATATGGTTACTGTGTAGTTGGCATATTGGGGAATGTCGGTTTCCAACGTCATGCTTACTACCTGGTTTAAGCGCATCTTATAGCCCTCGTCTTCATAAAAAGGATAGTACCCCTGGCGCAGATATTCGTTGAAGAGGGATAGGGGATGGTCTATCTCTATCGGCAACTCTACCTCATGATTAACGATTTGCTCCAATGTGTAGGCTGGTAGGTCGATTCCTAGTTTCATGCCAATATATTCTCTAAACGACAGACCTTGCATTTTATAGACGAGGACACGACGGCTTAAGTCGGCGGTTCCCTGATAGATGTCAAGCACTGATGATCCAGTAAACACTACTTGCAGGTCGGGCAGATTATCGTATATCATCTTCAGCTCCGTTGCCCATCCTTTATATTTATGTATTTCGTCGATAAAGAAATGCTTGCCGCCAAGTTGATTGAACTTCATGGCAGTTTCAAAGAGTGTATGATTGGCGAAATAGATGGATTCGGCACTCACATATAGGGTGTCCTTCAACTTGAGATTCTGCTTGATGTACTGCAAGAAGAGTGTGGTCTTACCCACGCCACGAGGTCCCACAAGGGCTGTCATCCGATTCTTCCATGGAATCTGATGATACATATATCTTACGTATCGGGTGTCTGTACGTTTGATGAGATTGTCGGATAATTGCTTCAATAATTCCATATTCTTCTGTTATTAATTCCTTTATTTGAATGCTTTTTAGCATTTTTGGTGCAAATATACGAAATTTGTGGTAAATTTCCTACAAAAATACGAGAAATTTGTGGTAAAAACACCACAAATTTCTCTATTTGGCTTATAGAAGCTCTCTTGCTATCCAGGCACAGGCTTCGGCATCTGCCAAGGCATTGTGGTGCTGGGTGAGGTCGTAACCGCAATAGGCGGCTACGGTCTGGAGCTGATGGTTGGGGAGGAGAGAACCCAGCTTTCTTCGGGAGGCACGGCAGGTGCAATGGAATTCGTAGTCGGGATATTCCATCTGATACATCTGGAATACGGCCTTCAGGCATCCTTCATCGAAGGGGGCGTTGTGGGCTACCAGGGGCAGACCTTCTATCTTGGGCGCAATCTCTGCCCAGACTTTCGGGAAGACATCTGCATTCATCGTGTCTTCCTGGGTTAGACCGTGAACCCGGGTGTTCCAATAAGAATAATACTCCGGTTCGGGTTTGATGAGGCTGTAGTAACTGTCTGCAATCTCGCCATCCCTCACTATCACGATGCCCACCGAGCAGACGCTTGTACGCTGTTGGTTGGCCGTTTCGAAATCTATCGCTGCAAAATCTTTCATTCCCTTATCCTCTTTTCCAATACCTTCTGCAGATTATCAGAAGGATTCATCCCCAGCTTCTTTCGGATATTGCCACGCTGGGTGGTGATATTGGATTCTGTCTTATTGAGCAGGATACCGATTTCACTCAACTTCTTATTCTGCAGGATGAGATAACAGATTTCCCTCTCAGATGAACTCAATTCCGGAAAAACACGCTCCAGATTCTGCTTGCTCAATTCCCGGGTCTGAATATACTGCAATACATTATCTATCACATTCTTCTGCGATGCCTCACCCAGCAAATCCAGCAAATGCTCTGTCAGCTTCACATCATGCCGCTCCTTGGCCAATGCCACGTATGCCTTAATCTGCTTCTTGTTGATTCTCAACACCTGGAGCAGTTCCTCCTCTTCTCGCTGCAATATTTTATTGGCATTTACCAGATACTCGCCATTTCGGGCAATGCCCAGACTCAGCACACTGATAAACAGCAGTATCAACAGCATCATAAAGAAATAATTACGCAGCGATTCATTGCCCGTAACTATCACACAGACTAGATAAACTCCCAAGGCTATGCCTACCAGCCAGCGGGTAAGACGAGCCTGATAAGCTGCCAGCGAGAAAAACATGTTGCCGGCAAGAATGAGCATGTTGATGAGAATTACCATCGTATTATCTTTCAATGTAGGCACGAAGGCACTATACAGAATATCCATGCCTATGAAAACCTGGGTTGCTACTGCAAGGAAGGTTATCCCTTTCACCACCCCTATCTTACCCAAGAGATAGGCAGCGAACGAGGACACCACAACTACCAGAAAGACGATGTTAGATGCTGTAAAAAATGGATCGAAGGCTCCCGACAACCCCAGGATATTAGACAGGATGCCTAGATAAAGCATCACGGCAAAACATACCAGAAGCCACTGGCGCTGGCGATCGAGGTAATTGGATTCCCTCTTCAGCAAGGAGAATTCCAACCTGCGTAACTTGGTTCTTATTGAGTTCTTTGCTTTCATACTCCGTAGGGATATATTCATTATTGATAGATGAATTGCTTAGCATTACCTTGCATTGCTTAGCTTTGCTTGGCATTGCTTTATTATTGTGCAAAGATAATAAAAATCTGTGATTTTGACGGCTTTTGAGGTTATTTTTTCCCGTTTTCCTAAAAAAATCAGTATTTTTCAGGTTATTTTTTCCCATATCGAACCTTATTTTCCATTACTTTTGCATCGAAAAATAAAATGAATCATTCATCTCTTAAATATCACTAATTATGAAAAGAAACAATACTTTCAACAGCAAGCGCATTCAGTGGCTAATGTTTGCATGCTTAACTTTCTGCTTTACCTTCTTCATGGTTATGGTGTCTTCGTGCAGCGATGATGACCCAGAAGAAGTATACAACCAGGCTCACTATCAGGACGTACCGGCCAGTCTGCTGACCGATGCCAAGAAACTGGAGATGGTAAGGTCTATCCAGGACTTGAAAGACGGAAGATTCTTCTATCTTGACTATACGGAGGATTATAAACTCCCTACCATATCAGGATTCAATCTCACCGACAACACCCATCTGATTGGTGCCGTATTGAAAACCCTCTGCGACAAGACGCCATCCTGGCTCAAGGCAAGGGTTAAGCTGGATGCAGGCTGCAGTGCCTTTGCCGTGACGACACCCGATACGGGCGATTATCTGATGGGGCGCAACTTTGATTACTCCCATGATAACGAACCGATAGCAGCTGCCCTGGTTCGCACGGCACCCGAAGGCGGACTGAAATCCATCAGTATGGTGGATGCCTACTGGATAGGTTACCGACAGGATCTCTGGCATTACATCCTATATAACAAGGCTGAGTTTGAGAAGAATAAGACGCAAGACCTATCCTATATCATGGCATTCCCATATCTCCTGATGGACGGTATGAATGAGGCTGGCTTTGCCGTTTCCGTGCTCCATCTCGACGGCAAACCGACCCAGCAGGCTAGTACGGGAAAGAAATTGACTACAACCGTTGCCTTGCGCATGATGTTGGATCATGCCAGAACTGTGGATGAAGCTCTCAAGATTCTGGACGGATATGACCTCTGGATACCGGATAACGACGGCAACTATCATTTCTACATGGCAGATGCCACGGGCCGTTATGCCATCGTAGAATTCGTATATGACAAGGATCACCAAAGCAAGATTTACATCGACGATGAATATACGGGAGAGGACGGAAAGACTCATTTCAAATATCCTGACGTATTGCCAAACACCCGCGAGGTGATAGAAAAGCGCTATGCCAGCAACTTCTATGTATCTGAAACCATGGCATGTTCTGATAAAGGTCCGAAGCTCTCGAACCACGGCAAGACCCGCTATGACATAATGGAATTCGTCATCAAGCAGAACAACAATCAGTTGTCTGAGGAAGGAGCCATGAATCTGCTCAATGGCGTGAGTCAGGCAGAAACTCCGGGCAATCCTACGAGCCATACCCAGTGGTCGGTGGTGTATAATCTTTCTCAGCGCAAGGCTACGGTCTGTGTGAATCGAGACTATAAGAATAAATTTACGTTCAACTTAAAATAGGCAGAAAATCTTGATAAGGCTGCCAGTAAATTCTTTAATCATTTAATTCTTTTTGATATGAACTATAATATAATAATGAAAATGAAGTTTTTTGTAAAGTCCGTGTTGTGTTTGGTAATGTTGACTTCGTTATGTTGCTCATGTTCTGATGATAGCGAATCTTGGGAAGAACTTGACGCGCCAACAGGAGAAGTCCTGCCAAAGACCGATCAACTTTCCGTTAAGCTCAATTTGCCAACGGCAGTGTTGGGTAACAATTTTAAGGAAGCAGGTTCTGCTCTTGTAAACCGCCTGACAAAGAACGTGTCAATAAATGACAATAGCGTGAGGGTGGTGGTTCTCGACAACGAAACCGCCTTGACCATTGATGGCGATATGTTGGAGAAAGTGAAACAGGTTTATGACAAAGGAGGCGTAATAGCCATAACTGAACCGTCGAAGGCCACAATGGAAAGACTAAAAAAATATAAACTGGGAGATGCGCTTATGCACGACTATGACGACGATGGTGGCAATGGGCACTTCAATGATATTTATGCTTTCAATAAGAAGGGAGGAGAAATGCATCTCGAAGATCTGAACGACTCAGATGAGGCTCAAATATCGTCAGTGGTAATCAAAGAGGACGGTGATACCACAAGGACAGAGCTTGCAGAAGCCAATCTTTCCCAAGAGCACACGCCTTACACATATGGTTTATTTGCAGATGCCGTAGCCACATGGATAGAAAAACAAGCTGTTGTAAGCGAGGCCAATACCAACGGTGGCTCAAACGATATTCATTCCATGACAAAGGCGCAGACAATTACGTACATATATTACCCGACGTATCCAGGTCATGACAAGGCTAAAGGTCGCTCCGCATTGTACCAAGTAACATATACCATATATGCAGTGTACTCTTTTGATCAAAACATGGATTACTATATGGTACATCAAGAAATCCTTGGAAACAATTCGACGATGATGCTTTCTGATAAATGGAAGGAAAACAAGGGTACATGCTATGGTTTTTACTTGGGAGAGATTGACAATGACCACGAAATCTTTAAACCAAACGGTGGAAGCTTCTCACCAACTGAAGTCTTTGTGCATGATCCTAGACCTGCGACTTCTGAAGGTTCGTATAGTACAACTTCGGGATATAGTGTTGATTTTGGAGGTAATATCGGGCTTGATACTTCTGGACCAAGTGCTGGATTTAGTGCAGGTGGCTCAATATCCGAAAGCTATACAATGAATGTTTCTGATGTGACTATAACAAACAAATCCTTGGATGGTGGAAGTGGAAGGGCACGGTGGAATTATGATGTGGCGGATGCTCCGGTGACATCAAACGGGTTCAAGGCTAAGATGCATGAGGCTCCATTGGTGTCTCGTAACACAATCAACCTACACAACTGTTGGTATTGGACAGTGAAGAATCCTGCTGCATATTCTGGACAATTCAGGGTTAAAGCAGTCAACAGGGTATTTTTCGAATATTCTTGGTTGCGAAATAAGGTTTTCAGTTATTCTTTGTGTCACTATCTGAGAGGTATGCGATATACTCAGAATATCTGGCTGAAAGCACCCAACAGAACGAAGAAGTGACCTCTATGAGGTCACTTCCAAACTTTCTTTTGGTTCAACTCTGTTTCTCCCATCAGCCATCTTATGGCATTGATTCTCTTGATACCGTTGTAATCGGCAGTAGGGTCTTCATCAAGTGTAAGATCGTTCCACGGTTTTCTGGTCTATTTTTCTTCCGTCGGTAGTCATGATGTCGGCTATGCGCTTGGTGGATAGGATGTTGCCGATATTGTCTGCTCACTTTGATAAGAGACTTGTCTTTGAAAGCAATCAGCTTATTGAGATATTCCGTTCTTTCTATTCGTTTCATATCATTTCATTGTTCTTTGATTATATATTTGCTGCGAAGATACTATTTTTTAGGATAAACCATCCTAAAACTTTTCTCCTATCCCCATATCTAGGTATTTTCCCGAAACCATCATTTTTAGGTATTGCAGATAAAGGGAAAAGGCTGTATCTTTGCACCCGAAAATAAATGTAACTAAAAGAGATTAAGGACAAATGAAAACAACTATCGTAATTTATGGCTCTTCCACTGGCTCATGCCAGTCGATTGCCGAAACCATCGCCTCTAAGTTGGGCGTGGAAGCTGTAGATGTAGCTAACATCGATGATGCTACTATCGCAAGTCATGAGAATCTCATTCTCGGTACTTCTACATGGGGTGCCGGCGAGATGCAGGATGACTGGTATGATGGCGTGAAGACGCTGAAGAGTGCCGGCTTGGCTGGCAAGACTGTTGCCCTGTTTGGTTGTGGCGACAGCGAGTCTTACCCTGATACATTCTGCGGCGGCATGAAGGAACTCTATGATGCCGCTGTTGAGGCTGGTGCTACCGTTTTGCCTGGTGTTTCTACAGATGGATACACCTATGATGACAGTGAGGCTGTTGAGGACGACAAGTTCCTGGGACTCGCACTCGATGAGGTGAACGAGGACGACAAGACAGAGGAGCGTATCGATGCCTGGATTGAGGCCATCAAACCAGCGCTTTAGTATTAAAAAATAATTTTTCAGGAGTCATAGAAATCTCTGACTATAGAATCTTGAGTCATTTTGGGTTCATAGATTTTTAAATCATAGAATTCTCTGATTCCTGATAAGAAACTTGATTAATTCGGATAGTATGCAGCAGGAAATCGCAACACCAGTAGATTTGAAGGTTCTGATGAATCATATATATGAATATAAGAAGGGCGTGCGCCGCCTGGTGCTCTACACCTTCAACAAGAAATATGAGTCTTTTGCCATAACTAGATTAGAGCGTCAGAACATTGATTATATCATCCAGCCGGTTGGCAACGACCGTCTGAATCTCTTCTTTGGTAAGAAGGAATGCCTGGATGCTATCCGCATGATAGTCACCAAACCCTTATGCCAGCTTACGCCGGAAGAGGATTTCATCCTGGGTGCCATGCTGGGATATGACATCTGTGCCCAATGTGAACGCTATTGTGAGCGAAAGAAGAAAGTTTGCTAGATTTCTTTCATCTTCGAATATTTTAATGTTAACAAAGAAAGAGCGTGATAGCCTCATTTGGCGATCACGCTCTTTTGATGTTGAATCAATCGATTGATTTAATCGAAATCTCGGAATAATTCCTGTTTTTGATACCTGTTTAGACGGAATAATTCCTGTTTTTGATACCTATTTCGACGGAATAATTCCTGTTCCTTACTTCTTCATCATTTCCTCTACGGCTCTGATGAGCTGAGTATCATGACCGGTGATGTAATCCTCTGGAGAATTATACACCTCGACGTCTGGATAGAGGGTGGTGTTCTCGCCGAAGGTGCCACGCATGTCACGGCAACCTACCTGTGGAATACCGAATACCAGGCTGCGGTCCATCAAGGTCTCCCACCATACGGCAGTCATTGTTCCAGCCACCGGTGCACCAATCAGCTTACCGATGCCCAACTCCTTATATACCCATGGGAAACCATGACCGTTGCTGTAGTCGTCCTCGCAGATCAGAACGCAGGATGGCTTGGTCCACTTGTTGAATGGATCCTTGCCCACAACCTTTCCATGAGGCACAAACTCCTGATACTGCTTGCCGCTGAGCAGGGTGCAGAGGTCATCGTGCAACCAGCCACCACCATTGTGGCGCTCATCCACGATTACGGCATCCTTGTTGCGGTTCTTGTCGCTCAAGAGTTCGCTATATACGGTGCGGAAGCTCTCGCTGTTCATCGCCTTGACATGAACATAGGCGATTCTGCCCTTTGATACACTGTCCACGATGGCACGGTTTCTATCCACCCAGCGCTTGTAGAGAAGCTCCTGCTGATTGCTCTGTGAAATCGCCTTGATGGTGAGGTCGAAAGTCTTGCCCTTGGTGTTCTTGATGGTGAGACGTACATTCTTGCCAGCCTTTCCATCGAGCAATGCGTTGTAATCCTTACCCGCCTTGATAGCCTCTCCATCGATCTTCTCGATGATGCAGCCGGCAGTAACTTCGTTCTTCTTCACGGCGAATGGACCACGCTTGATGACTTCCTGAATCTTCAAGCCGTCACCCTCGTAGTTAGGATCGAAGAAGGCACCGAGAGCTGCGGTAGAAAGAGAAGCGCCGCCAGCATAATAACGGCAACCGGTATGGCTGGCATTCAGCTCACCCAGCATCTCGCTCAACATCTCAGCGAAGTCGAAGTTATTATTAATATAAGGTAAGAACTTCTCATACACCTTGCGGTAGTACTCCCAATCCACACCCTGCATCTTTGGATCATAGAACTTGTCAGCTACCTGACGCCATACATGGTCGAAGAGATACTGGCGCTCCTCGGCAGGCTTGTAGTTGAATGGAGCCTCAAAGTCGATGTTGGTAGTAGCCTTGCTGCCCAGGTCAATCTTCTTGATGCTGCTGCCATTGCAGAGGAAGAGGTTCTTGATATCCTTGTCGGCAACGAAGCCGCCGCCACCGATACCCTTCATCATCAGGGTAGTGCTGCCTTCCTTCAGGTCGTGACACCAGAGGTCGTAGCCACCTTCAAAGGCAGCCTGGTAATAAACCTTCTCACCCTTGCTGTCGATGATGGCATCACCCATATTGGATGAGTTGACGGTAAGACGTACCACACGGTCGCGGCAGTTCTCGAAGTCGAGTTCGAGAGGTTTCACCTTATCTACCTCAATCTTTCCGGTCTTCTCCTCTTTCTTCTTCTTGTTTTCCTTCTTCTTCTCCTCCTTCTCGTCAGCCTTCTTCTCCTTCTCGTCCTTGTTGACCTCGGCTAATTCGAGTTCCTCCTTAGACATGCGGAAGCGATCGTAGGCTTCGAGGTCGAGGAACATGAGATAGGCATCCTCTTCAGCACCCCATGAACCGTGACTGCGATAACCGGCACGGTCGCTCTCGAAGAGGATAGCCTTTCCTCCGAGTACCCACTTGCCGTTGCTGTCGCTGTAACCGCTGTCGGTAATGTTGTGCACTTCCTTGCCGTCAGCCTTTACCACGGCGATATCTGTATTGTTCCATCCGCCATTACCGATGTAGCTGCACATGAGCCACTTGCTGTCTGGGCTCCATTCAAACCAGATGTCGCCATCAGAGTAAGAATAGTTGTACTTGCCATCGAGTACGGTGCGTACTTCCTTCGACTTCAGGTTGATGATGCGGAGGGTAGCACGATCCTCATAGAAAGCCACCTCCTTGCCGTCAGGACTGTAGGCAGGATATTGAGAAGTAACATTGGTCTTGGTGAGCTGCTCCTCTTCTACCTCGGTGCAGTAAGTAAAGTTCTTCTCCTTCTCGTTCTTGATCTTAGCCTGGAAAATCTGCCATACGCCATTGCGCTCAGAAGCATAGACCAGACTTCTGCCATCAGGAGCAAAGCTCAGGTTGCGTTCCTGCTGAGGAGTATCGGTGATTCGCTTGGTGGTCTTGTATTCTGTAGAGGTAACATATACATCACCGTGCATCACGAAAGCCACCTCCTTGGCATCTGGAGAAAGTGCAATCTCGGTAGCGCCCCAAGACTGTACCTTGCGGATGAGGCTTGGTTCATCGTTGTCTGTAGTGATGGAGATGCTGACCTTCTGAGGTTGTGCACCTTCCTTTACGGTATAGATTTCGCCATCGAAACCATAGCAGAGCAAACCGTCGTTAGAAGAAGTGAGGAAACGGATAGGGTTCTTCTTCTGCTGGGTAATCTGGGTATCCTTACCGCTTGCGATGTTGCGGCGGTAGATATTGAAGGAACCGTCCTGTTCGCTGAGATAGTAGAAACTCTGGTTGTCGGCAGCCCATACCGGGTTGCGGTCCTCGCCCTTGAAGGTAGTAAGCTTCTGGTACTTTCCGTTGTCGAGCATCCAGATATCTCGGGTGATCGGAGAGGTATGGTGCTTGCGCCATGCATCCTCATAACCCTTCTTGTCGTGATAGAGCACCTGACCGTTCTTGTTGATGCTGATGTTCTCCATCGGAAGAACGGAATACAACTTAGGACGACCGCCCTCAGTGCTTACCTCGTAAACCTGTGAGAATTCATTGGCAGCAAAGAGATTGCTCTGGGCTGTAGGCATGATGTTGGCAGAGAAGAGCACATGGTCGTTGTCCTTGAAGGCGATTGGAGTCTCCTTGCCGCTGTGAGTGGTGAGTCGGGTTGGCGCACCGCCCTTGGCAGAGATGACGTAAACATCCAGGCTGCCTTCTCGGTTGGAAGTAAAGGCAATCTTCTTGCCGTCAGGGCTCCAGATAGGCTGGGAGTCGTAAGCAGCATGGGTCGTCAACTGGCGTGCCTCGCCACCATTGGCTGGAACGCAATAGAGATCGCCCTTATAGGCAAAGGCGATGGTAGAGCCATCCGGTGAGATGGCAGGGTAGCGCATCCACAGCGGACCCTGCTGGGCCTGGGATGCCAGAGATGCTGCCAGAAGAGCAGCACTAAGAATCAGTTTCTTCATTATTATAAAGTTTCTGTTTGATTTATGTTGCAAAGTTACGGCTTTTATGTGAAACTACCAAACTAAACTCCGTAAATCCATGAAAAGACTACTCATTTATTAGGATATGAAGATTCGAACCTTTCAATCTGATACCAACTTCTAAGTATAAAAAATGTGAAAATCACAATTTCTAGGTATTGTACAAATTCTAAATAAGCTATACCTTTGCAGCCCGATAAAAGGAATAGATATGAAAAAAGGAATAGATAAAGGAATAGATATGAGAAAAGGATTAGGAAAAAACAGAAAGATTAAAAAGAAACACATCTTCCTGGCCTTATTGGTCGTGATTGTTCTGGGAGGTTTGGCGAAGGCTTACTCTGCCTGGGTGGGTACTACC
>JAJWLX010000084.1 GCA_021636625.1 Prevotella sp. | reverse complement strand
TGTGATGGTTCTTCCATCAGGCAACTGAACACTTTTTGTAATTACGTTCATCTAATTATTAAAACTTATTGTTTTGTCTAACATCTAATATCTAAAACGGTGCAAAGATACCTCTTTAATAATTAATAAACGAATATTTGGGCAACTATTTTCTACTTTTTTAATAATTTTATCTATCTAAGGTGCATTATTCCCGATTTTATTACTACCTTTGCAGTCGATAATTTCGCAAAATACTAAAATTCATGAAGATATCTAGAATCTATTCAGCGGCAGTGATTATGGTAGCTGCGCTGGCTCTCACTTCTTGTAACAACAAGAAATTTCATATCAACGGTAATATTACCGAGGCTCAGGACTCTATGCTCTACCTGGAGAACCTCAGCCTGAATGGTCCGGTGAAGATTGACTCGGTGAAACTGGGTGAAGACGGCTCCTTCGCTTTCGAAGAGAATGCGATGGACAGCATCACTCCAGAATTCTACCGTCTCCGCATTGCCAACCAGAGCATCAACCTCAGTATCGACTCAACCGAGACCGTCAACGTGAAGGCAGCTTATCCTCAGATGAGCTACAAGTACGAGGTGGAAGGTTCAGAGAACTGCAGCAAGATCAAGGAACTTTCGCTCAAGCAGATGACCCTGCAGAGCAACATCAATGGCATCATCAAGAGCCCTAACATCGGGGTAGATTCCATGGATGTCATCGTGGCTCGCATGCTGGCTGCATACAAGCAGGATGTAAAGACCAACTACATCTTCAAGGAGCCGATGAAGGCTTCCTCTTACTATGCACTCTTCCAGACTATCCAGTTGGGCAACACCAACTCACTCATCTTCAACCCTCGCAACAACAAGGATGACGTGAAAGTATTCGCTGCCGTAGCTACAAGCTGGGATACTTACTATCCAGGAGCAGAGCGTGGCAAGAACCTGCACAACATCGCCATCGAGGGCATGAAGGATATCCGTATCATTGACAGGCAGCGTGCACAGCAGCAGATTGAGGCAAGCAAGGTGAGCGTAAACGGATGCATAGAAATTGCCCTGCAGGACAACAAGGGACAGGTTCGCCGCCTCTCTGATCTCACCGGCAAGGTGGTATTGCTCGATTTCCATATCTTCGCCAGCAACGAGAGCACCAAGCGCATTATGATGCTCCGTGAGCTTTACAACAAATATCATACTGCCGGACTGGAAATCTATCAGGTTTCCGTAGATCCAGATGAACACTTCTGGAAAACATCTACCGCTGCCCTTCCATGGATCTGCGTACGTGAGGAGAACGGCATCCAGGGAACAAGTCTCCAGCTCTACAACGTGCAGAGCATCCCTACCTTCTTCCTCATTGACAGAAGCAATACTCTGAGAGCCCGCGACATACAGATCAAGGACATTGATGCAGCCATCAAGAACCTTCTTTAATACGAGCTTTCATACAACAGATAAGCCGGAAGTCTGGACTTTTCTCCAGGCTTCCAGCTTCTATCATCCAATACGAGCTACAATAGATTAACAGCAACAATAAATTTTAAGCACTAAAAAATGAACAAGAAACTTTTAGCTTTCGCAGCATTGGCTCTCGTAACAGCAGGAGCAAACGCTAAAGTAAAGTTGCCACACATCCTGGGTGACAACATGATTATCCAACAAGATTCAGAAGCCAACCTCTGGGGTTGGGACAAGCCTGGTACCCTGGTAGAGGTAAGCACCTCATGGTCGCAGCAGAAGTATTCGACAAAGACCGGAAAGGATGGCAAGTGGGCTGTCAAGGTACAGACTCCCAAGGCTAGCTACACTCCACTCTCCATTACCTTCGATGATGGCGAAAAGACTACCCTCAATAATGTATTGGCTGGTGAAGTATGGGTCTGCGCCGGACAGAGCAATATGGAGATGCCGGTGAAAGGTTTCGGCAACTGCCCTGTAGAAGGCTACAACAAGGCTGTATTGGAAGCCAACCAATATAAAGGTGTACACTACGTGAAGATTCCTAGCGTGATGAGCAGCAAACCGCTAGATGACGCCAACTGCGAATGGAAGGAGGTTAATCCGGAAACCGTGGGCGATGCATCTGCCACCGGATATTTCTTTGCACAGGTTGTCAACAAGGCGCTCGACGTACCAGTGGGACTGGTGATGGCAAACAAGGGCGGAAGCCGAGTAGAAAGCTGGCTCGATCGTGACTATCTGAAAAAGAACACGAAAGAAGACCTCGACTCCCTCAAGATGACGAAGAATCCTAAGTTCAAGTGGGACTTCCTCTACCCTCTTCTCTGGGGCAACGGAACCTTCCATCCTATCCTCAACTATAGCGTGAAGGGAATCCTCTTCTATCAAGGCTGTTCCAACGTGGGTGACCCGGCAGGTCAATACACCCAGCGTCTTGCCGACCTCGTAGCCCAGTGGCGCAGAGACTTCAAGCAGGGCGAACTGCCATTCTATTTCGTGCAGATTGCACCTTATATTAATGGTGACGCCAATGGAGATGCAGGTCCAAGACTTCGCGAGCAGCAGTTTAATGCAGCCAAGATCATCCCGAACAGTGGCATCGTCTGCACCGAAGATCTGGTTTATCCATACGAGGTAGAGCAGATTCACCCATGCCAGAAGCAGCCTGTAGGTGAGCGTCTGGCTCTTCAGGCACTCAGCAAGACCTACGGTATGAAGGGACTCTTCTGCGAGAGTATGACTTTCAAGGAGATGAAGATTGTTGGCGACACTGTGAAGGTTCACTTCGACAACACCTACGGAGCCTATAACCGCTTTGAAGGCATCAAGGGCTTCGAGGTAGCCGGCGAAGACAAGGTGTTCCATCCTGCCACAGCCAAGCATTTCTGGCAGGAAGGCAACGACGGATGGAACGAGTGCATCGTCGTAACCAGCCCTGAAGTCAAGAAGCCGGTAGCTCTGCGCTACTGCTTCCGCAACTTCCAGCTCGGCAACATGGCGAATGCAGGCGGTCTGCCTCTCTTCCCATTCCGAACAGACAATTGGTAATTAATAACATAGCGGTCGATCTTTGTGAAATCCAAAGACCGACCGCTCTTTAATATATATATTATGAGTCACGTCTTAGATAAATTCAAGTTTTGCCCTGTTTGCGGCTCTCTACATTTCGAGATCAACAACTTCAAGAGTAAAAAATGCAAGGACTGCGGATTCACCTACTATCTGAATCCCAGCAGTGCCACAGTAGCCTTCATTCTCAACGAGAAAGAAGAACTTCTGGTGGTTCGCAGAAAAAACGAGCCAGCCAAAGGCACCCTTGACTTGCCGGGCGGATTCGTAGATATGGATGAAACCGGTGAAGAAGGCGTGGCTAGAGAAGTAAAGGAAGAAACGGGGCTGGAAGTAATCGGGGCAAACTATCAGTTCAGCATCCCCAACCTCTATCTCTATTCCGACTTCCTGGTTCATACCCTTGATATGTTCTATGTGGTAAAGGTGAAAGACCTCTCTCATGTGGAGGCGAAGGACGATGCCGAGGAGTCATACTGGATTCCTCTCAGCAACCTCCATCCCGAAGAGTTCGGATTAGGCTCAATAAGACAGGGAGTGGCCAAATTTCTTGCAAAACACAAGACGAAAGAATGAAAATACGCCCCAAAACATTTAAAAAACCAAAAAAATCACTATATAATAAGGTATAAGCAAAAAGTTTATTTACTTTTGCAGACCAAAAGAAATTGTGTAGAAGCGTATGCAAGAAAATTTAGTAATCGTCGAGAGCCCTGCAAAGGCTAAGAAAATCGAAGAGTTTTTAGGTAAAGACTTCAAGGTGATGTCTTCTTACGGTCATATCCGTGACCTGAAGAAGAAGGAACTCAGTATAGACGAGAAGACCATGGAACCTTGTTATGAGATTCCTGAGGAAAAGAAAAAGCTCGTCACAGAATTGAAATCAACAGCGAAGCAAGCTAAGAAGATTTGGTTAGCATCCGATGAGGACCGCGAGGGAGAAGCCATCAGCTGGCACCTTTGCGAAGTACTCGGACTGGATGAAGCGAAGACAAGCCGTATCGTCTTCCATGAAATTACCAAACCTGCCATCTTAGACGCTATTGAGCACCCACGCCACCTGGACATGAACTTGGTGAATGCCCAGCAGGCACGTCGTGTGCTCGACCGCATCGTGGGCTTCAAGCTCTCTCCTGTATTGTGGAGAAAGGTGAAACCAGCCCTCTCTGCCGGTCGTGTACAGAGTGTTGCCGTACGCCTCATCGTGGAGCGTGAGCGTGAAGTCCAGAAGTTCAAGAGCGAACCATACTATCGTGTCAATGCCGTATTCGCCCTGATCAGCGAGAATGGCGCAGCCACAGAGGTAAAGGCAGAACTCGATCACCGTTTCAAGACCCATGAAGAGGTGGAAGCCTTCCTGGAGAAGTGCAAGGACGCCAAGTTCACCGTAGAGGCTGTCACCAAGAAACCGCTGAAGCGTACACCAGCGCCTCCTTTCACCACCTCAACCCTGCAGCAGGAAGCAGCCCGCAAGCTCGGCTTCACCGTAAGCCAGACCATGATGGTGGCTCAGCGTCTGTACGAGGGTGGACGCATCACCTACATGCGTACCGACAGTGTGAATCTCTCTTCCCTCTGCAGCAATGCCAGCAAGGATGAAATTATCAAGGAGTACGGCAAGGAATACAGCAAGCCACGTGCCTATCACACCAACTCCAAGGGTGCACAGGAGGCTCACGAGGCCATCCGACCTACCTACATGAGCGAGACAAGCATCGATGGCACCAGCCAGGAGAAGCGTCTATACGACCTGATCTGGAAACGTACCATCGCTTCTCAGATGGAGGATGCACAGTTGGAGAAGACTACCATCAATATCAGCATCGACAACACCAGCGAGAAGTTTGTTGCCAATGGTGAGGTTGTTGTATTCGATGGTTTCCTCAAGGTATATCGCGAATCTACCGATGAGGATGAGAACGTAGAAGATTCAACCCATCTCCTGCCAGCCATGAAGGAAGGCGATGAGTTGCAGCGCCGTGAAATCATCGCCACAGAGAAATTCTCTCTGGCACCAGCAAGATACACCGAAGCAAGTCTGGTGAAGAAGCTGGAAGACCTCGGCATTGGCCGTCCATCTACCTATGCTCCTACCATCAGCACCATCCAGCAGCGTGAATACGTTGTGAAGGGCGACAAGCAGGGCGAGGAGCGCACCTACACCGTAGATACGCTGAAGGGTATCATGATTACCCAGAAGACCAAGAAGGAACAGGCTGGCTCGGAGAAGGGCAAGCTTCTCCCTACCGATATCGGAATCGTGGTAAACGACTTCCTGATGGCCAACTTCCCTAACATCATGGACTATAACTTTACTGCCAACGTAGAGCAGAAGTTCGATGATATCGCCGAGGGAAAGACCGAGTGGACCAAATGGATGAAGGACTTCGACAAGCGTTTCGAACCGGAGGTGAAGGGTGTGATGGAAGCACGCAGCGAGCACAAGGCCGGTGAACGAGAACTGGGCAAGGACCCAAAGAGCGGCCGCCCTGTATTCGTAAAGATCGGAAGATTCGGTCCTGTGGTTCAGATTGGTACCGCCGAAGACAAGGACAAGCCACAGTTTGCCCAGTTGCCTGCCGACAAGAGCATCGAGACCATCACTCTGGAGGAAGCATTGGAACTCTTCAAGCTGCCTCGCCAGGTTGGTGAGTTCGAAGGCACTACCGTAACCATCGGAAGCGGCCGTTTCGGTCCATACGTACTCCATGACCGTAAGTATGTATCCATTCCTAAGGAAATCGACCCAATGGCCATCACCCTGGAACAGGCAGTGGAACTTATCAACGAAAAACGCTCTAACGAGCAGAAACGCCATATCAAGACCTTTGAGGAAGACAACAAGCTGGAGCTCCTGAATGGCCGCTATGGTCCTTACATCGCATTCGATGGCAAGAACTACCGCATTCCGAAGGCAAAGCAGGAGAACGTAGAGTCACTCAGCTACGAGGAGTGCATGACCATCATCAAGGAAGCACCAGAACCAAAGGCAAGAGGCAGAAGAAGTAAAAAAGAATAAAATGAAGTCTATCATCATCATTGGATATATGGGAGCCGGCAAAACTACTGTCGGCAAGGCCCTCGCCAAAGAGCTTGGCGTGATGTTCTACGACCTCGATTGGTACATCGAGAGCCGTATGCGCAAAACCGTGAAGCAGATCTTTGACGAAGTAGGAGAAGAGGGATTCCGCCAGATAGAGCATAACATGCTACACGAGGTGGCGGAGTTTGAAAACGTAGTGGTTAGCTGTGGTGGAGGAACACCCTGTTTCTTCGACAACATGGAGTATATGAACCAGTCGGGCAGCACCATCTACCTCAAGGCAACGCCAGAAACCCTCTATGCTCACCTCAAGATGGGCAAGGGCGTACGCCCCCTGCTGCTCAACAAGACTCCGGAGGAAGTACAGGTATTCATCCGCGAGCAGCTGAAGCAGCGCGAGCCTTTCTACGAGAAGGCAAAACATATCATAGACATCAATGTGATGGACAACTTGGATAAAGTAAACGAAACGGTACAGGAGGTTCGTAGCCTGCTGAACTTATAAAGAAAAAAGGTAAGCCAGCTCAAGACAAGAGACGGCTTACCTTTCTACGATTTATCATAAACAGAAAAAATTATAAAACAAACTTTTTAGCAAGACCAAGAACAGAAAATGAAGAAATGGACTATTGAAGACTCGAAGGAGCTCTACAACATTGGTGGTTGGGGCACTTCTTACTTTGGCATCAACGACAAGGGTGATGTCTATGTAACTCCATGCAAGGACAACACGCAGATAGACCTGCGCGACATCATGGACGAGTTGGCATTACGCGACATCAACGCTCCCGTACTGCTCCGTTTCCCAGACATCCTCGACAACCGCATCGAGAAGACAGCCAGCTGTTTTCAGAAGGCAAAGGAGGAATATGGTTACAAGGGGGAAAACTTTGTCATCTATCCTATCAAGGTAAACCAGATGCAGCCGGTTGTAGAGGAGATTATCTCTCATGGAAAGAAGTTCAACCTGGGACTGGAAGCCGGTTCCAAGCCAGAACTTCATGCCGTTATCGCCGTACAGGCACAGAGCGACTCACTCATCATCTGCAACGGTTACAAGGATGAGAGCTACATAGAACTTGCCTTGCTCGCACAGAAGATGGGTAAGCGCATCTTCATCGTGGTAGAAAAGCTCAACGAGCTGGATATCATCGCCAAGGTGGCAAGCAAGCTCAACGTGAAGCCAAACATCGGTATCCGCATCAAGCTCGCATCTTCAGGCTCAGGTAAATGGGCTGAGAGCGGTGGAGATGCATCGAAGTTCGGTTTGACAAGTGCCGAACTGCTCACTGCCCTCAACAAGATTGAGGAGATGGGATTCCACGACTGCCTGCGCCTCATCCACTTCCACATCGGAAGCCAGATTACCAAAATCCGCCGCATCCAGACGGCTCTCCGTGAGGCAGCTCAGTTCTACATCAACCTCCACAAGATGGGCTACAATGTAGATTTCGTAGATTGTGGCGGTGGTCTTGGCGTAGATTACGACGGCACCCGCTCTGCCAGCAGCGAAAGCTCTGTAAACTACTCTATCCAGGAGTATGTAAACGATTGTGTCTATACCTTCGTTGATGCAGCCAACAAGAACAATATCGAGCATCCTAACCTCATCACCGAGAGTGGCCGCTCGCTCTCTGCCCACCACTCCGTATTGGTGATTGATGTCTTGGAGACTGCTTCCCTGCCGGAAATGCCAGAGGAGTTTGAAGCAAAGGAGACTGACCACCAGCTGGTGAAGGATCTCTATGAGATATGGGACAACCTAAATCCTCGCAACATGCTGGAGGACTGGCACGATGCTGAGCAGATTCGCGATGAGGCATTGCAGCTCTTCTCTCACGGTATCGTAGATTTGAAAACTCGTGCTGAGATTGAGGCAATGTACTGGAGCGTATGCCACGAGATCAACAACCTTGCCAAGCACATGAAGCATGTGCCAGAGGAACTCAGAGGATTGGATAAGATTCTCGCCGACAAGTATTTCTGCAATTTTTCATTGTTCCAGAGCCTGCCAGACAGTTGGGCCATCGACCAGCTCTTCCCTATCATGCCTATCCAGCGCCTGGACGAACGTCCAACCCGCAACGCTACCTTGCAGGACATCACCTGCGACAGCGACGGTAAGATTGCGAACTTCGTAACCGATGGTCATATCGGCAACGTTCTTCCTCTTCATCCATTGAAAAAGAACGAGCCATACTATCTCGGTGTGTTCCTCGTAGGTGCCTATCAGGAGATTCTGGGCGATATGCACAATCTCTTCGGCGACACCAATGCTGCCCATATTTCCGTAAAAGACGGCAAATACAGCATCGACCAGATATTCGATGGCGAGACCGTAGAGGAGGTATTGGATTACGTACAGTACAATCCAAAGAAGCTCGTCCGCCAGTTGGAGCAGTGGGTAACCAAGAGTGTGAAGGAAGGCAAGATTTCTCTTGATGAGGGCAAGGAATTCCTGGGCACCTATCGCAATGGTCTCTTCGGATACACATATCTTCAGTAAACATTCAACATAAGATAAGATGGAAAAAGTAACAGTAGTAAAGGTAGGCGGTGCCATCGTTGAAGACAGCGAGAAGCTGGCACAGCTCTTGAAGGATTTTGCAGCCATTCCCGGCAAGAAAGTATTGGTACATGGCGGTGGACGCCGTGCCACCAAGGTAGCCGCTGCCCTCGGCATCGAGAGCAAGATGGTAAACGGCCGTCGCATCACAGATGCAGACATGCTGGAAGTGGTAACCATGGTTTATGGCGGTTTGGTAAACAAGAATCTGGTTGCCAAGCTTCAGGCTAACGGCGTGAACGCCCTCGGCCTGACAGGTGCGGATATGGACGTAATCCATAGTCATAAGCGCCCATTGAAGGATGGCATCGACTTCGGATTCGTAGGCGATGTAGAACGTGCCAACGGCAAGATGCTCCAGACCCTGATCAATGAAGGCATCACCCCAGTAATGGCTCCACTGACCCACGACGGCAAGGGCAATATCCTCAATACCAATGCCGACACCATCGCAAGCGAGACTGCCAAGGCTTTGGCTCCTTACTACGACGTGACATTGATATACAGTTTTGAAAAGAAAGGCGTGCTCAGTAATCCTGAGGATGACGACAGCGTGATTCCAGTGATTACCCATGCCGATTTTGAGAGATACAAAGCAGATGGTACCGTAGCAGGCGGCATGATTCCTAAGTTGGAGAATGCCCTTGCAGCCATTGATGCTGGTGTGAAAGAGGTGATTATCACCCTTGCTACCGCCATCGACGGAAAGCACGGAACGGTGATTAAGTGAAGAACGAAGAGTGAAGAGTGAAGAATTCATCACCTTTTTTCTTAACAAGAGTTAAAAACAGAAATAAATTAAGATTGGTTGTAACTTTCTTATAACATAGTCGTCATTAATTATAGAGGGATGAAAGAAATCAGTTTCCAGAACGATGTTTTGCCGCTGAAGAACAAACTCTTCAGGCTGGCCCTTCGCATTACTCTCAACCGGGAGGAAGCGGAAGACGTTGTGCAGGATACGCTGATTAAAGTCTGGAACGCCCGCGACAGATGGCAGGAGCTTGACTCCATCGAGGCTTACAGCCTCACCATCGCCCGCAACCTCTCGCTCGACCGCATCAAGAAGATGGAAAATCAGAATGATTCGCTGGAAGAGCAGAATACAGAAAGGTTAGACGAAAACACTTCCACCCCCTCAGAAAGGATGATTCAGAAAGACAAACTGGACATCGTAAGGAATATTATCGACGAGTTGCCTGAAAAGCAGCGCAGCTGTCTGCAGCTTCGAGACATCGAAGGAAAGTCCTACAAGGAAATAGCAGACATCCTCTGCATCACGGAAGACCAGGTCAAGGTGAACATCTTCAGGGCTCGTCAAACAGTCAAACAAAGATTTCAACAATTCGACAGATATGGATTATAAGTACATCAACCAACTTTTGGATCGCTACTGGAAGGGCGAGACTTCTCTCGAAGAAGAGGAGATTCTCCGTGCATTCTTCAGCCAGGACGAGTTGCCTGCCGAGCTGAAGCCATACCAAGCGCTCTTCTCTTACGAGATGGGCGAGGCTAAGCAAGAGGCGCTGGGTGATGACTTCGACCAGAAGATGATGGCGATGATTGAAGAAGAATACACCAAGAAGCCTAACAAGGCGAAGGTGATTTCTTTGACAGAGCGCCTGAAGCCTCTCTTCAAGGCTGCTGCCGTGGTAGCTATCATCCTGACATTGGGCAATGCAGTTCAGGTTCCTTTCCAGAACAATGGCAATGATTCTGTTGAAAACGTAGGATACATCAAGAGTGGCAAGGGCGTGTCCGTAGCCATGGGAGATTCTGCTTCGGTTGATTCTATGCAACGCACAGGCATCGATCAGGTAAGCACTCCAACAACGTCTCCAACGTTATTAAAGTAGATTATTTCTATGCTTTCTCTATAAAAAAAATCATGTTTAGTAAAACAATTCTGAAGCTGTGAAGTTTCAATTCTCTCAAATTTTTCATAACATACTAACGTAATAGGGCTGCCAGGATGTACTGGCAGCCCTTGCTGTTTATACAATAAGAGGCAGCCCTCACGGGTTGCCTCTTATCATATAAACCTAACAAATAAAACCTAAAAAACTATATCTTGAGCCCTATTCAATGCTTCCAGATAATAATAATCTGCATAGATGATGCTGGCATCTATCTCGCTTCCTGCAGGATGATGTCCTGTGCTATGCATCAGAAACGCTACATTCTTCTTACCACTCTGGTATTTATCGGTACTCAGCTGGGCTAGCGACTGGATGGCAAACTGCTTGTACTCCTCTCCTTTCTCGCCTTCCACATACTGCTGGAGTTCCAGTAGAGCATCGGCAACCACACAGGCTGCACTTACATCCTTAGGAGCACCTTTCACGCCTCTAGGATCATCCATGTCCCAAAGCGGAATGAGATCATCGCTGGTTTCCTTCAATCGCTTGATGTAGATATCCGTCACCTTTTGGGCAAAATCCAGGAACATCTTGTTGTGGGTATAGCGATACACCATCGTATAACCATAGATAGCCCAGCTCTGTCCTCTCGCCCACATCGAATTGTCGGCATAGCCCTGATGCGTTACCCCCTTGATCAAATTACCATTGATGGTATCATATACTGCCACATGATAGCAACTTCCATCCGGACGGAAATGATTCTGCATCGTGGTCTTAGCGTGGGTTACTGCCAAATCATAAAGCAGTTTGTTTCCACCATTTTTAGCTGCCCAAAACATCATATCGAGGTTCATCATGTTATCCATGATGGTATTGTGCGGCCAGTTGCGAGGCTTCACCTCTCTTGGCCAGCTCAATATCGTTCCCACGATAGGATTGAAGAGTGTGGCAAGCGAATCGGCAGAAGCCAGGATTACGTTCTTGTATTCCTGCGAATGATTCACCTCGTAGCCTTTGCCGTAGGAGCAAAACATCAGGAAACCGATGTCATGGTCGTAGCAAGGGCGATAGGCAATGCCTTTCAGCGATTCCGTATATCCTTCGGCAGCCTTGCGCACAGCCTCATCCTTCGTATTCTGATAATCCATCCAGAGGATGCCAGGCCAGAAGCCGTCACACCACTCCTCGGCTGTTGCCTTTCGGCAGTTCCAGCCCTTCTGCTTATCCCCCTTAAGGATATTGCGAGGCTCCATCGTGTAGTCGAAAGAGCCATCCTTCTGTTTCAACTCAGCCAAAGCTCGGCTTACCTGCTTGTGGCAGTATTGCAGTTGCTTATTCACATCAAGCCCCTGCTTTGCATCGAGCTTGCCCTGTGCCATCATGCCGTTCGCTAGGAACAAGGCTGATACCCCAAAAAGTATTTTTCCTATTTTCATCATAATTCATTTATTATCAATACGAATGAAACAGGAAGATTACTTAAACTGGTTAGTAAAAGAGCAATCAGAAAGCGCATTAGTCAGGAGCAGGCAAGCCACTAAAATCATGTATAAAACTTTCTGTCTCATGCAATATTTCTTTTGTTTTATTTGCTAATAATACGATTGAAAAGGGGGATATACGTAGTATTTGCATAAAAACAAATTTCAAAAAGCCCCGACTACATCTTAGTAGCCGAGGCTTTCTTTCAAAATCT
>JAJWLX010000083.1 GCA_021636625.1 Prevotella sp. | reverse complement strand
GCTGAGGAGTTAAGACAATAGTCTTTTTGGCGTAGTTTTTAAGCAGCAAGACATACGTCTTAACTCCTTAACTTCCTTAACTCCTTTAACTTCCTGATATGCGAAAGTTCAGTTATTTAATTTGCTTCAAGGCAAGCTTTACAACCTGCTCCACCGGCAGGTCTGGCTGCGCCTTCAGGATTTCCACTACTACCTTGGCAGAAGGTGCCGGTGAGAAACCGAGCATGGTGAGGGCACTGACAGCCTCATCCTTGATATCATTGTTCACCATCACCACATTACCGCCATTAGCCGGCAGTTCATCGGCGATGCCCAGACTCACGATCTTATCCTTCAGGTCGATGATGATACGCTGGGCGGTCTTCAATCCGATACCCTTCACGGTCTTCAGCATCTTATCGTTGCCTGTAGAAATCACATTGCAGAGTTCGCTTGGCGACATCGACGAGAGAATCATTCTCGCCGTATTGCCTCCCACACCCGATACGGTGATGAGCTGGCGATAGAGTTCGCGCTCCTGCTTGGAGGCAAAACCGAAAAGGGTGAATGAGTCATCTCTTCCACCTGCCACCAAAACCTCATGCACGTAGAGTTTTACTTCCTGTTTGCCCTGAATGGCAGTATAGGTATTGAGCGAAATATTGAGTCCGTACCCCACTCCTGCTGTCTCTACTACTGCCATTGCCGGAGTCAGTTCGGTCAGATCGCCATGAATATATTCTATCATTTTTATTTTCTCCTTACTATTTAAACACTTGGTTATACCTCTTTCATAAATTAATTATAATAATATGAACGCACGGAATAGGGATTTATTGTATCTGGCATTGGATTATATTGCCGACACCCCTATAAGAAAAAGCCTTTATCCCCTATGGAAATTGTTTTTAGAACTAGAAGAAATCTCCGTTCAACGTCGTTGAACCGACATTCAACGTCGCTGAACGTACATTCAACGTCGGCGAACGGAGATTCAACGTCGCTGAACGAAGATTTCTATTAGGTACAGGAACATTTTCCTTTAAAGGTAGAAACAAATACCCTTAAGGGCAGATACAAATTCCCTTAAGGGTAGAAGCTAATTTCATGAAGGATAGAAGCTAATTTAATCAGGAGCGAAAAGAAATCACCCATTATCCATCGACAAACAGAATAGGAAGAGCAGAGGCATTCTCTTAAATCCCTGAAATCACGAAACTGTAAGGAATCTGTTCTAGAACCCTTACAATTCCCCCGTCATTCTACCTAGAAACTATGATTTTATTACCTTTTGCAAGTTTTATGAGTTAAAAATCTATTAAAACGTCACGTATTTCAAGAAAAAGCTATACTTTTGCAACCGGAAATAGATATCAAGAAGGAATTATCCAAAATAAACAACAATATAAAAGAAATAAATACATCAAATGAAAAAGTTTAGAGCAGCCGTAGTAGGTTACGGCAACATCGGTAAGTTTACAGTAGAAGCTCTCGAAGCAGCTCCTGATTTCGAGATCGCAGGTATCGTTCGTCGCCAGGGTGCTAAGGACAAACCAGCTGAGTTGGCTAACTATGAGGTAGTAGATGACATCACCAAGTTGAAGGATGTAGATGTTGCTATCCTCGCAACTCCTACCCGTTCTTGCCCTGAGTATGCAGAGAAGATCGTTGCACTCGGCATCAACACCGTAGATAGTTTCGATATCCACACAGGTATTCTTGATTACCGCACCAAGCAGATGGAGAACTGCAAGAAGGCTGGCAAGGTGAGCGTTATCTCTGCCGGTTGGGATCCAGGTTCAGACTCTATCGTACGTGTATTGATGGAAAGTCTGGCTCCAAAGGGATTGACCTATACCAACTTCGGTCCTGGTATGAGCATGGGACACTCAGTTTGCGTTCGTAGCAAGAAGGGTGTCAAGGAAGCACTCTCTGTTACTATCCCATTGGGCGAGGGTATCCACCGCCGCATGGTATATGTAGAGCTTGAGGAAGGTGCAAAGCTTGAGGATGTTACTGCAGAGATCAAGGCAGATCCATACTTCGCTCACGACGAGACTCACGTATTCGCCGTAGCATCTGTAGATGATGTAAAGGATATGGGTCATGGTGTGAACCTTGTTCGCAAGGGTGTATCTGGCAAGACTCAGAACCAGCGCTTCGAGTTCAACATGAGCATCAACAACCCTGCCCTCACAGCTCAGGTATTGGTTAACGTGGCTCGCGCTTCATTCCGTCTCCAGCCAGGTTGCTATACCATGCCAGAGATTCCTGTCATCGATATGTTGCCAGGTACCCGTGAGGAAGTAGTTGCAACACTCGTATAAAGACATTGAACTTGGAACTTTGAACTTGGAACTTTGAACTTTATGATTAGTTTTACTGGTTCAAGTTCAAAGTTCAAAGCTCAAAGTTCAAAGTATAAAACCACTTATAATAACCCCGTCATATACAATGGCAAATAAGTAATCCCCTCCTCAACTTTCAAATCAGCAGTATGCAAAACATATGGGGTTGCCAGATAGCTACCATATTTAGCAATGCACTTTTTGAGAGAAGTGAGCGTATATCTATTAGTTGACTTCACTTCTATCGGTGAAATATTATGCTTTGACGTTATTGTATCTTTGGCTATCAGGAAATCCAGTTCCATCCTTTCCCGGGCATCATCCTTACTATATTTAGAAAAGAAATACAGCTTATGCCCTGCCGAACGTAACATCTGAGCAACAATATTCTCAACTATCATTCCACCATTAAACTCCAGCTTATCTATCAGAAGCTTGTTATATAAGTTTTCCGATACTATCGTATTTTCATTGAAAGCATGACTGATGAGCAACCCCGTATCAGCCATATAGCATTTCAATGTCGTATCATCGGTATTCATGCCAAGACCGATGCTTGGCTCTGTCGTATTATAGGCCATATTGACTATCATTGCATCTGACAGCCAAAAGAATGCCGTTTCATAATCTCGCATTCTCGCCCCTTCGGTGAGTGCCTTCAACATAAATTTCTTCTCATGTTTTTGAAGCTGAGAAGGAATAGTATCAAAAATCTGAGTAACTTTAAATACATAAGTTGACGCATACTTCTGGATATCATTACGATATAAAGTAAGAATTTGGCGTTTCACACGATCCACCTTATTGAAATCTCTGGTTTCTACAAATTTAGCTACAGCCTGTGGCATTCCTCCAACAATAAGATACTGTCTGAAATAGTCCATTGCCATACGATGCATCATTTGTCCCATCTCATGCTTTTTCTGAAAGTTCATTCGTATAAGCGGCATCAGGGTTTCTTTGTTTAGTGCCCATAAAAACTCCTCGAAATCCATAGGAAACATCAATATTTCTTCCTCCTCAGAAGGAATCATAATATCCTCAACGTTCTTTTTGATAGAAATAAGCGAACCAGTCTCGATATAATCGTAGCGTCCATCTTCAACCAGATACTTGATAGCTGTACGAGCTCGAGGATACAATTGCACTTCATCAAAGATAATAACCGATTCTCTTGGATATAGCGGTGTATTGGTGAAACTGCTCAAATACATAAAGAATGTATCCAAGTCATCCAGATAGGTTTCGAACAAGGATTTTATGTTCTTTCCTATCTTATTGAAGTCAAGCAAAATATAACTCTTGTATTCTTCTTGAGCGAATTCCTTTACGATATAGCTTTTTCCTACTCGACGGGCACCATTGATGAGAACAGCACTTTCTCCGTTCTGTTCTTCCTTCCATTTCTTGAGTTGATCATATACTTTTCTTCTCATAATTTACACCTATCCTAGATTAACAATATCGGATAAATACACCTATCCGCGATTAATATTTTCCGTTTCTTACACCTATCCGCGATTATCAGATAGTACAGATACACACATATCCGCGATTATCGGATGGTGCAAATATACACATATCCGCGATTTTCTCCAAGAAAAAGCCAGTTTTTTAATATTTCTTAATCTTAAAAGGCTCGCAAGAAATCGAAACTTCTTGCGAGCCTTTTTTTGTATGCAAGTTATAAATAATGTAAAATCTACACTTCTTGTTTATTTATGCGTCATGATATCGAGCACCATATCATCGGTGGTCTTCATCGCATCGGCACCGATAGAGGTGAGGTTGTGGATACACTTATCCACATCATCATCCACGATACCCTCGGCAGAAGTTACGCACTTACCCTCCATGGAAAGAAGAGCAGAAAGCAAGGCTGTACTCACACCAGAAGAGATCTTCAGGGCGCAGCTTGGCTTGGCACCATCGCAAATCATACCGGTAAGGTTTGCCACCATGTTCTTGACAGAGTTGCAGATACGGGCAAAATCACCCCCCATCAGATAGGTGATACCGCAACTGCTACCCGTGCTGGCTACCACGCAACCGCAGAGCGCAGAAAGCTTACCCAGGCTCTGCTTGATATAGATAGCCGTTAAGTGACTGAGCATTAGGGCACGGATCAACTCCTCCTCGGTATTCTCGTTTTCCAAGGCATAAACCACCACCGGATTGGTGGCACAGATGCCCTGATTACCACTGCCACTGTTACTCATCACCGGAATCATAGCTCCACCCATTCGGGCATCGCAGGCTGAAGCGGTGCGGGAAAGAATATGAGAGAAGATGTTGTTGCCGAAGATACCACGGCTCAAAGGACGATCCATCGTCTTACCCAGACAGTGGCCATAATTGCCCTTGATAGATTCCTCGGCAGCCTTCATATTATATTCCTTGGTCTTGAGGATGAAGCGAATCTCATCGAGCGGGGCTGTGGTTGCGAAATCGTAAACCAGGCGGAGATTCAACTGGATGTCGTCTTCCTCCACATCAGCCGCAGCTCCACCACGCTTATCGAAAACCACCTCACCATTGCGCTCTACATACACGAAGTTGGTATGAGAACCGGCAATGATAGCAGTAGCTCTGCCGTTGCCGGCATAGCAGATTACCTCGATATAGAGCTTATCCACATCGCCCTGCTTCAGCTTGATGTTAATATCTGCATTCTTGATATACTGCTTGCCCAGCTCCAGGGTATCAGGAGTAAGATCCTTGAGAACCTCGAGTTCATACTCTGGCTTTCCGATGAGGGCACCGAGCGAAACTGCGATAGGCAGACCGATCATACCGGTTCCTGGAATACCCACACCCATCGCATTCTTGAGCATATTAGGACTCAAGCGTACCTCGATGCGCTCCGGACGCTTACCCAGAGTGGTAGCAGCCTTAGCTGTACAAAGAGCCACAGCCATCGGTTCGGTACATCCGATGGCAGGCACAACTTCCTTGTTGACGAGCGCAATGATGCGCTCCCGCTTATTTTTCTCTAACATAATAAGATATGTATTAATCCTCCAACTGGAACAAAGGATCGTCAGGAGTCAACATGGTTGGCTTCTGGTCGAATTCCTTCAGAAGCTGCTCAGAAGCATACTTCTTGTTTACTACCAGGCGGAACATGTACTCGTTGAACCAATCGTTGGTCATGATGAAGCATCCACCAAAACCATTGTCAGCACCCCAGCTGTTCTCCACCTTCCACTTCACAGGCTTGCCGGCAGCATCGAGATCTACCGCAGTCAGAGTCATGGCATGGGTAGAACCGCTCTCGAAAGTAGCGATACGGTCAGCCTTGTTCATTGGGAATGAAGTGTTGAAGAGGCTGGCATAATCGAAGTTGTCGAGTGCCAGATAGCCACGCTTTCTGTCGAGCTGCTTACCTACATCGTAGCTGGAATACATCTTATGACCATCCTTCAGGGAAGCGATGGCGAGCTGCGCAATCTCCTCCATAGGCAGGTTCAGGTACTTCCAGTTGTGTCCATCATAGGTGTGGCGGTCGTACTCTACCTCGTAAGTCTTGTGATAAGGACGGCGTGGGTCGTTCATCACCATCAGGAAGGTACCGTTGAGGTCCTTGCCAACAGTCTCCTCATAGAAACTCTTAGGAGTATATTTCTTAGCCTCGCCTACCTGCTTGCCATCCTTGTCGCGGAAAGCATAGGTAAACTCCTTCACCGGCTCACCCAGAGTAAGGCTGAGCATGTGATAAACCTGAGCGAGCATCTCGGTCTTACGAGCCTGGATAGCAGCAGGTTTCTTGCCCTGGGCTACCATCTTGCGGAGTTCGAGACCATACTCGCGGAGCTTGCTGCTGATAAGGCGGCTCATCTTGGAAGTATTGTTGCTGGAATAAGTCTCTGGCTGAGCGCTCATAGGTACGAGACCGTACTTGCTAGCCAAGTCGGCAACACCACAGAAAGTACCACCGTCATTGAGCGGATTCTTGAAGAAGAACTGCACCTGAGGATCCTCGAGACTCTTCTTGCCGAGGTCGATGACACCCTGGAGCATCAGGTTGGCCTTCTCCAGCTGATCGTAGAAGAAGAGATAATCCTGAGAGTACTCTACTACTCTACCCTGCTTGTCGTTGACAGCAAAGTTGGAACGGAGTACATTGAAGCCGCTGAACATCCAGCAGCGTCCGGAACTCTTCTGGTTATGGATGCTCTGAGAAGGAGTCTCGATGCTGAAATGAGTATCTACCGGAGCCTCATTCGCATGATTCTTCACGAGATCATCGATGTTGTTGCCAGCGATAGCGTTAAACAAAGCCTTGTTGGTCACACCGCCAGTCTGGCTTTTCTCCATCTGCTGGAGCATAGTCTGATTGATGCCGCCATTCTTGGTCTGCGCCATCATCGAGAGGGAAGCCATCATCAAGGCTCCCACAAAGAATAGGTTCTTTTTCATTTATTTAATCTTTATGTTTAGTTACTTAATTTACTGGAAAAGCGCAACCGGATAGAACGAAAGGTTCCTCTCCTTTTACTGATTCCTTCCTATTTTTTTGCAAAAATACAAAGAATTATCGAAAAAAGCGAAATTCTCCCCATAAAAATGTTATTTTATGAAAAAAAGCATTACCTTTGCACTTATAAAATTATTAAATTATGGACAAAAGTAAGTTTAGTCTGTTAAGCAATATCAAATATCCTAATGATTTGCGCAAACTGAGCATTAATCAGTTGCCAGAGGTATGCAAAGAATTGAGAGAAGACATCATCGACGAAGTGGCTGTAAATCCAGGTCATTTTGCTTCCTCTCTGGGTGTTGTGGAAATCACCGTAGCTTTACACTACGTGTACAATACTCCTGAAGACCGCATCGTCTGGGATGTAGGCCATCAGGCATACGGACATAAGATTCTGACCGGAAGACGTGAGGCATTCTGCACCAACAGAAAGCTCCATGGCATCCGTCCATTCCCAACACCGCTTGAAAGTGAATACGACACCTTCACCTGCGGACATGCCAGCAACTCTATCTCGGCAGCTCTGGGTATGGCGGTGGCAGCACGCGAAACAGGCAACAAAGACCGCCACGTAGTAGCCGTTATCGGCGATGGTGCGATGAGCGGTGGTTTAGCTTTCGAAGGACTCAACAATGTATCAAGTACCCCAAACGATATGCTCATCATCCTCAACGATAATGATATGAGCATCGACCGTGCCGTGGGTGGCATGGAGAAGTATCTCCTCCAGCTCGACACCAACGAGACCTACAACAAGATTCGCTTCAAGGCTTCGCAGTGGCTCCACTCCAAGGGTATTCTCAATGATAACCGCAAGAACGGCATCATCCGGCTGAACAATGCCTTCAAGTCGGTATTAAGCCATCAGCAGAATATCTTCGAAGGAATGAACATCCGATACTTCGGACCATTCGACGGTCATGATGTAAAGGAAGTGGTAAGAATCCTGAAGCAGCTCAGAAGCATGAAAGGCCCTAAGCTGCTCCACCTGCATACCACCAAGGGCAAGGGATACGAACCAGCCGAGAAGTGTGCTACCATCTGGCATGCACCAGGCAAGTTTGACCCGGAAACCGGCGAGAGAATCATTGCCGACAACAGCAACAAACCTCCTAAGTTCCAGGATGTCTTCGGAAAGACCCTGCTGGAACTTGCCGAGCAGAACCCTAAGATTGTAGGTGTGACACCAGCCATGCCTACCGGATGCTCTATGAACATCATGATGAAGGCGATGCCAAACCGCACCTTCGACGTAGGTATCGCCGAGGGTCATGCAGTCACCTTCTCGGGTGGTATGGCAAAGGATGGACTGATTCCTTTCTGCAACATCTACAGTTCGTTTGCACAGCGTGCCTACGACAATATCATCCACGACATGGCACTCCTCAACCTGCCGGTAGTGCTCTGCCTCGACCGTGCCGGACTGGTAGGAGAAGATGGTCCTACCCATCATGGCGCCTTCGACCTGGCAGCCCTGCGCCCTATCCCGCATCTCACCATCGCTTCGCCGATGGATGAGCACGAACTGCGCAACCTGATGTATTCAGCCCAGCTGCCAGACCACGGAAGCTACGTGATCCGTTATCCCCGTGGCTGCGGTGTGCTCGTAGATTGGCGCAACAAGATGGAGGAAATCAAGACCGGTACCGGCAGAAAGCTGAAAGACGGAGAAGATGTAGCCGTGCTCACCATCGGTCCTATCGGAAACGATGCCATCCAGGCAATCGAAGAGGTAGAGAAGGAAACGGAGATGAGCGTTGCACACTACGATATGCGATTTGTGAAGCCGCTGGATGAAAACATCCTCACCGAGGTGGGCAAGAAGTTCAAGCGCATCGTGACCATAGAAGATGGTGCAAGAATGGGCGGAATGGGATCTGCCGTACTCGAATGGATGAGCGACCACGGCTATCAGCCACAGATAACCCGCCTGGGATTGCCAGACGAATTTGTGGAGCATGGCACCGTAGAACAGCTGCGCGAAATTGTACATCTCGACCATGAGAGCATCAAGAATGCCATTATCGGAAAATAGAGCATCGAAATTTAAATATTCATCAATATGAAAATCATCATAGCTGGCGCCTATGCCATCGGTACCCACCTGGCGCGACTCCTGTCGCGCAGCAAGGAGGAGATTACACTCATCGATGAAAGCGAAGAGCGCCTGGCAAGCATCGGCTCCGACTGCGATCTGCTTACCATGATAGGAAAACCTACCAGTCTGCAGACCCTGAGGGATGCCGGTGTTGAGGATACGGATCTCTTCATCGCGGTCACCCCGGTAGAGAGTACCAACATCACCTCCAGCATCCTTGCCAAGAATCTCGGTGCCAAGCGCACCGTGGCACGTGTGGATAATCCGGAATACATGGAACCGCAGGCACAGGAATTCTTCAAGGAACTCGGTATCAGCAAGCTCATCTATCCGGAGATGCTCGCTGCCGTAGATATCAACAACGGACTCAAGATGAGTTGGGTGCGCCAGCGCTGGGATGTGCACGACGGCGCCCTCGTGATGCTCGGCATCAAGCTGCGTGAGGGATGCGAGATCCTCAACGAGCCCCTCAAGAACATCAGCGGTCCCAACGACCCTTACCACGTGGTAGCCATCAAGCGAGGCAGCGAAACCATCATTCCGGGTGGTAACGATGAGCTGAAGCTCTACGACCTCGCCTACTTCATGACCACCCGCAACTACATTCCCTACATCCGCAAGATTGTGGGAAAGGAGCATTATGTGGATGTGAAGAACGTGATGGTGATGGGTGGCGGACGCACTGCCGTAAGAGCCGTGAAGAAGATGCCGGAATACATGGAGTGCAAGATTATCGAGAAAGATGAGAATCGCTGCGAATATCTCAACGATATCCTCGACGACAATCATATCCTCATCATCCACGGCGATGGCCGCGACATTCCTCTCCTCACGGAGGAAGGAATCAGAAGCACCCAGGCTTTCGTGGCGCTGACGGGAAATGCGGAAACCAATATCCTCGCCTGCCTCACAGCCAAGAGAATGGGTGTGCGCAAGACCGTGGCTGCCGTAGAAAACGTGGATTACGTGAGCATGGCAGAAAGTCTGGATATCGGTACCATCATCAACAAGAAGATGATTGCTGCCAGCTACATCTATCAGATGATGCTTGATGCCGACGTGATGAACGTAAGATTCCTGATGAGTGCCAACGCCGATGTGGCTGAATTCATCGCCAAGGAAGATTCCAAGGTTACCCAAAAACCGGTGAAAGACCTGGGAATGCCTATCGGTGTTACCATCGGTGGTCTGGTGAGAAACGGCGAGGGAATGCTGGTTTCGGGTAACACCCAGATAGAAGCCGGCGACTCGGTAATGGTGTTCTGCCACAACATCAACATGAAGAAAATTGAGAAATATTTCATTTAGTCTATATATATAATAAGGTATATTCTCTATATATAATAAGGTATAGACAGATATGATATATATAATAAGGTATAAAGACAAGAGGGAATGATAAACAGCAAGTTGATATACAAGATACTGGGACAGTTGCTTTTCATCGAGGCATTCCTGCTCTTCGTCAGTCTGCTGGTGGCATACTACTACCAGCAGGACGACATCTTCGCTTTCGTGGTAGCCACACTGACCACCATCGGCGGCGGACTCATCCTGAAATGGAGGGGACATGGAGCAGACAATTCGATGTCGCGCCGTGACGCCTACCTCGTGGTATCGCTCTCATGGATCATCTTCAGTCTCTTCGGCACCCTGCCCTTCATGGTCAGCGGTTACATCAATAACTTTACGGATGCCTACTTCGAGACGATGTCGGGATTCACCACCACGGGAGCCACCATTCTGGATGATGTGGAGTGCTTCCCGCACGGATTGCTGTTTTGGCGATCGCTCACCCAGTGGATAGGCGGATTGGGAATCGTGTTCTTCACCATCGCCCTGCTGCCATCACTTGTAGGAGGACAGACCAAGGTGTTTGCCGCCGAGGCTACGGGTCCTATCAAGACCAAGCTGCATCCCCGGCTCTCCACTTCGGCAAAATGGATCTGGAGTATCTATCTCGTACTCACCATCGCCTGCATCGCCTCTTACTACGTGGCGGGAATGAATCTCTTCGACAGTTTTAACTATGCGATGACCACGACGGCTACGGGTGGTTTCTCTACCCACAACAGCAGTACTTCGTTCTTCCATTCTCCGGCATTGGAATACATCTGTACGTTCTTCTGCTTCCTCTCGGGTGTGAACTTCACCCTACTCTATGCGGCAGTCATCAAGTTTAAGATCAAGGATCTGTTCAAGAACTCGGAGTTCAAGTTCTATATGTTCCTCGTCACCGCCTTTACGGCTTTCATCATGGTAGAGCTGATGGCGATGCGCAACTACGATATGGAGCATGCCTTCCGCAGCGCCGTCTTCCAGGTGGTTTCATTCATCACCACCACAGGCTTGTTTAATGATGATGCAGCCCTCTGGCCTCATGTCACCTGGGTGATACTGGCAGCCTGCATGTTCTTCGGAGCCTGCTCGGGCAGTACGAGTGGAGGTTTGAAATGTATCCGCGCCGTGATGCTGGTAAGAATGGTGAAGAATGAATTCCGCCAGATTCTGCATCCTAATGCGGTACTGCCTCTGAAGATTGACGGTGTGAACGTGCCGATGCAGAAGCGGGTTACGCTGCTCGCCTTCCTCACCACGTATCTCATCATCTGCCTGGTTATCTCCTTCACCATGATAGCCATGGGCATCGACAATACCAATGCCATCACCATCACCCTGAGCTGTGTGGGCAATGTTGGTCCGACACTGGGTATGGAGATTGGTCCGACGATGTCGTGGAGCGAACTGCCGGATGTGGCAAAATGGTTCTGCTCGCTGATGATGCTCATCGGTCGTCTGGAGATATTCAGCGTACTGGTAATCTTCACACCTGCCTTCTGGAGAGAAAACTAGTTTCCGCAGGAGGCAGGTATAGGAAATCCTAGACAATAAAAAATTTTATCAACTAATTCAATAAAGTTATGAAACCATTAAAATTTGAACCACTATTGAAGTCCACCATCTGGGGTGGAAACAAGATCATCGCCTTCAAGCATCTTGACATCAAGCAGGAGAAAGTTGGCGAGAGTTGGGAAATCTCAGGTGTTCCTGGCAACGAGAGCATCGTAGCCGACGGCGAGATGAAGGGCAAGAAGCTCAATGAGGTTGTTGCTGAATTGAAGGAGAATTTCCTCGGTGCAGATAACTATAAGCGTTTTGGCAACGAGTTCCCACTGCTCATCAAGTTTATCGATGCCAATACCGACCTTTCTATCCAGGTACATCCTAATGACGAGATTGCCAAGAAGCAGGGTAAGGAGCGCGGCAAGACCGAGATGTGGTATGCGCTGCCAAGTGAGCCGGATGCCAAGCTTTACAACGGCTTGAAGATGCAGATTACTCCTGAGCAGTATAAGGAGATGGTGGAGAATGATACCATCACCGATGCCCTGGCTCAGTATAACGTGAAGGAGGACGACTGCTTCTTCATCCCTGCCGGAAGAATCCACGCCATCGGAACAGGTTGTTTCGTTGCCGAGATTCAGCAGACCAGCGATGTTACCTATCGCATCTACGACT
>JAJWLX010000082.1 GCA_021636625.1 Prevotella sp. | reverse complement strand
GCGCTCCTGTTTTGGGAACAGGTGGTCGCAGGTTCGAATCCTGTCGCCCCGACTTTAGAAAGCTAAGAAGAATCAAATCTTCTTAGCTTTCTTGCTTTATATACGATATACGTTTAATTTAAAATTTATACTATCATGATTATTACGATTGCGCGCCAATGTGGATGTGGCGCAGTTCGGGTAGGCAGACTGCTTGCAGAACATTATGGTATTCCGTTTTATACCCGTAAGAATTTGATGGAAATGGCGGAAGAGCGTGGAGTCTTGGATGAGATGGAAGCTTTCTTCGATGAAGATCCTGTTGACGAACTGCTCTTTTCTATGTCTTCCCTGGGTGAGAATCAAAGATTACTCACAGAAAAACCTCTTCGTGTCTTGGCTGATATGATAGGACAGGAGAATTGTGTCGTTATCGGGCGTTGTGGCAATTACATCTTCCGTGAACGCAAAGACTTGGTGTCGGTGTTCCTCAAGGGTGATGTAAAGGCTCGTATTGCGGAGATCCAGGAGGAGCAGGAGCTTTCTTATGCTGAGGCGGCTGAGTTTGTGGAACACGTAGATGATTGCCGTGTGGCTTATCATAGTTACTATACCGGGTTGACTTGGGGAAATGCCAACGATTACGACGTTTGCCTGGATACGGTTCGCTTGGGTGTAGAGAAAACGGCGCAAGCGATTGTTTCTTATGCGGAAGCAGTTTTGTAAGTTGCTTATTGGGGATAATGATGCTTAATATTTAAAGTAATTTGTATTTAGGATGAAACTTTTAATTCAGTTTTTAATTATCATAGCGTTCTCTTTCGCTGGAGAATTGCTCCATTATCTGTTGCCGTTGCCGATACCTGCCAGTATTTATGGTATTGTCTTGTTGTTTGCGGCATTGGAGCTTAAGGTTATCAAGGTGAAACATATAAGGGAAACCAGCAGCTTCCTCATTGCCGTAATGCCAGTGATGTTTATTCCGGCTGCTGTGGGACTCATCGACTCCTGGCACTCCATTGCCAGTGCATGGTTGCAGTATATTGTAGTGACTGTTGTTAGTACTTTTGTGGTGATGGCTGTTTCTGGATGGTTCACTCAGTTTGTTATCAAAAGAGGAAAGGAGGCAAAAAAATGATTTCCTTGTTTCAGGATTCTGTCTTTTTCGGCGTTTTGATAAGTTTGGCTGCGTACGCCATCGGATTGTTTTTGAAGATTAGGACAGGATGGTCTTTGATGAATCCGTTGCTGATTTCCATCATTTTGGTTATTTGTACCTTGCTGATTACGGGAGTAGATTATAAGACTTACAATGCGGGTGCCAATATTATCAGTTATCTGCTTACCCCGGCTACCATCTGTCTGGCAGTTCCGCTTTATCAGCAGGTAGAATTGCTGAAGAAGAATTACCGTGCTGTGCTCATTGGGATCTTGTCGGGTGTCTTGGCAAGTCTCTGCTCTGTACTTCTTCTGGCTTTGGTGTTCCACTTCGACCATGCAGCCTATGTAACATTCTTGCCAAAATCCATTACCACAGCCATCGGTATTGGTGTTTCTGAGGAATTGGGTGGCCATGTTTCTGTAACGGTTGTCGTAATCATCATTACAGGTGTGATAGGCAATATCTTTGCAGAGAAGTTTCTCAAGCTGCTTTGTATCAAGGAACCTATTGCCAAGGGTATTGCCATCGGTTGTTCTGCTCACGCCTTGGGTACGGCTAAAGCTATGGAGATGGGTACTATTGAAGGTGCAATGAGTAGCTTGTCTATTGTGGTTTGTGGTGTGATGACCGTAATAGGTTCTTCTATCTTTGCTATGTTTATGTAGCAGGATTTTGGTTTTCATGGAAAATTGCTAACTAGAGAATGGTTAGAGTAATACAATATTTAATCCCTTTTTCCGTTCTATAAATATGAAACGGAAAAAGGGATTTTTTTATAATATCATGATCGCTTGTATGGCTTCTGTAGCGATGGCTGGTTGTGCTGATGAGGAGAGCTTTTCTTCGTCACGTTCTCACCTGCTTGCGTTTTCTGCAGATACGGTAAGCCTGGATACTACGTTCTCCAATGTGCCTACACCTACTCGAAGCTTTTGGGTGTATAATCGTTCGGGAAAGTCGCTGCGTTGTTCTACTGTCAGACTGGAAAATGGTAACCAGACGGGATTTCGGGTAAATGTGGATGGCTCATTCCTAGGATCGACTGCCGGCTATCAGACTCAGGATATAGAGGTGAGAAAGGGCGATAGTGTTCGTGTTTTCGTAGAACTTACTTCGCATCAGCAATATCAGAATTCACCTCAGTTGGTGGAGGATAATCTGCTCTTTACATTGGAAAGTGGGGTGCAGCAGAAAGTAAACTTAAAAGCTTACTCCTGGGATGCTGTTTTATGCAAAAATCTTCGAATCAGGAAAGATACTACGTTCCTGTGCAACCGCCCTATTGTTGTATATGGCGGAATGGTTGTTGATAGTCTCGTAACGCTATCTGTTGGAGCTGGTATGCATTTCTATTTTCATGAGAATGCCGGACTTGATGTTTATGGTTCGTTGCGTATCTTGGGAGAGAAAGATAATGAGGTGGTGATGCGGGGAGATCGTATGGATCATATGTTCGACTATCTTCCTTATGATCGGACGCCTGGTCGGTGGCAAGGTATTCATTTCATGTCTTCTTCATCGGATAATGTCATCAGCTATGCTGACATCCACAGTGCTTATCACGGTATTAGGATAGAACCTTGTTTGGATGTCACTCGTCAGAAGCTTCTTTTACGGCATTCTACCATTCATAATTGTCAGGGGTATGGGCTTGCCGTTGATTCGGCTAAGGTGCAGTTGTATAATTGTCAGTTATCCAACACTTTGAATCATACGCTTTATGTAAAGGGTGGTGATGTGGAAGTGAACGGATGTACCATAGCTCAGTTCTATCCTTTTGATGGACGTCGTGCCACAGCTATAGGAATTATTCCTCCGATTCTCAATTTTAAGGTCATAAATTCTATAGTTACAGGATACCATGATGATGAGGTGGTATGGACTTCACCGAAGAACGATGAAGTATGTAATTTCAGCTTCGATCATTGTGTACTTCGTACAGAAAAGATGAATACTGAAGATAGTTTGAAGTTTACGAATACCATATATGAGAACTTAAAGGATACGACTCAGTTTGGGGAGAAACATTTCCGATTAGTTGATACGGATAATTTGAAGTATGATTTCAGGCTTCGCAAGGAATCGGCTGCCATAGGAGTGGCTGATACAGCTACTTCATTGCCAACTGATCGACGGGGCGTTCTTCGTGATGATAAACCGGATGCGGGCTGTTATGAGTTTGATGAATAACATAAAACAGAAAAATAACATAAAAGGCACGAATTCCTGGGGGATTCGTGCCTTTTTATATGTTTGTATGAATACTAATCTGAAGAAATAATCCAAAATCTTATTCTTTCATATTGGCATCTACAAATGAGAATGGAAGCAAGTCCTTGATGCTGTGGAAGCGATAGGTGCAGTTCTCTCCGTAGAGCAAGATGCGAACGGGTTGCTGATATCGGTCTTCCATCTCTAGTATTACCTGCCTGCATGCGCCACATGGGGAGATCGGGCTTTTGAGGAAGCCATTCTCGTTGCGGGCAGCTATGGCCAGAGTCGTGATAGCTTGCTCTGGATAGTTGCTTTGGGCTCCGAAGATGGCACTGCGTTCAGCGCAGAGACCGGATGGAAAGGCTGCATTTTCCTGATTGGCTCCAATTACGATTCTGCCATCAGCCAACAGGCAGGCTGCACCTACATGAAAGTGGCTGTAGTTGGCATAAGAATTATTGGTGGCCTCCATGGCTTTCTTTACCAATTGCTGCTCAATGTCGCTCAGTTCATCTAACTGAACTACCTGATACTGGATGTTTAAGGTTTGCTCTTTCATAAGCGATTGGTGTTTATTTCATTAATTATTATTGTTCTTGGATAATGGGAGCTTGGGGCTCCTGATTCCTCACTATCTATTTGGTGTAAAAGTCGATGATGTCTTGTAGAGCTTTCTTGCATACTATGCAGAACTCTGGGGTCTCGTTGATGCGCATACGGCAATCTTGTACGCCGCGATACACTCCCTTTGGACTATAGCCTGCACCTTCAAAAATACCAACTTTGCTTACTGCCTCTTTCTCCTTTTTAGAAAGTGGGGTAGGAATCTTAGTACCCTTCTTGATCATATCTTCCCATTTTCCGTGAAAGTTTGCCAATGTGGTGATATTTTTCTCCCATGGTTCTACATCATGAGGATACATCGGTACCTGCTCGCTCTCATAGGCATATTCGTCAGCAAGTCCGGCAAAAGAGTGACCGAATTCATGCACTACAACAGGCTTAAACCATTTCTGGTGGCAGGTGGTGAGATTGTAGGAATTGAGGATTCCGCCTCCACCATATCTTGTAGAGTTAACCAATACGATGATATGTTCGTATGGGGTGCCTGCCAGACAGTCGTGCAGGTCTTTGAGATGAAGTGTGGTGAGGTATCTCTCACTATAGAATGTGTCAAAATGTGAACTTAAAGCAGTTTTCTTCCATATACCCTTGCCAGGTTCGCTTGTGCCACTTTCTAAAGATGCTGATTTTACAGCAACTACATTGAACCTGTCTCTCATACTCTTGAAAGGTTCGTGATTAAAAATGGCTTCATTTGCTTCTTTTGCATCCTGAAGGAATATTGGCATTTCCTCTTCCGTATAACCTTCAGCTACGTAGGCGATGTGGATGCAGCGGGTAGTATCGGCTGCTTGCTGCAAGGTCTCGTAAGGTGTTGGTTTTTCGCCCTTGTGGTGAATCAAAATATCGCTTGGTGCAACTTGGTGAGTGAGAGAGGTCATGATCTCACGACGGTTGTTGCGCAAGTCGAGTGTCACATCAATAGTGTCCTTAGGCATCGGTACGAGGAATACATTCTCGAAACTCTTGGTGTTGCCGGCTGACTCTGGCTCTGAGAGCCATTCCTGAAACAGGGTAGAGAATGAGTTACGATAAATAACCTTACCTGTGCGATGATCTTTAACTGTTATCTGACCATTGCCTTCTACTGGTAGCTCACTGAGTCGCTGTTTCTTTCCATACCATCGAGGCATTACGTTCAGCTCATCTACAGCTATCATCTGCTGGGTTTTGTTGCCGGCAAAAGTATAGTCTATTCTCAAAGTCTTGTCAACGAAATAGTCGTCGAAATTCTGTGCTTGCATGTCACTTGGCAACATCATTATTGCCAGAGCTGCTAGAGATAAAATGTTCTTCTTCATTTCTTATTTTGTTTTTTCTATTTTTATAGTATGGTAATGATAGTCATTCTTTGGCGATGAATATGTTTTTATACTGCGAGTGATTATCTCACTCGCAGTCTGTCACCAACCTTAACCTGGTAGCTAGGATCGAGCTTGTTCATCTTGTAGAGGTGCTTGATGCGGATTCCGTATCTTTGTGAGATGGTGTACATACTTTCTCCCGATTGCACGATATGAGGACGCTTCTTGTACTGCTTTGGAGCCTTCTTGCGTTTCTTCTTCAAGTAGATAATATCCCCCTTGTGCAATACCGTATGTTTGTCGCGCTCGTTATATCTTGCAAGTTTACGCCAGCTGATTTCTACTTCCTTACCCAGTGCCTTGAACGTGTCACCTTCTCTGGCTATCAGGTAATAGTTGTCATTGAACTTCTGAATAGGGTGCAATATGCCTTGTGCATTGACGGGTTGGTCTGTGCCGCTATGTGTTGCCATAAATCGATCATATCGCTTTGCTTTGTCATAATCGAAAAGTTTATAGAGTTCAATGATTTGTATCAGTTTGTTGGCATATTGTGGATTTGTCGCATATCCGCATTGTTTCAAACCTCTGGCCCAGCCTTTGTAATCGCGCTGGTTAAGTTCGAACAGGCGGGCATAGCGCGGCTGCCTAGCCAGAAATTTGCTATGATCCTCATAGCTATCTCTGGCATCTTGATATACTCGGAAACATTCGCCTCTGGCATCGTCATCGTGGTATTGGGTTGGACCAGCCCAGTTGTGGCATTTGATGCCAAAATGGTTGTTACCTTCTAAGACCAGTACACTCTTGCCTGCTGCACTCTCAAAGAGTCCCTGTGCCAAGGTGATACTGGCTGGTATACGATAGCGAAGCATCTGCTCGATGGCGAGATCCTTATACTGATTGATATATGTCTGATAGGTCTGATTCCATTTCATCTGTGCTTGAGATGGAGTGCAGATGAGTAAAAGAATACCTATCATATACGTTTTTATTCTATTCATAGTGCAAAAATAACAAAAAAAACGGATAAGCTATACTTAATTTAAGAATTTTTACTAACTTTGCACTGAAATTATAAAAATATGAAAAGTAAACGAGTTAAAATAGTGATAGCGTTGGGTTCTAATATTGATCAGGAGGCTCATATTCTGAAAGCAAAGAAATGGCTTGAGGCTACTTTCGAAGATATGACTTTTGGTACTTCGCTTTGGACGGAGCCTATCGGGTTGTCATCAGATAAATTCCTAAATACTCTAGGAGTTGGCTATACTAATGTCAATATGGAACGAACTTTATTGGCAATCAAAAACATAGAGCGTAAATGCGGAAGAAGGGTTGCTGAAAGTAGAAAGGGTATTATTGCTGTAGATATTGATTTGCTGCTTTTTGATTCAGAACGCCTGCATGAAACGGATTGGAACAGAGGTTATGTGAAAAATCTACTCCAACAATTGGGTGTATCTATAGATTGAATATATAGTTCAAAAAGTAATATCCTATCCCGGGCTTTAAAATTTAAAGCTCAGGATTCGGATTGTCCTTAGTGAGGTGAAGTTCTACTACTTCGCCTAGAGCCAGGGATTTTTGTACGTTGATAAGACGCTGGTTGCTGCTGCCACGGAAGAAAAGATCTTCGTCTCGGAGGTCTTTTATGAATGGACCATCTACCAATACATCTATTAACTTCAACAATTCCAGCTGTTTCGAATTCTTCAGTAGGTTCTCGTATCTATAACCAGTGAAACACCAAATGTCTTTATCACTTTCTGTCCGAATGGCGCGAGCCAGCTCGGCAAAACCATCTGCCTGATACATTGGATCACCTCCAGAGAAGGTAACGTTGGCGAAAGGGTCTTCCAGTATTTCTTTCATAATGTCCTCTGTTGAGGTCATTATGCCATGATTGATGTCCCAGGATTGAGGATTATGGCAGCCGGCACAATGGTTAGGACAGCCGGCACAATAGATAGAGGTCCGGAATCCCGGACCATCTACCATTGTGTCATGCACTATACTTAAAATACTAATCATTTATCTTATTTTTGTGGGGTGTCTATGTGGGTGACACGATCGTGAAGCTCTGCAAGCTTACCACTGTTCCAACGGTCGGTTGTTCCCACCAAATAACCTGTGATGCGCTGTAGCTTATCTATGTGATGGCTACCGCACTTAGGGCAGACTTCAAGGTTGGCATCCGCATTCTCGTATCCGCAGTCGAGACAACGGTTGCGATTGTGGTTTACTGAACCATAGCCCATATTGTATTTGTCCATCATATCTACTACGCTTGAGATGACTGCTGGATTGTGAGTAGCATCACCATCAATTTCTACATAGAAGATGTGACCACCACGGGTTAAATTGTGATATGGTGCCTCAATCTTTGCTTTTTTGAGGGCTGTACACTTATAGTAAACTGGTACGTGGTTACTATTGGTATAGTAGTCACGGTCGGTAACTCCTGGAATAATGCCAAACTGCTTGCGGTCCTTCTTGGTAAACTTACCGCTCAAGCCTTCTGCTGGCGTAGCCAGGATGGAGTAGTTGTGGTGGTACTGCTCGCTGAACTCGTTAGCTCGGTCACGCATATAAGTAATAATCTTCAAGCCTAAATCCTGTGCTTCTTCACTTTCACCATGGTGGTGACCGATGAGTGCTACGAGGCATTCAGCAAGTCCGATGAAACCAATACCCAGTGTTCCATGGTTGATTACGCTCTCGATAGTTTCTTCTGGCTTCAAGTCTTCTGATCCTACCCAAAGATATTTCATCAACAATGGGAACTGTTTTGCCATCGCAGTTTTCTGGAACTGGAAACGCTCATCGAGTTGCTTGGCGGTAATGTCGAGGATGTTGTCTAGTTTTGCAAAGAACATATCAATACGCTGTTGCTTGTCCTCAATGCCCATACATTCGATGGCAAGCTTCACGATATTGATAGTTGAAAAGCTCAAATTTCCACGTGCAATACTGGTCTTCTCGCCCCAACGGTCTTCGAATACACGAGTACGGCAACCCATAGTAGCGATTTCCCACTTGTAACGCTCTGGATCATCAGCGCGCCATTTCTCATTCTGGTTGAATGTGGCATCAAGATTCAGGAAGTTAGGGAAGAAACGACGGGCGGTTACCTTGCAAGCTAACTGATAGAGGTCATAGTTTCGATCCTCCTTCAGGTAGTTAACGCCACGCTTCTTCTTCCAAATCTGGATAGGGAAGATAGCAGTTTCGCCATTTCCTACACCTTCGTATGTACTGAGCAGAATCTCTCGCATAATACAACGACCTTCTGCACTTGTATCTGTACCATAATTAATAGAAGAGAATACAACCTGATTACCGCCACGAGAATGGATTGTGTTCATATTGTGAATGAATGCCTCCATTGCCTGATGTACTCTGTTTACGGTCTTGTTGATGGCATGCTGCTCCAGGCGCTCTTTACCTTCCAAGCCTGTCAGGTCTTTCACTAAATAGTCGTCGATATCAATATTGTAGAGGTCGCTGAGATCTTCTCCTGTTAATTTTTCCAGATTTTTTACCTCTTCCTGGTAAGACATACGTACGTATGGGGCCAGATAGAAGTCGAAGGCAGGAATAGCCTGACCTCCATGCATCTCGTTCTGGCAAGTCTCCAGAGAGATGCATGCTAATACGGCTGCAGTTTCGATACGCTTAGCAGGACGGCTAGAGCCATGGCCTGCAGTGAATCCATGCTTGAGGATTACGTCCAATGGGTGCTGAACACAAGTCAAACTCTTGGTTGGATAATAGTCTTTATCGTGGATGTGGATGTAGTTATGTGTAACGGCGTCGCGTACCTCCTGGGAAAGGAGATAATCGTCAACGAATGGTTTAGTGGTTTCTGAAGCAAATTTCATCATCATGCCAGCTGGAGTGTCAGCATTCATATTGGCGTTTTCACGGGTGATGTCATTGTTCTTTGCATTGACAATACTCATGAATACGTCACGGGTCTTAGCTTTTCTGGCAATGTTTCTCTGGTTACGATAGGCAATATACTTCTGAGCAACATCTTTGCGGGCACTCTTCATGAGTTCCAGTTCGATGGCATCCTGGATGGCTTCTACGCTCATCTGGCTCTTGCCGCGATATGCGATATGGTCAGTGATTTGCTCTATTAAAGAGGAGTCTTCCCCCTTATCGGTATGTAACATGGCTTTGCGTATGGCAGCCATGATTTTTTGCTCGTTGAAACCAACGATGCGTCCGTCACGTTTAACTACAGTTTGAATCATTTCTTGTGTTACTTTTATAATTGATATTTAAATTGCTTGATACTAAGTCTTTATACTTGAAGGTGGCAATAAATACCATCTTTTCGACAATGCAAAGATAAGAATTTAAAATGAAAGTTGTACGTTTTGGACAACTTTTCTTGTGTTAAAAAACATTAAGTCGTTGAGTATTAGGTGTTTAAGAAATCGTTTTGGGAAACTTGTTCTAAGAGCGGTTTCCCAAAATGATTAATCTGTTCAGTTTCAGCGCATTGTGGTGTTGTGCCTTTTATGTAGCTTGGTGTTGTGGTGTTGTGCGCCGTTTTGTAACTTGCTCCTTCTTGATATGAAGGTATGGTTTGAACCTGCTTTTAAGATAATTCGGTCTTGTTTTTATAGTCCAGTGCAGCACCTATGGCAGTGCAGAATTCTGAATATTTAGGGATTCTGAATCTTACACCATAGAGTTTTTCCATTGCAGGGAATACTTCTCTGCATTGTGGTAAAAGTGTCAGGTTGCCTATCATTACAAAATCTTTGATGCCTGATTCTAGGGAGGAGAGTATGGTTGCTGAGCCGATGCTCTGTAATACCATCCATATAAGCCCCATTGCTATGTCTTCACGGGAGGCGTTGGCTTTGGCATTACTGAAGAGCGATGCTGTTGCATTCATAGGAAGTCCAGGTAGAGGTTTTGCACTGATGTCTCCTATTAGCAGATTGATTTTTGATACATCACCGTTTTTGGCCAGGTTTACAATCTGCTTGATGTCATCGGTCTTGAGCATAATTCGGCTCAGACCTGCTAGTGTTCCTCCACCAATACCAATGCCGCCGATGTGTTTGATCTCTTTGCCGTCGCATTTTACGAGGGAGGTTCCTGTGCCCATACTTACCACAATCATACGCTCAAGCTTGCTTTCGTATCGTGCACCGAGTCCATCGGCAACAAACTCTTCGCTCTTCGATGTAGGCAGACCATAGATTCGTTCATCAATGTAAGCAGAACCTACACCGGTGAGCATAACTTGTTCTACCTCGTCGAGGCTAATTTTGTTGTCGTGTAAATATTTTCCAAATGCTCCATATAAGGAGGTGATAGGGTCGGTGGCCTTGATGCGAATAGGGCTGATAACCATCCCGCTCTCGTCTATTCCTACTATCTTTGTAGTAGAAATGCCGACATCTATTCCAATAACTATCTTTTTCATGGGTGCAAAGTTACGGTAAAAAGAAGACACTGCAAAATAAAAACGAGTTTATTTTGCAGTGCCAATATTTAATACTTCTTAAAATTTCTTTTTTACATAAAGCCAAGACGGCAGAATGTGATGAGTACAGCATAGCCGATTACCATACTTAGTACGCCCACGGTAAGACCTGCTTTCACCATGTCGGTCTGTTGGATAAGACCGGTAGAGTAGGCAATGGCATTTGGTGGAGTAGAGATAGGGAGCGACATTGCGCAAGATGCTGCTACCGCTACGCCTATGAGGATAGTTTGGGTTCCTCCTATAGAAGTCAACTTGTCGCCCATTCCTGAACATACCACGGTAAGAATCGGGATGAGCAGGGCGGCAGTTGCTGTATTTGAGATAAAATTACTTAGTATGAAGCAAACTAATCCAGAGACCACCATAATTACTAATGGGTTAAACTCAGCGAATGGGATGCTGTTTACTGCATTTTCTGCTAAGCCGGTTCCATTCATGGCGAGACCGAGAGCAAAACCACCGGCTACCATCCAGATGACGGCCCAATCTATATCTTTCAGGTCGCTGGCTGTTACCACGCCGGTAAAGGCAAAAACGGCAATTGGAAGCATAGCCACAGTGTTGGCATTGACACCTAGTTGTTTGCCACATACCCAAAGAAGGATGGTAAGGAAGAATGTGGCACCTACAACTATAGTACGCCAATTGTGACTTATATTGCCATCGATTTTTAATTCTATAGTCTTTTGTGAGAATGGGAACATCTTGCGGATGATAAACCATGCGCAGAAAAGCATGATGATAACCATCGGAGCCATAATTGCCATCCATTCTCCAAAGCCTATTCCGAGGTTCAAGCCTGCGGGGTCATTGAGAACCTTGTAGGCAAAAGCATTAGGAGGAGTTCCGATAGGGGTTCCCATACCACCGAGGTTAGCTCCTATAGGAATGGCCATAGTCAGCGCTACTCTTCCTTTTCCGTTAGCAGGGAGCGACTTGAATACAGGGGTTAGGAAGGTAAGCATCATTGCAGCTGTGGCCGTGTTGGAGATAAACATGGAGAAAATGCCGGTGATGAGCATAAAACCCAATAGTACGTTTTCCGAGCGCTTGCCGAATGGAGCAATCAATGTTTTTGCCATCAGTACGTCAAGACCGCTTTTGGTAGCTGCGATGGCTAGTACGAAACCTCCCAGGAAGAGAATGATTGTTGGATCGGCGAAACATGCCATTACACCTTGGTAGTCCAATAGTTTGCCGTACTCGCCCTCTGAGCCTTGCATAACGGCAAAAGCCGAATCGGAGACGAAGAATAGCAGTACAAAAATGATAACTACTGAGGTGGCCCAAGCTGGAATTGCTTCTGTGAGCCATAGCATCACTGCCATTACGAATATGGCGATTACACGTTGTTGTACAACAGTGAGACCCTCGATTCCAAAGCTGTCGATGGGTAAGTTCCATACCAGAATTGTGGCTAAGGCTGTGATGAGAAACATCAGAGCCTTCTTTCGATTGAAGTCACCTGTCAATACTTTCTTTACAGTTTCTTGCATTTTCTCTATGTTTTTATGGTTATACTTTTATTGTTAGTGGGGAAGTGTCATATGTAAATGGCGTTCCTTTGCTGCAAAAATACACAATATTTTTGGATTATCAACAAATAATTGAGAAAAACGATAAAAAAATAACCTTTTTCTGCAAAAAAAACGGGAGAAAGTGAACTGCTTTACGTTTTTTTTCTTATATTTGCAGAAAAATAGTGATAGCAGTTATCGTTTTAACCGATTAAAGTTTATTATCATGAGTCAGTCAGTATTATTTTTTATCATCGTTTTGGTGATTGTGTTTGCGGTCATGGTGTCGTCTTACTTTCATAAGCGCCATCATGAGTTTAATATGGGAGATATTGAGAAGGCTGTGCGCGGAGCATATCCCGCAGGAGTGCGTTCTATTACGAAGGACGAACTTGTAAAGGGGGTGAAAAAGCACTTTCATTGTTCTTCTAAGGATGCACATTATATTATAGGTGTGGCAAGACGAAAAAAGTTGGTAGATATTGCAGCTAATCATGTCACCTTGCTTTGATTTGTTTATACGCTTACGAATATATATAATAAGGTGAAGAGTGATTTTTATGAGTTGTAGATGTTTATAACTGTTAAAAATCAAAAGAAAAAGCGATTTTCTTCTCAAAACATTTGGTGGAATGAAAAATAGTTAGTACTTTTGCACTCGCTTTTGAGAAATCAAG
>JAJWLX010000081.1 GCA_021636625.1 Prevotella sp. | reverse complement strand
ACTGGGACAGCCTCAGCTCTGACATCAACTTCGACAAGCGCCTGGCTCGCTGCATCGGTGTAGATATTCGCTACGTGCTCTACCTGATGGATAAGTGGGGACACGCAGACCGCTTACTCAAGGAAATTAACGCAAAGTAAAATAGTTAAAAAATAAAGAAAGAGTATGAGATATAGTTCATACTCTTTCTATACACTAAAAACTTTATTATCTGCAAATTACATGAAAAAAAGTCTTTCTTTATTAGTTCTTCTTCTGCTGCTTACTTGTTGGCACATACATGCAGAGAACACTATCAATTTCTATACAATAAACGCAAAACAAGGTCTATCATCCAACCGTATTCAGTCCATAACAAAAGACCGCTATGGATTTATGTGGTTTGCAACTAGAAACGGACTCTACAGATATGACGGTTATCAAATCCATCACTACAACACAAAGAAGGAAACTAATTTTCTGTTTGTAGCAGTAGATGCATCCAACACAATTTGGATAAAGGGAAAAGCAAACTGGTACTATTATGAAGCGGAAAAAGATCAATTAAACGACAATATCAGTTTGCGCCTGAAAACAATCGGTATCCATGAGAAAATCAAGGAACTTCAAATCGATTCTGACAAGAACCTCTGGTGCTGGTCAGATAAACATACATACTATTACAATTTTGCCAATTCTCATTTAACAACTTATCCTGTGCATCAAGACGTCATTCTCTCGTCATTTTGCAACAGAAACAAAAAGGTTTACCTAATGGATAAGAAAGGCAATATCAAAATCTTGAATAAATCAAATGGTAAATTAACCCAGGCCTTTTATTACCCATATACCATTACTGAATCAATCAGTCTATATATGGATAGCTTTAATCGTTTATGGATATATAATCCTAACCTGCCAAGCTTTCATTGTTATAACACTACAAACTATAAAGAAATACAGATTCCAGCCAATAAAGAGACCAAGGATTGTACCATTACACAAATTATGGACGATGAAGATGGAGTTATCTGGATAGCTACCAATGCTGGTATCTATAAGGTCAATGGCTTTAATTTTCAGACAGAACACATCCAAAAGGATGCAACTTCCACATCATCTTTGACAAGTAACCACATCTGCTCCCTCTATAAAGATGATGCTGGCATTATTTGGATAGGAACAGGAAGAGAAGGAGTATGTTATCAGCAACTCAACAAGCTCACATTCAAGACTTACCCTATTAATACAGAAGAAGACATTACCTGCATCTTTCAAGATTATCATAATAACATCTGGTTAGGAACCGACGGAAAAGGACTCATAAAATGGAACTTTGGCAAAGGTACAACTGTATATAACAATACCAACTGTAATTTGGGATCCAATTTTATTATCAGTTCTTTTTCAGACCAAATGGGGAATGTTTGGTTAGGAACCTATAAGCAGGGAATCTTCTTGCTGAACAACAATCGTTTCTTTCCATTCCTGTATCCCAACACTTCAATTACCAATTCCCCTATCAACCATGTAAAAAAGATAATATGCGACCCCGAAGGTACTATTTGGTTTGCTTCAAACATGAATGGTGTCATTGGGTACACAACTCATCAACAGTTTGTTCAATACAACAGAAGTAATTCTAATCTACAAACCAACAGCATCACAGATTTAAGTAATCAGGGAAGTAAAGACTTATGGATTGCCACATCATATGGTTTATACGTTTTAGATATTAAAAGTAAAAAATTATCACCCTTCACAACAAATGGCAAACAGCCTTTTGCCGAAGAATACATTGAATGTGTATTGGAAGACAGCAGAGGGCTAATCTGGATTGGCACCCAGAATGGAATGTTTATATACAACAAGAATAGTAAAAAGCTTACCAAACTGACAACTCAGGATGGATTGTCTCATCAGCACGTTCTAGGCATAATAGAAGACTTACAGCACAATATTTGGGCTTCAACGGCAAATGGCATCACACACGTACTGATATCACAAGACTCAGTACAAGGTGAACTTAATTATTGTTGCTATCCATATACAGACATAGATGGTCTTGGAAATATTACATTTACTCCAAGAAGCATGATACGCACCACAGACGGAACTATTCTGGTTGGCGGTACAGGTGCACTCCTTGCTTTTAAGCCCAATGATACTACAAACAATTTCCGCAAAAAGTCAAAAGTTATTTTTACAGACTTACGCATTGCAAACGAAATTGTCAGAACAGGTGAACCTATGCGTAATGGGAGAATCGTGCTTAATAAAAGTTTATATATGCTTAAAGGAATTGAATTAAAATATTCAGACCATTATTTTGCTATAGATGTTTCAACCATGAATTATGGAAACGAACATAAGCTTAAATATCAATATCGGCTCAACAAAAAGGACGATTGGACAGATTTAGATGGCAACAGAATCAATTTCAACCAACTGGCGTATGGAAAATACCAATTAGAAGTGAGAGTAAAGAACAATTTAGGACTTAATATCAGTCCTTCTACGCTCTATATTCATATAAAGGCACCATTTTGGTTGTCTTCTTACGCATTTTGCTTATATACACTTATTCTTTTGATGAGTAGTTACTACTTTTACAGACAGTATCAACTTAATCTCATTAGAAAGCAAAAAAGATTAGCACGCAAGCATCATGAAGAAGTGAATGAGGCTAAAATGAGATTCTTCACTAATGTCAGCCATGATTTGAAAACACCTCTTTCTCTCATAACCATACCTTTGGAAAAGGTACTCAAGAACAATAAACAAAAAGATCTTGCAGAAGATTTAGTTCTTATGAAAAAGAATGTCGAGATTCTCAAATCGGAAGTAACGCAATTGTTAGACTTCCGAAAGCTGGACCAACAACAAGACAAATACGTCCCTTCCTATGGCTCTATCACCAACTTTATCACAGAGATTTGCCAATCTTTCAAACCTCTGAATGAAGGCAAGGGTATCTCTCTCGAAGTCATAACTCATGGAGAGAACATAGAAATGGACTTTGATAAGAAAAAGATACAACGTATCCTTCTCAATTTGCTATCTAACGCCTACAAATATAATGTAGAGAAAGGAAAAGTTGAGGTAGAGATACAAAAGTCCGAGTCTGCAGGAAGAGAATTTATCAAGATACAAATCAGGGATACAGGCATCGGCATCAAAGATGAAAACAAGCCTAAGATTTTTGATAGATTCTATCAAGAACAGAATATAAATACCTATATAGGAAACGGAATAGGACTCCATATTGTCAAAGAGTACGTGACCCTTCATCATGGTAACATTGCAGTAAGCAATAATATGCCACATGGTAGTATTTTCACCATCACCATTCCTATCACTCACTGTATGGCAAGACAATACACAGAACAAATAAATACTAACAGCGAACAGCATTCAACACATATGCCAACATTAGATAGCATGTCGTCCAAGCCATGTATTCTGCTGGTAGAAGATAATGAAGATTTCAGGCATTTTGTAGCTCGTTCGTTAAAAGACCTATATTGCATTCAACAAGCAAGTAATGGCCAAGAGGCTCTCAAAGTGATGGAAAAGGAGAATATCAACATCATCATTTCAGACATCATGATGCCAGTCATGGATGGATTAGAATTGTGCCATCAGGTGAAGAATGACATTAGGTTCTCACACATCCCGATTATCTTGCTTACGGCAAAAACCACAGAAGAGCATATTTTAGAAGGTCTTAAAGATGGCGCAGACGAATATATCACGAAACCTTTCAATATGGATATTCTCATCCTGAGAATAAATAAGATTCTTGAATGGACGCAGAACAACCATATCAAAAGCAATACGATGGACATTTCGCCTTCAGAAATAACGGTTAGCTCTTTAGATGAGAAACTGATGAAAAATCTCATCAAGTATATCGAAGATAATATGAATAACGAAGAGCTGTCGGTAGAAGACTTAAGTGCCTGTGTTGGATTGAGCCGAGGTCATTTATACAAGAAACTTATGAGTATTACTGGAAAATCACCTATAGAACTTATCCGAATACTCAGAATCAAAAGAGGAAAGCAGCTTTTGGACCAAAGCCAGGAAAACATTTCCCAGATTGCATATGAAGTGGGTATGTCACCGAAACAATTCAGTAAATTCTTTAAAGAAGAATTTGGCATATTGCCTTCTGAATATAAAAAGGACAAAGAAAGCAAAAGCTAAACAGTAAAAAGGGGGATGAACTCTTCATCCCCCTCTAGTACTTTAGTATGAATTAAACTTATACGTGTTTCACAACAGGTCATTAAAACTAATAACTATATGGATTGCCTAGTATTCTTTTTACTGATTCCAAAAGAATATGATAAGCAGGATCACCCATTGGTCCATGACCATGTCCTCCAATCTCATAAAGAGTTGTATTCTGATGTCCGACCAGCTTCATCATACGCCACATATAGGCATTCTCTTCATATCTTCCAAACAGTTCGATGTCTCTATCACCAGTAATCAGTACCAACGGAGAGGCGTCTTTTCTGACATGGAACAATGGTGCATACTTATCAATCATTGGCTGAAGGTTTCCGATGCCATTCATCTGACGATATGAGAAATGACTAATCATCTGACCGCTAAACGGAATCAAGCCGGCAATACGATTTGCATCTATATCATAACGTGCCAGCCAACTCTTGTCGAGTCCAAGCATGGCTGTAATGTACCCTCCTGCAGAATGACCAGACACGAAGATCTTAACTGCATCTCCACCATATTTAGCTACATTCTTGAATGCCCAAGCCAAAGCTGCTGCACAGTCATCCAAGCACTCATCCACCTTGACCTTTGGCAACAATCGGTAATTGACACCAATAACAACCATACCTTTATTCACCAACTTAGAAGGCAACTGTTTGCTACCGCTGGTAAGTCCACCACCATGATACCATACTACGACCGGACAATTCTTCAAGGTATCATTGTAATAGATATCCAGTTTACAACGCTCCTTTACGTAGGCATCCTTAGTTGTCTTATACTGGATGTCCGTCAGAACCTTGTCGTGAGCAGTCTGAGCATAGCCTAGCTGGCACAAAAAAATACTAATAATTAATAATAACTGTCTCATATTTAATAACCATAATTGTTAGAATCAATTGCATCATTTTCAGCAACCTCAGAAGTAGGAATCGCATAAAGCAAGTTCTTCTTTGTTCGGATGGTAGAACGTTTGGCGGTACCACATTCGATATATTCCGTAGCATTCATCACATTAAGATACAATCCCCAACGCAACAAGTCAAACTTTCTGTTAAATTCCATACAGAATTCCAATGCGCGCTCTTTCAACACCAAACTGCGAGCCTCCACCTTATCAGAAACATTACCCGCATAAAGAGTTGTTGCCTTGGCACGTTTTCTTATCACATCAACATCTTTCATTGCTGCATTGATGTCACCTAGCTCAACTTCAGCTTCTGCACGAAGAAGATATGCCTCAGCAAATCTTATCAATATCACATCCTGCTGAGTAGTAGCAGCCTGCTTCTGACTATAGAAAGATGGATTAGAAATATCATCTTTGTACCATTTTGTCAAACAAGGAACAGCACCCTTATAAGAACTATAAAACTCGGTGCTTACTGCTTTTAAGTTATCCGGCAAGTGCTCTGCATTATATCTATCAGAGTTGGCAGGATAAGCAATCCATTTCTTGTTAGTATAGCTTGCCCAATAATAATGCCAAACACCATGTACAATACGATCATCATCTTCATCATACTGCTGGTAAAGATTAGGAGCCATATAAATCCATGTACCACTACCTCCATACGGAGCTGGTGTAAAATAATTATTCAATCCTGAAGTCTGATAAGAAACATCAGAACCTGCAGCAGCTCCCCAAACGAACTCCTTGTTACGGGCATTGTTGCCACCCCAAAGGCTCAAGTAGTTTGGCATCAAATCATAATCAACCCCTCTACGTTCAATAACCATATCACAAAGTTCCTTAGCACGGGTATAGCACTTTTTTGCATCAAAATTCTCTGCACCATCTACTTTGTCACAAGTAAAACGCTTCTTGTCACCTTTGACATCTACAATCATCTCTGCGTCGGAATGAGTCAACGCAGCAGAGCCCATTGTACAATAAACACGAGCTAACAAAATGGCAGCCGCTGTCTTGTCGGCATGTCCCCAAGCACCAACATTACCTTCTGAAAGGAAATGAAGACAATCCAAGGATGTTTCCAAATCACTTGTAATTTGTGCATAAACATCTTCTACGGAAGAACGAGGGCAATTCTCTTCTGCTGCCGAAGTAAGACGCAATGGAACCGCACCATACATACGAACCAAATGGAAATAAGCAAAAGCACGAAGGAACAAGACCTCGCCATAAAGCTGTTTCACAGCAGCGTTTTCCTTGTAAGCGTCGGTTGACTCCAAAGACTCCTTTGCCTTGTTGGCACGATTTATCATACAATAAAATGTACTCCAGAGGTCATTGGTAGTATTATACGCCCAATGACTGGTCACATCTCCACTACCAGCACTACTCAAGACCCATCCAGGACCTGCACTATGGTCTTGGTCGTAATCCATCCATGCCAAATAAGTCTGCTGCATACACCAGTGATCCCAAAATGTTGCATATATACCAGTTACCAACTGGGTAGCTCCATCTTCAGACTTTGCCAGCTGTTCTGCAGTTACTGCATATGGATTCTCTTCCATCGAACAGCTCGCAAAGGTAAACGAAAGGAGCAATGCCGATATCGAATATATTATCTTTTTCATAATGTGTCCTTTTAATTTAAATGGTTAGAAATTAACGTTTAAGCCAAATATGATACTTTTCTGCTGAGGATAAGCACCCGAATCAATACCTCTCAAGGAAGGTGTAGAACCGAAAGAGTTGACCTCTGGGTCATAACCCTTATAATCAGTAAAGGTCAACAGATTATTACCTACCACAGAGACTCTCAAGCTGTTTATGAATGAGAATGGCTTATTAAATGTATATCCCAATGAGACTGTTCTCAGTTTTAAGTAAGAACCATCTTCAAGATAAGCTCTAGAGAATTTGATATCTCTACCAGAATAATCAAATATCTTTGGCGCTGTTGGATTTACCTTATTATTACTCCATGAAGCTTCGTAAATATAATACGGAATATTCTGGGTCTGACCTAGATTATAATATCTCAAAGAGTTCATATTAAAAACATCATTGCCTTTCACTCCCTGAAAGAGAACACTCATATCAAAATTCTTGTAGGTCACATCAAAGTTGAAACCATAGAAGAAATCAGGGTTTGCATCCCCTATCCAATCCTGGTCTTTATCTGTGATAAATCCATCACCATCTCGATCCAGATACCTGAACTCACCTATCCAATCACGTCGAATCAGCTCTTCTGTTGCCTTATCATTGCTATCTACAGTGTAATTAGGATACTGAGTCTGGAACAGTTTGCTCGCTATTACTTCTTCACGACTATTCCAAATTCCATCCTGCACATAGCCATAGAATGAGCCGATAGAATGTCCGTCGGCTATAGCATATGGTCGAAGACTATTATAGATGGTATTAGGGAACATTGGCTCTTCCCCGATATCGCTCACCTTATTCTTATTAAACGAAATATTGGCACCTACATTTACACGCAAATCACGGGTATTAATGGCTGTCACTTTCACATTAGCTTCAAAACCAGTATTCTTGACTGAGCCCAGGTTCGACAACACTTGCATCACACCTGTGCTTGGAGGTGTCTGACGATACTGCAACAAATCTGTAGTTTTCTTACTATACCAGTCCAACTCCAGATATACTCTATGGAAAAAGTCAAGTTCTATACCAGCATCATGCTGCCAAGTCGTCTCCCAAGTCAGGGCACTATTACCCGGATTGTTGATATTGGTGACATAACCATTAGACATACCAGAACCAAACGGATAGTTCACTGCCGACAAGATAGCAAAGGTTTGATAAGAGCTGATACCCTGATTACCAGAAGAACCATAGCTATAACGTAACTTCACATTGTCAAGAACATAAGAAATACCCTTCATAAACTTCTCCTCAGACAAGCGGTATGACAAGCCAACAGACGGGAAGAAAGAAGCACGCTTACCTTTTGCAAACTTGCTAGACACGTCATCACGAGCGGTCAATGTGAGATAATACTTACCTGCATAATTGTATGCTAATCGACCTATCAAAGAGAATAATCTAGAGTCACTCTTATCAGAATGAACCTTGGTCAAGGCACTTGCATCCTGCAATCCCCAACCATTTGTGATATCCGTACCAAAGCCTTGCATTGTAATAGTCTTAGCATAGCTATTTATTGATTCCCAGGATGTACCAATAGTACCACTCAAATTATGTACCTTGTTGAATGTTGTATTATACATCAGGAGGTTATCAAACACCAAGGAACTTCTCCAATTATCACCAGCATTTGACTTACCATTTACACTCTTACCCTCTGCCAAAAAACTTGGCCAATACTTATTGGCATCATTACGAGTATAGTTATAGCCCAATACAGTACGATAGATCAATCCTTTGGCAAGGTTGATGTTCATATAGCTTGAAGAACGGAAAGAGATGTTTTTATTCTCATTCAATGCATCAAGATATTTGGTTGGGACAGCAACCATACTATACTCATTGTCCAAATCTTCTTGAGTTTGACTTGCCGGATAAGTAATAGCAGATCTAACAATACCTTCTGTACCATTGTTCTTATTGCTTGTAGCAGTCTTTATCATCGAAGAATTGGCAAAAGAAGTTGAGATTGAAGTACCAAACTTCAACCATGGACGCACTTCTTTATTAATGTTTGCCTTAATCGTATAACGAGTATAATCAGAGGATTTAATGATACCCTGCTGCTTCAAATAGCCACCACTGACAGAATAATCAGATCCCTTGCGACTTCCTGAGAAACTAACATTCAAGTCATGTGTCATACCAGTTCGCATAATTTGATCTTGCCAATAATATGGATCATTATCATAATCTTCAGGACCTTTCAAATATTTCCCCTCACTATTGGTAACACCTGGAAAAGGAAGATCCTCCTGACTCCAATCAAATCCCGAAACTTCTTGTGTATTAATATAAGATGTGTTACGATAGGTTGCATAATCCCGTGCACCTAACACCTTGATTTTCTTGACAGGATTACTAATCGTGGCCTTATAAGAAAGCGAAATTTGGTCTTTTTGACCTAACCCTTCACCACTTTTCGTTGTAATCAGCACAACACCATTAGCACCACGAGAACCATAAATAGCCGTTGCAGATGCATCCTTTAAGATTTCAATAGAAGCAATGTCGTTTGGATTCAAAGAAGACAAAGCATTGTTATAATTTGGAGCTTCAGAATCAAAGTTGATAGAGTCATCATTACCATCTGCCACAGGAACGCCATCTATTACATACAATGGTTGGGTAGAACCTTGGAATGAATTTGTACCACGAATCTGAATACTTATGCCACCACCAGGAGCACCATCATTAGAAGTGACATTGACACCACTTAAACGTCCTTGCAAGCCTTGCTCCAAGCTTACTGGGGAATTCTTCAATAATTCATCAGACTTAATCTGGCCTACAGCACCAGTCAAGTCACTTTTCTTGAAAGCACCATATCCCACAACAACTACTTCATCAAGTGCCGAATTATCTTCACGAAGCACAACTTTCATATTAGTACCAGCCTTGATATTTTGGGATACATAACCAATATAAGATACTTTTAATGTAGTTCCAGCTTTACATACTATTTGGAACTTTCCATCCAAATCAGTAACAGCTCCTACAGAACTACCCACAACGACTACACTTGCCCCAATAACAGGTTCTCCGTTTGCATCCACTACTGTGCCTCGTAGCACAGAGTTTTGATTAATTTCATTGCTTGAAGCATGAACTACTTGTGGTATTCCAAGAGGCAAAGCTAAACATGCCGCATAGAGATACCATTTTGCATAATTTCTTTTCATTAGCGTATAATTTAGAATGATAAATAAGATTGTTTATCTGTAAAACACGCTGCAAAGATAATTATACTTTGTCGTATTCCACACCCCATTTCAATTGTATGACTTCCGAAATGTATTCTGATACAAATGGGAAGCCATACAATACAAAAGGGAGGAAAGCTATAGGCTTTTTTGCCTTTTCTATTACATATTCTTAATATTGCGAGATATTATTCAGTTCCTTCAAAGAAACCTGACGAGGCTTTTCGGCGAGTTTCTTCTTCAATTCATCCACCGTTATTTCTACAGATGGATTGAAATCGGCAGAGCGCATGTAATCAATTACACTCTGATAGAAAGCCTTGCCTTCCGGGTATTTGGCAGCCTTCTCCAAATCGCTCATGCAGACGAGAAGCTTTCCGGCTCCCACCTTCCATTCCATCACCAAGCCCAACTTATGATTCCGCTCGATGTTATCTATCACCTGAACTATCGGGCGATAATCCTTGGAGAAGTTGTCAAGCACCAGCGGATGCGATTCCTTGATAACCGGGAACCATTGCCAGTTGGTGTGCATCTCCGTAGGGAATCCCTTGAATATCGGATGTTCCGGATTCGTCAGAATGCCCAGGGTTCCTGGAGAAACCTTCTTTTTGTTGTTCGCGCAGATGGTCTTGAACATGCGATAATTCCAGTAATCGGTCTGGAAGAGTCCGCCAACAGTATAAGGCGTAGCATTATCTGCCTGCGAAAGCGTATCATCGGCAGCCACGAAATGGCTGGAAGCCGTAGGCATCCAAAGCACCTTTCCGCCCTTTTCCAAGACTTTCACCACTTCATCATTCAAATCCTTGGCTATGATGACGCCCTTCTTTTCCAAAGCCTTCTTCGGATAAACCCAAAGTTCGTAGGAGTTTCTCGCCTCTGTTCCTTCAATGTTTAATGTAAGAAGCAGCTTGGTAGGTTTCTGTACGTGAAAAACACCATTCAGTTCACCTACATCCACCAAACCTTCATCGTATGAAAAGATGTTCAATACTCCCTCATCCTCAGCCATCAAGTCGCCCACATTCTTTCTCACTTCACCATCCTTGGTGCTGAAAGTTCCATCATCCATACAGAACAATCCGTTCTCGGCAGCCAGATGCCATTTCAGTTTCTTGCCCTTCAGCGAAGAACCGCCATAATTGGCTACCTTTACCTTAGCCTGAATCTTCTCGCCATCCACGAAGCAGAACTTCTTCATTTCCAGCAGAGGAACCACAGGCGAACACCACTGGCGCCATTCCTCGGGCGTCGTGATTCCCTTGCTCTCCATAAACGCATCGAGAATGCCTACGAAAGCACTTCCCTGACCGGGATAATCCTGAATATCGAGCAGTTGGAAGCCCGCCATATTCCGGGTTCTCAAATCCATCTCTATATCGGCTTTATAGAGTTTCACGCTCCATAAGCCCGAAGCCTTGTGGAAATCATCTGCCTGCGAGAGCATTCCGGCTGCAGCCAGCCTGCGACGGAAAACTTCGAAGTTATAAGGATGAAGCACTCCGGTGTATTTCTTTATTTCCCGATAGTCAGGATAGGTCTGAAACTGGCCTGTTTCGTGAGAGATGATAGGGATTCCTGCCTTATCGCAAGCCTCATCAAAGTTCATCGTAGAATTAGGATGGAAATGATTGATCATTCCTCCATCGTAGGCATCGGCAAACGAGAAGGAACCACGGGTATGGGTATTGTATTTGCCCCATCCCTCGCCTCCGATGCGGCAAGTGGTGAAGTAATCCATTCCTTCTTTTATTCCCTGATAACCGAGATAGTAATTGCTTCCGAAGGTATAGTATTTATCAGGCGCAATCTTGCGGAAATCATCCACAAACTCCTTCATCTTGTTGATGTCGCCCCAGAGTTCATTACCCAGCGCCATCATTCTGAAAGATGGATGATGACCGTATTCTCTGAGGATGTTCTCGCCTTCCTGATGCAGGAACGCCATCAGCCTTTCATCCTTCTTGTCGAAGGAACCCCAGAAAGGAAGCTCCGGCTGAAGATAGATTCCCAGACTATCCGCAGCCACGAAAGCCGCTTCTGGTGGGCACCAGGAATGAAAGCGCACATGGTTGATTCCATACTCCTTGCAGGTGCCGAGATACTTCATCCAGCCTTCCACGCTCATCTCCACATGTCCCGTCAGCGGCCATACAGCCGCATCGTGCTTGCCACGGAGAAATATCCTATGACCATTGGCGTAGAAGTGAGCGCCCTCAATATGGAAATCCTTGGCGAAATCAGACATCTGAAGGGCGGAAGGAGAAGCTACAGAACGGCTAGGGATTGATCCTGTTAGAGTTTCTGCAGATTTGCTCTCTACAGAGCTGGCTAGCTGGAGTTCTATCCTTCCGATAATTCCATTCCAGTTGGTCTGCGTATCTTCTGTATAAGCATGGCTGGAACCGTAAACCTGCTCAGGCACACCTCTTCCATTATCCACCACGATTTCCAGGAGATGCTTGCCCGGCTTCACCTTCTTTGGCAGAAGATAGCGCTGGGGAGTAGAGATGAAGTTGCAGGAATCCACCAGTTCTCCATCCACATACACCCAGGTTGGTCGGGTACGTTCCAGGAAGAGTTCTACCGGCTTCTTCTTCCAGTCCTTCGGGATATTGATGGTTCTGGAATATCTAGCAGCACCTTTATAGGCATAGAGTCTCGTAAGATGCGTGGTTTCCATCGTATCTTTCGGAGCGAATCCCAGATGGTTCGTATCGATAGTACCGGGAAGGATGGCACGCTTCACCTCACCCTGCGAGGCACGCTTACTCTTGGCGAAAGCGCTACCGCTCTTTCCCAACTCTACATTCCATTCACCAGCGAGCGAAATGCTCTGTGCTTGCAAGCCCAGACTTACCAGTCCCAGACAAGCGATAAGAATAGATTTCTTCATTTGTTTATTACAGAATATCTTTTAGGGTTAAAATGCGTATAAAGATACAATAAATTTGATGTTTACGGCTGCAAATATACAAAAAATGCGGTAAAAACACCGCAATTTACCAAAGAAATTGCTGTATTTTTACCGCAAAATATGGATATTGCATCAAAACATCCCTTTGATGCAGGCTTTCATCTTATTATAAATCGCTGCCTAAATTACTTCTTCTTAGGTCTGCGACGAGCCCAACCTTCTTCCTCGAAGTTTGGCTCC
>JAJWLX010000011.1 GCA_021636625.1 Prevotella sp. | reverse complement strand
AGCTTACGTGTGCGGCAGCTGTGTTACCATCACAAGTGATAAATTTTTTCTCTTTTGCCATTTTACTTTTAGATAAAATATTAAAAATGTTTTGTATTTAATTCTTCTTTTCGAAATTTCGTTAATACAGGAATCCCAAGAGCCATAACGGAATCTTGTTGTCCTTGCCCACCTCCGTATTGTAACGGGCATAGATGGTATCTGGATTACTACGCATCTTGTTGGGAGTTTGTGCATCACAGATTCTGAATTTCCTGTTGCCATCCACTGTATAATAGTGGTCTTTACCGCCCTGGTGAACTTTGTGGTCTTTCCAAAGTGAATTGACGAAGAATGTTTCCATCACTTCCTGCTTGTCAATCTGTATAGGATAGATAGCGTACATCAAGTTAGTATTATGCATCATCACCTTAGATGGTTTCTTCGGAAAATCCTGCCCCTCCGGATAGATCATATTGATGAGTCTGGAATCAGCCAGATACTTAATGTAGTTCATCACGGTTGCCCTACTTGTATTGATGCTTTCGGCCAGCTGGCTCACGTTGGGAGCCTTGGCGCCTTCGACAGCCAACTCGTAGAACAGGCGTTTTATTTTTGGCAGATACTTCAGTTCTATCTGCTTGATGAGGAGGATGTCAACCTCGGTCATCATGTTCATTGTCTTTAGTAGATTCTCTGTGAAGTTACGCTGTTCCAAGAAGAATGGGTAGAAGCCATGATGCAGATAATCATTGAAGTATTTCATCGGACTCACCTTGGGAAGGATCTGCTTGATGATGTGTTCATGATTGTGGAGAATATCTTCGAGCTCGTATGGCTGGAAATCGTTGCCCGTCTTCAGATTGATATATTCTCTGAATGAGAAGCCACGGAGATTGTAACTCTTCACGATGCCATTGAGTTCAGGATTCTCTTCCTTCAAGCGCATTACGCTGGAACCTGTAAACACAATCTTCAATTCAGGATACAAGTCGTAACATTTGCGGAGTTCCTTGCTCCAGTCCTGCTGTTTGAACACCTGGTCTATCAGGAGTGTTCGTCCACCTTGATTCACAAAGTCACCTGCAAAATCGGCAATACCTCTGCTCTGGAAATAGAAGTTGTTCATGTTCACATACAAGCACTTGCGATCGTATGGTCCAAAGTGTTCCTTGGCATACTGGAGGAGAAAGGTAGATTTGCCTACGCCTCTAGTGCCTTTGATGCCAATCATACGGTCGTTCCAGTCAATCTCATCCATCAAGGTTCGTCTGACTGGAGCATCTGTATGCTCAACTAGGTATGTATGTGTTCTGAAGAATGCTTCTTCCATGCGTTTAATATTGATTCATATTTGTTTTTTACGATGCAAAGGTAATAATATATTTTAAATTTGCAAACTCTAGATAGCAAAAACTAACATTTTTTTCATTATTTAGCACTTTTCTAAGTAAAACTTACCTTCTTTTGCCGTTTTTATCTCAATAATTTGTATCTTTGCAGTATGAAACTACATATCTTCAATCCAGAACACGATTTGGCATTGGCCGCTCATTTGCGACAGTTTACCGCGCCTCATGCAGGAAGACAGTTGCGAAGCGACCTTGCATTCATACCTGCCTTGTGGGCAGATCAGGGTGACTTGGTGCTTGTTGACGACATAGACAATGCACGCGACAAGGTGCGCCATTTGGGGGAGCACCTGATGGAAAAAGTTGAGTTTATAACCAAACTGCAGCTTGAGCATCTGCTTAAGACGGAGTTTATAGACTGCGTGCATCCTTGGGGATGGGACTTGAGTCTGAAAGGCGAGCTGGAACGTATCGGTTTGCCGGAAATTATGCTGCCTACTGATGAGGTATTAGATAAGGTACGCGCGATAAGCAGCCGCCAATGGGCTGCTGAACATCTGCAGCAGGATGTAGTATATGCAGATAACTTTGCTCTGGTTAAGGAATACGTAATGAAGTGGGGCAAGGCTGTTGTCAAGGCTCCTTGGAGCAGCAGTGGAAGAGGCGTGAAATATGTTTCTGCCGATGAGTTCCGGACAAATGGTGAATATCCGGCTTTCCAGCGCTGGGTAAGCAACATCATCTTCCGACAGGGTGGTGTTACCGTAGAACCCTATTATAATAAGGTGAAAGATTTTGGTATGGAATTCGAGATGCGTGACGGCAAGGTACACTATCTGGGACTCTCGCTCTTCGACACCGTCAAAAATGCCTATACCGGCAACTTGCTCTGCTCTGAAGAAGAGAAGATTGATATTTTGAAGAAATACGTCAGCGAAGATGCGCTTTTCTCTGCAAGACAGAAGATTATAGATGTGGTTGAACCTGCGTTAAAGGAAAACTATAATGGGCCGTTTGGAGTAGATATGATGATTGCAGCAAAGGATGGTCAGTTAGAACTTGTATCTTGTATCGAATTGAATCTTCGCAGAACGATGGGGCATGTGGCTCTTGAGTTAGCCAAGATAACCAAACCTCAGAGTCTGATGCGTGTTGACTTTGATGGTAACAGATATCATTTGCGTGTGTTGCCAGGTAAGGAGGCAGTTAACGAGTCTTAAATTTTAGCCTTCCGATGCAAGGAATCGCAGCAACTTGCATTTCATAGACAGATTATCAACAAAATTAAAAGATTATGAAAAAGAGAAATGACAGTAAGATAACTATGGCAGCCTTGATGATGATGGCTGCAATGGCTATGACTTCTTGTGCTAGCAGCAAGAAAATAAACGGTGATTCCAATGCAAGCAAGGACAGCGAAATGGGTAAGAATGAAGAGGATTTGGATAATAGCTATCTCATTCTTTCTGACACCCAGCAGGATATAGTGAAGAAGAACAATGCGTTTGCGCTTCGTCTCTTCAATAAGGTTACAGATATGGAGTCTAAGGTGATTTCACCTATGAGCGTATCTTATCTGATGGGAATGCTGGCAAATGGTGCGGATGGAATTACTCAACAGGAGATATTGAAAGCTATCGGTTGCGAGGGAGTTTCTGTCAGCGATCTGAATGAGCTTTATAAGGCGATGCTTCTTACTGCTAACAAGCAGGATAAGCAGACAACCGTGAATATAGCTAATTACATTGCCGTAAACAAGAACTTCCAGCTCAACAAGGATTTCTGTCAGAAAGTGAGCGATAGTTATTTGGCTGGTATCGAAAGTCTTGATTTCACCTCTTCCAAGTCAACAGACCGCATCAATGGCTGGTGCAAGGAAAAGACCAACGGCATGATTCCCCGCATTATTGATCAGGTTTCAGCCGATGCGGTATCGTATCTGATGAATGCCATCTATTTCAAGGGAACATGGCAGAACAAGTTCAATGCCAAGGACACTAAGCTGGAGAACTTCCGTGGCTATACACGTGATATCCAGAAAGTGGAAATGATGCATCAGGTAAAGAAGCTCTTCTATGCTGAGAACAAGGATTTCAAGGCTGTAGATCTTCCTTATGGTAATGGCAGCTATCGCATGCTGGTACTTCTGCCAAATGAGGGCAAGAATATCCAGGAAATGATGAAAGGATTGGATGAAGAGAAGCTGAATCAGATTTCACAGAATATGGAAAACTGTATGGTGAATCTCAAGTTGCCTAAATTTACCATCGAGCAGGAATTGCCTCTGAATGCGATCATCAGTGATTTGGGTGCTCCTTCTATGTTTGTGGCAGGCAAAGCGAACTTCAGTCATTTTGCTGACGGCAATTTCTTTGTAAGCAAAATGCTCCAGAAGGCAAAGATAGAGGTGAATGAGCAGGGAACAAAGGCTGCTGCTGTAACTGCTGCCGTGATGCTGACAGCCATGGCACCTGAGGAGACAAGAAATGTGGAGTTCATCGCTGACCGTCCATTTGTCTATATGATTCAGGATAGTCAGAGTGGCGGTATCCTTTTTATGGGTCAATATTGCGGAACACACTAATTCAAGAATAACAGTATAAAAAATCCCTTAGGCTTGTGGAAGTCTAAGGGATTTCTTTTTATCCGAATTTCTCAACGAACTCATCTTCCGTGATGATAGGGATGTTGAGTTCGTGTGCCTTCTTGTTCTTTGAACTCTGCGAGGCAGCATCGTTATTGATCAGATAGTTGGTGCTCTTGCTTACGCTTCCCGTCACCTTGCCACCTTGACTCTCGATGTAGGCCTTCAACTCGTTGCGGTTTTTATAATGATGAACATCACCCGTTACAACGAAGGTTAGTCCATCACACAGCGTGCCTTTTTCTACAGGAGCCTGTTCTGTAATGGTCAGCTCCTTCATCAGATGCTCTACATGAGCGAAGTTGTTGTCATCTTTGAACCAGGCGATGAACTTGGCGCTCTTTTCCGGTCCGATGCCATCGATGCTGGCAAACTCATCATCAAACATACAGAGCCGTGCGGTTTCTATCAGTTTCTGGACAGGATAGCGTTCAATCAGCTTTTTGGCAACATCACCTCCACACAGCGGGATGTTCAGTGCATAGAGCAGATGACGACCATCTGTATTTCGGCTTTTGCGGATGCTTTCCAGCATATTGCCTACACTCTTCTTTCCGAATCCTTCCCAGGAAGAGATGACATAGGCATGATCAGAAAGATGATAAAAGTCTGCATACTCACTGATCAGGCCTTCGTTTACCAGCTTCCAGATGGTCTGTTCAGAAATACCTTCTATGTTCAAACCTTCCTTGCTTACGAATCTCGTGAACTTCTTCAACTGCTTCGCCGCGCATTGAGGGTTGGTACAATGCAGTGTTTTCGTGCCGCTTTCGCTTTCTCTGACGATAGCTTCTGCATGACAGACAGGACACTCTTTAGGAATTTCAAAGACACCAAGTGATTCTGTTACGTTGATTACCTTCGGAATTATCTTGTTAGCCTTGATAACCTGCAGTCGGGTTCCCTTACCCCCGATTCCCAAGCGTTCGCATTCACTTACGTTGCAGAGAGAGGCACGCTGAACAGTTGTGCCTTCCAGTTCTACAGGTTTGAAGACTGCCACAGGAGTGATGGTATTGGCTGCACACGACCATTCGATGTGGTCGAGTTCGGTATCAGCGTGCTCATCTTGCCATTTGAAGGCATAACCGGCTCTTGTTGCATGATGACCTGTTACGGAACCTGTAGCAGCATAGGAGGTATCATCGTAGCAGATGACGAGACCATCTACAGGGAAAGGATTCTTTTTGTTGGTCACCTTAGCTGTAAAAGCATCAATTTCCTTTTGGATGTTATCAGAAGTTGGCTGCTCTATCTTCTGGCGTTCTACCGGATGAAAACCCAGTTCTTCCAACCACTGCATTCTTTTGCCCCATGATGTAATTTCCTGTTCGCAATAAACCAGGGTGAAAGGAATCCATTGGATGTGACGCTGCTTTACTTCTTCTACATCTTTCAAAGAAAGAGATCCGGATGCAAGATTGCGGGGATTGGCGTAATCACCTTCGCTTTCGATGATAAACTGCTCGAAGTCGGCATAAGAGATGACAGCCTCGCCACGAATCACGAGATGTCCCTTTTCTGTAATAGATTGCGGAATACCACTGATAGCTGGTGCCAGATGCGTAATGTTGGTGCCTATATGACCATTACCGCGAGTCACCACCTTGGTTAGTTTGCCATTGTCGTATGTCACAACCAAGGTGAGGCCATCCAGCTTCCAGGAAATCCAGATAGGGCGGTCTTCTGCCCACTTGACGAGGTCGCTGACCTTCTTGGTCTTTGCCAGAGAGAGAGCTGCGAACTCGTGTTCTTCCTTCTGGCCGACGATCGTATCTTCAGAAACTTTGTTGGTAGGGGAATCGGGGAGAATTTCGCCGGTTTCCTCTTCCAGCTTCTTGAGTTGGTCGAATAGCGCATCCCATTCGTAATCGGTAAGGATTTCACCTTTGCCGTTATAATAAACATCAGAAGCTTGGTTCAGTTGATTGACCAAGCTTCTCATTCTATTTAATTTATCCTCCATAATGTCTATAAATCGTTATTGTATTTGTGGCTGTATCGTTTGCTTTTCGAAAGCAAAGCGCATACCTCTGTTCCCATAGTTGATTCTTCCGCAGATGCAGAAGCCCATGGAAGAGAGCAAGTTAATCATCGGAAGATTATCGAAATTGGTATCTACCTTGATGCTAGGAACCTTTTCTACCTCGCAGAGACTATTCACCTTATTAATAAATATACGTGCGAAACCCTCACGCTGATATTTAGGCAACGTAGCAAAGCGGTGTATTACATAATAATCGCCTGTGGTAAGCCAGTCGCCATCGATAAAATCGTACTGTGGTTCACCATTGAGTGCTACTGCACCATAGACAGCCACCTCGCCATCTACGGTAAGTACGTATGCGTTACCATTGTTGATGTCGTCTTTTATATCGTGCTCAGCAGGATAGTCATTAGTCCACTGATGACGTCCTGATGCGATCATAGAGCGACGAGCCTGATCAATGATGTTCCAACACGCCTCAAAGTCCTTAATATATGCAGGTCGAAAATCGGTCTTCATTTCTTTGTAAATTCACTTAATTATTTATTAATCGGGTGCAAATTTAACAAAAAAAAACGAATTAAAAGTACAAACGAAGAAAAAACTGCATTTTTACCCGCATTTTTCCTTTAATTTCTGTTTTTTTCGCCTTTTCGGTAGTTAAAATGCGCTATTATCTCTTAAGTTTTACAAGTAAATTATAACGCCCTGTGAGGACGAAAACATAAATCTCTTCATGCTTTTGCCTTACAGGGCGACTTCCTTTAGAGTGCTAAAGTCTTATCAAGTTCAGCGATAATAGCATCCTTCTGGTCCTTGATGTGCTGACCGATGAATACAATCTTGATCATACGGTCACCAAGTTTCTCATCCCATTCCTTCTCGAGCTGCGGATTGTTCTTGCGAAGTTCTGCGAGCTGGTCGGCTGGCATTGTTGCGAGCCACTGACCAGCCTGCTTGACTGTCTTCTGCTGACCAGCCTGCTCGAAAACATAGCACATATCTGGTTCATCAGCAAAATAGCAGATACCCTTGGCACGAACAATGTCACGAGGCCATTTTCTTGCAACAAACTCATCGAAGAGAGCCAGGTCGAATGCCTTGCGGCGATAATATACGAAGGTTCCGATACCATATTCCTCAACTTCGCCACCTTCGTGGTCATGGTCATGATCGTGGTGATGATGGTGATGGTGACCGTGTTCATGATCCTCGTGATCGTGATGGTGATGCTCATGTTCGTCCTCTTCTTCATCATGATGGTGATGCTCGTGCTCGTCTTCTTCATGGTGGTGATGATGCTCATGCTCTTCTTCTTCATGGTCCTCTTCTCCGCTTCGTTCAGATTCGATTTCCTGAATCCAGCCTGCTGATGTTGCAACAGTCTGCCAGTCAAACTTGTGAGTATTGACAATCAGATCGAGATCTACATCACCATAGTTGCACTCGAAGATCTCTGCCTTGGGCTGGATGGCACGGATAATCTGCTTCAGGTGCTCCAACTCCTTAGGCTCTACATCTGCGGCCTTATTGAGAAGGATGATGTTACAGAATTCCATCTGCTGGATTACGAGAGAAGCGAGATCCTCCTCATCAAGATTTGGCTTCATCAAATCAGAACCATTGGCAAACTCGTCCTTCATACGAAGTGCATCAACTACAGTAACGATGCTGTCTAGGCGCAAGATACCGTTCTTGATATACTGAGGACCCAGGGATGGGATAGAGCAGATGGTCTGTGCTATAGGTGCAGGCTCGCAGATACCGCTTGCTTCTATTACAATATAGTCGAAACGCTTCATATCTACGATTTCCTTGAGCTGTTCTACAAGGTCCATCTTCAAGGTACAGCAAATACATCCATTCTGGAGTGAAACCAGGGAATCATCCTTCTGACCTACCACACCACCTTTCTCTATGAGAGCTGCATCAATATTCACCTCACCGATATCGTTGACGATAACGGCAAATTTGATACCCTTTTTGTTAGCTAAAATCTTGTTGAGCAGGGTAGTCTTACCACTGCCCAGATAGCCTGTCAAAAGCAGGACTGGAACTTCTTTATTGTTCATAAATTCCTCTTTTTATAGTGTTATACTTTAATTACAAAAGCGGGAATAGCAAATAACATGCCACTCCCGCCTTATGAAAAGTTAATTATTACTTACGATAGTTATCAAGACCCTTATGCAGGAAGTCAAGATAAGCACTGACATCCTCCTTAAAGCTGAATGCAGCGTTCAGAGGATTTCCCTCATTATCCACAGGAATGTAGAATGGCTGGGCATTAGCACCAAACTTGCTTGCCTGCAAGTAGCTCCACTTGTCGCCGATGGTTCTCAATGTACGCTTTTCGCCATTGAAAGTCACCTCCATAGGCTGTGACAATGGAGTCTTGTCATCTACATAGAGAGAGATGAGTACGTAGTCCTTTGTCAAAATGTCAGTAACACTAGGGTCTGTCCAGACAGAAGCCTCCATCTTTCGACAGTTGACACAACCATAGCCGGTAAAGTCAATCAGTACAGGCTTGCCTGCTGCCTTCGCTGCAGCCATACCTTCCTCGTAGTCCTTATAAGCCGGTTCTACCACTTTGGTGTTCAGGTTGAAATCCTGGGTATTTACAGGTGGGGCAAAAGCACTTACAGCCTTGCAAGGAGCACCCCAAAGACCAGGAATCATATAAACAGAGAAAGCCAAAGAACAGAGACCAAGCATAATGCAAGCTACTGGCATTGGCTTGTTGAGGTCACCGCCGATGGCATCTACCTGGAACTTCAACTTGCCAATCAGGTAGAGGCCGAGCAGGCCGAAGATGACAATCCAGAGTGAGAGGAATACCTCGCGATCCATAATGTGCCAGCCATAAGCCAAATCTGCTACAGACAAGAACTTCAAAGAGAAAGCAAGCTCAATGAAACCAAGCACAATCTTGATGGTCTCCATCCAGGAACCAGACTTAGGAGCTGACTTCAACCAAGATGGGAAGAGGGCAAAGAGGGTGAATGGCAAGGCGAGAGCAAGGGCAAAACCAAACATACCAATGGTTGGTGCCAACCAGTCACCCGATGTAACTGTCTGTACCAGAAGCAAGCCGATGATAGGAGCGGTGCAAGAGAAACTTACGAGCACGAGTGTGAACGCCATCAGGAAGATGCTGATGAGTCCTGTTGTGCTGGAAGCCTTGTTATCTACAGCATTACCCCAACTGTCTGGCAACTTGATTTCGAACCATCCGAAGAATGAGAATGCGAAGACTGCCAAAAGCAAGAAGAGGATAATGTTGAATACCGCACTTGTACTAAGCGCATTGAGAGTGCTAGGACCAGCTATGGCAGTTACGGTGAGACCGAGTGCCAGATAGATGATGACAATACTCAAACCATAAGTGATAGCATCGCGGATACCCTTCTTCTTGTCATTCTTGGCACGCTTCAGGAAGAAGCTTACTGTCATCGGAATGATTGGCCAGATACATGGCATTACAAGAGCGAGCAAACCGCCTACAAAACCGATAATGAAGATATAGAAGAGTGAATGGTTGGCAATGTCATTGTTGCCACCAAATGCCTGAAGCTCCTTGACAACCGGTTTCCACCAAGCCTTAGCATCATCACCATCTACAGAGAATGAAGAATCAATATTAGCTGTGCTATCTACTTTCTCTGCTACGGCAAGTTGAGCCAAAGAGTCTGCTTTCGCCTTAGCGATAGCTGCTGGATCTTCTGTATTTTCGTCAGCTTTCGCATCTTCAGGGCTGACAGCATCCTTGCCATCTACAGCAGGAGATTTACCACTATGCTTGAAGCTTGCCTCGCTAGGTGGAAGACAATTCTGGTCGCTGCAAGCGCCATACTCTAAATAAGCATCGATACGATAGTTAGGCTTGGTGAACTTCACTTTCTGTACGAAAGTGGCGCTACCCTCGAAGAAGCGTAACTTCATCTCAAAGAGAGGGTCGAACTTTGAAATTTCATGGCCACGAGCCTGCAACTTGCCTACGAGTTCTACACCGTCAAGCTTGTTTACGTTAAAAGTGGCTGAAATAGGTCCGTCTGCGCCCAAACCTGTAGAATAGACATGCCATCCCGGTTGAATCTTTCCATTAAACACGATTTCCGCTACAGCGGTTCCATTGGTCTTGAGCGAGGTTGAGAACTTCACAGGGTTCATCATCTGCGCATGAGCCAACATTACTACTAAGAGTAACTGTAAAACTGCAATAAACTTTTTCATTTTTATTTATGTACTAATTTTGATTGCAAAGGTACTAAATTTAATTTTAAATACGGCTATGAATTAAGTACGGAAACTTGTCTTTTAGTTTTTTTTAGAAAAAAATGCTATAAAATCATCACGTCTTCTTGGTAATATTGCAAAAAAACTGTAATTTTGTAGCCAAATTGCGAATGAGGAAAAGAACATTATACATATTCAGTCTCTGGATAGCTACATTGAGCATATTGCTATCCACGGTGATGACCCATCATCACCACATGGGGCGTATCTGTATGATTCAGGAGCAATGTGAGCAGGATGGCAACATCAATGATGAGCATACCGAACATCATGATCAGAAAAATGATAGCGATCGTGAGAACTGTAGCGTTCGTCAAATGCATCAGTTTGTCGTCAATTCCAAGATGGTGAAGGGTATCCGCAAGTTGCTGATAGATGAAAACCATCAGCTTATGGTCCTGTCTTGTTCTTCTCTTTTGACCTTCCCTCGTCTCTCACTCATTTCTGTGAGATGGCAGCATGTGGCAGCTTCTCCGCTTGTTGAGGGGTTGGCGGCTGGCTATAGCAGGCGGGGGCCTCCTTCTATTTTATGATTTTACAAGTTTGCCACTTGGTTGCAAAAATCGGTTTGAAGATTTGAATGCAACTGAGTTGCAAGATCTTTTGTGTACTTTTGCCAACGGATTTTTGATAAGATTCGTTGTGTCAAATTGTAGTGTAGATTTATAAAATAAAAGGAAAAAGCAAACATGAAAAGAATAATTTTGATTGTCGCCGTTACGGCGATTGCCTGGGCAGGATTCGCTTTCTTTGCGAAACAGACCGGTTCAGAGGTTCATGCACACGAGGAGCATGAGCATGAAGAAGAAGTTGATTTTGATCATATTCCGTTGACTGCCAAACAGGTCAGCACCGTAGATTTGAAGATGGGTGAGGCTGTGGAGCGCGAGATGGATGCCACCATAGAAGCGAAAGGATCGCTCGTACTGCGTGCACAGGCGATGGGTGATGTTGCCTCTTTGATGGGCGGTATCGTGAAATCTATTTTTGTGAAAGAAGGACAGCTTGTTCATAAAGGACAGGTTGTTGCTACCGTTGAAAATACAGATGTGGTAAGTCTTCAGCGCGAGTATTACTCTGCTACCAAGGAGTGCGAACTTGCCAAGGCTGATTTGGAGCGCCAACTTCTGCTCAGTAAGCAGGGAGCAGGTGTGATGCGTACCTTACAGCAGACCAAGAAAGATTACCAAGTGGCTCATGCCAATCTTTTGGGTATTGGCAGACAGCTCAGCCAAATGGGTATTTCTACTTCCGCTGTATCCAAAGGCAAGTTTACCACAGCGTTCCCTTTGCATGCGCCTATCTCCGGCATCGTGAGCGAGATGACTGCCAGTCTGGGAAGTTATGCTGATATGCAGACTCCTCTGATGAAGATTAGAAACACCCAGGCAGTGGAATGTGACCTCAATGTCTTCGAGAAGGATTTGGCGAAGGTCAAGGTGGGCAATCGGGTGACCATAAACCTGACTAATCAGCCTGGCGTAAAACTTTCAGGCACGGTATATGGCATGAACCAATACTTTAACGATAATTCGAAAGCCGTTGCTGTTCACGTAAAGCTGGATGCAGCAAGCGTGAAGAGTTATCTGCATTCTTCTTCAGGCAATACTCATGGCGGAAAGCTTTTCGCAGGTATGTATGTAAGCGGAAAGATAGCTACAGGTAGCCAGCAGTGTCTCGCCTTGCCATCCCATGCAATTGTGAGCACAGATGGAAAGCAGTATGTCTTCGCTCTCAATGGAGCTCCTAGCAAGGGTAGCTACAGCTTCTCCCGTCATGAGGTGACCACAGGCGCTTCGGATGGTAAATATACAGAGGTGAAGCTTTGCGAACATCTGCTGAAGGGCAAGGATGGAGCTGCCGGCAAGAAGATTGTAACCGAGAACGCTTATTATCTGGCTTCGCTTACAGGCGAACATAGCGAGCATGCACATTAAGCTTTAATAGTTTTCAACGAATCATTTTTAGATTAAAGCTTATGTTTCAGAAACTTATTACTTATTCCATTCGCCACAAACTGGTGATTGGAGTACTCTCTATAGCCCTGGCGATATGGGGTGTCTGGTCGCTGATGCATCTTCCTTTCGATTCCACCCCAGATATTACAGATAATCAGGTACAGGTCATCACACAGGCTCCTTCGCTGGGAGCTCAGGAGGTGGAGCAATATGTAACCACTCCTGTAGAGATGGCGCTTGCAAATATCCCCCGCATCCAGGAACGCCGTAGCATTTCAAGAAGCGGACTCTCGGTCATCACGCTTGTCTTCGACGATGCCGCCGATATCTATTGGGCACGTTCGCAGGTGAGCCAGGTGGTGGAACAGTTGGAGAAAGAACTGCCTAAGAACACCGAAACCGAGATGGGACCTATTGCCACCGGATTAGGCGAAATCTACCACTATACCATTCGTGCCAAGGAGGGATACGAGCATAAATACTCGCTCACCCAGCTCCGAACCATGCAGGACTGGATTGTGCGCAAACAGCTTTCCGGAACCCCGGGCGTTGCCGAGGTAAGCGGTTGGGGCGGCTATGTCAAGCAATATGAGGTGGCTATCAATACCGACCAGCTGAACGCCAGCGGGGTATCCGTAAGCGAGGTGTTTGAAGCCTTGCAGCGCAACAATGCCAATACGGGTGGCAGCTACATTGAGGAGAATTCCAACCAGTATTATATCCGAGGCATCGGTGTGGTGAAGAATCTGGAGGATGTTGCCAACATCACGGTGAAGACGGTGGATGGAACACCAGTCAAGGTGGGCGATGTGGCAAAGGTTCAGCTGGGGCATGCTACCCGTTTCGGAGCCGTTACCCGCAATGGCGAAGGCGAGGTGGTGGCTGGTATTGCCATCATGCTCAAGGGCGAGAACTTCCAGGAAGTTATCAAGAATGTAAAGGAACGAATCAATCAGATTCAGAAATCACTACCGGAAGGAGTGGTTATCGAACCGTTTATCGACCGTACCAATCTGGTGGATCGGGTAGAGGGCACCATCGCCCGCAACCTCATCGAAGGTGGACTCATCGTGATTTTCGTACTTGTTATCTTCCTAGGTAACTGGCGAGCCGGACTTGTCGTAGCAAGTGTCATCCCACTGAGTATGCTCTTTGCCTTCGGTATGATGAAGACCTTTGGCATCGACGGAAACCTGATGTCGCTGGGAGCCATCGACTTTGGTATGATAGTGGATTCTGCGGTCATCATTGTTGAAGCTGTGGTGACACATATCAATACCGGTCATTTCTCGCAGCCGGAAGTTCGTGCTGCTTATCTTGCTCAATGTCAGAATGGCGGAGCAGCAATTCCATTTGCCCTGACTCAGAAACAGATGGACGAGGAAGTTCATTTCTCTGCTTCCCGAATCCGTCAGAGTGCTGCGTTCGGTGAAATCATCATTATGATTGTATATATTCCGCTGATGACACTGGTAGGAATCGAAGGAAAGATGTTCCGTCCGATGGCACTTACGGTATTCTTTGCCATTCTGGGAGCCTTCATTCTCTCGCTTACCTATGTGCCGATGGCAAGTTCGCTGATGTTAAGTCGAAAGGTCCATACCCGAAAAACATTCTCCGACCGCGTGATAGAAAAGTTGCAGGCATGGTACCGACCGGTTCTCGACTGGGTCTTGGCACGTAACAAGGATGTCATCACTGGTGCTGTGGCTCTTTTCTGCGTCAGTATCGTGGGCTTCAAATATCTGGGAGGCGAATTCATCCCAAGTCTGGAAGAAGGTGACTTTGCCGTGGAGATGAGTATGTCGCAGGGAACTTCATTGTCGCAGATGGTGGAGAGTTGTACCAAGGCTGAAAAGCTGCTCAAGAAGGAATATCCTGAGATTAAGCAGGTTGTAAGCCGAATAGGTAGTGCTGAGATTCCTACAGACCCGATGCCGGTGGAACGTGCCGACATCATGATTGCACTGAAACCGAAGGCTGAATGGACCTCTGCCAAGACTACTCCAGAACTGATGGAGAAGATGGAGGAAACCTTGAGTGCCATTCCTGGATTGGAAGCAGAGATTTCTCAACCTATCCAGATGCGCAACAATGAGCTGCTGACAGGTATCAAGCAGGATGTGGCTATCAAGATATTTGGCGAAGATCTGGACGTGCTCACTCAGCAGGCAGGCAAGGTGAAGAGAATGATAGAAGATGTGCCGGGTGTGAGCGGTATCTTTGTGGAGGAAGTTGCCGGTTTGCCTCAGATCCAGGTAAAATACAACCATGAGAAGATGGCGGCCTACGGGGTTAGTGTGGATGATATCAGTGAGATATTGGAAACCACCTTTGCCGGAGCCGTGGCTGGTTCTCTCTACGAAGGAGACAAGAAGTTTGATATTGTGCTCCGCATGGATCCTTCGCAGCGCAACGTAGAGTCGCTTGAGCAATTGAGCATACCTCTCAAGGATGGTACGGATATTCCGTTGTCTCAGGTGGCAGATATTGATTATTCACCAGCGCCGGCTCAGGTTTCTCATGAAGATGGTGCCCGCCGCATCTATGTTGGATTCAACGTGAAGGGCAGGGATGTGCAGAGTACCGTGGAGGATATCCAGGAGATTCTCGATGAAAAGCTGAAGTTGCCGGATGGCTACTATTATAATTATGGTGGTGAATTTGAAAACCTGCAGAGTGCAACCAACCGTCTGATGGTAGTAATACCAATAGCGCTTGTCATTATCTTGCTGTTGCTCTATGCTACGGTGAAGAATGTCCGTGAGTCGCTCTTCGTCTTCTCTGCCATTCCGCTGGCTGCCATCGGAGGAGTCTGGGCTTTGTGGCTCAGAGGTATGCCTTTCAGCATCTCGGCAGGTGTCGGCTTCATAGCCCTCTTTGGTGTAGCGGTGCTCAATGGAATCGTACTTATCGGACAGATGAACCAGATGCAGCGTGAAGAAAAGACAGCAGACAAACTGTCAGCATCCAGTGGAGTGACAGAATTGATTCATCATCGCATCATCGAGAGCTGTATGGTTCGCTTGCGTCCTGTCTTGATGACGGCACTTGTTGCCTCTATGGGTTTCCTGCCGATGGCACTTTCCCAGGGTGATGGAGCAGAGGTACAGCGCCCACTGGCTACGGTGGTGATAGGTGGTCTGATAACCAGTACACTGCTCACCTTGCTGGTGTTGCCTGCTATCTACAAGACATTCACCAGGAAATAGGCTTTTAGAAGATAACATAAAACATTTAGGATGAACAAGAGAAAAAAGAAAACTATATTCGGGCTGGCAGCAGTTTTGATGCTGCTGGCTCCTTCAGAGGCAAAGGCTCACCTTTTCGATGCCACCATTCCCGGCACGAAGATGACTTTGGAGCAGTGTTTCGAGTTGGCAGATAAGCAGAACCTGACGTTGCAGGCTGGACGAAAATCGATAGAACGTGCCAAGATAATGGAAGGAACGGCATGGGATGTGGACAAGACGGAGATTGCTTTCGGACAGAATCCGGCTTCAAGCGGCGATACTGATAATGCTCTTGCATTTTCACAGGGCATAGAATTTCCAACGGTTTATACCGCCCGCCGGGGTCAACTGAAGGCTGAAACTCAGGCGGAGAAAAGTCGTCTGGGTGTAACTAATCAGCAGATTAAGCTTAAGATTGCTTCTGCTTATTATGCAATGCTCTATCAGACCCATCGTCTGAGCATCCTTCAGCGCCAGGATTCTATCCTCGACCGTTATTGCGATGTAGCCGAGAAGCGTTACAAGGCAGGCGAAGCCAGACAGCTGGAGTTCCTTACTGCCGAGCGCTTGCGTAATGAAAACCATTTAGAGATGGTAAATGTGAAGAGTGTGGCTGAGAACAAGCAGTTGGAACTGATGGCAATATTGAATACCGATCAGCCTGTTTTACCTGCCGAATCTTATCTCATTGCACTGGAATCTCCTGTCAGCGGAACCTTCAACTATCAGCAGACTGCTGATGCGCAGTATCAGCAAGACCGTCTGAAGGCACTCGATAAGGAGGTGAAGTGCGCCAAGACTGGTTATGCGCCATCTCTTTCGCTTACGCTCCGTACCCAGGCACTCATTTCCAGTTGGAATCCTTATCACATCGACCGTCAGCGTTTTACCGAGGGTAACTTCTTCGGCTTTGAGATTGGAGTAGGCGTGCCTCTCTTCTATGGTGCTACCAAGGCAAAGGTGAAGGCTGCCAAGAAGAATCGTGAGGAAGCAGAACTGGAGATGCAGCAGGAGCAGAAAGTAAAGGAACGAGATTATCGCCTAGGCTACAACCGTTTCCAGAATGCAGCCAAACGCATGGCTTATTATAACGGCGAGAACATTTCTAAGGCAAAAGAAATCGTTCGCCTTAGTACTGCCGAGTATGAGAGTGGAGAAATCAGCTATGTGGAATATGCCAATGCCTTGCAGGAAGCGATAGATATGGGTATGAAGCAGGCCGATGTCATCAATGAATATAATGAGGCAGCCTTGGCTTTGCTGGGGCTTTCGAATCATCTGTAAGAAACAAAAAAAAGTCATATCCCTTTGATTGGGGGTATGACTTTTTTGTTTTAGAACACTCTTCCGAAGATCATCTTGATGAAAGTCTTGCCTAAGATTCTGGCATCAAACCACCATGAGCGATGCTCCAGGTAGTATAGGTCCATATCCAGGCGGCGCAACATCTTCTCCATCGTATCTGTGTATCCGTTATAGAGGGTTGCGTAGGAAGTAACACCAGGGCGAATCTGATACAGATTCTTATATCTAGGGTCACGCTCCATAATCTGGTCTATATAGAACTTTCGTTCTGGTCTTGGACCAATAAACGACATATCGCCACACAAAACATTCCAAAGCTGAGGAAGTTCATCCAGATGATGTTTTCTCAGAAACTTGCCTATGCGTGTAAGTCGCTCATCTTTTTTATGGGAACAGAGCTGAGGACCATTCTTTTCTGCATCCACCGTCATGCTTCTGAATTTATAGATGTTGAAGGGGCGCCCAAACCGTCCGATGCGTTCCTGCCGAAAAATGGCTGGTCCACCATCTTCACATCTTACCATTATATATATTAGAAGCATGAGAGGCGAAACGAGCAGTAAGCTGATGGTTGCTAACAGAAAGTCGCCAACTCGCTTGACGTTTCGCTCCATAGCACTCATACCATCTGCTATGACTTCTGTTTTAACTATACTATTTCTCATATAGAGTTATTCCATTTACTATATAAACGTAAAGTTGTGCCATATATTATATTTAGCTATCCTTTTCTTTTAACAAAGCAGTAACTATCCAGTTCTCGCTTCATTAGCTTCAGAATGTAAGTTGGTAAAAACAAAAAAGCAAAGTAGAAGCAAGCCTTCAACCATCCATACCCCAGAATGCTACGATAAACAGCTATATTGTATTTAGCAAGTGATATCTTGCTGCTGGATATGGAATGCTTGTGGCGGCAATACACAGCCAGCGGCTGGCTGGGGTAGGAATAACACACCTTGCAATCTTTCAGAATCTGCAGGAAGAGTGCCCAATCCTGTCGCTTGCGCAAAGTGGGCATATAGTATTTTCTGCCCAGCAGTTGGGTATCATAGATAGCAGTGAGGCAACCTATTTTATTATCCCGCTTCATCATAGAGAAGGTGATTTTAGGCGGTGCGATATTGATGCCTACAGATTTTTGTTCGTTCAAATTGAAGATGATGTATGAGGCACAGGATAGAGCACACTGTTTCTGGTTCATGAATGCGATTTGTTTTTCCAGTTTATCCGGTGTCCACCGGTCGTCACTATCACAGAAAGCGATGTATCTTCCTCTGGCACGTTCTATGCTCTTGTTCCGGGCGTATCCTGCTCCATGGTTGTGGTCAAGATAGAGCACATCCACCCGGCTATCCCTTTCCTCTATCTTGTGCAGAATATCCAGAGTTACCGGATCCGTGGAACCGTCATCTGTAATCAGCAATTCCAGGTCAAGATAGGTTTGGTCAAGGATACTACTTATGCTGTCGGCAAGATATTTGCCGGCATTATAAGTGGGCATGATAACTGATACTAACCTGTTCCTATCCATTCTCTTTTATCCGTTTAATATTATAACGAGCCAAACAGCTAAATATTGTAAAAGAAGCAAGAAACTTTTACAGAGGTTTTACGTAATCTTCTAGAAACAACTTGTAAGCAGTTGCAACTATGCGACTTACGTAGAGTAGTAAATTATATTTTTTTATATGTGAGAAATACTCTTTTGTATAGAAATAGAAGAGCTTGATCTCCATTATCTGCTTTTTGCGCCTATTATCCTTGCTTCTCGAGGATGAGTTGTCTCTCTTACGAATATAGTAAATGGCGGATGGAGATGTAACGTTTATTTGTCTGATACCTGCCGATACCATAAACATAAAGAAGGAATCTTCACCATGAGATAAATTCGTTCTAAAGCGAATATTACCAATCAATGGGCGGGGAATAAGTTTGCAACAAGCAGTAGACAGCAGACTGCGATGACGGAAAATATTCTTTTTCTTCCCTACATCATATTGCTGATAAGCCGAAGAAAGATAATGATCTGCCACATTTTCAACTTGTCCTCTGAAAGCAATCATATTGGCAACAGTGATTCCATTGTCGCAACTGTTTTTGCTTAATTGTTCCAGATAGTTTGGACTTACAAGATCATCATCGTCGATGAAGGTAAGGAATTTACCTTTTGCAATATCTATGCCTAGATTTCGAGCAAACGAAACACCTTTGTGCTCACTATAAATCAAATTAACCTTCATCTTATAATTTTCCAGATACTCCTTTATATTGGCATAATAAGGTTCTTTGTCTCCATTCAAAACGAGACATACCTCATACGCCTCCTTGCCTAAGGTTTGCTGCTCCAGGCAATCTAAACACATTCTGAGTAATTCTCCAGGAGCGTAAGTTGGTATGATGATACTTATTTCTGGTGTCATAAACTATTTAATTCTCATTACATTTAGCATATTCTATTTTGATACCTCCAATTTCAGCTGCAATTTGCGAATAGGAGGATGCCACGCTACCCAATATTTTTTTAGTCTTACTTAGACAGAATAAATCCACTACAGCGAATTTCATACCTTCGAGAGAGTCTCTACTGGTATCATCCATTAATGTAATGACTCTTCCAGGAAATTTATCTTGCAGTTCTTTTTTTACCTTCTCATCATCACTAGCCACATAAAACTTCACAGTATCATCTTTTTCTATTTCAAGTTGCATAAGATGGACAAAAACATTTATTGGTGAAGAATTGATAGAAGCTATGTTGTCTGTTCTTCTGATATGAACACCAATCATATTTTTCGAGAAAGTCGAGGTTATTTGATCAATCCGCAGCTGAAGATCTCTTTTCGGAACGAATATGTTCTGAATTTGATAATCCGTACACATAGGATAGCAAGAAATCAAGAGTAGGTTGCCCTTATAATTACTTTTCAACTTCTGATAGATATCTCCTTCTCTATAGATGCTATGATTGAAAACTACCTGCTCATTACCCAACCGAAGGAACCATTTTCTCAAGAGATAATCCTTGGTTCCGTTGATATGATATAGCCATTGCGTATTCTCTATCAGATGCACTTTTTCTATATGAATAGGTTCGAATAAGTCGGCAAAGTTTGCCTTGAGTCCTCTACTGTTGTTCCAATAGATGGATAGCGAACAGTTATAGTGCTTTGCTATCGCAATGGTAGTTGCGATAGCTCTCAGTCGATTGCAAAGTCCTCCTGTCGGGATTATTTTTATTTCCATTTTATTCCGCTTTTATTTCATTTTTTATGGCATCTAGAAAACCGTGGCCATATAATGAGTCTGGTTCCACATAGTTTCCTTCGCCCCATTCGTTCCAAGAACGCAAGAATAGAATTTTCTTATCTTCCGGTTTGTTTCTAATAATTTGAAGTGCCCCTCTGATATGCTCCTCAAAATTCTGTGGGGTAGCGTTTACGTATATCCCCTCATGCTTGCCTGCTCTTGGAGTTCTGTCCCATTGTGGGAAGAGAGTAGGGAATACATTGTTCCATTGGTCTTCGGGCATATAGAAATGCTTCATCACTTTCGGATAATCATATTTCAACGGAGGCAGAAAGGAAAACTTCTTTTGTAATGCTCTTCGAATGATGCGACAATATTTTCCTTGATACACCATTTCTGCACGGTTTTTTCCCATTGGATTAATGCCATCAAATCCTAGTTTGATAAAGCTTTCATAAACCTCAGAAGCACTGTCCAGATTAGGAACCACTCTGCTCAAAGAGCCATCTTCATTGCGCTTTATGGTGGTTGTGGCTGAGCACATAGCAACGAAGTAAATACCTTTCAATCCGCTTTCTTTGGCTAAGTCACGCCAGAGATGGATAAAATGGGTTATATCTTTAAAGTGGTAAGGGTCGAATATCAAGAACAGTGGCTTTCCATCTACTGTAATGTAGCGATGGTCTTTGAAAGCTTTTAGAACATAATGAAAGTGAGCAATATAATCATCGTCTCCAGGATATTTCTGTTCGCAGATCATCTGGTTGCCACCATTGTTCTTCCATGTTCCTGTTTTCCAGTCATGGTTTGCCCATGCCAGGCAGAAAGGAAAATCTGGCTTGCCGGAATTTAGTACTTCATCGAAAGGACGCTGCAACAGGCGCTTTCCATTACCCATCCAGTAATGCCAGTAGCAGAAACCTTCTATACCTGCTTCGCGAGCCAAATCAGCCTGCTGTTCGCGAGTCTCAGGCAAACGAAGATCATAGAAACCTAAATCTGCCGGTATTCTGGGCTGATAGTGCCCATGAAAAACCGGACGAGCCTTGGCTACATTCGTCCATTCTGTGAATCCCGGTCCCCAAACCTTGTCGTTTTCGGGAATCGGGTAAAACTGTGGCAGGTAAAATGCTATAACTCTTGCTTTCATTGTATTTCTTTATTTAAAATCTCACGATATCACCTAATCCATAATGAGGTAAAGCGAGATACATTTGGAATATCGATAATAACACCAGGATTGTAATTCCCATCCATTTCTGTTTGAATGTATATACGATCCCTGAAAATAAGAAAATGTTAACGATACAGTATAACTGACTGATTCTCAAAGCTAGAACTGGGAGAAAAGCCAAACTAGTATGCAAGAACAGCCCTAGTGCCACTATTTTTATTACAACATTATAGTTTTCATTGAAGGCGGTGATTGTCTTTCGAAAATATAATGTGTAGTAAAACAACATCACGGAGACAAGGTGTACAGGATCAAAGACATTTATGTTTACTGTCATTTTTCCTTTTTCCATTGCCTGCTGGTAGATGGCTAGTTTGTTGCCGATAAGTGGAATATCAGTATTCAGTAGCATACTGATACCACCGAAATATATGAGATAGCTTAGGGGTATGAGCAACGCTATTAATATACTTCCTTTTCGGTTGAAATCTTTATTGCCAAACACGAGTGTTGGTAGCAGAGCTAAGGAGGAATAGTGGAAGAATGAGCCAACTATGATCAGCAGTAATGCTTTTCTTTTTTCTTTTTTAGCTATGTGGTACACAGCCAACAAGAATAAAGCAGACACAACTCCAGCTCTAATTTGTGTCATTTCATGCAATACAAAGTAGAAACTTATATATAACATCATTGGCACGAAAATGCATTGCAAGTTTTTTTTGAATGCATATAGCTTGATAGTGACACCAAGGAATGCATAAACTAAAAACAAAAGATGCACATTATCTGTAAATACATTTAGAACAGCAGATATGAGAGTAAACGATGGTTCTACCATACCCATCTCAGAACTCTGATAATAATGATGGAAAGAATACTCGTAATTTTCAGAATCAGGATCCAGACCTATTTCGCGTAATCCTGCTATAAGAACCATAACGAATCCCATCAAGATATATAGAAAAAATCTATATCGCTTGATGTAATCTTCCAGATAACAAAGTATAATCGTTATCAAAAGTACTGATAGTAAAATGTATCCCATAATTTATTGTTTCCTTTATAATACTGTTTGCCTTTTATTCACTACCTTATGAATCAGTGAATGCAATAATTTTCGTTCGGCTTCCGAAAAGCCCCATACGTATATCAATATTGACATTACCATGACTGAAGAGATCACGATTAGCCCAAATCTTTGAAAACCTGCTATCGGTAACTGCAGCAAGAACAGTTCCAACATACTCGTTATGCCCAGTATGAAGAAGGCAGGAAGTATCAGATGTTTATAATAACTTCTCAGCTTCAGTTCTGGAACAGCTTTTCTCAGCATCACCAATCTTATATTGTGAGCTATCAGACACAAGACTATCATTACGATAAAGATAGTATAAGAAGGACAGTCTAGTATAAACAGTCCCCAACAAACTGGAATGTTCATAATGGTAAGACTTTCTACATATAAACTATACTTTCTGATCTTTCCTGTAGCTTGCATAATGATAGTTATCGGATTATGTAAAGTCAAAACAATCGTATATATAATATAGAGTCTGCAAAAGAGTATGATTTCCGGAGTGCTGTATCCTAACCAGAATTGCAGTACATTTTCCGTTTCCAACATTAAAGGCATTGCAACCAAACACAGCAAATACAAAATAGCCTTATTGGCATAAAAATAAAGTTGCTGCATATATAGCATATCCTGGCACGAATAGGATTTGATTAATGTTGGACGGAATGCAACAATTATACTATTGCTCAACGTGTTGATGGCATTGTATAATTGGTTGCCAATACAAAATGCAGCATTTACCAGTGGACCAAAGAAGATGTTGAGCAAAATGATACTTCCCTGAGTCATGCCCATTCCAGACAAAGCACCATAAAATGTCCATCCAGAGAATGATATCAATTCTCTGGATAGCCCCTTGTCTATTCCTTTTATATATCTGCATTCGATGTATTTGCGAGAAGCAACAAGCATATAAACTACCATCACTAATCCAGATTCAATCATCATGGCGCCACTATATAAAATAAGATGATCGAAACCAAACATACAGATCAAAGCCGCAATCATCAATTTTATGAAACAATCTACAGAAGATACGAGTGCATATACTCCCATATCTTCATTAGAGAAGATTGCTCCTACATATGGAATCTGAAGTAAGGTAAAAACAAACGAGAATATAGAAAACTGGAACACCCAGCTTGCAGCAGACAGCCTATCTACAGGTATTGTCATTTGTGTGGAAACGAACCAATTTCCTACAAGTTCAAGGACAAGGATTGTGATAATCGAAAACACAATAACTAAATTCACACTGGCAGAGAATATTCTGGTTAGCTTTTCCTTCTCACCCAAGCCTATTGCGTAAGAATAGAATCGCTGCGTAGCCATCGCTAGAACACTGCTGATACAGGTGCCAGTAGTAACCACACCTGCCACTGCATTGTAGATTCCATAATCCTCTGTGCCAAGACCTTTCAATACCCAGCGCACAGTATAGAGATTGACAATGGTAATAATGAGCATTCTGGCGAATAGCACCAAAGTGTTGGTTGCAATTCGCTTGGAATAGTTGCTATGATTATGTTCATTCATTTTGCTCATTATTATTATTATTGTTTCTACTCTCTAAAAATCAATTTTCTAATGGAATATACTGTCACGACGAAGAATGCGATGAATGTCATTCCGAGAACAAACAGCATTCTCTTTGGTCCTGCTGGCTTCAATGGTACAGATGCACTCTGCAGGGTCGTAAAGGCTGGAGTTTGCATCAGAAGTTTCGCCTGAGCCTGCTGTACCTGAGCCTGAAGAGTTGTGTATGTGTTGTAAAGCAACTGCATCTCATTTTCCATATCGTTGGCTTTCAAGCGGTAGCTTTCCAATACCACATCCTGGTTGGCATCAGAATAACTGCCATACTGCTGTCTGATGCGCTCATATTTTGACTTGGCATCACTGCTCAACTTCTTGTAGTACTCTAAGTCTTTCTTCGCTTTTTTGGTACGATAGTCAGTGATGAAATCCTGAAGTTTAGCCTGAACCGTATCAGCAAGGGTTGCACATATCAGAGGATCCTGATCTTCTACGGAGATAGAAATCACATAGTTCTTCTTATCGATATCACATTTGATGTTTTTGCTCATAAGTCGGGCTATCTGATCCTGACGTCGGGTAAGTTGGAAAGGATTAACTTTTCCGTTTTTACTTACGGGTGTAGAATCAGGTGTATCAAACAGCTGTTTTACGGAATTATACGCTTTTGTCCACCAAGGTGTCTGTCGCTTGGTGGCAAGATAATCATAATAGGTAGTGTTGATACTTCCATCTTTAGATTTCACCTTGACATCAAACATACCTACCATAAAGTCGTTGGATTCTATCAGCTCAGGGTAGAGTTCCGGAAAGATGGCATCTCCGTTTGCTGAGCTTCCCCCTAAGTCGAAACCGAATGAAGAAGCAATATCACCTAATGAACTCGAACTGAAGCTTGATATTTCCGGAGCCAATTTTGCTGTACTAGAATAATACCTTGGCACACAGAGGATGAGCAGGCAAGAGAGAACGAAAGTAATAGGAAGAGCGATAAGATACAGTTTCTTATGCTTCTTCATTTCCTTAGCTATTGCCACCACATCTATTTGTTTGAGATGTTCTTCTTTATTTTCCATTATTTATCTTGTTTACAAAAACCTTTCTAATCTAATTCTTATATCTTATATAATGTAACGTATGTATTGTTGAATTATTGTATTTTGGCGAATTTTATCTTTCCAATCCAGGTTTATAGCCCGACTTTTCGTAAGGAATGTTAAAGTAACTGCAAAAACTACAATAAAATGAGTGTTTATGCAGTTTTATAGATAAAACATTGATATGAAGAAAGTTTTCTATTTGGTTTCGCTTTGCCTCCTTACTATAGCGTGCCCACAATCATTAAAGGCACAATATTGTTTTCAGGAAGATGCGGAACCTACAAAATTAAGACTCGATAGTGCTCTGGAATATAGAATAGAAAGGCAAGCTACTTTTTCAAAGGGCAAGACACCCCTTTGGCTCAATGCCAATCGGTATGGTTTAAGTTCTCTGAAAGAGGCGAATGCCTATCTAAGAGGCAGTTTGATACGACCTCTATCCACAGATAATCAGCGCAGATGGGGAGTAGGTTATGGTGTAGATCTGGTATTGCCCACTCATTTTACCAGCAAGTTCATTGTGCAGCAGGCTTTTGCAGAAGTAAGATGGCTGCATGGTGTGCTCAGTGTGGGAGCTAAAGAATATCCGATGGAATTGAAGAACCAGACGCTTTCCAGTGGTAGCCAGACGCTGGGCATTAACGCTCGACCTGTACCGCAGGTAAGATTAGCCTTACCGGAATATTGGACGCTACCTATTTTAAATCATTGGGTTCAACTCAAGGGACATATCGCTTTTGGAAAATTCACCGATGAAAACTGGCAGCATGATTTCACCCAGCGCAAATCCAAGTATTCTGAAGGCGTGCTCTATCATAGCAAGGCAGGCTATCTGCGAATTGGAAACGAAGCCGCATTCTGCCCCTTGAGTATCGAATTGGGCTTGGAAATGGCAGCACAGTTTGGTGGCAAGCCATACACCTATGATGGAAATGGCGGACTCAAATGCAAGGCTACAGAAGGTGGATTAAAGGGAATATGGCATGCTTTTATTCCTGGCGGACAAGATGATGGTGAAGGTCAGTATGCCAATATTGCCGGCAACCAGTTGGGATCTTGGCTCATGCGCATCAACTATAATGCTGACACCTGGAAGTTGGGCGTTTATGCTGATCATTTCTTCGAGGATGATAGTCAGATGTTTATGCTTGATTATAATGGATATGGCGAAGGAAAGGAGTGGCAGAGCAAGAAAAGCCATCGCTTCTTTATGTATTCCCTCCAGGACATGATGCTGGGTGCGGAACTGAATATCAAATATGGCAGATGGATTCGTAATGTTGTGTTAGAATACGTTCATACCAAGTACCAGAGTGGACCATATAACCATGACCATACAGTGAATATTCCTGATCATTTGGCAGGAATGGACGATTACTATAATCATAGTAACTATACCGGCTGGCAGCATTGGGGGCAGGTAATGGGTAATCCGCTCTATCGTTCGCCAATCTATAATACAGATGGAAAGATTGAGGTGAAGGATAACCGTTTCATCGCCTATCACCTGGGATTCGATGGTCAGCCTTCCGATAAATTCGGCTATCGTGTACTTGCCTCCTATCAGAAGGGATGGGGAACCTATGTCCTGCCATTTACGAAGAAGCATCACAATGTCAGCTTCATGGCAGAAGGCAGCTACCACTTCTTAAGAAGATATACGGTAAAGGCAGCTTACGGAATGGATTTCGGCAGTACAGAGATGTTGGGCCACAATAGAGGTTTCCAGATTACCCTGACTAGACAAGGTATTGTCAAGTTCTAACTTTATGAAAGAGAAAAGATTATGAAAAGAATGATATATTTGATATCAGCTATCTGTTTGGTAGTGAGTTCCTGTACCATCGAGACGAGCGATAATGGAAATCTTGATGGATTCTGGCATCTTGAACGGGTAGATACGTTGGCTACGGGCAACTATCTCGACCTTTCCAAGGAACGAGTATTCTGGGGAGTGCAGCATAAGCTGATATCTTGTGCCAGTATTACCCCCACGAATATGTACAGTTTCCGCGGCTATTATTTCCGATTCGAACAGACTGGTGACAGTCTGATCCTGCATTCGCCTTACAAGAACAACTGGCATCAGGATCATGGAGAAAATGGTGGAGATATTCCTGCAACCGTTGTGAATGACAGCATCAGAAGCTATGGTATCAATAATCTGCGAGAAGCTTTTTACAAAGAGAAGCTCAAGGGCGATAAAATGATGCTCCGCTCTAAGATGTTGAGGCTATACTTCACCAAATTCTAAAAACAATTCGTAATTCAATTCTCCTTTCACACTCATTAATACTTTCTGATTATCAGAAGCTTAATGGGGAAAGGAGCTTTGTCCGATTATACGAGAAAGGAAAAGACTGGATAAGTTGGTGCACAGCAGTTGGTTTCCGCTTGCACAACACGTGTTGTGCGGCTGGAGATATTAACTTCCCCGAAAACAGATATTAATCTTTCCGGCAACTTCTCCTATATGTTCCGACAACTTCCATTGCTCTTTACGACTAATTATTACGCTTGCTAAAGGTACAAGAACCTATTCTTTCTGCAGCTTTCGTTAGGTTTGCAAGTGAACTAGAAGTATCTAAAGCTCCAAATACTACTTTGTCAGCTATGTTGATGATATATTTGTTTCTCACTCGTGCGCTTTGTTTTGAGTTGCGGGGAAGATGGGAGAGGGCATATAGTATCTCTGACATATAAAGAATTTATATCCTATAACGATGCAAAAATGCGAATAATTCTCTGAAAATCAAAGAAAACAATAACCTTTTTGTAGATTTGCCTGGAAATATTTGGTATTTTGAAAACTTCTGTGTATTTTTGCAGGAAATAAGTGATATTCGGTATTTTAAAACAAATAAAAAGGAGTTGTATGACAGCATTAAATATACAAGCAGCACAGAATGATATTATTCGTCAGGTGCTTAATACACAAGATATCCATCTTTTGGATAGGATAAGAAAACTCTTTGCAAATAAAGAGGCAAATGAGGCGTGTATGGTTCAAGAAGAGCCTTGTATGACTAAAGACGAAATTCTATCAGGTTTTGACAATGCCCTCCATGAGCTGAAATCCTATCGTGAAGGAAAGCTAGAGCTTAAACCATTGGAGGACGTGTTGAATGAGTTGTAAGATATATACGTTTCCTTCTTTTGAAAGGGAAGCTAAACGATTGAATAAGCGCTATAAGTCGTTAAAATCTGATTTGAAAGAATTGATGAATGAATTAAGTTCTTCCCCCTCTTTGGGTGCAGATTTAGGTGGTGGTTTGCGTAAGGTTCGTATGGCTATCAAATCGAAAGGAAGTGGTAAAAGTGGCGGTGCCCGTATTATAACAGTAGTGTTAGCTGATATAGAGGATGGTCTCGGCTTGCTTTATATTTATGATAAATCGGAGCGGAGTACTTTAAAGGGGAAAGAATTGACAGATTTGTTGAAGAAGAATGGCTTAGTTTGATATGCAATTTAAGAAAGGAGTAAAATATGAAAGCAAAGAAATTAAAAGCCTAAGTTGAGGGATTAAATGAATAAAAAAATCGCCCTGAAAGGTGAAGCATCGTTTATGCTTGTTCCTTTCAGGGCGATTAAAATATTAAAGTATTATTGTATCTTTAGCCTATATTACAAGATCTTGTGATACAAGGCGATGATATCCTCCTTAGAAACCTCACGAGGGTTACCTGGAGTACATACATCGGTGAATGCCTGCTCGGCAAGGGCAGGGATGTCAGCCTCTGTGATTCCCAATTCACTGAGATGCTGTGGGATACCTACCAACTTAGACAACTCCTCGATAGCATTGCAGGCTGCCTCTGCTGCCTCCTGGTCGGTCATACCATCCTTGTAAACACCAACAACCTTGGCAATCTGTACATATTTAGATACACTTACCTCCATATTGAAACGCATCACGGTAGGAAGCAGGATAGCACATGCTACTCCGTGAGGAACATCATGAAGGGCACTCATTGGGTGAGCCATACCATGGTCAACGCCCAAACCTACATTAGAGAATGCCATTCCGGCAATATACTGAGCTACGGCCATACCGTTGCGACCCTCAGGATTGGTTGGATCATTCACAGCGATAGGCAGGTACTTATGAATCATCTCGATAGCCTTGAGCTCGAACATATCACTCATCTCCCAAGCTGCCTTGGTAATCAAGCCCTCGATAGCGTGAGTCATCGCATCCATACCGGTAGCAGCGGTGAGACCCTTTGGCAAAGAGTACATCAACTCTGCATCTACGATAGCAACGGCAGGAATATCGTTAGGATCCACGCATACCATCTTCTGCTGGCGCTTCTCGTCGATAATCACATAGTTGATGGTTGTCTCTGCTGCGGTACCAGCTGTAGTAGGAAGAGCAACGATAGGCAAGCACTTGTTCTTGGTAGGAGCAACACCCTCCAGAGAAACGATGTCGGCAAACTCAGGGTTGGTAACAACCACGCCGATACCCTTTGCCGTATCCATAGAACTGCCACCACCGATAGCGATGATGAAGTCAGCCTCTGCTTTCTTGCAAGCTTCAATACCTGCAGTAACATTGGAAACTGTTGGGTTTGGCTTTACGTCATCAAATACCTCGTAAGCGATGTTAGCCTCGTCAAGTACGTCGAGTACCATCTTGGCAACGCCAAATTTCATCAAGCCCTTGTCTGTTACAACCAAAGCTTTTTTCCAACCACGACTAGCGATTACTGTAGGAAGCTCCTTGCGGGCACCTGGACCGAAATAGGAAACTTCATTAAGAATGAATCTGTTTACCATAAATGTCTTTGTTTAAGATTGAATTTATTAATTAATAATATATTTAGTATATCTATATTGTCATACGATTGTTTGTATGCGACAAAGATACAGCTTTTCTGTGATTCCGCCAAGTTTTTCGTGTAAAAAATCATCGGGTAGGGCAAAGATTAAAGGCTGATCTCAAAAATCAGGGTATTTTCTGTCTTTTTCTACGCTACAATTTTGCCTTTTCAAAATAATAGTGTAACTTTGCAAAGCAAATAATTAGAAACAATAACATCAACTTATGAAGAAAACTTATTTATTACTTTTAACCGGACTCATTTGCTCTTCAGCATGGGCAGATGGTACTTTAGGAGGCTACTTCTACAATCAGCAGGCAGCGCCTACGGGATGGGAGTGGCAAAGTCCTGATTCCGTAGCTGTCAACAAGCAGCAGCCGCATGCTTGGTTCTTCTCGTTCCGCAATGTCGAAGAGGCGAGAAAGGTTTTACCAGAAAACAGTTCTTACTGGAAATCTCTCGATGGATTATGGAAGTTCCATTGGGCTCCAAATCCTGATGAGCGTCCTAAGGATTTCTACCGTACAGACTATGATGTCTCTCACTGGGACGACATCAAGGTGCCTATGAACTGGAATCTGGCAGGACTGCAGAAAGATGGAAACAACAAGTATGGAGATCCGCTCTATTCTAACCAGCGCGTCATCTTCCAGCACTCCTGGCAGCCGATGAACGACTGGAAGGGTGGAGTGATGCGTACACCTCCTACCGACTGGATGACCTATCGCAACCGCAATGAGGTGGGGTCTTATCGCAGAACCTTCTCCGTTCCTGCAGACTGGAAGGGTCAGCAGATCTATCTGAACTTCGATGGTGTAGATTCATTCTTCTACCTATATATAAATGGTAAGTATGTGGGATTCTCCAAAAACTCACGCAACCTGGCTGAATTCGACATTACACCTTATCTTAATAAGGAGGGTGAGGAGAATACCGTATCTGTAGAGGTTTATCGCCATTCAGACGGTTCTTTCCTGGAGAGTCAGGATATGTTCCGCTTGCCTGGTATCTTCCGCACCGTTGCTCTGGTTGCCAAACCACAGGTTCAGGTAAGAGACATCAAGGCTATTCCTGACTTGGATGAAACCTACAGCCATGCCACCTTGCATATCACGGCACAGTTGCAGAACCTTTCCAAGAAGGCAATCAAGGGTTATACCTTGCAGTATTCACTCTATGCCAACCGTCTTTATTCCGACGACAATGACCTGATGGAAGGCGTTACAGCTTCTACTCCTCTCGTAGGAAAACTGAATTCCAAGGGCGAGATTATGCTGGAGACTACGCTCGATGCTGCCAACAAGGTGAAGCTCTGGAGTGCAGAAGCTCCTTACCGTTATACACTGGTAGGAGAATTGAAGGATGCCAAGGGCAGAACGGTTCAGACTTTCTCTACCATCGTTGGCTTCAGAAAGGTGGAAATCAAGGAGACTCCTGCCGAGAAGGATGAGTTCGGATTGGCTGGAAGATATTACTATCTCAACGGACAGCCTATCAAGCTGAAGGGTGTCAACCGTCATGAGAACAATACGCTGTTAGGTCATACTGCTACCCGCGAGCAGATGGAGAACGAAATCTTCCTGATGAAGCGTGGCAATATCAACCATGTGCGCAACTGCCACTATCCTGATGCACCTTACTGGTATTATCTCTGCGATAAGTATGGTATCTATCTGGAGGATGAAGCTAACCTCGAGAGCCATGAGTACTACTATGGCAAGCAGAGTCTTTCTCATGTACCTGAGTTCCGCAACGCTCATATCGCCAGAAACATGGAGATGGTACACGCTACCGTGAATCATCCTTCTGTAGTAATCTGGAGTTTGGGTAACGAGGCTGGTCCTGGCAAGACTTTCGTAGATTGCTATAATGCCATCAAGGCTTATGATACCAGCCGCCCTGTTCAGTATGAGCGCAACAATGATATCGTGGATATGGGTTCTAACCAGTATCCTTCCATCGCCTGGGTTCAGGGAGCCGTACAGGGCAAGTACAAGCTGAAGTATCCGTTCCACATCTCTGAGTATGCTCACTCTATGGGTAATGCCTGCGGTAACCTGATAGATTACTGGAATGCCATCGAGAGCACCAATTTCTTCATGGGTGGAGCTATCTGGGACTGGGTTGACCAGGCTCTTAACAAGCAGGATCCTGTAACCGGCAAGACCTACTGGGCATACGGTGGTGACTTCGGTAAGGACAACAAGCCAAACGATGGTATGTTCTGTATGAATGGTATCCTTCGCCCAGACTTCTCACCTAAGGCTCAGTACTATGAGGTAAAGAAGGTTTATCAGAATGTAGGCGTGAAGGCTGTAGATATGAAGCAGGGACAGATTGAAATCTTCAACAAGAACTACTTCGAGCCTCTCAAGAATTACCAGATTGTATGGTCTCTCTATAAGGATGGCGTCTGCATTTCAAAAAATCAGCCATTGCAGGGTGCCAAGAATATCGTGGGTCCTCGTGAGAAGGGATTCTATACCTTGCCATACGATTATGCAAGCCTCGATCCTAAGAGCGAGTACTTCGTAACAGTTCAGTTCCTTCTGGGTAAGGATATGCCTTGGGCAGCCAAGGGTTATCCTCAGATGGAAGAACAGTTGAGAGTGAAGGGCGCTGACGTTGTAGCTCCTTCTATCGCTACTGTTGCCAAGAACGGTAAGGCGATGAAGCTTTCGGTAGATAAGGCGGCTAAGCGTGCCAACATCCATGGCGGCAACTTCCAGGTGGCATTCGACCTGAATACCGGTGCTATCTATAGCCTGAAGTATGGCAGCCAGGATATCATCAAGGATGGCAATGGTCCTAAGCTCGATGCATATCGTGCTCCTACAGACAACGATGCCGGTATCGGATACCACAATGCATGGTTCAAGAACGGTCTGTACGACCTGCAGCATGTAGTGAAGAACTGGAACTATACAGCCAAGAAGAATGGTACTTACCAGCTCGACTTTACTGTAGAGAGTCAGGGTAAGGAGGGATGCGATGTGAATTACAGCAACCGCGACCGTGACCCAGAGTCTTGCTATAACTTCGAGAAGAACAAGCATGCCTTGACTGATGCTGACCTGAAGTTCACTTCACGCCAGATCTATACTATCTATAAGGATGGTTCTATCGAGATGCAGAGTGCCATCGGTGCTAACCGTTCTAAGGTCATCTTGCCTCGTATCGGCTATTCTATGGTATTGCCAAGCGAGTTGAACCAGTATGATTATTATGGACGCGGACCTGTCAACAACTATAACGACCGCAAGACCAGCCAGTTTATCGGTTGGTACCACAGTCCGGTAGCAGAACAGGGCATCATGCTTCCTAAGCCACAGGCACAGGGCAACCGCGAGGAGGTACGTTGGTGCGCCGTTACCAACGACAGCCAGCAGGGTGTAGTATTCATCTCTGACAGTACTATGTCTGCTTCAGCATTGCCTTGGAGTCAGCAGGAGTTGACTTTGGCAGCACATCCATATCAGTTGCCAAAGAGCAGCGGTACTCACTTGCACCTCGATGCAAAGGTTACAGGATTGGGCGGTGCCAGCTGTGGACAGGGTGGTCCTTTGACACCAGATCAGGTACGCAGTACTCCTACCACCTTCGGATTCATCATCCGTCCAGCGGTGAAGTCAGAGCTTGGAAATATCGTGAAGGTTTCAGCTACCGGTCGTGAGATGGTGAAGGAGATGATGAAGAAGATGCAGCAGAATCAGCAGACTTCTAATCTTCAGATTGCCTTTGCTTCCAGCCAGGAGCCTGATGAAGGTGATGCTGCCTACTTGGTAGATGGCGATCCTTCTACATTCTGGCATACGATGTATTCCATTACATTGGCTAAGTATCCTCACTGGGTTGACTTCGATGCTGGCAAGCAGAAGGTCATCAAGGGCTTTACTTATCTGGCACGCCAGGATGGTTCTCTGAATGGTTGCATCAAGGATTATGAAATCTACGTCTGCAACGACAACAAGACTTGGGGTGAGCCAATCTTGAAGGGTCATTTTGAGAAGACAGCCAAGCTGCAGAAGGTGATGTTGAACAAGCCTGTCAAGGCTCGCTACTTCCGTCTGCGTGCATTGAATGAACAGAATGGTCAGGATTATGCTTCTGGTTCGGAGTTTACACTAATAACAGAATAAATAATAGTATATTAAAAAGGCTGGTGCACATAGCATCGGCCTTTTTATTTTAAATATGTAATGCTTTTGTATTTACCCCGATGTATATATAAACAAAAAGTGGATTAACCTTTCGATTAATCCACTTTTGTGATTCCGTTGGGGTTCGAACCCAAGACCCACAGCTTAGAAGGCTGTTGCTCTAATCCAACTGAGCTACGGAACCAACACTGCCATTTTTCATTAGCGTGTGCAAAGGTAATACTTTTTTGTGAATCCACCAAATATTTTGGGATATTTTTTTCTTTTATTTCAATATTACGTAAATTCTTTATTAGCAAGAGCATCTTCTTCGATTATTTTTAAAGCTTTTGCCCTTACAGCGCGCAGAGCTAAAGCAACAAAAAACCCAGGGTAACACCCTGGGCTATGAGCTTCTGCCCTTTCAGGGCGTTTGAAAGGGCAATTATTACCACCTTCAATTTTGTTATTTCAATTAATCTGGTTATTTCAGTTTCTTGAGATAACCCTCAGCACGGGTATCTCCCAGTTCCTTTGCTTTTTCCAGGTTCTTGCGAGCCTCTTCCTTCTGCTTGTTCTCCATCTGGAGCAAACCGAGGAGGAGATAGCCATCGGCATATTCTGGAGCAATCTCTATGCAATGCTTGGCTGCACTGATGCCTTCTGCATATCGCTTCACACGTAAGTCAAGACTAGCCCATTCTGCAAAATAGGTAGGCTCGTTAGGAGCGAGGTAGCAGGTACGGGCAATATCTATCAGCGCTGGCTGCCACATGCGCAACTTGGTCTCAGCCTTGTATCTTGCATAGAAAAATGCAGGATTAACAGGACGTACAATCGAATCATACATATTGTAGTCGGCTATAGCACTACGATACTCTCCCTGTTCCGCCTGGAAATCACCACGAGCCAGATAGTAAGGACCAGCCATCGTGCCCGAATTCTTAGCCTCATTGACTGCACTGTCCAGCAAGACCTTGATCTCTGTAGCTGGAGCCTTGAGCTGAATCTTAGCCTGAGCTGCCTCCAGGAAGATTTCCGGGTTCTTGACCGAAGTCTTGGTCAGGGCTATGAACATATCGTATGCCTTCTGATAATTACCCTTGGTAAAGATGATACGTGCTTCCTGATGCTGATATACAGGATTGGCATTGATGGCGTATGCCTTCTGTGCCTCTTCTATCGCCTTGTCGTAAGTCCAGACTGTATAGGCAGAATCACCCTTATAGATCAGTTTCTGATAGATGACATCAGAATAATTGGAGTGGGCTTCATCCTTGGCAGAAGATTTCTTGATTCCTTCTTCCATACATTTGGCTGCCTCGGCAAACTCGTTCTTATCCACAAGAAGAGTTGCTTTTTCCTTATAGCCGAATGCTGAAGCAGGGAACTTTGTCATAAACTCATCTGCATACTTGGTATAGATGTCGCGGGACACTTGAGACTTATTGAGCGTCATCATCGTAATCGCCTCCTGTTCGGTATCAGGAAGAGCGGTACGGATGCCTGTTTCGCGAAGGGCTGCATCCAGTGTGGAAAGACCTGTCACCTTCAACTCCTTGGCATAATTGGCATCAATGGCAGTTACCTGACCGTTGCTATGCATGATACCAATCACCTGACCGTTTTTGTTGACGAATGGGCAACCCACTGCATTGTCGGGTACGGTGTTGGAGAAGATGTAGTAATTGTAAGTTTCCTTAAACTTCTCAACGCTTGCGATATCCTCCTGCTGGAAAGGTGACTTCTTGATAGAATAAGGAACGAGCCAAACCTTGCTGCCCGCAGGTGATTCTGCTGTAGCAATGTTGGCAGCCGTAGTATTACCCAATACTCTGAACTTAGCCACATCGTAAAGTTCATCGGCACCGAGGATAGCATCCACGTCCATCGATTTTCCGCTGGCATCCACGATGGTAGCCTTCACAGCACCGATAAACGGTTTGAAGGTACCGATAGCCGTTCCCTTGTTATCAATAAATACACCTTGTGTAGAAGAAATGATGTTACCATCCTTGTTGAAGGTGGTGAGTGTAAATACGCTCTTAGCGGCTTTCTGTACAGAGCCTGGCTGAGCGAAGAGGGATGATGCACCCAGCATCAGTCCCATCATGATCATATTTATTCTTTTCATATTCTCAATAATTCTTTGGCATTGGCAAGAGCTGCCTGCGTGATGTCACTGCCACTGAGCATCTGGGCAATTTCCTCAATGCGTTCCTGGTTGTTGAGCTCTTTCATGTGCGAGATGGTTCCATTCTCGGTTTCCTCCTTCAACACCTTGTAATGATGGCTACCCTTGGCTGCTATCTGTGGCAGGTGAGTGATAGAGAGTACCTGTCGGTTCTGGAGTCCCATTTCTTCCATGATATCTGCCATCTTTTCAGCTATCTTTCCGCTTACACCGGTATCAATTTCATCAAAGATGATAGTTGGCAACTTCACGGCTCCACTGATCATAGCCTTCAGCGAGAGCATTACACGAGCAATCTCACCACCCGAAGCTACCTGACTGACAGGCTGTAGCTGGGTACTCTTGTTGGCACTGAAGAGGAAGCTGACCTTATCGGCACCATTTCCAGACAGTGGTTTATCTGCGAAGGCAATCTCGAATCTCACATTCGGAATGCCCAGCGGGATGAGTCTGCCCTTCATCTCTTTTTCGATGGCCTTTGCTGATTTCTGACGGATAGAAGTGAGTAGGGCAGCTTGCTTTTCAGCCTTGGCAAGGAGAGCTGCAACTTCTTTTTCCTTCTCTTCGATGTCTTCATCGCCATTATCGATATGTGCAAGCTGTTCTGCTATGCGGTCACGGGTAGCAATGAGTTCTGTCACCGTTTCCACATGGAACTTCTGCTGCAGGGTGTAGAGTTTGTCCAGACGGGTATTGATGGCATCCAATCGGTTAGGATCGAATTCCACGTGATCTACACTACTGCTGATTTCCTGTGCGATGTCCTTCAGTTCGATATAGCTGCTCTGCATTCTGCCAGCCACATCAGCCATGCTTGGATAGACATCACAGATATTTTCCAGTTGATGAGTGGCGTTCTTCAGTTTGTCAAGTATGCTGTCGTCGTCTCCCGAAAGCGCATTGTCTGCTTCGAAGAGAGCGGTCTTGATGTCCTCCGAATGGCTCAGGGTTTCTGCTTCCTGTTCCAGCTGTTCCAATTCGCCTTCCTGCAGATTTGCATCATCCAGCTCTTTATGCTGGAAGCGCATAAACTCCTCGTTCTCACGGTTCTTGGCAATCTCGGCTTTCAGTTCTTCCAGAAGTTCCTTGGCTTTGCGATAGGCATAATACTCCTTTTGGTAAACCTTGATCTGGTCGGCATCCTGAGCGATGATATCCACCACATTCAACTGGAAGTCTTCTTTCTGCAGAAGAAGATTCTGATGCTGCGAATGGATATCCACGAGTTGCTCTCCCAATTCTCTCATACGGGTGAGAGGCACCGGTGTGTCATTGATGAAGGCACGGCTCTTGCCGGCTGCAGTCAACTCTCTTCGGATGATCGTATCATCGGCATCATAGTCGATGTCGTTATCATCGAAGAATTTCTGCATACCATATCTGGAGAGATCGAAGTGAGCCTCTATCACGCAACGGTCTCTTCCTGCCTTGATCGCCTTGCTGTCGGCACGGTTACCCAGAAGCAGTCCGATGGCACCGAGGATGATACTCTTTCCTGCTCCGGTCTCACCCGTGATGACGGAGAAGCCAGGATAGAGAGAGATGTTCAGCTCGTCGATGAGCGTGAAGTTCTTGATATATAATTGCTTAAGCATATTTTATTCTACTTTTTGATAAAGATATAAAGGGAAAGCTGATTCTGATTTTCAGAAGCTTCTTTCTGGAAGATGATCTCATGAAGATTCCAACCTGAAAAATCTATCCAGACAAATGATTCCTGAAAGATTATTCCTTGACCAGATCCCAGTATTTATTCTGTGAAGGATTGATGGAGAAGAGGAGTTCATAGATGCTCTCCTTTTCCTTCTGGGTTCCCTTGCCGCGATAGATGTTGGCAAGTTCATCCTTCTTGAAGTCGGTCCATATCTGTGGCAACAAACTGAGTGGGCGGTTTTCCTTCGCCTTCTTCAGTCCTGTTTCCAGGGCGGCGGTTATCTCGGTACGACCTCTTTCCGCATTATTTGCCATCTCGTCGAGTCCTTTCCGATAGTAGTCATACTGCAACTGTCTGAAGGGTTCCAGTGCTCCATCCAGATAGTCTGAGATGATGGCATATCGGTTGCGGTCATCAGAGAAAGCCTTCCATCCGGGATAATCCAGATTCTGGGCATTGTTTGTCAGATTCATGCAGCGCTGCAGGATGTCTTCACCGCCTTTGGGGGCAAAACTATCCAGATCGATGCCGATGATAAGATATGCATAATAGGCAAAGAGAGCCGTAAGCTGATTGTCTATCTGCTGCTCATTGAACTCCAACTGGTCGTATTCGGCAAAACGAAACGTGAAGTTATCGTCCACATTATTATATAAGGTGGAGGTGTATGCCGAATTGAAGACTGGGCGATTGGCCTGTATCAGCGCCTTGCAGGTAAAGAGATTCTGGTCTCTGTCATACTTGGTGACGGTGATATTGAAGTTGCAGATGATGCGTTCGTTCTTCTGAAACTGAAGATGAGTCCATTGGCGATTGTTAACGAATTGCTGCAAGGTTTGTTGCAGATTGTCGAATACGCCTTTCTCCGTGCCCGAAATCTGGGCATGGTTGATGGTAATCTTAGCTTGCAACTCCTGTGCTGAAATCGTAGAAGGACTGCAGCACAGGAGGCCACCAGCTAAAGATACCGGACTAAAACAGGAGAGCCAGCTCGTCAATGATGTCGTGAGCCACCTCAGTCTTCGGTTTCTTTTCATATTCTTTCTTTCCCTTTTCAGAGATGATGGTAATCTGATTGTCGTCAGTGCCGAAAGTAGTGCCCGGATTACGGGTAGAGTTGAGCACGATGAAGTCGGCGTTTTTCTTCACTCTCTTCTTCTGTGCATTACTCTCTTCATCGTTGGTTTCCAGGGCGAAAGCTACGATTCGCTGATTCTTTTGTTTCATCTGTCCCAAAGCTGCTGCGATGTCATGGGTAGGCACCAGTGTCAGCTCCAGGTCATCCTTTTCGCGCTTGATTTTCTTATCAGCTACATTGGCAGGACGGAAGTCTGCTACGGCTGCACAGAGAATGGCAGCATCAGATGATGCAAAGGCTGCTGTGGCTGCCTGATACATCTCCTCACAGCTCTCCACATTGATGCGGTGGATAGCAGGACTACAGTCTAATGAAACAGGACCTGCCACCAAAGTAACATCCGCACCACGGCGAAGACATTCCTCGGCAAGTGCAAATCCCATTTTTCCTGAAGAATAATTGCCGATGAAACGCACTGGGTCAATCTTCTCATAGGTTGGTCCAGCTGTAATCATCACCTTCTTACCGCAGAGGTCTTTCTCCGTATTCTTCTGGTTCTCTGATTCTACATCAGCAACCTCATCGGCACTCTCCATCATGTTGAAGTATCTGTCCAGGTAATTCACGATAACATCCGGTTCCTCCATGCGTCCCTTTCCCTCTAATCCAGAAGCAAGGAATCCCACTTCCGGTTCGATGATATGGTTACCATAGCCGAGAAGGGTCTTCATGTTAACCTGGGTAGAAGGATGCTTGTACATATCAAGGTCCATAGCAGGAGCAATGAAGACTGGTGCCTTCATGGAGAGATAGGTGGTGATGAGCATATTGTCTGCAATACCATGCGCCATCTTGCCCATGGTAGATGCCGTACATGGTGCAATGACCATCGCATCCGCCCAGAGACCGAGATCCACGTGCGAATTCCAGGTACCATCACGCTGCGAGAAGAACTCGCTTACCACAGGCTTGTGGGTCAGTGCCGAGAGGGTGATAGGGGTAATGAACTCCTTACCGGCAGGCGTAATGACCACCTGTACCTCAGCTCCCTTCTTGATGAGACCACGGATGATAAGACATGACTTGTAGGCTGCAATGGACCCCGTAATGCCCAATACGATTTTCTTTCCTTTTAACATATTATTTTCCCATTCTCTTGTTGAACTCGCGCAGACGGATACGGGTGAGTACCTGCTTGGTATTGTTGGTGAAATCGCTTCCCAATACCCAGGTGAAGTAACCAGGATCCTTGGTCAGGATCTCTGCTACATCCCATCCTTTGTATTTGCCGAAGTTGAATACCTCGTGCTTGCGAGGCTCGCCTTTTTCGTCGAGTATCACATTGCCGTCGGCATCCTTCAACTCCTGCCAAACGATGCGGCCGGCAAAATCTACATTGTCGTTGCGCTTGGAGAACTCAGCAAGTTCGTCCATGTCATTGTTGAGCACACGGTCGGCTTCCTCCTGAACACCAGGGGCATAACGGTCCAGCTCGCCTTTCAGCACGCAATAGGTAGCCTCGGTATCCTGGTCGGCACGGTGTGCCTCGAAATCTTCTTCCATCTTTCTGCCGCAATAGAACTTGTAGGCAGCAGCCAGGTTACGGCGTTCCATCTTCATAAAGATGTTCTGGGCATCAATGAGGCGACACTTAGAGAAATCGAAATCGATGCCTGCACGCAGAAATTCCTCTGCAAGCATAGGTACATCGAAATGATTGGAGTTATAGCCAGCAAAATCACAACCGGAGAATTCCTGGTTGAAGGTAGCCGCCAACTGCTTGAAGGTTGGTGCATCCTTCACATCATCATTGCTGATACCTGTAAGAGCAACCACCTCTTCAGGGATTGGCTTCCCTGGATTGACAAACTGGTTTTTACGAACCTCTGTTCCATCTGGATACACCTTGATATAGGAGATCTGGATGATTCTGTCTTTTACCATGTCAAGACCGGTAGTCTCTAGGTCGAACACGATTAGAGGCTTAGTAAGATTTAATTTCATTACTTCTAGTATTTATTACTATATATTACTGATAGGGAAGGGGTGTTTAGATGAACCAAGCTCCTTATTCGTTAAGGAGCATTGGCATGATGAGCATGAGGATGTCCTCGTCTTCTGGCTGCTCAGCTGGTACAATGATACCGGCACGGCTAGGATCAGCCAAGTGGAAGACAACCTGATCGCTGTTCAGATTACCCAAAATTTCCATCAAGCTGCTACCCTTGAAACCGATGCTGATGCTGGAACCGCTATATTCGCAAGCCAATACTTCCTTGGCAGAAGTAGAGAAGTCGATGTCTTCTGAAGAAACCTCGAAACGGCCGCTCTCGATATGGAAACGGATCAGCTGGCTGCTCTCGCTGGCAAATGGCAATACACGGCGCAATGCACTCTGCAAGCCCTTGCGATCTACGGTAATCTCACATGGGTTGTTGGCAGGAATCACTGAGTTGTAATTAGGATAGCGACCATCAATGAGGCGGCATTTCAATACGCCATCGCTAAACTGAATCTCAGCTCTGCGTGCATCAAACTTGATGATTGCCTCATCATCCTTGCTCAGAATGTTCTTCAGCAATGATGCCGGCTTCTTAGGCAGGTTGAATGAAGAAGGAGTTTCACTCTTGATAGTGAAGTTCTTGCTTCTTACCAACTTATGACCATCACTAGCTACGATGGCAAGCGATTCGGGAGTAAGGTCGAAATAGATACCATTCATTACTGGGCGCAGCTCATCGCTGGCTGTTGCAAAGAGAGAACGGTTGATATTGTCGATCAGCACCTGTGCTGGCAAGACGAGGGTAGTGCAGGCATCACCCATATCCTGTGTTGGAGGATAGTCTTCAGCATTCAAGCCTGTGAAATTATAGAGACCATTCTGATATACAATCTTAATGGCATAACTATCTGTATCTACATCGAAGCTGAGAGGCTGCTCAGGCAACTCCTTCAATGCATCCAGGATGACGCGGTTGGCAACGCAGAACTCGCCTTCGCCATCGCAGTCAGTGAGAGCGATGGTACTCTTGATGATGTTGTCACTGTCGCTTGCGGTGATGGTCATCTCGCCGTTGGCAACTTGAAACAGGAAATTGTCAAGGATAGGCAGAGAATTCTTGCTGCCAATCACCTTAGCAAGCATATTGAGCTTGCTGTTCAATGCTGAACTTGAAACTGTAAATCTCATGAGTCGTTATTTTATATTATTAATTTTCTATATTACTTACTATTGTTCTTTGCACAAGCTCCGTTTTACGGGTATTTGGGGGCATTAGCACAATTATGAGCACAAAAATACAAAAAATATCGGGGATAGACAAAAATAATCGAAGAAATGTTTCGGTTTTAAAACTATTTTTAGTAATTTCGCAGTCAGAAAGAAAAATAGTAGATAGATTCACTCGTTTTTGAGCCTCTCTATACATCTTTTGATTCTCGATGAAAATGAGGCTCGGCTGGCGAAGGATTGAAACAATTTTTAAAATAATAATATGGAATTACAAGGAAAGGTAATTGCCGTTTTACCTGAAAGAAGCGGCGTTTCTGCAAGAGGTGAGTGGAAGGCTCAGTCATTCGTTATCGAGACTCACGAGCAGTATCCAAAGAAGCTTTGCTTCGATGTTTTCGGAGCAGACCGTCTTGCTCAGTTCAACATCCAGAGTGGTGAGGAACTTTTGGTTTCTTTTGATTTGGATGCACATGAATATAATGGTCGTTGGTTCAACAGTGTCCGCGCTTGGAATGTGCAGCGTGTAGATCCTAATGCTGTTGCTGCTATGCAGGGTGGCATGCAGCCTGTTGGTTCTCCATTCCCTCCAGTAAGTGCGGCTCCTCAGGCAGCTCCAGCTCCTGCTCAGGGTGCAACTGCTCCATTCCCTCCAGCTCAGCCAGTAGCTCCAGCAGCAGGTGGCAGCGCAGACGATCTCCCATTCTAAGAGAGAAAGCATGTAAGAAAATTGCAAAGAGCATTCGAAAGGGTTTGTTTCCACAATCCTTACGAATGCTCTTTTTCTTTAATTGACTTCTATACCAGTTTAAAACCAGCAGAAAACTACCCTTAAGGAAAAAAAGATTTATCCTTAAGGAAAAATATAATTTCCCTTAAGGGAAAATATTTCTATCCTTAAAGGAAAAAGTTTAGCCCCAAATGGATGCTAAACTTTAACCTAAAAAAAAACTTATACTTTTTTATTCCTTTGCTAATCGTTTCGTCTTCTTTTTTCAAAGAATGCCCGGGAGGCGGCAAAGAACAATACCACTGCGGCGGCATTTTCGACCGCTACCATCCAGAAGGCACCACTATAACCGAAATGCTCGGCTACAACACCACCCAGAAGACAACCGATTCCGAATCCCAGGTCCCAACCGGTCAGGATACTGCTGTTGGCTGTACCACGCTGATCGTGGCGGGCAACATTGATAAACATATTCAGGAAAGCGGGGTACAGGTGACCATTTCCCAATCCTATCAATGCAGCTGAAAGATAGTAGGCTATCGGATGCTTGATGGCTACGAATATCGTAAAACCAACGAGCGATATCAGCATTCCTTCGGCAGCATTCTGGGTCAGCTTACCCTGACTCAAAGCCTTTCTGCCTTGCAATCTACTCAGGAACAATCCCATAGAGAGGATTGCAAAATAGGTACCCGTTCCTCCGGTAATGCCTAATTCCTCCTTACTGTAAATGGCGAGATAGTTGCTCAATACACCCCAGCAGAAACCAAACATGCAGATGTTGATGGCCAACAGCCAGGCGCGGGTCAGGAAGAAGCGGTCGAGCGAGAGCTTCTCCTTGTTTCTGATAATTTCCTTCTCTGGGAGTTTCACAGTTCCTGCTATCACTACAGAAGCAATGGCTACCACAAAGGCTATCCAGAAAAGTACCATATAGCTACCCACCAGATTGTGCAGATAGATACCTATGGAAGGGGCTATCGCCATGGCGAAGTTGTTGCTCAATCCATAAAGACCGATACCCTCATTGCGTCTGCTCGCTGGCAAGACATCGATGGCACAGGTACTGTTGGCTACAGTTACAGCTCCGAAGGGTCCACCATGCAGGGTTCGGCAGATGGCAAACATCAGGATGGTACTGGCTGCTATATATCCTGCAAAAAAGATGGCAAAAGCCGTCAGACAGACCATCAGCACTTTCTTACGGGAAAATCCATCCACCACATATCCGCTAAACGGACGGATGATGAGTGCCGCCACCGTATATCCGCTCAGAACAATGCCTATCACATCCTTCGTAGCCCCGAAAGTTTCACTCAGATAGAGTGGGAGGAGTGGGGTGAGGAGATAGAAGGCAAAGTAGAGCAGAAAGTTGGTGGTCATCACCTTGATGTAATTTGCATTCCAAAGTTTTTCTTTCATCTCTTCTGAATTTCTTAATTACTGAACTTTCGCATATCAGGAAGTTAAAGGAGTTAAGGAAGTTAAGGAGTTAAGACGTATGTCTTGCAGCTTAAAAACTACGCCCAAAAGACTATTGTCTTAACTCCTCAGCGACCATAGGGAGCGATAACTCCTTTAACTTCATTAACTTCTGAACTTGCGAAACTCCTATATTCTATTCTCCAACCAGGCATCAATGAGTTTGCGGGCAATCGATAATTTCTCCGGCAGAATAGGGAGATTGTCCTTGCTGAACCATTTGCCGCGGGAAAGCTCTTCCTTCTGAAGATGAATCTCACCATCTACATATTCGGCTGTATATCCTACCATCAAGCCACTTGGGAACGGCCATGGCTGGGAACCGAAATACTTGAGGTTCTTGATGGTCAGACCTGTCTCTTCCATCACCTCACGATGAACAGCTTCCTCCAGACTCTCACCTGTTTCCACAAAACCGGCTACCAGGGAATCGAAGTTGCCCTTGAAGTTGCGGGCATGAACCAGCAGCACCTGATCGCCCTTCTTGATAAGAACGATGATGGCTGTAGCGAGAGAGGGCCAAACAGACTTGCCACACTCGGTACACTTCTTACTGATATCTGTTGACATCTTCATCGGTGAACCGCATACACCGCAAAACTGGGTGTTCATATCCCAATAGTTCAGTTCCTGACATTTCCCCGCTTTCTGATACAACTCTGGGGAGAGCTTGTAAAAGCTAGGACGCAAACCGCACATCTCATATTTCGGATTGTCGGTTACGGGCTCTGGAATGGTGAAAGTCTTCACTTCCGTACCGTCATTCATCGGTGTGATGTTGAGGATATGGGTCCAAGGCTTGGTTGCTACCGGACTTTCCTCACTACATGGAATCGTATAGGTTCCATCTTCTCTCTTCTCGAGCAAGATATCTGTCTTGCAAAATATAAACCAATACTTCATTCTTTACTTTGAACTTTGAATATTGAACTTTGAACTTTATGATATGCTTTGACGGGTAGTTCCCGGCGGCTTTTGGGGACTAGTGGGCTATTGCTTTTTTCCGAAAAGCAACTCATAGTCACGCTGGGCAGCAGGCTTGGTCCATGCTTCCGGCACGAACTTCCAGTTGTTGTTTGCCTTGGCATCTACGGTTCCCATCTTTTCGATGGCCTCCATCAGATAGTAACGCTGGTCGCGCTCACTGCGATAGATGATTCTGCTATCCAGACTATCCTTTGGAATACCGGCACCACGGGTGAGGAGCTCTCCGCCGCCATTGCCGCGATAACTGTTCACTGCCACCTTATACCACTCCTTCTCATCGAAAGGCTGACCATTGCTCATACGCAGAATCTTCACCTTCTCTCCGTCTGGCTTGGTAACATCTACCTCATAATCAATGCCGGCAGCACTGTCGAAGTTGAAGGAGAGGTTCTTGAAGCCCAGACGCTGCTGGTCGCCCTTGGTCTTGGTATCGAGCAGGAGCAGATGGTCTTTAGGACTCTTCATCGTATTCACCCAAAGATCATAGCTCATCTCCAGATGCTTGCGGATCTCCTCACCTGTAAGGCGCATCACGTAGAGCTGATTCTCATATTTATAGAGATTGAACATGTCACCAACATAGATAGGTCCCGCATTAATGGTGGAATTAAACTGGAGGGGCGCATTGAAGGCAATATCAGCATTCGTAATCTGTAGCTGCAGGTTGAGGATGAAATCATTGAAGGCGCAGCTGCCGAAGAAAGACTCGCGGCTATGGATGGTATTCTTGAAAGTTCCGATCTGCTTGCTGACAAACTTGTTGATTTCTGCAATCTGAGGCTCGAATGCCTTCATGAAATCCTCATCAATAGGACATTTTGTCACATCTGGCAGACTGCCAACTATCTTCTTGTCTGTCACAACATACTGCTTTTTGCCATTCACCTTCTTCTTGTTCAGGGTAATGGTCACCTCGGCATCTGCCACATTCAGTGCATTATTGGCAGGGTCGAGACACACCACAGGCTTACCTTCCACATTCAGAATCGTCTCATTGCAGCGGGTATGGTCATGACCGAAGAGTACCATGTCGAAGCCTGGCACCTCCTTTGCTACCCGCAGGGAGGCATCCTCCTCATATTCAGGAGTAACAATACCGCCATCCTTACCGCTGTGGAAGACACCAATGACTACGTCCGGCTTCTCCTTCTCCTGGATAATCTTCATCCATTTACGGGCACTGGTCACCATATTCTCAAACTTCATTCCGCTCCAGAGATTCTCTGTCAGCCAGTTAGGAATAGCTGGAGTCAGCATACCGAGCACAGCTATCTTCACACCCTCACGGTTCAGGATGATATAAGGCTTCACATAAGGCTCACCGGTCTTGGTATCAATGATGTTGGCACCCAGCACCGGACAGTTTAACTCCTTGATCCACTTATCGTAAACCGCATGTCCAGTCTCTACATCGTGATTACCGAAAGCCTGGGCATCATACTTCATATAGTTGACGACATCAGCTGCCACATTACGAGCCTGGGTGTTGATATAATTATAGAAGTAGCAGGTAGGTTGTCCCTGAAGGATATCGCCATTCTCCAGGAGGATGACATTGTCCTTATAGGTCTTGCGCAGATCGTTTACATAAGAAGATACGCGTGCCAGGGTTCCTGCCTTCGGTTTGCGATTGATGAAATCGTATGGGAAGAAAGAACCATGGACATCACTCGTCTGAATCACTCTGAGTTTGACGGTGCGCTGCTGTGCCATTGCCTGTGAATTAAAAGTGAGCGCCAAGAGGAGCGCTGCGAATAACTGTTTCATACTTTTTCTCGAATTTATTTTGTTTCAACTGCAAAATTACAAAAAAGTTGGCAATTACGGCATACTTTTTGTTGGATTCTTATAAAAATCATAAAAATAGGAGGTATTATACTATGGCATTTGTAGATTATTACAAGATTCTCGGTGTAGATAAGAACATCCCGCAGAAGGATGTGCGCGCTGCATATCGCAAGCGTGCTAAACAGTTTCATCCGGATTTGCATCCTAACGACCCAAAGGCAAAGGCTAAGTTCCAGGCGCTGAACGAGGCGTATGAGGTGATTTCGGATCCGGAAAAGCGTGCTAAGTACGACCAGTACGGCGAACAGTGGAAGAATGTAGGAGGCTTCGGTGGTGGAGGCTATGATGGAACTGCTGGCGGAGGTGCCGCTGGTGGAAATCCATTCGAAGGCTTCGACTTCAGCAGCTTCGGTGGTGGAGGAGGCGGTTTCTCCAGCTTCTTCGAAAATCTCTTCGGCGGAGGTCGTGCCCGAGGTTCACAAGGTGCCGGTTTCGGTGGCTTTGGTGGATTCGGCGGAGCAGGTGCTGGTTTCGGTGCCGGTGCTGAATATAGTACAGGCGGATGCAACGGCGGCTGCGGTGGTAATAGCGCCAGAACGAATACGGGCGAGATGAACATGAATGTGAATATCGACATGTACACCGCACTGCTCGGTGGTGAGGGTATCATCACATTGAGCAATGGTTCGAAGATTAAACTGAAGATCAAACCGGAAACCCAGAACGGTACCAAGGTACGTGTTCGCGGCAAGGGTTATGACAGAGGTGATGGAACCTTCGGTGATCTGATGATTACCTATAACGTGAAGTTGCCTACTGGTTTGAATGAAAAACAGAAGGAATTGCTCCGACAGATGAAGGAAGCAAAGTAAAAGGAAAAAAGAAAGCTCCGATGGACTCAACAATCCACCGGAGCTTTCTTTTTATATTGTTTTTGAATCTTATGATTCTTTTAATTTGTTTTTGAACTTACGAATCTTATAATCAGAACAGATCTATTGCTGTGGCTCAGATACCTTGTTCATATTGAAGGCAGAAACTTTGCCATCAGGTGAAACAACTGCAGAAATCTTAAAGAGCTGTTCCTTCTTCGAGCCATCTGTCAAATCTACGTCCTGACGGGCAGAGAACTGTACCTGATACTCATAATTCTCATCGCCAACCTCGCGCTTCTTGATCTGGTAGTCGTTGTTGATGCGCCAGTTCATATTGGCAACATTATCTTTATAGAGCTTATCCATAAAGGTAACGACATCAGCCTTGGTTGCTGAGTTCTTGCCAAGCAAAGATGAGAGAATATCCTCGCAGGTAGCTGTCAATCCATCTGCATTATGGGAATTGATGCTCTGGAAGAACTGACGGAACAAGCCGCTTACCATCTGCTTTTCTTCTGGCTGGAGGTCACGGCTCTTCACCTTCTTCAGGGCATTTTCAGCCTCTTCGATATGGGTTCCATCGGTATGCGCATCCAGATATGCCTGATAGGCATCCGCTGTATCAGCAGTCTTAGCCACATTCCAGTCGAGGGAATCTATTTTAAGCAGAGCTTCCTGCTTGTGCAGACTGTTAGGATACTTCTGGAGATATGCTTCCAAAGCTTCTTTCGATCCGCTCACTACCGCATTGGTCCAATCCTGGTCGTTCTGCTTCAACAGTTCAAGATGAGCCATGATGGAATCGCGATGTGCTTCATCTGCATCCTTGTAGGTATCGAGATAACTCTGCAGTACCATCGGGTCGCTGCTTTGCATCGCATACTCATAAGCTTCCATCTCCTTGTTGCGATTGGCACTGTCGTAGAAGTAATACATAATGCCACACGCCAAGACAGCAAAGATCAATGAGATGATGAAGATAGAGCGGGTGTTCTTTTTCTTCTGTGGTTCCTGAGGAGTATTGCCCTCTCCGCCGTCATTTCCGTTCGCAGTAACATCAGGACGACGTACAGGAGGTACTGGTGGAACAGGAGGGGTAGGAGGTGCTGTCTGAGTAGTAGGAGTTACTACTTGAGAAGTTGAAGAAATCTCTGAAGCAGGAGAAGATACCGGAGCAGGTGGTGCAACCGGTGTTGGATCTTTTACTGCTGCAGATGATGCAACAGGATGCGTAACACCCACTGCTATCTCATGGCAGTTTGGGCACATCTCCTGACTGCTGAAATAAACCTCACCGCAATGAGGGCATTTGGTGATTTTTCCAGCTATCTCAACGCCACAACTAGGACAGGTTGGAGCCTTGTCACTGATCTGGCGACCACATTCTGGACATTTAATAATTGCCATAGTTTTATTTAAAGTTTATGTTTTACTTATATATTATATATTTTCAGGCAGCATAGACCTTTGATCCCGAAAGCTAATCATAAAGTTCAAAGCTTCAAGTTCAAAGTTCAACGTCTTATCTGTGTCTGAATCTAATCTCTCTCAATCGATGCCTGCCCATGAATCTACTCTTATCCACGTAGCCATTGATACCGTTCAGTTTTCCCTTACCGGTATATTGCCACATTTCAAAGTCTCTTCCATCCTTGAGCACAGGCTCACGCTTAGTATATTGGGCTATCATCAGCTTGTAGCTGTCGAGCTTTCCCGAGAGATAATGGTCATAGAAGTTGGCGCCCGTATAGATGAGCGGCTTCTGTCTGTATGCCTTTTCTACGAGATGCAGGAACTTGAAAAGTGAGTCGCAAAACTCCTCTGTCTCCAAACCACTCTTGGTCTCTACGTCGATCATCGGCAAGAGATCCTGGTCGCCCGGACGGCATTGAGCCATGAAATTCTCCAGCTGGGTCTTCTGCGGAATACGGGCACGGTAAAAGTGGTATGAACCCACCTTGAGTCCATATCTATGCGCCAGATCAATATTCTGCTTATATTTACTATCTACATTGGTTCCACCTTCGGTAGCCTTCAGATAGACATACGCCATCTTGGAGTTATCGCCCACCGTTTCCCAGAACACATTGCCCTGATAGTGGCTGAGGTCTATGCCATGCACATGACTGCAGGTATCCTCGCATTGCACCTGCGCACTTGCACATAGTGCTATAATTGATGATATTATCGTTATACAAAATCGTTTCATAACTGCAAAGGTACGAAAATCGCTTGAAATTCGTCACAGAGTATGCTTATTTTTTATATATTTTATATTATTCCTCGATTTCTGAGAGTGAGCGGAAGAAGTTATTGCAGAAATTGCTGATGGTTTCTACGGGCGCATATTCCAGATACCGCATGCTGCGACGCAGGTTTTTGCGCATCGTACCACCCGTGGTTCGTACGAATCCTGCCTGAGTCTGCTCGAATAAAATCTCCTGCTGATCGAGACTGTTATAATAAAGCGAACGGAGGGTCAGCTTGTAGGCTCCACGTTCTACACGGCGCACGAAAGGTATCTCATCCTGTTCAAATTCGAAGAAAAGGATAAGTACACTGCCCTGCAACTGCGCCATTCGCTGGATGCGGAGCTTTCGCAGCCATTTTTCCAGTTTTACGAAATCTACCTTGTCGCCCTTGGTGCGCAGGTAGTTTCCCATCTCGATGATGCCGCCAAGATTAACGCCATTGGCTAATATTCCGTTGATATTGGATACGATGATGCGAAGTAAATGGAGGGTCTCAACTGAGGTGTCGATGGCATGACGCTCGATTTCCTGTATGCTGGCTAAACGTCGGTTCAGGAAACTATTGTTCATGCGTACTTCACCTGCAGGCACATCGCTGAGGTTCTTCATCATCTGGGCTATCTTCTTCTGCTTGAAGGTAGTCATCGGTTCCATCTCCTCCTCCGTATGGAAGTGGTCGGAACGCAGCTTGACAAAAAGGTTTCTCTGTAAAAAATCCATCGTGCATTCATTTGAAAGTTAAACAATTGATAAATAGCCTCTTTTCCTCTAGCTGTATCGCTTCGGGTAACGAAATAGTATCGAAAACAGCGCAGCTATACCGATAGCCAGAGGATAATAGAGGTATGGAAGGATATCCATCGGACTCAGATTGGCAAGACCTGCTGCCAGGAGCATCTGTACTCCGTAGGGTATCAAGCCCTGAACCGTACAGGAGAAAGTATCGAGGATACTGGCTGCCTTGCGGTTATCTACGCCAAACTTATCACCAATCTTCTTGGCAATATTGCCTACCGTAAGGATGGCAACCGTATTGTTGGCTGTACATACGTTGACCATGGAAACCAGTGCTGCAATAGACAGTTCGGCTCCTCGCTTGTTACTGACGTGAGCCGTAATCTTGTCGATGATATAATTGATACCGCCATTCTCACGGATGATTTCGAGCATGCCACCCGCCATCATTGCGATGATGACCAGTTCGCCCATACCGATGATTCCGTTACCCATGGCTGAGAACCAGCCGAAGAGATCGTAACCCCCGGTAGCACCCAGAAGCTGACAGCTTATACCAATCACACCGCAGAGCAATGTTCCCATCGTAAGAACCGCCATCACATTCATACCCGCCACAGCAGTGACAAGCACTACCAGATAAGGGACTACCTTGACATATTCTACCTCCGGAATATCAGTAGGTGCCTGCAGACCGATACCCATCACGGCATAGATAGCCAGTACTATAACGGCGGCAGGTACTACGATAAGAGAGTTGACACGGAACTTATCGCTCATCTTGCAATTCTGAGTCTGGGTAGCTACTACCGTGGTATCAGAGATAAAGGAGAGATTATCTCCAAAATAAGCTCCACCAACGATGATAGCTGTCATCATACCTATATTTACGCCCATGGAGTGGGCGAGTCCCGCAGCTATCGGAACAAGTGCCACAACGGTACCTACGCTTGTTCCGATGGATACGGAGATAAAGCAGGCAGCCAGAAACAGTCCCGGCAGGATCATGCTAGCCGGAAGAATGCTGAGCGCAAGATTGACGGTTGCATCGACAGCTCCCATCGCCTTAGCCGAAGCTGCGAAGGAACCTGCCAACACATATATCCACAACATGAGCATCAGATTGTTGGCGCCGGCACCCTTGCTATAGGTATCTACACGACTCTTGATGGGCATACCACCAGAAATCGCTACGGCATAGATACTGGAGATCATAAATGCCACGGTGAGCGACAAATTGGTATCCTTATGACTGGCATCAACCGAATAGACGGTGAACGCCACGATGAGGACAATCAACAAAAACAATGGCGACAACGCCAACAATCCTTTCTTATTACTCATGTTTCTTTTTAAGTTATTACAATGTTACTCCATTCTTGAAAATGGAAATCTCACGATAGCCGTTGTACTCGTTGCGGGCTTCCTCGCCACTGGCAACTGCTATGATCTTGTCGATGAACTTGTTTACCAACTCCTTCATATCGGTGCCTTCAACCAGTTCTCCGGCATTGAAGTCAATCCAGTTTGGCTTGTTCTTAGCAAGCTTACTGTTGGTTGAAATCTTCATAGTTGGAACGAATGTTCCGAATGGGGTACCACGACCCGTTGTGAAGAGCACAAGCTGACAGCCTGCTGAAGCCAATGCTGTTGCTGCCACAAGGTCATTGCCTGGAGCTGACAAGAGGTTCAGACCCGTTGTCTCCAAACGGTCACCATACTGCAGCACGCCGCTGACAGGAGCACGACCGCACTTCTGTGTGCAACCCAGCGCCTTGTCTTCCAGAGTAGAGATACCACCTGCCTTGTTACCTGGAGAAGGATTCTCGCCTACAGGCTCACCATGACTGAGGAAGTACTCCTTGAAATCGTTGATGAGATGAACGGTCTTGTCGAAGAGTTCCTTGTTCTCACAACGGTTCATCAGAATAGTCTCTGCACCAAACATCTCTGGCACCTCGGTAAGGATGCTGGTTCCGCCCTGAGCCACCAGCCAGTCTGAGAATTCACCTACGAGAGGGTTGGCAGTGATACCACTGAAGCCATCAGAACCACCACACTTCAAACCTACACGAAGCTTGCTTACCGGTACCTCCTCACGCTTATCCTCCTTAGCCTTGGCATAGAGATTACGGAGAATCTTCATTCCCTCTTCAATCTCATCACCCTCAACCTTCTGTGTTACCAGGAGCTTGATGCGGTCCTGATCGTAATCGCCCAACATCTTCATGAAGTCGTCAGGCTGATTGTTCTCACAACCCAATGAGAGAACGAGAACAGCACCAGCGTTCGGATGCAGACAGATATCACGGAGCACCTTGCGGGTATTCTCGTGGTCGCCGGAAAGCTGAGAGCAACCGAAATTATGGTGCCAAGCGTGGATGGCATCAATGCCCTCACAGCCAGTCTCTTTCTTCAGAAGCTCAACGAGTTTCTCAGCAACACCATTCACGCAACCTACGGTTGGCACTACCCATACCTCGTTTCTTACACCTACTTCGCCATTCTTGCGCACATAGCCCTGGAAGGTACGGGATTCCTTGGCAATGTCCAACTGCTCATCTACCGGATTATAGGTATATTCCAGCGTACCGGCAAGGTTGGTCTTGAGATTGTTCTCATTCACCCATTCACCCTGCTTCAAATTCTGCTTGGCATGACCGATAGGGTAGCCATACTTGATGATGTTCTGTCCCTCGGCAGCATCATCGATGAGTACCTTATGACCAGCAGGAGTATCCTGCAAGAGAGTGATGTTCTTGCCATCCACTTCGATAACCTCGCCCTTCTGCATAGGACGCAAACAAACCACTACCGAGTCGGCAGGGTTAATCTTGATAAAGCTTGATAGTTTCATTCTGTAGTTTTGTTTTTGTTTATTTATCATTTATAATTCTATTCTTGTCACTTCATTTCTGCCTTAGATCTGCGTTCTGCGGTAGAATTCGATATTCTCCTTCATCAGCAGCTCGATAGGCATGTAATTCACCGGATTCACCTTCTTCTTGAGAACGATGGCACGGAAGAGGGTATCCACGCAATAGTAACCCTGCATATAGGCATGCTGTGCGATGAGGAACGAGATGCTGCCTTCGCGCAGACATTTCGCATTCTTACCCACCATATCATAACCCATGATCTGTACATCACGGCGATTGGACTTAAGGAGATAATCTCCCACGAGATGCGCCTTCGATGTCATTGTTATACAATGATGGGTAGCAGGATGTTCATCAAAGTACTGAGCCAGCATCTTCTGGTACTCGTTGCGGGTTCCGTTGAGCGGAAGATCAAGCACATTGATGACTATATTTGGGAAATGATCATGCATATAATGACGGAATCCCACCTCACGGTTATCCTGCTGTTTGCTGACTACATGACCGTCCTTGGTCTGTCTCATCAGCATCACCTCTTCCTCATTGGCCGCCAGCATCATCAGCATCTTGGCTGCAAAGTAGCCAGAGCAGAAGGAATCCTGTCCATAGAAGGAGAGAGGACGCAAGTCTGGCATATAAGAATCGAGCAGGATAAACGGAATACCCTTCTGATGCAACTGGTCTGTAAAACCACGTGTCACTTCCAGAGATGATGGCACCACGATGACTCCCTCCGGTTTGGCATCAAGAATCTCTTGCGAAACAGCCTTGAAAGAATCCTCACTTGAACGCTCGTAGAATCGAATCTCCAAATCGATATGGAAATCCCGGCGCTGGTCTTCGCACTTTCGGGCACCTTCTTCTATCTCTTCCCAATAGGCTTCCGACTCATGCTTCGGTATCAGAAGACAAAAAGTATAAGCCTTGTTGTATGCCAATGCACTGGCATACATATTTGGTTGATAATTCATTTCCTTGAGCGCTTGTTCCACCTTCTCACGAGCCGGCTTCGACACGTTCGGGCGGTCGTGGAGCACACGGTCCACTGTTCCTACAGATACGCCTGCTCTTTCGGCGATATCCTTGATTCTGATTCTTTCGGCCATTGTTTTTAAGTTTATGGTTTGAGCACATCGCACGTACATTATTATATAGTAGGTCACATTTTCTTCTTGGAAGACGGCTGCATTCCTTTCATAACTGTGCGCACAAACTGTGCTTTTTTACTATGTTTTGTTGAACTGCTGGTTTGTGTGCGGTCACACCGCCAGCATTCGGGCGCAAATATACAACATTTTTTTGAATTGTGCGAATGCACAGCTCTTTTTTTGCACAAAAACCGAAAAAAAAGGAGGAAAAAAGGGGAAAAGTGAGAAAAATACGAAAAAATAGGGCGATAATTGAAAAAAACTGCGATTAAATTTTGGTATTCGAGAAATTATAGCTATTTTTGCCAACGGTTACGGACAACTACAATAAAAAATTGTCTATTAGTAAACAAACAATAAAAACAAAGAAATTAAAACTATCAAACAATGGCAAAGATTGTAACATTAGGCGAGATTATGCTTCGTTTGTCACCAGAAGGCAACGATCGTTTCATCCAGAGTGAGTCACTTCGCATCATCCCTGGTGGTGGTGAGGCTAACGTTGCTGTTAGCCTTGCTAACTATGGTCACGATGCATATTTCGTATCAAAGTTGCCAAAGCACGAGATTGGCCAGATTGCAGTAAATGGTCTTCGTCGTTATGGCGTCAACACTGAGTTTATCGCTCGCGGTGGTGATAGAGTAGGTCTCTACTATGCAGAGACTGGTGCTTCTATGCGCCCATCTAAGGTTATCTACGACCGTGCTCACAGCGCTATCGCAGAGGCTGATCCTTCTGATTTCGACTTCGATAAGATTATGGAAGGCGCTCAGTGGTTCCACTGGAGTGGAATTACTCCTGCTATCAGCGACAAGGCTGCAGAGTTGACCAAGTTGGCTTGTGAGGCTGCTAAGCGTCATGGCGTAACAGTATCTGTTGACCTCAACTTCCGCAAGAAGCTCTGGACATCAGAGAAGGCTATCTCTGTAATGCGCCCATTGATGCAGTATGTAGATGTTTGCATCGGTAACGAGGAGGATGCTCAGCTTTGCTTGGGCTTCAAGCCAGATGCTGACGTAGAAGGCGGTAAGACTGATGCTGAGGGTTACTATGGCATCTTCAAGGGTATGATGGAAGAGTTCGGCTTCAAGTATGTCGTTTCTACTCTCCGTGAGTCTCTCTCTGCTACTCACAATGGCTGGAAGGCTCTTATCTATGATGGTAAGGAGTTCTATCAGAGCAAGCACTACGACATCAACCCTATCATCGACCGCGTAGGTGGTGGTGACTCTTTCTCTGGTGGTTTGATCCACGGTCTCTTGACTAAGGAGACTCAGGGCGAGGCTCTTGAGTTCGCTGTTGCTGCTTCTGCCTTGAAGCACACTATCCCTGGCGACTTCAACTTGGTTTCTGTTGACGAGGTTGAGAGCCTTGCTGGCGGTAACGCTAATGGTCGTGTACAGCGATAACTCTTAACATTAAACATTTAACATTAAAACAAAAAAAATGGCAAAGTTTAGCAAAATGCAGGTCATGGCAGCAATGAAAGAGACTGGTATGGTTCCTGTATTCTTCAATAAAGATATCGAAATCTGCAAGAACGTAATCAAGGCATGCTACGAGGGTGGCGTTCGCGTATTTGAATTCACCAACCGTGGCGATTTCGCTCACGAGATTTTCGGAGAGTTGGTAAAGTGGGCTGATAAGGAGTGCCCTGAGATGATCTTGGGTGCTGGCACAGTGGTTGATGCTGGTACAGCTTCCTTGTATCTCCAGTTGGGTGCAAACTTCATCGTTGGTCCTAACTTCAATCCTGATATTGCTCCTGTATGTAACCGTCGCTTGGTGCCTTATTCACCAGGTTGTGGTTCTGTAACAGAGATCAACAATGCTCAGGCAGCAGGTTGCGATGTAACCAAGGTATTCCCTGCAGGTAATGTAGGTGGTCCTTCATTCGTTAAGAATGTAATGGCACCATTGCGTTGGAGCAACATCATGGTAACAGGTGCAGTAGAGCCAACAGAGGAGAACCTTACTCCTTGGATCAAGGCAGGTGTTCTCTGCGTAGGTATGGGTTCTAAGCTCTTCCCTAAGGAGACTGTTGCTGCTGCAGATTGGGCTGCCATCACAGCCAAGTGCCAGGAAGCTTTGGGCTACATTGCTAAGGCACGTGCATAATTAGAATGCATAAAAGTTTTCATCATATTTATGGCATCGCCATCATCTGCATGATGGTGGCGATGTTTGTTTTTTCAGCTTGTTCGCCATCGCATAAGGGCGAAGTTGATGAGCTGAATCATCTTTCTTATGCGCTTCACTATCGTAACCTTGATTCTACTAAAGTATTGGCAGAGAAGGCTTTGGCTCTTTCCGAAGACTATCCTGCCGGGTACGCAGAGGCTTGCAACAACCTGGCTTTTGTTGCCATTGCCAAGATGGATTACCATACTGCCAAACGATGGCTGGACAAGGTAAACGAACGCAGTGACAACCAGATAGAACTCCTTATTGCCGACGTTCAGAATATGCGACTCTGTCAGCGTGAGGCCCGCAACAAGGATTTTTATAGCTTCAGGGAAAAAGCCATCCGTAAACTGCGCAGAATCGGTGAGGAAATAGATAACCTTCCTCTTCGGGAGCGTCAACGCGCCATTTATGCGAAGAGTGAGTTTGATATCGTTGCTGCCACCTATTTTTATTATGTACAGCTAGACAAGCCGATGCTCAATGCGCTGGCAGATCTTGACCCGGATGAACTGGAACAGGATACGGCACAATATCTCAACTATCTTTATAATATGGGATCTGGTGGCGCCATCACTCATGGCACCCCACAGGAAATCTGTCAGGCTGAATTTGACATGCTCATTCGCCTCTATTTTATGGCTAGTGGCAGCAATCCTTATCCATACTGGCAGGCAAACGCACTGCAATCTATCAGCGAACATATCCAGGATCCGGAACAGCGCGATTTCCTGGTAAAAAACAATCTGCCGGCTTTCCAGTATCTCAATGTAGAACAGATGCCTTTGGAACTTCTGGCAGGAAACTTTGCGCAACGCGCACTCAATATCTTTTCTGAATATGGAGACGTTTACCAGACGTCAGGAGCTTATCGTACACTGGCAGAATGCTACTGGCAGATCAAGGATTATAAATCTGCAGGCGATTGTCTGAATCGGGCACTCAACCAGAACAGGGCTATCCAACAGGCACCCGACCTGGTGGCTTCTATACGGGAAAGACTCAGCCTGGTTTATTCAGCCATCGATGATAAGCCGGAAAGCGATTACAACCGCAATATTTACCTCGACTTGCAGGAGCAGAGCCGACAGGATAGGCAGTTGGAAGCCCGTGCCACTCAGCTGGACAACAACGCCGTCCAGCTGAACACGATGATTGCTGCGGTAATCTTTATGATAGTCTTGGTTGTGGTCTTGCTCTATGTATTCGACAGAATGAAGCGCCGCAACACCAAGGAAAGTTCTGTAGAATCTCTGCTGATACCTTTACATGAATGGGAAGAGCAGAACACACAGCATATCAATGCGCTATCAGAAAAGCATGAAGAATTGGAAGAAGCCAAGAATATGGTTCAGCTTCATATATCAGACAATAGGCGCCGCAACCTGGAACAGCGTGCCAAGCTTTCTCTGGTCAATAGCATCACTCCATTTATCGACCGCATGATTCATGAGGTAGATAGACTGATGAAGGGCGATGATTCGGAAGAAGTGAAACAGGAACGATATACCTATATCTCAGAGTTGACAGATAAAATCAATCAATATAATTCCATTCTCACCGATTGGATACAGATGCGCCAGGGAGCCATCAATCTCCGCATTGAGAGTTTCCCGCTCCAGCCGCTTTTCGATATTGTTGCCAAGGGAAAAATGAGTTTTCAGATGCGTGGGGTCAAACTGACCGTACAACCTACGGATGCCACGGTAAAGGCAGACCGTACGCTGACACTATTCATGATTAATACCATCGCAGACAACGCCAGGAAGTTTACACCTGCAGGAGGTGAGGTGGTGGTTAGTGCCAAGAGCCATCTGGCATTTGTAGAAATATCTGTAGAAGATACGGGAAAGGGTATGGATGAAGAAACACTGGAACATATCTTCGACCGCACCTATACCGGCGGACATGGATTCGGTTTGCTCAACTGTAAGGGAATCATTGATAAATACAAGAAAATCAGTTCGCTCTTCTCTCCTTGTAATATTCAGGCAGAGAGTGAGCCGGGAAAGGGTAGTAGGTTCACTTTCCGACTGCCTTGCGGTATTCGGAAAATGCAAATGATACTGATGCTTGCCTTGATGCTGATAGGTTGTAATATCCCATCTGCCGTACAGGGAAGTACCCGGGAAAATGTCTCCATGCACAGAACTGACAAGCACAGAATTAACAGAAACGCAGGCAATAAGCAGACATCCCGATTGCTGCAATTAGCAGCTTCCTATGCCGACAGTGCCTATTTCAGTAATATCAATGGTACCTACGAGCGGACCTTGGCAATGGCTGATTCGTCTCGCAGTTATCTCAACCGATACTATCTGACATTGAATCCTGATGGGAAATATCTGATGGTGGCACATCCCATGAAAGGAACCGCTGCCGAAATCCATTGGCTGCACGACAGTTTGCCAACCAACTACGAGGTCATACTTGATATCCGCAATGAGAGTGCCGTGGCAGCGCTGGCGCTCCACAAATGGGAACTATACGATAGTAACAACAAGGTATATACACAGCTCTTCCGTGAACGGAGTGCGGATAATTCGCTCGATAACTACGTAAGAACCATGCAGATTTCAGAAAACTCGAAGGCTGTAGCCATCGTCTTGCTGATTATCCTGCTGTTACAATTGCCACTGGCATATTATCTGCTATACTATCGCCACATTCTCCGTTATCGCTATGCCGTAGAAAAGATCAATGGCATTAACAAGGTGTTGCTCAGTGGTGATTCCAACACGGATAAGCTGAAACAGATTACCGGAATCTGGACTCCATCCGGCAGCAATAATATACGTAACGCCCAGCTTTTCCCTCAGCTCAATGAGGTGGTGGAACACATCTCGCAAGCACTGAAGCAAAGTATTGAGATGCAGCAGAATGAGGCTACGAATATAGAAATGGCTGAAGACGAACTGCATCGTGCCGAGTATGAAAACGGAAAGTTGCACATTGCCAATTCCGTACTCGACAACTGTCTCTCTACGCTCAAGCACGAAACGATGTATTACCCATCGCGAATCAGACTGCTTATCGACAGTACACCGGAGGATGTTACTTCCCTGCAGGAGTTGGTGGATTACTACAAGGCAATATACACGATGCTCAGCGCACAGGCAATGGAACAGGTGGAAGGAACCGTGAAATGCGACGCAGACTTGCTGGCATATCTCAGGAAGCTGATCACTGGCGGAGTGAAGAACTTCACTTATCAGGAAACAGCCGCATCATCCGCCTATGTAACCTGCCAGTATATCCTTCACGATATTCCATTTGACGCAACCCGTCATCCACATCTCTTCACACCGCTCACCAGCGATATGAAATATCTCGTGGCTCGCCAGATTGTGAGAGAAATAGGGGAGGCAACCAACTTGCGTGGCTGCGGCATTCTTGCCAAGCCGTCATCTGATGGCAAACTCATGATAGAAATCGTTTTACCTGAAAAAATAATAAAGACAAAGATATGAATAAATTTAAGGTTATTATAGTAGAAGATGTGCCTCTGGAATTGAAAGGCACAGAAGGAATCTTCAAGAACGACATACCCGAAGCTGAAATCATCGGCACTGCGGATAGTGAAATCGCTTATTGGAAACTCATCAAACAGCAAAAACCAGACCTTGTACTGCTTGATCTTGGCCTGGGTGGCTCCACCACTGTTGGAGTAGAAATTTGCCGTAGTACAAAGGAACAGTATCCTGATGTGAAGGTCCTGATCTTTACCGGTGAGATTCTCAACGAGAAGTTATGGGTAGATGTGCTCGATGCAGGATGTGAAGGCATCATCCTCAAGAGCGGAGAATTGCTTACCCGTGGTGACGTTGCTTCCTGCATGAGTGGAAAGAAGCTGGTTTTCAACCAGCCGATTCTCCAGAAGATTGTTGATAGATTCAAGCAGAGCGTAGGAAGCCAGCTGATGCATCAGGAGGCAATGATCAATTACGAGATTGATGAGTACGACGAGCGGTTCCTCCGCCATCTCGCCCTGGGTTATACCAAGGAGCAGATTACGAACCTGCGGGGAATGCCGTTCGGAGTCAAGAGCCTGGAAAAGCGACAGAATGAACTCGTACAGAAGCTTTTCCCTGATGGGAATAATGGCATGAGCGTGAATGCTACCCGACTCGTGGTACGTGCCTGCGAGTTACGTATCATCGATATTGATAATTTGCAGGCTGATGAAGAATAGTCATACATTCAACAGGATATTTAGGCATACATTCAGCAGGATATGTGGCTATGCCATGTTCCTGCTGATACTGGCACAGATAGTACTGGTGCTGGCTTCATGGCTCATCACTGCCGCTATGCCCGAGGTCTTTCCCCGGTCATTGCTCAGCCCGGAAGGTATCCGATGGTTCTTCGGCACTTTCACCGCCAACCTGCAGTCACCTTGGCTGGTGTGGCTATTGCTGATCAGCATCGCCTGGGGAACGTTACGGGCTAGCGGCTTGTTAAACTACGATCATAAGGTTTACCGACAGCGCAATGCCTTGCGGTTGGTTTGCCTGGAATTCGTTCTGTTTATCGGTGTGATGCTGTTGCTCACGCTCATTCCTCATGCCATCCTGCTCAATGTGATGGGAGGATATGCCTCCAGCAGTTTTTCCAGAAGCATCTTGCCCTATATCTGCTTGATGATCATTGTCATGGCACAGTCTTTCGGCGTTGTCAGCCAAAGACTGAACGGCATCGAGGCAATGGGAGAGGCGATGGCGGATGGGGTACGCCTGTTTGCTCCTCTCTTTATCATCTATATATTTGTCATTCAATTATATAGTTCTGTAGATTATCTTTTTTGATGATCTTTGATAGTACATCAATTCATCATACTAAAAAATCAAAGGGGCATCCCAATCACTTGGAATGTCCCTTCTTTTGGTATATATTTGGTTTGATAAATTGGTCTAACTATCTTCTGCCACCGAATGAACTGCCGCCATTATTGCTCTTGCTGCGGGAAGAACCACCTCCAAAGGAACTGCGGGCACCATTGCTGCCTCCGCCAAAGGAACGGCTTCCACGATTGAATGAACGGCTGTTATTCAACGAATTGCCGCCACGGTTTCCACCGAAAGAACCATTGCTTGGAGTGCTGGAACGTGGAGTGAAACCATTATTAAACGAACGGCTGTTGTTGAAAGTGCCACCGCCACGAACACCGCTTCCAAAGGTACCATTATTCTGGCGACTGTTGCCAAAACTACGGTTGTTGTCTGGACGATTCATTCTATCGTTATTTGGACGGCTATTGAAAGAACCCCCATTTATTTCCTGTCGGTTTGCGTTTCCAAAAGAATGATCACGTGTAACCGTAGTTCTTGTGCTACTCTGACGATTGAGATTGCCGAAGGTCTTGCCACGACCGTAATCACCACGGTTGAATCCATCGCGCATACCGAATCTTGGTTGCTGACCACGAACACCGATAGGGCGAGGACCGCCGAACTCACGTCCGTGATACCAGCTTCTGCCACCATTCATTCTCCAGCTGTGTCCACCACGATATACAGCATAGAAATGAGGTCTTCCGAAGAAGAAGTAATCTCTGCGTGGGTAGCGTGCATAGATGCCGAAGTGGAAGTATCCACCATCCCAGTAAAGAGGACGGTAGAAATAGCTTGCGGCACAGAATGAGCGATACTGCCAATCCAGAAGGATGTAGCTCAAGTCGAGATTACGCTGACGCCAATAGATGCCGTAGAGATCGTCGTAAGTATCCACGCCCATCAGATAGTCGAGGTTCACCTCATAGGCAGCCTCATACTGATCATCTGTCAGATTCAGCTCGTAAGCCATCTTGTCTGTCAGGAACAGAGCCTGCTGGCGAGCCTGTTCATAACTCATTGCTGATGCAGAAGTGAATGTCATCATGAACATTGCTACTAGTGCTATGATAAACTTCTTCATAATCTTATCTTATTAATATGTTAAACTTCCATTTTCCAGGAAACCATCAGATTCCTGAATCATCGTCAATTCCGTCATCTTTCTGATTTCTGCTGCAAAGATAAGGCGATTTCTGGAAGTATAGTAAGGATTTTCCCTAAACCGATAGAGGAAATTCCCTAAACGATGCTTTTCATAACCACTATTTATCATAATGTCCCTTAAAAGTAAAATAATAGGGGCTCTCTTCTTACTTAGAAAGAGAGCCCAACTTACAGCTTATTTCAATACAAACACCTTGGTTTCGTGAGCTTTCACGGTGCCTTTCCATCTGTTTGCCTTCTTGGCAATGTCGCGATGCTGCCATACATCTCTAACCAGATACTTGCCGTTTAAGCCCAACTGCTTGAAATCTGCCTGAATAGACTTATCTTTATCACCACAGTTAAGAATGGCAACGGCATGAGAACCATTTGCCAAAGGACGAACATAAATCTGATGATCAGCCTGATTTACCTTGCGCTCAGCAGCCTTGCCCAACGGATCCTGATCAATGGCGATGATTTCCTTGTTCAGGAGAATGCGCTTATCCTCAGCAGAAAGCTTTCTGAGGTCGTTGCTCAATGCCAGTACTGATGACATCATGCACCACATACTCATCTGGGTCTGATACTCAGTATAGCTGCAGCCAACACCACCCAGATCACTGGATGGTCCGCCCTTGCCATTCAATCCCACAACCAGCATATCCATATCCGGCCACTGTCCGTGGCGAACATCCTTGGCAAGCGGTGCTGTGATATTAACGATATCGAGAATACCCATACCGCCTTGCTTCACGATATCTTTCCACATATCTCTTACATCATAGCTGGTTCTCCAGAGCGAACCGCCTACCTGCTCACACCATTCTTCGCCGTTGCGCTGTCCCCATTCACAGATACCGAGAACGATGTTTCTACCCGATTTGCTCAAAGCCTGAGCCATCGTATGATAGCGTTTACGGGCTGTGGCACTGTCCTCCGGAGCATTGCAGTAGTCATATTTCAGATAGTCGATACCCCACGAAGCAAAGGTGCGGGCATCCTGCTCCTCGAAACCATAACTGGCTGTCCATCCACCGCAGGTAAGCTGGGCGGCATCAGAATAGATACCCAATTTCAATCCCTTGGAGTGAACATAGTCGGCAAGCGCCTTGATGCCATTCGGGAACTTCTTTGGGTCTGGAATGATGTTATTATGGCGGTCACGACCTCCCTGCCACAAGTCATCTATAAAGATGTATTCGTAACCGGCATCACGGAAACCATGTTCTACCATAGCATCGGCAGTTTCCTTGATCAGCTGTTCACTGATGTCACCTTTAAAGAGGTTCCATGTCATCCATCCCATAGGAGGAGTTTTTGCTAATTGGTTGCGCTCCAGCAGCGTTTCGCTTTTCTGGGCAAAAGAAGATGTTGCCAATAAGGCAGCAAAAGCAATAGATAAGATTTTCTTCATATTGAATTTTAATTATATGGTTTATTCCAATGTGCAAAGGTACATCTTTTTTCTAAAAAAACGTTAGTTCTTAAACATATTTAATATTTTGTTCCCCTTACATTCGCCATAATTGCATACCTTTGCAAAAAAATAACAAAAAGAAGAAGATATGAAAAAGAAAGATTGTATGATAGGATGGCTCATGAAATGCAGTAGCTGCTGTCTGATATTCATGGGATGCAGTCTGATGATTACGGGATTCTGCCTGCTGTTGACAGGATGTACGGAAAAAGCCAGGAAGATGGAAAAGAAGAATATCAAGGTGGAAACAATCTCTGTAGGAAACACAAACCTGGGGGGAACGAAAGACTATGTGGGTACCATCGAGGAAAAAATGGGGTCAACACTCAGTTTCGAAATTGCCGGAAATATCACTTCCATCCGTGTAGATGAGGGTGACAGAGTCAGCAAAGGTCAGTTGCTCGCCACCATCAACCCTACTACCGTGAAGGAGGCTCACCGGGCTACCCTCACCACCCTGAAGCAGGCAGAAGATGCCTACAGGAGATTCCTGCCCCTTCATCAGTCGGGAACCATCTCGGACATGAAATGGGTGGAGATAGAAAGTAAACTGGAACAGGCAAAGGCGGCTGAAAGCATCGCCCGTCAGCAACTCTCCCACTCCACACTCACAGCTCCGTTTTCTGGCGTCATCGCTGCCAAGAATGTGGATATGGGAACCTACGTGCTTCCTGGTCAGCCCGTGCTGAAACTCGCCAATGTGGCTCAGGTCAACGCCAAGGTTTCCGTACCCGAAGCTGAAATCTCGCTTCTCCACGTAGGCGATAAGGTGAAGCTGACGGTTGCCGCTCTTTCAGGAGCCGTCTTCTATGGAACCATCTCAGAAAAAGGCATCGATGCCAATCCTATCTCGCATACCTACGACATCAAGGTGGGTATCACCAATCCGCAGGGTCGTCTGCTCCCGGGCATGGTCTGCAATGCCCAGATTCAGGGCAGCGCAGCAGCACCGGCTCATATCATCGTTCCGCCGCAAAGCGTTGAACTGGATGTAGATAACTCCCGATTCGTTTGGACCGTAGTAAACGGCAAGGCGCACCAGCAACCTGTAATCATAGGCGATTTCGAGGGAGATGGCATCATCATTCTCTCGGGACTTCATACTGGCGACCAGGTCATCATCAATGGTCAGCAGAAGGTATCAGAAGGTATGAAGGTGGATACCGGAAAGAGTAACAACCGATAAATTGTGGAGGGAAAAGATATGAATCAAGACAAAAATCAAGATACAAACAAGCCGAGGATTCCGCAGAAGGACACCGCCCTTCACGACCATATCAAGGCTCGCATTACGAGAAAACCCAACCGCATCATCAAGCGTTCGTTCATCGAATCGGCGATGTGCAACCATAATATCGTGATGCTCCTCATGGGTATGCTCGTTTTCGTGGGCATTCTGGGCATCTGCATCATGCCTAAGCAGGAAATGCCGCAATTCACCATCCGCCAGGGTGCCTGCGTTGCCGTATATCCCGGTGCCACATCCGATGAGGTGGAAGAACGGGTGGCGAAACCCCTGGAGAATTTCATCTTCGGATACAAGGAAGTAAACAAGAAGAAGACCTACACCCAGAGCAAGGACGGCATGCTGATCGTATTCCTGGAACTCAACGATGATGTAGAAGACAGGGATGCCTTCTGGAGCAAGTTCAAGCACGGACTGCAGGCCTTCAAGGCATCACTCCCATCAGGCGTTCTCGCCCTGCAGGCAGTGGACGACATCGCCGATACCTCTGCCCTGCTCATCACGATGGAAAGCAAGCAGAAAACCTATCGGGAACTGAACACCTACATCGACAGGCTAAAGGACCGCCTGCGCCGCATCGATGCCATCTCCAACCTCCGCACCTACGGACTGGAGAACGAACAGATCAGTATCTATCTGGACCAGAACAAGTTGGCCAAATACGGCATCGGTTCCTACAAGGTACTCAACCAGCTCGCCCTACAGGGCTTCACCACCATGAGTGGAAACCTGGAGCTGGGCAACCTCAACCTGCCCATCCACATCACCGACTCCTACAACAACGAGCGCGATGTGGCAGAGCAGATTGTCTATTCCGACCCCAAGGGCAACATCGTGCGGCTGAAGGATATTGCCCAGATCAGGAGAGAATATCCCAAATTGAGCAAATACATCAAGAGCAACGGCAACAAATGCGTGCTCCTCTCCATCGAGATGCGACCGGGCAACGACATCGTGAAGATGGGAAAAGACGTTCACCAGGCGATGGATGAGTTTGAGCAGACCCTGCCCGATGATGTGCATATCAATACCATCACCGACCAGAGCAAGGTGGTGAGCGAATCAGTGCTCAACTTCCTTCGCGAACTGCTCATCTCGGTCATCTCCGTCATCATCGTGGTCATCCTGCTTATGCCACGCCGCGTGGCAGAGGTATCCGCCCTCAGCATCCCGATCACCATCTTCTCTTCGGTGGGCATCTTCTATCTTTTCGGTATGGAACTGAACACCGTCACCCTGGCTGCCCTCATCGTAACCCTGGGTATGGTGGTGGATGATTCCGTTGTCATTATCGACAACTATATGGAGAAGCTGGGCCACGGCATGTCGCGCTGGCACGCAGCCATCGCTGCCCCACGCGAGTTTTTCATGTCGGTACTCTCCGCCACGCTCAGCATTTCGCTCACCTTCTTCCCGTTCCTCTTCACCATGCATGGTGACATGGGCGATTTCGTCAAGTCGTTCCCTTGGGCGATGTTCATCATCCTGAGCATCTCGCTCACGGTTTCGCTGCTGCTTACACCTTATTTACAATATAGGGTGATTCATCGGGGCATCAGCAGTCAACCTACCCCCAACGCCCGGAAGAAGCCGCTCGATTATCTGCAGATGGGTTACACCTGGCTGTTGAAGCACTGTTTCGCCAGTCCTCGCATCACCCTCATCGTGGGCGTGGTGCTGGTAAGCATCGGTGCCGTCATCTTCGTGAATCTTCCGCAGCGAATGATGCCTATTGCCGAGAGAAACCAGTTTGCCGTGGAGTTCTATCTTCCTAACGGAACCACAGCCGATAGAACTGCACAGGTGGCAGATTCGATGGCTCACGTCCTGCAGCGCGACTCGCAGGTAACGGCGGTAACCACGTTTATCGGACAGGGTTCACCCCGTTTCCATACCACCTACGCTCCGCAGATTGGCGGTCCCAACTTTGCCCAGTTCATCGTTAATACAGTAGATAACGGTGCCACCGAAGAGGTACTCGACCGATATGCCGACCGCTACTCCAACTACTTCTCGGATTGCTACATCCGCTTCAAGCAGATGGATTACAACAATGCCAGCTACCCTATCGAAGTAAGAGTGAGCGGCGACAGCATCAGCGATCTGAAGGCTGCCGCCAGGAAGATAGCTGCCTGCATGCATCAGATAGAAGGTATCAATCTGATTCGCACCAATTTCGAGGAGCCGTTGCCGGGCATCCGGGTTACGCCGGATGCTACCGAGGCCAACCGTCTGGGTGTGAACAAGACGCTGCTCTCTGCCGATCTTGCCATTCATTTTGGCGATGGCATTCCGATGTCCACCCTCTGGGAGGGCGATTATCCGGTGAAGATGGTACTGAAGTCGGAGAACGACAGCGACCTTGCCAACGAATACATCCCTGTGATGGGCGGAACATCGAGTGTGCCGCTCCGTCAGCTGGCTAAGATTTCTCCCGACTGGCACGATGGCTGCATCGTCCGACGCAATGGCATACGCACCATTTCCATCGTCGGTGAACCGTTGAGAGGTTATAATGCCAACCAGTTGTCCAACAAGCTGAAAGAGAAAATATCGAAACTCCCGCTCGGTACCGATCTGGATTGGGAGATTGGCGGTATGGCAGAAAAGGATGGCGAAACCATGCCACAGGTGATATCGGGAGTGCTGATAGCGGTATTGATCATCTTCTTCATTCTGCTCTTCCATTTCAAGCGCATCAGCCTGGCTCTGGTGAATCTCTCCTCCATGTCGCTCTGCATCTTCGGTGCTGCGATAGGACTCCTGATTACCGGCTTCGATGTCAGCATCACCTGCATTCTGGGTGTCGTGAGTCTGATGGGTATTCTGGTAAGAAACGGTATCATCATGCTCGACTATGCCGAGGAACTTCGCCGCGACAAGGGTCTTTCGGTAAGAGATGCCGCCTTCCAGGCAGGTGAGCGCCGTATGCGTCCTATCTTCCTCACCTCAGCAGCCGCTTCGGTAGGCGTATTGCCGATGATGATAGAGAACAACACATTGTGGTCTCCGATGGGAGCCGTCATCTTCTTCGGAACCCTCATCTCGATGGTGCTCATCGCCACCATCCTTCCTGTGCTCTATTGGATTGTATTCGATAAGCACGGAAAGTATAGCTTGAGGAAAAAGACAGCCTGTGAATAAGCAGTAAGTATTTTTTTTAGGTCACGCAGATTTCGCAGATGACGCAGATTTTGAGACCTATGCGGTCTATGAATAGTCCCACAGATTTCACAGATTTACACAGATTTCATCCAAGCGATTTTTATTGATAAATTCTGCGACCCCCACAGCCCGAACAGGGCAAAAGAATCTGTGAAAATCTGTGAAATCTGTGGGACCTAACTTCCCCCGCCCGAACAGGGCAAAAAAAATCTGCGTCATCTGCGAAATCTGCGTGACCTAAATTCCCCAGCCCGAACAGGGCAAAAGAAATCTGTGAAAATCTGTGGGACCTAACTTTCCCCAAACGAAGCACGGATAAGTTTATCTCTAATATCCGGATAATCCTTCTCCGGAATCCAGCCCTCAAGCCCATCAACAATTCTCACATAAATGCTGTGATGATAATCGGCCTGACCTCCTCAGACTGCGGAAATGTACCCCTTGTTCACACCAGTGGTGTGATACAAACCAGAATAAGTAATATGATACTTACTCATTACTTCAACCAAAATTTTGCCAAATTGACTCATGTCAACGTGATAATTTGATTTGATCATAATTAAAAAAACTTAAAAAATTGATGTATTTAAACTGTCAGTTCCCACTACGGGAACCGCCATTTCTATCCTTTTTTGTAACTTTGCGATATGAAACCAGCGAGATACTGCCTATCCCCAACTCCTTTCACAACATCATGTAAACGGAACAATCCGCTTTACCAACAATAGTAGATGATAAAATGAAGAAAAAAGTATCACAATTCGCAAACATGACCAGCAAGACTCCCATACAGGGAGACCTCGAAAGCCTGGTTTCATTCATGAAAACCGATAAGAAACTCATGTTCCTCACCCAGTCTTACCGTCAAACAGGCAAAAAAACCTTTAAGGCGGATGCACCCCTCTTCGCCCCAGCCTGCTACCTCGAAGGAGGCAAAGGCCAGAACAACATCCGGGAACTCACCCACCTATCTCTCGTAGATTTCGATGAGCTCTTCCCCGAGGTGCCTCCCGATATCACGGCTCTCAACGCCCTGAAACAGAAACTCTGCGACGATCCGCATACCCTGCTCTGCTACATCACGATGAGCGGCAATGGTATCCGAGTCATCTATCCCTATGAGGGAGATGACTACCCCGCTGCCTTCGCTAAGGGCAATGACTACTATCAGCAGCTCATTGGCAAAGAAGCCGACTTCCAGTGCAAGAACGTCAATCGGCTCAGCGGACTCGCCTACGATCCCGATGCATACTACAAATCCTGTGCCAAACCCTTCACCGCCGAGGAAATTTCAAAATTTCATACTGAGGCAACGAAGAAGAATCAGCAGCTGAAGAAACAGGACCGCATCAACACCTACTACGAGCAAATCATCAAACCGAAACTCGCAGCCGACAATATTATTTACGAGCCGCACAATCACAACAAATATGTGATGCGGGCGGGCTATATGCTCGCCAGAAAGCGCTATGCCCATGCCGATGTACTGAAGTGGGCTCTCCAGAAGTTCCCTGAGTATAATGATGTGGAACAGGTCATTAAGTCGTGCTACGACAACACCCCCGGTGCCAGCAGAAAGGCATCAGGAGGAGGTGGTGGAGGCGGTGGAAATGGCGGCAGTGACAACCGCTTCGCATCGGTCGATGAAATCAGAATTTTTCTCGATGAGCATATCCGTCTCCGATACAATCTCATCACCCAGCGATACGAGTTCCAGGAAATCCCAGAAGGCGCCTCACCTTCCGCCGCTTCCGACAAACCGCCAAAATGGCAGATACTCCTCGACCGACATGTCAACTCGCTCTGGACCAAGATGTCGCTCACGGTGAAGGTAAATAAGTTGGATATGCGTAATATCATCGAGAGCGATTATACGCCCGTATTCAATCCCTTCGAGGATTATTTCGCCCATCTCCCGCCCTGGAAGGAGGGCGACAAGGACTACATCGCCGAACTCGCTGCCACCGTGAAGGTGAAGGATACCGACAGCTCCGTGCTGAGCTTCGAGGAATGCCTGAAAAAGTGGCTCGTGGCAATGATTGCAGGTTGGCTGGACGAAGAGGCGGTCAACAATGTCATCCTGGTCTATATCGGAAGACAGGGTGCCAACAAGACCACCTGGTTCAACCATCTCCTTCCGCCAGAGCTGAAGCAGTACTTCTACACGAAGACCAATGCCAAGCGAATGACGAAGGATGACCTCATCGCCCTCTCGCAGTACGCCCTCATCTGCTGCGAGGAGCTGGATACGATGTCGGCATCGGAGATGAACCAGCTGAAGGCTGCGGTGACGATGCAGTATATCAACGAGCGAGCCGCCTATGCCCACTATGCCGAGCAGCGCAAGCATATCAACAGCTTCTGCGGTACGGGCAACAATCCCGAGTTTCTGAACGATCCTACGGGTACCCGCCGCTGGCTGCCTTTCGAGGTAGAGAGCATCGTCTCTCCTCGCCTGCATCCCTTCAATCATCCCGGCATCTATGCCCAGGCTTACGCCCTCTACAAGAGCGGCTACCGCTACTGGTTTACGGATGAAGAGATAGAGCGACAGAACCGGCACAACAGCAAATTCGAGACGCCACGCCTCGAACAGGAACTGGTGGATCTCTACTTCCGGAAGCCTTCGGAGGGAGAGACAGGGGAGTTTGTGTCCGTAGCCCGTGCGATGCAGATCATCGGCTGCAACATCACTCAGAAGCTGAGCAGCCAGAAAACTGGCAGGGCATTCAGCGACCTGGGATTCAAGAGGTTTCGCAACACAAGATGCCGTGGTTTCATCGCCGTCATCCGTACAGCTGAAGAGATTCGGAACTATCAGATTTCCTTAGGAATCGATGCCAGCAGCAACCTTCCGTTCTGATGCCGTTTATGACACTATGACACTTATGACACTTGTTTTCTAAAACTTTCCTCACGCGGGCGGGCAGGAAAAATTTTCCAGAAAGGCCTCCCGCCCGCCTACGTGAGAGAGATTTCAAGAAAAGCCTGTCATAAGTGTCATAAGTGTCATACCGGAGCAAAAAATCTCCAGCATCCTAAGTAAGTCACTCAGGCATCCTAAGCAAGTCACTTACGGGTCGTAAGTAAGTCACTTAGGCATCGTAAACAAGTCACTTTTAAATTTCAATCAATATGGAACAGAAATGTTTTTCCAAGCAAGAGTTAGCTCTTGAGTATTTCCCTGACGCCACTCCCGAAGTGGCAAGTGCCCATCTCAGAAGATGGATCAACCGCTGCAAGCCTCTCCACGATGCTCTGGTGAAGAGCGGCTACACCAAGTGGTCGAAGGAATTCAGTCCGATACAGGTAGCTTACATCTTCGACTATCTGGGCGAGCCATAGGAAGAAAATCATCCTTCCGGACTCTTCTTCAGAAAAAGACGTGAAAATCAGTGAGAAAACGTGAGTAAGCGTGAGAAAACGTGAATGGGCAATTCAGAATGTTGTATCTTTGCATTGTGATTCAGAAAGAGTCTCCCACAGATCTCACAGATTTGCACAGATACTCTTCGTTGCAAGCAACGGTACTCACCATGACTCACAGCAAAGACTCCGCGAGGAGTTAAAAATCTGTGATAATCTGTGTAATCTGTGGAAAAAAAACGGGCAATGCGCAGCGCCGATTAACTTTAATAATTTAACCATTTAAACGTTATGATTAGAATTGCTTTGTACCAGAACACGAACAAGAAGATTGCCGAAGCTTACGGCAAGTGGTTTCCACGAGTAGTTGCCGATGAGACCATCGGACTTGAAGGGCTCGCCGCCCACATGGCTAGCCACAACACTCCTTACAGCAAGGGTGCCATCCTCGGCATGCTGACCGATGCAGCAGCCTGCACCAAGGAGCTGCTCCTCTTGGGTAAAAATGTAAAGTTTGCCGACATCGCCATTTTCTCCCTCGGACTGAAGGTGAAAGGCGGTGCCCTTACCAAGGAAGACTTCAGCGTGGCGAAGTACATCGAAGGATTGAAGTTGAGAGCCAGAGCCACTGGCGAGCTCAAGACCTCCAATCTTGACACCACGATCAAGCGCATCGATCTGGTTACCACCTCATCAGGCACTCCAGACGATACCGACAAGGACAATCCGTCTGGAGGTGGCAGCCAGACCACAGGAGGTGGTAGCCAGACAGAAGGCGGTGGCGGGAACACCGACAACACCCAGGAGGGTGGCAATACGGATGTAGATCTGTAACCGCAGAAGTCTAATCCGAAGGAAGGGCGCCGTATAGCGTCAGGGGCATTCCGAGAGCATCAAGAGGCAAGTATGATTTGCCACAATTCCAAAAGCAAGCTCTGTACGGGTGTCTGGGTGATACGGTAACCTTCCGAGGATTCCTCCCAGTTACGAACATTCCACCTAGTTATGAACATTTTAGTAAAATCAGTTAAAGTAAAGATTCAGCTTATGAAGAAAGAAACCATCAAGAAGATCATCAATCTCATCATCACCGTACTCACCGCCATCGCCTCTGCCGTCTGTGTGCAGAGCTGCAAGGGCCAGTAATTTAACTTTTAACACTTAACATTAAAAAAAAACGATGAAGCGAAAGATCAATTTAATCGTCATCCACTGCAGTGCCACCCGAGTAACTCAGGATTTCACGGTAGGCGAATTGGAGGCGTGTCATTTAGCCCGTGGTTTCCGCGGTATCGGTTACCACTATTACATCACGAAGGACGGCTATGTATATCCGTGTCGTCCGGAATCGGAGCCGGGAGCTCATGCCCGTCATTACAATGCCCGCAGCATCGGCATCTGTTACGAGGGAGGTTTGGATGCCAATGGTCGTCCTGCCGACACCCGCACGCCAGCCCAGAAGGCATCGTTGAAGGATCTTCTGAAGAGTCTCTGTACCGACTATCCAGATGCCGAGATTCTAGGCCATAGAGATCTCCCCAATGTTCACAAGGAGTGTCCATGTTTCGATGTGAAGAAGTGGCTTTCCAACATTCATTTCCACATCTAGTCTCCTCCTCTCATCACATATAAATTTCCGTACTCATCTCATTTCTCCCCCAACCTTATGTTCCCCGCATAAGGTTGGGGCTTTTTTTTTTATATCTTCCAAATATTCACCGCCATATGTGCCATCTTACATTGGCGATTAACAATTTTACTCTCGTTCCATTCGTCATAACCAGCTATCATCTGTGCATCAATATAAGATGATAAGGCATAAACCTTTTTCTTTTCCTCAAAAGAGCCATTTTTCAAACCCATATTAAGTTTTTTCTCTAAAAGACAGGTATTACCTAAACGAAAGACCAGCTGAAGTTGTTTTTCCTCATCCATTTCCCAACTCTCATCTGCATTCTGCGGCAGAATATGCTCGATTGTGGCATCATCATCATTGAAGTTTACCGCCTGCGATGAACCATTATGCTTCTCAATAGTTGCAAGAATATACCTCACGATTTTTGCATTACGAGAGTTATATGGAAAAGCTTTATCAGAGAAAGAATTCTCAAAGACCTTGTCATCCACAATTATAGGCGACAGAAGCTGACTATTTATCCTCTTTTCTTATTTCTGAATCATTCTGCCACAACTCATCATTAGAGTCTGTCAAAGCCATATATACATCGCTATAACGGTATAAGTCATCAACCAAAACGAAAACATCCTTGTCTGTAACAATCTCCTTTCGGATGGTCTTGAACAAAGCATTAGCACGTATAGACTTATGTCCGGCATTCCAATAGTATCGCAGGAACTCAGGCAGTTTTTCCGTACGGATATTATCTGTAAGCTTTGCCCATTTTTCTTCCAGCACATCGATTCTGCTCGAATGTGCCGATGTATTATCGACCAATGAAAAAAGATAGTTTTTCAGCAAATCAGAAGAAGACAACTGCACGCCTCTTGCATTCAATGTTTCAAATACACGAAAAGCATTCATCTCGTCATTGACAACTATTTGTGTAAAATACAAATGGTCAACTACTGTCTGAATATACTGTGCGTATTCCTTTCCATAAGCATACTTACCGATAAGTTTCTGTTCAAAAAAATCAAAGCAACGCTTCATCAATTTCTCAGAATTCTTCAAGTTGCGGACACGCAAATCTCCAAGTTTGACAATATAATCTCTAAAATAGCCATCATTGTTACGGTTGAGCACAAGAACATTGTCATAGACCAGAGTTACAGAATCTTTCTTGCCAATATAATTATGTACCAAACTATCAATTCTTTGCAAATTATCCTCAACATCAATGCCACGCTCCACAAAGCCTTTGATACACTTAATAGCAGCAAGAATAAGTATGGTTACAGTGGTAAATCGCTGTTGACCATCAATAATCAAATAATTCTTGTCGTCATCAGTCTGCAAGACGAGATAACCCATATAGTGATCATCCTTTTCGTTAATCATAGTTTCCACATCCTGCCATAAATCGTCCCATTGTTCTGAAGTCCAGGAATAATCCCTTTGGAACTTTGGAACCATGAACTTCTTGTTGTTACCAATAATGGTACTAAAACTATTTGTACTTGTATTTTGTATACCGTTCATTGCTTTATACTTAACTTATTTACGTCATTTTTGCAAAATTACGCTTTTTCTTCGAAACGACCAAGAAAAAAGCAAGAATTCTGCAAGTTATCAGCAAATTACCCAAAATCTGCGAAATCCCAGACCGAACAGGTCAAGATCTGCGTCATCTGCGAAATCTGCGTGCCCCTACTCCCAATGACCGCATAGACAAAAAAATCTGTGGAAATCCGTGAAATCTGTGGGAGTCAATACGATGTGGTTTCAGCCCAAGACCGAATAGGTCTAATCCGTCTAACTTCAGTGCGTAATCCGAGTAAAGTGGTTTAAGCTCCGATTTCTCAGCGAAATCCGTTGAATATGAAATAACAACCGCAAAGGATAAAAGCCATTCATACAAGCCCCATCTATGCATATTTAATTAAATAATCTTACTTAATTACATAAGGACATTCCAATATCTGAGTATGCAATAGATCCAAGAACATGAGTCTGGTATAAACCGGAGCTGTTTCCGGAGATGCAAGTTCTGCTGTCAAGGGTATGAAGTCGCATCTTTCCATAATATCAAATTGATAATTATTCACTAGCCTAATCTATTAAAGAGGAAGTTTAATCTTTACATTTTTTGAGCGTTCCATCATACGACGGATTGCATCTTGTGTACCTTCAGGGATTATTGTTGTAGCCGTATTCCTACGACTCTCAGCAATCTCTATAAAGCGCTCTGCAACATCACCAGTCAATACTGGAATTGTTTTAATAGCTATTGCCATAATTCTTATCTCCTATTATTTAGTTTATTAACTTGCCACAAAAGTACGCATTTTCTTCGAAACCACCAAGAAAAAGGAAAGAATTCTGCAAGTCATCAGCAAAATCTCCCGAAATCTGCGAAATCCCAAACCGAGCAGGTCTATATCTGTGAAATCTGCGTCATCTGCGTGCCCTTCATCCCAAGACCGCATAGGTCAAAAAAATCTGTGGAAATCTGTGGAATCTGTGGGAACCTATACGATGTGGTTTCAGCCCAAGACCGAATAGGTCTAATCCGTCTGAATTCCGTGCGTAATCCGAGTAAAATAATCAGAAAACATCCGAAAGGATAACCGGCAGAAAGCCCAGTAGGAAGAGGACGAAGTAACTGCAAAAGCAAAAGCAGCATTCGCAGAAATTAGGGCTATGGCAGAAAGAGGTGAATTCCCAGAAATGACTCTCGATGAAATCAATGAAGAAATCAGAGAGGTCAGACGACTAAGGAAAGAGCGCAACCATTCATAATGGCTAAATAAAAAGCCTCTCTCTTTGGGCAAGAGAGAGGCTTAGTAAGACTTTATGTAACCATCTATTCAGCAAATCGCTCAAACTTCTCTTTGATTCGGTCCATGATAGGCTTGCTCCTTTAAAGCCTTTCCACAAGAACCTAGTCGGCTGTTAAACCTGCCTTCTTGCAGCCATGCTCGATTCCAATTAGTCTACCTATCTCATCGATAAACCACATAGACAAGGAACGATTCTCTTCCAAGGGCTCTACGAACTTTCGCCTTGTATCGAAGCACATTAGGATAAACATAACTACTGTCATCACAAAATTGTTTGAGA
>JAJWLX010000080.1 GCA_021636625.1 Prevotella sp. | reverse complement strand
ATTTTCACCTCTTTATTTTTCCAAGTGCAAATATAATAGTAAGGGCAAAAGCTTTAAAATATTGAGCAATATACAAAGCTTTTGCCCTTTCAGGGCGACTTTGCTGTGTTTATACTAAAACCCAGGGCGATGCCCTGGGCTAGGAGCTTCTGCCCTTTCAGGGCGTATGGGATGTGGCTTATGACACACCCTTCTTTTTGAATAGGCATTGCTTTCAGCGAAGCCTCTTCCTGCATTCAGGGCATTCTCCCTTGATGACGAAGGAGACGGAGTGGGGATAGAATCCTTCCGGCAATTCGAAGCTCGGAATATGGATATCCTCCATGCAGAACGAACGGTGGCATGATTCGCAGTAGAAATGAATATGACCATCATGATGATCACACTCTCCTTCCTCCTCACATACTTCGTAGTTCAATATCCCCCTTCCATCCTCGAAGGCATGAACGGCATCATGCTCCAGAAAGAGCGTCAGCGTGCGGAAGATGCTCGACTTATCCATCGATACCATCTTCTGCTCCAAATCCTTCAGACTCAGCGGATTCTGCTCATTCACCAGTGTCTTCATCACCAGTATGCGGTTGGAGGTGGGCTTGATGCCCTTCGCCTCCAGCTTATGGACAATCTCTTCTGTTTCCATCTTTTTTTTCTTTTAAAATAAACTTAGAGTATCTGCATTTTTGCGCCAAACGACAGTCCGAAGACATCCCAGAAACCGGCATTGCCGTTGCGGTAGAATCGCATGAAATAGATATCATTCGTACTCAACTCATAGAAGAGCGTGAGGCTCTTCACGCGCTTGCGCCTGTTGTTCGGAATCTGATACGTAAACCGTTCGCCAAATCCCAGATTCGGGCGGATTCGGGTAGAGAAGGGATAATATCCGCTCTCGTACTTGGTAGGCTGCTTTGTCCAGAAATCGTGACCCAACACCGTGTTCAGGTACAGCGTGCACTCCAGAGGTTCAAACTGCCATCCCTTTCCCCAGTCCTTTCGCCAGGGAATGAAGTTCTCCTTCAGTGTGATTGTCATTTTTACTTCATCCGAATCATATTTCGGAACGATGCCGAAGAGCAGATGCGTCTCCCACTGGCTTCGCTTGCCGTAATCCCATCCGATACCCAGCGAGATGATACCCATGTTGCCGCAGGTCTGTATCACGCTCTGCGTAGGCATCAGCACATCCCAGTGCTTGCGATAGCGGAGGATGCGCCTGTCGTATCGGGTGAGTGAATCTTCTTCTGAACTTTCCTTTCCTAAATTTTCCTTTCCTAACCCCTCCTCGCCGGCGCTTGCCGTAGTGCTTGCCGATAGCAGGAGGAGCGCCCATATACTGAACTTAAAAATCGATGACTTCAACATGATAATCCTTTGGTGTGATGGTGAAAATGTAATATTGACGGAAGTGTACGCTGCTTGCCATATAGAACAGGGTGCCGTTGTTGTAGAGGTCTTCCTTCTTGGTGTGATGACCGTGACCGTCCAGGCAGAACAGCAGGCGAGGGAACTCGTGGATGTAATAATTGAATACCTTCGCTACGTTGTTGTTAAACTGCTCGGAGTAGGGAGGTGCATGCATGCATACCACGGTGCGGTCGAAGTCGAGCGAATCGGCAGAGCGTTCCGCCTCCATGAAGTCGAAGTTGGGCACCGGACGGGAGTAGTCATACTCGATGGCATTGGTGTTGAGGCATACGAACTTCACCTTTCCGGCGATGAAACTGAAGTCGGGATTGCCGTAGATGGCCTCATAGGTCTGGTTGCCCGTGCCCAGACAGTCGTGGTTGCCCAGCAGCACTACCGAAGGCATCTTGAGTTTCAGCATTCTTTCTCGTGTCCACTTCATTTCTCGTGTAGCGCCGAAGTCGGAGATGTCGCCGCAGTGGATTACGAAGTCGATACTGTCCTTGCGTCTGTTGATATCATTTACGGCATCCACGAGGTCGTCGAGCCACTGGTGACTGTCGCTGATCACGGCAAACCGGATTGTATCCTTGCTCTTCACTGCCTGTTCTATCTTCTGTATGTTCTTGGCATTCAGGTCGGTTTCTCCCTTAACGCGAACATCGTAGGGGTGAACATCGAATACGGTATCGCAGCCCGTAAGGAGCAGGGCGGCGATACAGACAGGTAGATAAATTTTGATGTGAAATTTCATATCCTATAGTTTTATTTTAAATACATATTGATATTCCAGACATTTGATATTCTAGCCTGTTTGATATTCCAGACATTTGATATTCTAGCCTGTTTTATATTCTAGTCTATTGATTTCGTGTGCAAAGGTACGAAAAAAACTTGAATAAAGAATGAGGTTTTTCCAAAAAGACCATTTTTAAGGAAAAAAAGATAAAAAAAGAAGGTGCGCCAGATTCACTTTCCAGTAATCTGGCACACCTTGATTTTACAGATCTACGTCAGTATCGCTTCCGCCGCCTTCGGTAGTGCCGCCGCCCTGGCTGGAATCGCCTCCCTGGCTGGAATCGCCTCCCTGGTTGGTTCCGCCACCTTCCTGCGAAGTGCCTCCGCCCTGGGTGGTGTCACCCTTGTTGTCGCCCTCCTCGGTGTCGGTGCTTGGTGTCTTGTCGATGACACCATCATTGTAAAGAATACCATTGGCACCTGTCACTACCGAACCGTCGGTTTTCACATCGCCTACATATACAGAGTTGCTTACGCTGTTGTTCTGTACAGATGCAAAAGCAATGTAGCAGGAAAGCATATCTCCATCCCAGTCTGTTGGTAATTTCAGGGTAGCCTTGCAATCCACACGGCTGGCATCCTCTGTTGTGAAGATGGCTTCGCACTTCGTGAAGTTATAGATGAGTGGCATCGCAAAATCATCCATACTGGCATGACTTTCGTCAGAATTGTCTTCCCAGGCAAAGGTGGCTATGTTGTTTGCTACCTTTGCAGAGCAGAATCTGCCAGGCATCAGAGAGCCGCTGCTTACAAGCACCTTGCTTGGGTCGATACCGAAGGATGGATACTTGCCTACCATGCAGTTGCGTACTGTGTGGCTCATGGCTGCGTTGGTGGCAGTCTGATGCTGGGTGTAGTTGCGGTAACCTGCCTGCAGGTAAGCCGTCATCACCTTCACAAACTTCTGCGCCAAGCCAAACTTCATGCGCTGAGCCATCTGCTTTTCGGTGCGAGGGTTCTTGATACTCTGAGCCTTGCCACGCATATAAGCTGTGCCTTTCCAGCTGCCACCTACTACTGTTCCTACTGTTCCGTTGAAACCGCCAAGAATACCTTGTCTAATCTTTCCCATAATCTTTTCCTTTCTTTCTTTAATGGGTTAAACATAAATAAAAAAGTCAATGAACACTATTCTTTGCACCCCTTCTTTTTTCTGCAGGGTACAATTCGTGGCTCCCTTCTCCCTTCTTTTAAAACCCCTAAAAACAGCGTTTCTCGGAGTTGGTACGGAGCAGGTACGGAGAGGGTACGGAGCAGGTCTTTCTCAAAGTCCGATCGCTACTCGTCGATTGAAGTCTTCCGTAGCCCTCGTTTCCTAACCACATTGCAAAGATACTACTTTTTTTGCTTGTTTACAAGCATCAGTAGTACGTTGCGCAGCGTTGCGTCTGTTTGCGTAGTCGCCTTTGTTTAAAGCTTTAACGCGGTGTAGAATTCTGCTGATTTCCAGCCAAATCCACCTTCTCATACTTGCCGTTGTCCACTCTCTTGCAGAGGTTGTATCTGCTCACGTATTCGCCCACATACTTCTCTGCCGTTCTCTTGGCAATACCCAGTTTCTGTGCAGCGGCCAGTACCATCTGGCGGTTGAAGCTGGCAGGCAGGGCAGCAAAGAGTTTCTCGCTCTTTGGGCTGAGTTTGATGCCCATCACATCGTCTCCCTCCTTGCTAGGCAGCAGGGTAGAGAAGATGCGTGCCGCATGCTGCATCAGCGTATCGGCAATGATCAGAGCGCACTCCAGGTCTTCGTTCTTGCAGATGATGCACTCTGGCAGAGAGGTGGTACCTTCCAGGCGGGTGATGCTCAGAATCATGGCGATGCGATAGGCGCTCAATCCCATTCGGTAGATGTTGGCTACGAAGTCTCTGCCCAGCATATCCTTGTATTCTTCTACCAGCTTGTTGAAGAAATCGTTGAACTTGTCTTCCTGCTCTTCCGTCAACTTGAACTCGATGCCACCTTGCTTCTTCTTCAGAATCAGATGAATGTCATACACCCGCTTGCCGATGGCTTCCATCTCCTCGTCGATGGTTCGGTTTGACTTGGAGAACACGTTGTGCCATTTGGCTGGAATATCCACTTTCATGAAGAGAAAGCGGGAGAAGAGACCGTTCTCTGCCGATGGAATCAGATTGGTAACCTGACCTGGCGTACCCGTCAGATACACCGTCCATTTCGGGTTGTGAATCTCTACATGCTCATTCTCCTTTCTTCGTCGATAGGTGATATCCTCGTGATGGAAACCCTTTCGCAGGCCATCCGAGAAGTTGCCGTAGTCGCTCCTCAGCGTGTTGGCAAGTGAATCGGCCTCGGTCTCGAAGGTGATGCCCTGGTCGTGGTTGTCGTGCAGCGCCTGATAGATGGCTGTAGAAGAGCAGTTGGCAGGAATTATCAGCGAGCGATAGGGTGGCTCCTTAGGCAGCGGCATGCCCGAAGCCTTCCTGCCCATGGCTCTGATGTCGGCAAGTTCCTGCTGATAATCATCCATCTCCTGCTTGTTGGCTTCCCTAACCTCCTGCTCGATGAGGCTTACCAGCTTGAGGCATGATGTGGTTCTGCCTTTTCCGCTTGCGGCATTGGCTACAAGGAAGGTGAAGAGGTTGGCATACACCTTCGAGCTGTCGTAGATGGCATAGGCCTCGGGGAATGCACCGCTCAGGATGGTGATGGAGGCGAGAAGCAGCATGTCTTTCTCGGTGAGCGTCTTGCCGAGAGAAGAGATGTCTTTGAAGATGAGGGGCAGGGAGCCTGTTACCTTGTCGCAGAAGGTGGGCAGAGGGATAGCCTCTGCCACTTCGTGCTCTACTCCCGCTTTTGCTGTCGTGCCATTGATAGCCGTAGAAGCATTCGGTGCCATTGCCATGTTTGCACCCTTTGCAGGGTTTGCAAGGCTTGCAAAGTTTCCGTTTCTGGCAACGTCGTCATGGCTAGGAGCCACCTTGATATCTATGCCGGCCTCCTTGGCATATTTAAAGAAAGAGGCGATGGTGATACCAGAGTGGTCGGTAGTATCATGCAGGCGCTTGATGCAGTTGGAGTACAGCTTGTCGCACTCCTCGTACTTGTAGCCGGCATTGAACCGACTGATGTCATGGAAGATGCTTCTTCCTTCCTCGCCCAGCTCCAGAGAGAAGCCGAAGGCAATGTTGCGCCAGTTGTTGTATCCCTCTGTGATGTCGATGTTCATCTCAACGATAAGGTTGGCTACTGTGCGGATTTGCTCCGCCTTACTTACTTTTGCCCATTGAATTGGGTTGAAATTTGTTATCTTGTTCATGATCTAATCAAAATTAATAATTTGTAAAACCATTGAATTGTCATTCCCCTACGGACTGCCGAACGTTGTTTCTTCACTCTTCGTTCTTCACTCTTCACTTAAAAAGGGCAGACGAGAGGATTCACGTAGCAGTTGGGGTCGTAAGGCAAGAAGCAAGCCCGGCTCACATTCTTGCAGGCAGCATCAATCTTGATGCCTCCATACCCTTGCCAGATATAGTGCTCCAATGCCTGGAACCAGGTTTGGTGGTCGCATTGCTGCAGGTCTATCTGCACGAAGAGTTTCAATCCGTCGCCCGAAGGACTGCGGAAGGCAAGTTCCAGTTCGAAGTTCTTCTGCATCATTTCATCGTGGATGAATTCCTGCTTCAGTTCCTCCACCTGGTCTTTACCTATGTGGTCGATGTCCAGGCACATGATGCCGGAGTGCTGTATGAGTCCCTGGTCTTTGCGGGCATTGAAGGTTCCGCTGGCCAGTACATAGTCAAACTCCTTGGCCTTATATGCCTTGCGTCTTTTCTCTTCCTCCTCCGGAATGCCACGGAGCGTATCCGTAGCATTCTTGAAGAGGGTAGGGTCTGTAATGTACTGCCACAAGTGGTAGATACCTACCCGGTTGTGGCTCACCACATTGGAGATAGGATGACGGTAGTATTGCATCTTGTGCTCCTTCAGCTGCTCAATGTTCATCGTCATAGGGTGCCTCCTTTCATGCGGCTGTCTCTGTACGATTCGTCCATGAGTCGCTGCAAGTCACTCTCCTTGTAGTAGCATCTTCCGCCCATCTTGGCAAACGGCAGCTTGCCGTTGGAGCGAAGAGTCTGCAGGGTTCTGGCACTGATGTGGAACATCTCCATCACCTCGTAGTTGTCGTGCCACTCAGAAAGTGGCGTCAGTTGCTCAGTCACTTCCTGGTTTTCCTGACTTTGCATAGTTTGCATCGGTTGCAAAGTTTGCAAACCTTGCGGAGCGTGCATGCCGGTATTGGTATGCTGCGCTGTTGAAGAATTATTAATCTTCTTCATCTTTGTAAAATAGGAGGGTAATGCCTAGCTCTCTGATAGGGACCTCCTACATCACCGACTTGGCTTGGATACAGATAAGAGAGTCTTTGTGTTTATTGACCTCCATACCCTTGTCATCGGGGAGCGACCCCTGCCGGATTTTCTGGTGCAAATATACAAAATAGTGATGGGAAATAAAAATACACATATGGAAAGTTTTGATTATCAGTAAGTTGGGTATTTTGCGTATCTGTATGCCTAAAATGTGGTTATCTGTAAGGTTGAAATGTGCATATACAGATAATTGCAATTATCTGTAAAGTTCATGGTCTTTTCTTCCAGATAATTAAAGATCTGTATACAGATAACTGGATTATCTGTAAGATTTGGTAGTTATCTGAAAAAAATAAATGGATTACTTCTTTCGAAAGCAATCCATTTATTCAAATCGGGACTTTAATTATTTACAGATATTTTTTTTCTTCAGTAAAAATACAGATAATTTTCTTCTGATGGAGTAAAATACAGATAATATCCTTCTGATGAAGTAAAAACGATTAGTTGGCACATGCGATAGAACTAATTGGAATATTCATCGCTTTATTCATGTTTTTAGTGAGTTCTCCAACTTTGCTCACGAACAAATTATATTCTTCCTGGGTATATTTTTTATGGTTCTTTGCACCATTAGTACCCGAATTGCCTGGTGGAAGCAGATTACCATGATACGTTTTACTGAAATATCTGTTGAATTTTGCTTCTTTGCCAGTTCCTGTAATTCCAGCCCATTCCATCAGCATTACTATGATGGGACCATAGATATGATGTTTCCCCTCCTTCTTATCTGTTCTTCCAAGAACCTTTAGTCCTGCGAGTTTGCAGGGTTCTATCAAATTATCAAGATGGGTAATTACGAATCTTACTTGTTTAGCAAAGTCATGATTGTTAGGCCATAGAAGAGATTCTGTAGGACTCAAATCATCCTTCTTACCCTTTTCAATGGCATCGAAAATGACGAAATTTTGAAACTGGCTCACGTTATAGGTATGAAAACAATCGCAGATGACTTGTTGCAAAGACTTTGCCTTATCCATTCTTTCCTTCAAACTATTCATCGGATATGTGACACCGCCGGTATTCTCTAAGATCTTAATGAAATCTCTCGACGTTTTAGCAACATTGTCATAGTTATCCTTATAAATCTTGTAACATAAGTCAGGATGGCTTCTGATGTAATTCTCCTTTGCAATAATTTCTCTACAAAGAGCCATTACGCCCGTTAGCTTACAAAAAAATAAGCTAACAGAACAGCATAGATCTTTCACGCAATCTGGGTAGCTTTCCAAGCCAAACATATCTCTTTCGAATGTAAGACCTGTTAAGTATGAGTGATTAAAAACAGATAGCTTCTTTTCTGTTCCATTACCTCCAGCCTTCTTGCGAATGATGGGACACATCTTTCTAAAAAGTTTCTTTGTTCCAGCTAATGTACTTCTCAGTTTTCGACAAAGCTTAAGAGCTGTGTCGTAGCATTGGTTGTGGTCGGTGGCATATAACTTATTGAACTCTTTAGAAAATTTTTCTAAAGAGATGTATTCTTTATCTATTTTGGCAATGCTGATTCTTACTTCAGCATTGATTAAATTGATATCACTCTCGTCATAATCACGACTTCTGATGGATGCAAAGATCTTATCGTTTTCAAAGTCCTCTGCATCATTGATAAGGTTCTGAAAGCTTTGCTCAGAAGCATCTAATACGCTGGTATACCTCATTAGCTATTATTTTTTAAATTAATAATTTGCAGTTATGGTCTCGTACACCTTATATATAGGGGTGTGCGTGAGGATATCCTCCTTTCATTTGCAAAGTTACGAAAAGATTACGGAAATAAAACAAAATGGATCACTTTTCTCGTGTTAAAAAATACTAAGTCTTTGATATTCTGTATTTTATGATTTGCTTTTGGGAATTTTAAGTTTCTGCCGATTCCAAAAGTTGCCACAAAAGTAGTGTTTTAGTGTAAATTTAAGAATTAAACAATAGTTAATTTTTAAGATTTAAACGTTAACAAAGAATGGCTTTTCAGTCCGAGCTAACTTATAGAATAGTCTTAAGTTTGTTCCATTCTGACTGAAAAGCCGTATAATTCTTAAAACATCATTTCTCAAAATACGTACCAATGGCTATGAGAGGGATGTTTTCCATCCATTCTTGATCTACATATCCTTTCATGGAGATACGCAGTCCTTTCAGCCCAGGGTTGTCTTTGATGAACTGGGCCAGGGACCTAGCACGTACGTTTTCCTCAGCCTTCACTTCTACTGGTATAACCCTCTGACTGTCTTGAATGATGAAATCAATCTCCGAAGGTGTCTTGGTATTGCTCCAGTAATAGGGCTTTAGTCCCAAGGCCAATAGTTGCTGTAGCACATACTGCTCTGTAAATGCACCTTTGAACTCTGTGAATACATTGTCACCTATCAGCATCTGATCTGCTGAGGCATCCGTCATGCATGCCAGAAGACCACAATCTAATAAGAACAGTTTAAAGACATCCATGTCTTCATAAAACTTGAGGGGCATTTTAGGTTCCTTGATGCGGCTCACCTTATATACAATGCCGGCATCTACCAACCATTGTATGGCCAGTTCAAAATCCTTGGCTCTGCTACCTTTGCGCACAGCTCCATAGATGAATTTCTTGTTTTCACGTGCCAGTTGGGAAGGGCGCGAATCCAGTACCTCCCGGATTCTTGTTGATTCCGCAGCTGAAGTATGTTTGGAAATATCCCTGCGATAGGCTTCCAGAATGTCACGCTGCAGGGTGCGAACCTGCTGCAAGTCTGTATTTTCGATGAATTTGCTTACCACTCCTGGCATTCCGCCCACAAAGTAATATTGTCGGAGCAATTCCGTCATCTTGGGTTTCATGATGTCGATAAGTCCCCAGTCTTTGGAATGGAGTAATTCTATCCAACCTTCATTGCCGGTTGCATCAAGAAATTCCTCGTAATCCATGGGGTACATGGTAAGCATATCTACTTTCCCTACAGGGAACGATTCTCCCTTTCCCAGAGTAACCCCAAGGAGGGAACCTGCTACCATGACATGGTATTCGGGAGCTTTTTCGCAAAAGTACTTCAAACTGTGGAGTCCTCTCGGAATTTCCTGTATTTCATCCAAGATGATGAGAGTGTCAGCAGGAGTAATCCTGACACCAGTAATGGCTTGGATGGTGATGAGGATTCTGTCTATGTTGTAATCGAGCTCAAAGAGCTGTTTCATTCTTGGCTCATCGTCACAGTTGATATATGCTACGTTTTTGTATTCCTTTTCTCCAAAGTGTTGCATAATCCAAGTCTTACCCACTTGTCTGGCACCTAGTAACATCAAGGGCTTTCTGTCCACATTTCTTTTCCATTTCAGGAGCTGTTTGTATATCTTTCTTTTCATAACTATCTGTATTTTAAATATTTCTGCTGCAAAGATACACTTTTTCGATGATAAAAACAAGGAAATTGCACACTTTTTCGATGATAACAAATGTTAAAACATACACTTTTTCGAGGATAAGCTTAAGAAAGCAGTCATGCTGGTCAGAGATTTGTGATAGGCTTTGTAAAATATATTCTGCTTTTCTATTTCTAGGAATGCCATGATTATAAATGAAAAAAGCCCAGTCTATTTAAGCATTGTTAAGAGGCTCGGCTGGAACTAACGATGCAAAGATACAAGTAATTATTGAATCTCCAAAGATTTTGAGAAGAATATTTTGATTTCGCAAGAAAAAATGGGGGATAATATAAAAAAGGTGGCGATTCTTTTTGTTATCTTTGAGCTTATTTGCGAAAGTTCGGAAGAATAATAAATCTGTGTAAATCTGTGATATCTGTGGGAGTCTTTTTTTATGTCCCACGGATTTTACAGATTTACACAGATTTCACAGATATTTTTTATGCCTGTGGCTAAGAGCTTTTCTGATATATCAATTGGCATTCTTGTTGATACCCCCGTCTCAATGGTAGCAAACATCAAATTTACAAAGACTCATCCACTTCTTTCCAATCTATCAATCCCTTGCCCGTTTCATCGAGTTCCACTGCCAGGGCGATGACCTTGCGCTTGTCCGCCTTGAATGGCTCTGTGTAGCTCTTTTCCTTCATCTGGTTCTCGGCTGCAGAAATGCCGCCATTGTTAGATAGCTTCAGCTCCAGGACGTAGATAAAGGATGGAACCTCTACAATCATATCAATTCTGCCAGTGGCCAGCATCCTTTCTACTTCTACCCTAAAGCCCAAGGCCCTGAATATCGTGCTCATTATCAGCCGGTAACGCTCCTCCATATCCATGCTCGCCATTTTCTTGTTACTGTATGGAACATCGGCGATAAGAGCTTTCAATGCCTTCTTGGCTTCAGCGGTATTGCCGTCCTGCATCATTTTTCTGAGGAAGCTCTGCGCAGAAACCACTTCCGAATTCGACTTCATGGTCAAGGCAGGAACCACTACCTGGTATAATGCCTTGCGAACTTCAAAGTTAGGGAAGCCCAGGATGTAAACGCCATCGTCGTAACCCTTGATGGTGAGATAACCCGACTGATAGAGGAAGAGTTCGGCTCCGCCATTCACCACATCCGATGTTTCCAGGGTGTCGCGCTCGATGAAGCAATGGTCAAAATATTCCATCTTCATCTCCATGTCATCCACGAACTTTGGCAATAGGGAAGTGGCCCCTGATGAAGTCCAGTAATTTCTCAATTCCCTATCATCCAGGGCATTGATGAGGCTGAACGGATTGAAAATATCCACCATATTTTTGCGGCAGAAATGATATCCGTCGTAAAAAGCCGTGAGCTGCTTCAGCGTCTCCTCAGGAGTCCATCCGTTTTCTTCTCCCATCGCCTCAATCTCAGGCATGAAGTTGTCGGCAGCTTCCTGTTTCGAAATGCCGCAGATAGTGGCGTAAGGTGCATCAAAACTGATGTTGCTCAGATTATTGAGAACAGAGAAGAGAGAAATCTGAGTGAACTTGGTGATGCCCGTGATGAAGACGAAACGCTCGTGTTCGTCCTCTTTTTTCAAGACGGCAAATACGGATTTATAGATGGCTGTGCAGGCATCATGCTGAGGAGTTTTCCAAGAATGCTGCAATGGAGAATCATACTCATCGATGAGGATAACCACCTGTTTTCCTGTCTTCTGAAACATCGTTTCGATGATGTTCTGGAAGCGGACGGCAAGGGAAGCCTCCGGGCGTACGGCTACTTCATACTTCTGTTCGTATTTATAGAAAGCATCATCGAGATAGGAGTTGAGTTCTTCGGGTGTAGCACCTCCGCAACTCATGTCGAGTCGAATGACGGGATAGCAGGTCCATTCTTTTTCCAATTCCATCACTTTCAATCCTTCGAAGAGTTCCTTTTTCCCCTCGAAGTAAGCCCGAAGTGTATCCACGAGAATCGACTTACCGAAGCGGCGTGGGCGGCTCAGGTAATTATACTTTTTCCCCCTGTTGGCAAGTCTCCATATCATATCAGTCTTGTCAACATAAAGATAACCACCCTTTCTGATAACCTCAAAAGACTGGATACCTACCGGCAATCTTCTTTCGTTCATTTTTGTATCTGTCATAATCTGATCTCCTATGTTTTCAGGATAGCTTTTTGCGAGCCATCCACCTTTCTGCAAATTCTTTCTGCAAAGATACGACGAATATTTTGATTTCGCAAGAAAAAATGGGGGATAATATAAAAAAGGTGGCGAATCTCTTTGCCGGACAAGAATATTTCCTTACCTTTGCATAGCATTTAAAGCATGTGGAGATTACCGACGAAAGTTTAAAAAGAGAAAATATAAAAGAGAGACGAAAATGAAATTGAAATTGAGATTCTTGAAATTGATGCTGCTGCTCTTCATTCTGCCTTTGCAGATGCTGGCGGCAGAACTGGGAGAGGCGGGCAAGCTGTTGGCGACGCTGCCTGGAGTGAGTGATGTGGAAACGCTGAAGAGTACGCATTTCCCTGAAAAGTATGTGTTCTTCATCAAGCAGCAACTGGATGCCAAGGATGCTTCCAAGGGCAGCTTTGAGCAGCGAGTGATACTCTGCCACAGAGGATTCGACCGTCCTACCGTGCTCGTAACTGAAGGCTACAACGCCAAGTATGCATTGCGCGAGGGATATATCGAGGAACTTTCCAAGCTCTTCGATACCAACATCATCACCGTGGAGTACCGCTATTTCGACAAGTCGATGCCTAGTCCTTGCAACTGGGATTACCTCACCGTGGAGAACTCGCTCTACGATCTGCACCACGTCAACCAGACTCTGCATGCGATGTACAAGGGCAAGTGGATTGCCACGGGCATCAGCAAGGGCGGACAGACTACGATGTTCTACCGCGCCTACTTCCCGAATGATGTGGACATCTCTGTGCCATATGTAGCGCCACTGAACAAGGGCGTGGAGGATGGCAGACACGAGAAGTTCCTGCAGCATGAGGTTTCTACCAAGGAGAACCGACAGAAGGTGCTCAACTTCCAGCTGCTGCTCTTCAAGCGCAAGGCTGCGCTGCTGCCGATGTTCGAGAAGTACTGCAACGAGAAGCAGTATCGCTTCAATGCTCCTATCGCCGAGATTTTCGATTACTCGGTGTTTGAATATGCCTTCGCCTTCTGGCAGTGGGGGGAGGACATCAGGAAGATTCCTACGAATGATGCCACCGACGACCAGGTGTTTAAATACTGGATCAATATGTGTGAGCCGGAGTATTTCACCAACTACAATGCCACCTCTCCGTTTGATGTGCAGGCTGCCAGGGAGTTGGGATATTACGGATATTACACCAAGCCATTCAAGAGATACCTGAGCATCAAGTCGGCAAAGGGTTATCTGAAGAAGCTGATGGTGCCTAAGGGTGCCGAGAACGTGGAGTTCTCGCCAAAGCTCTACAATTATACCGTGGATTTTCTGACCAAGAACGATCCGAAGATGGTGTATATTTATGGTGATATCGACCCATGGGGTGCATCGGGCATCTATGGTCTGCCTTTCACCAAGAATAAGAAGAACCTGCATGTCTATATGTGTCATGGCGGTTCACATCTCACCCGCATCCTGTCGTTCCCTGAGCCTACCAGACAGGAAATCATCGACTTGATAGGTGGATGGCTGAAGGAATAAGTCTTTTAAAAACAGTTATAAAAAAAGCGTCTTGAAATCATTCAAGGCGCTTTTTTTATATCTATATGTTTATCTTATCCGTTTGCGATATTTCCGAAGAAATCGAATGAGGCATCCCAATCCTTCCATACTGGCTCTCTGCCCAATTCCTTCAATCTCGCATTGATTACCTTGGCGGTACGCT
>JAJWLX010000079.1 GCA_021636625.1 Prevotella sp. | reverse complement strand
TTACCTTCGAAGAATTTCTTGAAGGATTCGCGCACTTCATTAGCTGTCATCATATTATCTTTTATATTAATCTTTTTTAATTCTCAAATGTTGTTTCAGAGGCTGTATTTCTCCTCTGTTTGGATTATTTTTTGCCCTTAAGGGCATTTTCTTCCGAAAAACTTTGCAAAGATAAGAAGAATTGCTTAATTTTGCAACAAAATTAATTATTTTTGAAATTAAAGTTTGGAAAAATGGCTTTAAATACAGATAAAAACGTAAAATTGTACTATTCCATCAAGGAAGTGGCTGAGGAAGTGGGTGTAACGGAGTCAACTCTCCGTTATTGGGAAAAGGAGTTTCCTTTCCTCAGACCTAAGGTGGGTGTGAACAAGGTGCGTCAATATTCTGACAAGGATATTGAGCAGGTGAAACTCATCTATAATCTGATCAAGGTGAAGGGATTCAAGATTGCTGCGGCACGTAAGTATCTGAGTCAAAACAGAACGGGTGCCGAGAAATCGTCTGACGTTCTCGACACCCTCATTTCTGTAAGAGATCAGCTCAAGGAACTCAAGAAACAGCTAGACGGACTGGTTTAATACTTTGAACTTGGAACATTGAGCTTTGAACTTTATGATTAGTAAAGTGTAGGGGATTACCAGCATTCTTCGCCGAAAACCTCGGCGATGGTAATCTTGCTGGCTTCTTTCTTGCTGAGCTGGTGGCTCCAGGTTACTCTGCCCTTGGTGGATGCACCTGGACCATAGTTCTTGTATTCGCTGTACTCGGCAGTTTCTTCATTCTTCGGGTTGCGCCAGTTGTCCCAACCTGCAGGTGTGATGTGGCTGCCCATCTCGCAATTCATGAAGAGGGTCTTGGCGTATGGGCGCCAAGGACGACCCAAATATACCTTGTCAACCCCCGCATCAGCTGTCAGCTTGCACTTGTTGAAGACATAACCGTATTTCTGACCAGCAGGGCTGGATGCGGCTGTAATGTAACTGTTTGCCTTGCTGTGAATCTCACAATTCTCAAACCATGCCAAGCTAGGACCGAAGATGAAATCGGTGGTTCCCTCGATGTAGCAGTCGTAGAAGGCGATGCGGGAGCCTGCCTTGCCGGTATAAATGGTATCCTGATTACCCAGAAGACGGCAGTTCTGTACCAACACATGGTCGCCCTCGATGTGGAGTGAGACTGCTTGTCCCAGTTTTGCGGCATTATTTTCGATGGTGATGTCTTTCAGCGTGATGTAGCTACCTGCTACCTTGAGGGTGTAGGTGCGGAAAGTTCCCATCTTTTTGCCTTTGACAGATGCATCTGAGTCAAGTCCGCCGATAGGCATCAGGATATTGGCATGGTCATCCCAGGTGATGATGGTCTGGTCGCGGTCTTCTCCGCAGATCGTGATGTTGGTGAGCCATGATGGGATGATGAGTTTCTCCTTATACACGCCCTTTTTCACATAGATTACCTTGGTGTATTCCATAAAGGCACGGCATACCTGGATGGCTTCGTCAATGGTGCGGAATTCGCCCGTGCCATCTCGTGAAACGACCAGTGTATCTGGATTGTCGTACTTGTTGGCTGCAGCCAGAGGTAGCATAGCCAACATCATCAGAAATGATAAAAAAAGCTTTTTCATTGTTTTGTTTGTTTTTGTTTTAATGATTGTAGTTTATTTGGCTTGATGAAATTCTGGAGCCGGAAGCAGTAGGCTTCCAGCTCCAGATTTCAAATGATATCATCTTTGTTCTTTTTTGATGATGATACCATCTCTGTTCTTTTCAGATTATAAGATTCTCTGCACTTCCTGCAGATCCTCAATCGTCTTGAGCTTATCCATGATGATCTTCACTTCATCACGGTCATGAATACGAAGTTCGATGGTTCCGTCGAAGATACCATTGTCGCTGCTGATGGTAAGCTTGTGGATGTTGATGCCCAGCTGGTCGCTGATAATCTTGCTCACATCGAGGAGCATGCCCTTGCGGTCGATACCCTTGATTTCGATGGTTGCATCGAAGAGCATCTGCTTGTGCATATCCCACTTGGCATCCACGATGCGGTTGCCATAGCTTGATTTCAGCTTGGCAGCTACATTGCACGAACGCTTGTGAATCTCGATGCGGTTCTTGTTATCGATGAATCCCATCACGTCGTCGCCCGGAATGGCGTGGCAGCAGGAAGGGAAGATAAACTGATTGATGTTTTCTTCGGTCAGGATGAGCGGCTTCTTCTTGTTGAAGTCCTTGCCTACCACAAAGAGTTCCTGTGGCTTTACGATGCCGCCCGTTTCCTCTTTCTGCTTGTTCTTGCCCAGGAATGGGATATAGTCGCGCCAGCTCGATGATTGTTTCTGCTTCTTGGTCTTGCCCTGCAGCTCATCGAGGTCTTTCTCTCCGAGCAGGATGCAGTGCTCGCCCAGCGACTGGAAGAAGTTGTCGCGCTTCTGTATGTTGTGGAATTCGCAGAGCTTGTCCACTACCGAGTTGGTCATCTCTAAGTTGTTTTTCTGCAGCCATTCGGTGAGGATGCTCTCACCCTTCTTCTGCACTTCGCGGGAGTCACGGCGTAATATCGCCATGATCTTGCTCTTTGCCTTGGCAGTGCTTACGAAGTTCACCCATGCAGGCTGCACGTGCTGACTCTTGGATGTGAGGATTTCCACCTGGTCGCCGCTGTTCAGCTTGTGGCTCAGAGGCACCAGCTTGTGGTTTACCTTGGCTCCGATGCAGTGGCTTCCCAGGAAGGTATGTATCTGGAAGGCGAAGTCGAGTGCAGTACATCCGGCTGGCATTGTGATGATTTCTCCCTTCGGGGTGAAGACGAAGATTTCAGATGCATAGAGGTTGAGCTTGATAGCGTCGAGGAAGTCCATCGCATCAGGCTGCGGATCGTCCAGAATCTCCTTGATGGTGCTCAGCCAGTCGTTCAACTCGTTTTCATCCTCAGTATATTCGCCACCCTCCTTGTATTTCCAGTGGGCTGCAAATCCCTTTTCTGCTACCTCGTCCATGCGGTCGGAGCGAATCTGTACCTCTATCCAGCGTCCCTGCTTACTCATCAGGGTAACGTGGAGAGCCTGGTATCCGTTAGCTTTCGGATGGTTCAGCCAGTCGCGCAGACGGTCGGGATGGCTCTTGTATATCTTGCTGATGGCAACATAGACATTGAAGCATTCGTTCACCTCGTTGGTTCTGCTCTTTGGAGTCACGATGATGCGAACTGCAAGAATATCGTAGATTTCATCAAAGGAAACGTGTTTGTTCTGCATCTTGTTCCAGATGGAATAAGGGCTCTTGACACGTGCCTTGATCTTGTAATCCACACCCAGCTTATCCAGTTCCTCACGGATAGGAGCAGTGAATTGTGCAAAGAGGGTGTCGCGTTGCGATTCGGTATCTGCAAGCTTATGCTCAATGTTGGCATACTCCTGTGGATGGTCGTAGCGGAAGCTGAGGTTTTCCAGTTCGGTCTTGATTTTGTTAAGTCCGAGACGGTTGGCGAGTGGCGCATATATATATAAGGTCTCGCCTGCAATCTTGTATTGTTTGTTGGCTGGCTGCGATTCCAGGGTGCGCATGTTGTGCAGTCGGTCGCAGATTTTGATGAGAATCACTCGGATGTCATCGCTCATGGTGAGCAACAACTTCTTGAAGTTTTCTGCCTGTGCAGAAGCCTGGTCTCCAAAGATGCCACCACTGATTTTTGTGAGTCCATCCACAATCTGTGCCACCTTGGCACCGAAGATGTTGGAGATGTCTTCTACCGTATAGTCTGTATCTTCTACCACATCATGGAGCAGTGCTGCGCAGATGCTGGTAGAGCCCAATCCCATTTCTTCACAGGCAATCTGTGCCACGGCGATAGGGTGCATGATATACGGTTCGCCAGACAATCGGCGCACGCCCTTGTGCGCCTGACGGGCGAAGTTGAAGGCTTTTGTCACGATATCTACCTTCTTGCGGTGTCGTGAGCTGAGGTAGGTGTCGAGTAAATGCTGAAAGGCATCACCGATCAGTTTGTTGTCGGCCTGCTCTCTTTCTAGGTCTTTCAAGTTCTGGTCATCCATAGCTGTACCCTCCTATTTATAATATGATTAATGATGTATTACTGAAGCCCACGATCCTGGGCGTGGGCATCAGTATATAGATTTTATTTCACTTTGATCTTCTTTCCGGCACGAATACTGTTGCCCGAAATCTTGTTCAGCTTCTTGAGCTTCTTCACGGTTGTTCCGTTGCGAGCAGCAATCTCCGAGAGTGTATCTCCGCTCTTGATGGTTACGCTCTTGCCTCTTGCGTTCTTGCTCTTGCTCTTCTTGCCGCGGCTGTTGTGTGAAGACTTGCTTCGGCTGCTACGTGAAGATGATACGCTGCTGCGTGAACGGCTGCTGCGGGAGCGGCTGTAGTTTGGTTCATCGTCGTTGACTTCTACTACATCACGCTTCTGCAGAAGCTCATCAGCACGGTAACTGAAGATGGAATCCCTATTGTCGATAAAGGCTCCGATGAGTGATTCCGGCAGACGTACTGGCATTGGCCTGTGACTGCCGTTGATGATGTCGCGGCGATACTGTGGGTTCAGGTTGCGAAGATGCTCGGCATCGATGTTGAGAACCTTGGCAATCTGCTCGATATGAACATCCTGGTTCACTTCCACGGTGTCTGTCTTGGTTGGCAACTCGGTTACCATCGGACAGATGTTGTGGTCGCAGTAATAGTTCATAATATAGTTGGCTGCGATGAAAGCTGGTACATATCCACGTGTCTCCTTTGGCAGGTATGGATAAATCTTCCAGTAGTCAGTCTCGCCCTTGGCACGGTGGATTGCCTTGTTTACCTTGGCTGGTCCGCAATTGTAGGCTGCGATAACGAGGTTCCAGTCGTCGAAGATCTTATAGAGATCGCGCAGGTAGTGGGCTGCGGCATAAGATGCTTTCACTGGGTCGCGGCGCTCATCGTAGAGGGTATTCACCTCCAGACCGTAGCGCTTGCCTGTGCTCAGCATGAACTGCCAGAGACCTGTGGCTCCTACGCGGGAAACAGCCTTGGGGTTGAGTGCCGACTCGATAACCGGCAGATATTTCAGCTCCAGTGGCAGGTTGTATGCTTCCAATGCCTCTTCGAAGATAGGCATGTAGAAGTTGCTGGCACCCAGCATGAAGCTTACAGATCGACGAAGTTTGCCGCTGTAGCGGTCGATGAACTTCTGTACTACCTCATTGTATGGCATTTCAATAAGTGTAGGGAGTCGCTTCAATCGGTCGATATATACCTGTGTTTCGAAAACCGGATTCACATCACGGTATTTGCAAGAGGTGTCGGCCATCATGTAAGCCTGTGTATTGTAGAGGTGAAGAAGGCTGTCGAGGTTGTCTTCCAAACCTTCAGGAACTTCGATTTCCTCCTGCTTACCGTCCTTGTCGGTTACGGTAATCACATCGTCATTGTCTTCTGCATTGTCGTTTTGGGCTTGAATGCCCTGCCAGCTAAACAGCATCGCTGCTGCCATGATGATTATTTTCTTCATTATCTAATGTCTATTGTTTTCTATTTTAATTATATGCTTCTTTTTCGTTTAGTTTTCTGATGGTTACTTTTAGAATGTGAGTGAGCATTGCAGTCCGAGTGCGCCTGAACGCAGCGGGTTGTTGTATCTGCCGTTATTGAGCACGGCTGGCTCCACTCTGAGGCTGAGGTCGTCGGAAATGTCGAATTCTGAGAGCGATGCATCTACATACGCATCGATGACGGAGAAGGCGTAGATGCCAATCATCACGAAGGTTCCCATATCTCTCCAGCGGCGGAATTTGTCTTTACGCTTACGGAAGATTTCCTTGTAGCGTTCTATGTTAGAGGCATCGATTGTGGCTCCCAAATGCAGAAACTGGTTGTAGCTCTGCGTGTTCGGGTCATCATCCATAATGTCGAGGTAGGCCTGCGAGTAGTCGTGATACATCTGGTTGTTCCAGGTGATGGCGTAAGCGCAGCCTACGAAACCACCATATATAATAGGTAGTTTCCAGTATTTGCGGTTGTAGATCTGTCCTGCTCCGGGCAAAACCAGTGCAAGCCACATGGCGCGCTTGGCATCTGGTCGCCAGGTAGTCCAATCGCGCTTCTTCTTCTGCATCGGCTTGAGCGAACTGTTGAGTTTAGCCAGATTCATGCTGTCCTTGGCTGTGATGGCAGAATCAACCGAAGTCTTTGCCGCTTCTGTCGCCATCTTTGCCGAGTCGGCAGCAGCGAAGTCAGGAACGGCTACTTCTGCCTTCGCCTTCTGTTTCTGAGCCGAAACTTGGAGCGAGGTTGCCAGCAGTAAAGCCGAAATGCAAATATGTGATAATCTTAAATTCACTTTTTTATTCTTCTATATCTTATTCGGAACAGATGAAGCTGTTCCTGTTTATCGAAATAATCTATTTCTTTCTATATAAAACAAGATTTATTCCTGTTTCAGTTTATCGAAAACGTTCATGATGTGCTCCAGTTCCTCTTCATTGCTGAATGGGATGCTGATTTTTCCCTTGCCCTTGGCAGAGCAGGTGAATTGCACCTTGGTATTGAGGAATTTGGAGAGCTTTTCTCTAAGCATGGTGAATTCCTCGGGTATCTGTGTCTTGGCAGTGATGGTTTTCTTGCCGCTTTCCACGTCTTCACCGCTTTTCAGTCGCTGTACCATCTCTTCCACCTTTCTCACGGAGTAACCGTTCTTTTGGATTTCCTTGAAGAGCTTGATCTGAAGCGACGGACTGTCGAGTGCTAGGAGCGCTCTGCAATGTCCCATATCGATTTCTTTCTTCTGGAGTGCCATCTGCACCTGTGCCGGCAGCTTCAGGAGTCGGAGATAGTTGGCAATGGCAGCACGGCTTTTGCCCACACGCTCGGAAATTTTTTCCTGAGTCATTCCCTCGTTTTCCAGAAGATGTTCGTATGCAAGTGCAATCTCTATGGCGTTGAGGTCCTGGCGCTGGATGTTCTCCACGAGCGCCATCTCCATCACGTTTTCATCGCTGATGGTGCGGATGTAGGCAGGTATTGCCATGAGTCCAGCTAGTTGTGAAGCTCTCCATCGTCTTTCTCCCGCAATAATTTGGAATCGGTTTTCCGAAATCTGTCGCAGGGTAATAGGCTGGATGATACCGATGGCACTGATGCTATCGGCGAGTTCGCGCAGCGCCTCTTCGTCAAACTCCCGTCGTGGCTGGTTTGGGTTTGCCTCGATCTGATCGAGAGGTATCTCGTTGATGGTGCTGCTGCCCTGAGTACGTACTCCCTCTGTCGAGATGAGGGCGTCGAGTCCGCGGCCCAGGGCGTTGTTTCTTATGCCGTTATTGAATTTCTTATGTACTGCCATTTTTACTTTGAACTTTGAATTTTGAACATTGAAGTTTCCTGATGGGTTCAATTTCCAAATCTTATCTATTCTTGTTGATAATTTCCTTTGCCAGTGCCAGGTGGTTCTTGGCACCATTTGATTCTGCATCGTAGAGAATGACTGGGAGGCCGTGGCTCGGACTCTCGCTCAATTTCACGTTGCGCTGGATGACAGTCTTGAATACCAATTCCTGGAAGTGGCGCTTCACCTCGTCGTAAATCTGGTTGGCGAGTCGGAGGCGGCTGTCGTACATCGTCAGCAGGAAACCTTCTATTTCGAGCTTCGGATTCAGCTTGCTCTTGATGATCTTGATGGTGTTGAGCAGCTTGCTGATTCCTTCCAGTGCAAAGTATTCACACTGCACTGGGATGATCACGCTGTCTGCGGCGGTAAGCGAGTTCACTGTTATCAAACCCAGCGATGGGGAACAGTCGATGAGAATATAATCGTATTCTTCGCGGATGGGGTCGAGCAGTTTCTTGATTACTTTCTCGCGATTTTTAAGGTTGAGCATTTCTATCTCAGCTCCTACAAGATCGATGTGGCTCGGCACGATGTCGAGTCCGTCGATGTCGGTAGTGTAGATGGCATCACGCACATCTGCATGGTTGATGATGCACTCATAGAGTGAACAATCTACCTCGCTGATGTCCACACCCAGACCGCTGGATGCGTTTGCCTGAGGGTCGGCATCGATGACGAGTACCGTTTTCTCCAGGGTAGCAAGCGATGCAGCCAGGTTGATGGTGGTTGTTGTCTTTCCGACGCCACCTTTCTGATTAGCTAATGCTATGATTTTTCCCATTTTTAAAGTCTATATAATAACCTGAAGTGTGCGCCTGCGAGTCTAAAATGGCTTTTGCGCACAGAATTTTTCGGCAAAGATACAAAAAATATGCGAGAAATATGTTTCTTTAAAGGTTTTTTCGTACTTTTGCACCAAAAAGAAAGATATTTTTATGGAAAATAAGAGACCTTTAGTGTTAATTTCAAATGATGATGGCTATCATGCCAATGGTATCAAGACTCTCGTGCGCTTTCTGAAAGACTGGTGCGACGTACTCGTTGTGGCTCCCGAAAGTGCCCGTTCCGGATTCGCCTGTGCCTTCTCGGCTACCACTCCGCTGCGACTGAAGCGCCGTCATAATATGGGCGAAGATGTGGAGGTTTGGTCGTGCAGCGGTACGCCGGTGGATTGTGTCAAACTGGCGCTCGACCAGTTTTACAAGGACCGTCGCCCTGATCTCGTAATCGGCGGTATCAATCATGGTGATAATTCCAGTGTGAACAATCACTATTCAGGTACGATGGGTGTAGCCAAGGAGGGATGTATGCAGCACATTCCTAGCATTGCCTTCAGCAGTTGCAACTATGATGAGAATGCCGATCTCTCGCCTTTGCGAGACGGTGTAACCCAGGTGGTGAAGATGGTTCTGGAGAAGGGCTTGCCGAAATATACCTGCCTGAATGTCAACTTCCCGGTACAGCCTCCGTTCAAGGGCTTCAAGGCTTGCAGAATGGCACATGGTTCGTGGATCAACGAGGTGGAACATCGTACGCACCCTCATGGGTATGAATACTATTGGATGGTGGGCGATTATCGCAATGACGAACCGGATGCTGCGGATACAGATCAATGGGCGGTGAATCATGGATATATTGCCATCACGCCGACCAAGATTGATATCACGGATTATGATTGGATCAAGAACTTTAATATTGAACTTTAATATTGAAAGTTCCAAGTTAAAGCATATCATAAAGTTCCAAGTTCAAAGTATCAAGTTCAAAGTATCATGAAGTATTATTTGATAGTAGGAGAGGCGAGTGGCGACCTGCATGCCAGCAGATTGATGCGTTCGCTAAAAAATGTTGACGAGTTTGCTGAATTTAGGTTCTTCGGTGGCGACTTGATGGCTGCCGAAGGTGGCACTCGTGTCAAGCATTACAAGGAGCTTGCCTATATGGGCTTTGTTCCTGTGCTGATGCATCTGGGTACCATCTTTTCTAATATGAAAAGATGCAAGGAAGATATTGTGAAATGGAAACCGGATGTGGTAATCCTTGTAGATTATCCTGGATTTAATCTGAATATCGCTAAGTTCTTGAAAAAGAAGACTAATATTCCGGCGTACTATTATATCTCGCCTAAAATCTGGGCGTGGAAGGAATGGCGAATCCGCAGTATCAAGCGTGATATCGCCGAACTTTTCTCCATCCTGCCTTTCGAGGTGCCTTTCTTCGAGAAAAAGCACCGTTATCCTATCCATTATGTAGGTAATCCTACGGCAGAAGAGGTGAATGAGTTTCGGTCGGAATATCATCAGAATTTCGTGGAGTTTTGTGAAGAGAATAATCTGGACAGGCATCGCCCGATTATTGCTTTGCTTGCCGGAAGCCGTTTGCAGGAGATTAAGGATAATCTGCCTGCCATGATTGAGGTGGCAGAGCGGTTTGAGGATTACCAGATGGTGCTTGCAGGAGCTCCTTCCATCGAGGATTCTTATTATGAGAAGTTCCTGAAGGGTACGCCTGTCAAGATGGTGCGCAATAAGACCTATCCGCTCCTGAGTCACAGTACGGCAGCTTTGGTAACGAGTGGTACGGCTACTTTGGAGACGGCGCTGTTCGAGGTTCCGCAGGTGGTTTGCTATGAGACCCCATTGCCGCATCTGGTTCGCCTTGCGTTTAAGCATGTGATGTCGTGCAAGTATATTTCGCTGGTGAATCTGATTGCCGACAAGGAAGTGGTGCAGGAGATATTTGCTGACCGTTTTCAGGTGGATACCATCGCTGACCAGCTTTATCAGATTTTGCCTGGCAAGGAGGGCAGGGAGCGTATGCTTTCAGAATACCGTGAGGTGAGAGAGCGTCTAGGCAATCAGGTTGCTCCTGATGAGGCTGCTGCCATCATGTTCGATCTCTTGGTCAAGCGTCGTGAAATGCTGGTTAGACTTGCTAAGGAGAGAGCCGAAGCAGAAGCCAAGGCTGCTGCCGAAGCTGCCGAGCGTGCCCGATTGAAAGCCCTGGCCGAAGCTGAAGCTGCAAAAAAGAAAGCGGAACAACAGGCTGAGGCCGCAAGACGAAGAGCGGAAGAGGAGGCCGAAAAGGCAAGAAGGAAGGCGGAAGAGGCTAGAAGACTGGCAGATGAAGAAGCCGAAAGAGCCAGAAGGGCAGAAGAGCAGCTTAATGACTCGCAGCAGGAGGAATTGAAATAGCTGCTCTATGGGTTGTAGCCGTTATAAATTAAAAAATCCAAGCTAGAATGAATCTGGCTTGGATTTTTTCTTATTGTATTTTTTCAGAATGGAGTCTATCCGAAAAGCTGGAGGGTGTAGAGATAAATCACGGCAGCAGGAATCGCCATGAGTGATGAATCGAAGCGGTCGAGCATTCCGCCATGGCCCGGCAGGATATTACCACTATCCTTTACTCCCAGGGTACGCTTGAAGAGACTCTCTACCAAATCGCCCCAGGTTCCGAAAACCGCTACAACTACTCCTAAACCTACCCATCCGAGAATGCTGAGGCGGTGAGCCTCGCCATCGTTGGCAATGTAACCGATGATGATGGCTGCGATAATTACGAAGATACCACCACCGATGCTACCTTCCCAACTCTTTGCCGGACTGATGCGAGGAAACAGTTTGTGCTTGCCGAAAAGCGAACCGCTGCAATAAGCACCCGTATCATTGGTCCAGAGGAAGATGAATACGCTCAGAGGCAAGAGCATATCATAATGAATCTGACCGTCGAATGCCGAAGTCTCAAATGCCAACACGTTGATCATCGAGAATGGAAGGGCAATGTACATCTGTGAAAGCATAGTGTAAGCCCAGTCGTTGATGGCATTCTTGTTGGCTGTATAGAGCCCTCCGATGAAGAGGTAGATGATGGTGAGCAAGTAAGGTACGAATACTACGAAGTTGCCCACGATACCTGTACGGAATCCTGCTACGGCAAGGAAGAAATATACTCCTGCCACGGTGGTGATGAATCGGTTGACAGTTACATCGTCCTTTTGGTTCACCAGTCCGCAGTACTCCCAGATGCTTAGGCCTGTAATCAGGGCGAACAGGAATACCATCGCCCTAGGATTCAGGAAGCAAGATACCATACACACAACGAAGAGTACGCCTGTGATGGATCTAATTACTAGATTTTTTTGTTTCTCAGTCATGGTCTTGCTTTTTATTCGTTATTTTTCTTGTTTCCAGAAGTTTTCTCGTACCCCTTCTCTGAAGCATCATCTGAAGTCTTTTCGGAACCCTTCTCTTCTGTATCCTCAGAAACCTTGGCGGGAGCTTTCTCAGAAGTATTCTCTTCAGCCACCTCCTTCGAAGCTTTCTTTGCCTCTTCATGCTCCTTGATGGCTGCCTGAACCTCAGGCATATCCTTTACGGCATCATCAATCTTTGGCTGTTCGTCCTCCATGATTTCCTGAGAACGGCTCAGCCAAGGACGCTTGCCGAAGATGTGCTCCACGTCTTCGGCCATAATCACCTCTTTTTGAATCAGCAGCTCGGCAAGGGCGTTGTGACCCTCCTTGTGCTCCATCAGGATGTTCTTGGCACGGGTGTATTGCTCGTTCACCATCTGCAGAACCTCCTTGTCTATCTCGCGGGCTGTAGTCTCTGAGTATGGACGCTGGAATGAATACTCGTTCTGGTTGTAATAGCAGATATTTGGCAAAGTCTTGCTCATACCCAGATAAGCCACCATTCCGTACGCACTCTTGGTCGCGCGTTCCAGATCGTTCATCGCACCGGAAGAAATATGACCGGTGAAGAGTTCCTCGGCTGCACGTCCACCCATCAGCGAGCACATCTCATCGAGCATCTGCTCCTTGGTGGTAATCTGTCGCTCCTCAGGGAGATACCAGGCTGCTCCGAGTGCCTGACCACGAGGCACGATCGTAACCTTGATGAGTGGATTGGCATACTGACAGAACCAGGAGATGGTTGCATGGCCTGCCTCATGGAGTGCGATGCTTCGTTTCTCATCGGCAGTCATCACCTTGGTCTTCTTCTCCAGTCCGCCTACGATTCTATCTACGGCATCAAGGAAATCCTGCTTGCATACCGCCTTCTTGTCGTGGCGGGCAGCAATGAGGGCTGCCTCGTTACATACATTTGCAATATCAGCACCCGAGAAGCCAGGGGTCTGGCGAGCCAGGAGGTCCACGTCCACAGTGTCATCTATCTTGATAGGCTTGAGGTGAACCAGGAAGATTGCCTTACGCTCGTTCAAGCCTGGGAGATCTACGTGGATTTCTCGGTCAAAACGGCCTGCGCGGAGCAGGGCGCTGTCGAGCATATCTACACGGTTGGTAGCTGCCAGAATGATGACACCACTATTGGTACCGAAACCGTCCATCTCTGTAAGCAGGGCGTTGAGCGTGTTCTCTCGCTCGTCGTTTCCGCCCATTGCCGGGTTCTTGCTGCGGGCACGGCCCACAGCATCGATCTCATCGATGAAGATGATGCAAGGAGCCTTCTCCTTTGCCTGGCGGAAGAGGTCGCGGACGCGCGATGCACCCACGCCGACGAACATCTCTACGAAGTCTGAACCGCTCATGGAGAAGAATGGTACGCCAGCTTCGCCAGCTACCGCCTTTGCCAGGAGAGTCTTACCGGTTCCTGGAGGACCAACGAGCAATGCGCCCTTAGGAATCTTACCACCCAGATCGGTATATTTCTGCGGATTCTTGAGGAATTCCACGATTTCCTCTACTTCCTGCTTGGCTCCTTCCTGTCCGGCAACATCCTTGAAGGTGATTCCCAGGGAATTTCCCTTCTCGTACATTTTTGCCTTGCTCTTACCTACATTGAAGATGCCGCCGCCCATGTTGCTCATACCGCTTCCCATTCTGCCCGACATCCAGTAGATGAAGAGGAAGAAGAGGAGGAGAGGGGCAACGCTCATTATGAGATTCCAGAAATCATTGCTCTTCTGGTTATCGTAACTGAAGGAACGGATTTTCTTCTCCTTCACCATTTCGTTGGCGTAGCGATCTACCTCGTCGATCGATCCGAACTGTACCTTGACGTAAGGATTCGGTCCTACGCTCTGGGCGCTCATTTTATAGACATCTCTCGTATATTTCGGGTTGATATATATCTTGAGAGTACTTTCCGTCTTGTTGGCTACTACGCTCAGCACGTATCCCTTATCTACATATTGCTTGAATTCTGTATAGGTGGCTTCCTTGGCTGCGCTTCCGCCCAAGGCATCACCACCGCCACTGAAAAACAAAGCGATGAGGGCGATGAGGATAATGGTGTAGAGCCAATTCATGTTAAACCTAGGCATCTTTGGACCTTTTCCTCCGCCAGGATTATTGAAGTTGTTGCTTTGTTCCATTGTTATTGTTTATTTCTATTTTATGTATGCTCTTTTTTTTTCTCTCTTGATGCGTTGTTTTAGTGCATCATCTTCCTTAATGCCGTTCTTGAAGCATCTGTAGAGTCTGCTGCCATGTTCGGCATTCTTGGGAATTAGTCGAGATTCGGAATATGGGTAAGCTTGGCGTCTGCCCAGAGATGCTCCAGGTCGTAATAGGCGCGTACCTCTGGCAGGAAGATGTGAACGAGAACATCCACAAAGTCCATAGCCACCCACTGGTCGTTGCCCAGACCTGCCACATTCACCGGCTTCTCGCCAAGGTTCTTGCGGCACATGTCGCCCACTGATTCTGCGATGGCTTCTACCTGTGTAGGTGATCCACCCTGGCAGATGATGAAATATTTGGCGATGGTGCCATCCATTTCACTGAGGTCGGCGATAACGATGTCTTGACCTTTTTTCTCCTGTATTCCTTCCTTAATAGTCTCTACGAGTTGTTTAACTGTGTTCATTTAATCTTTCTTTATTTTTTTATTTTCTTTATTTACTACCTTATTATATGTAATTATGGTACAAAGATACGCTAAATACCCGAAAAAGCCATAGAAAACAGAAAAAATTGAGATTTTTTAGAAAAAAGTGCTGAAAAATTTTGGTGATTCAAAAAAATGTTGTACCTTTGCACCCGCAATTGAGAAACAATATGCTTGAGGTTGCAATGATATTGGGATATGGTGTAATGGTAACACTACAGATTCTGGTCCTGTCATTCCT
>JAJWLX010000078.1 GCA_021636625.1 Prevotella sp. | reverse complement strand
TATTTTTAGATTATATATATAATAAGGTATATGCTCCTGTAGAGGATGACTTCGGTTTTGATGGCGACGACCTCTATGAGCACTGGAAGGTGCAGGTGGATGCCAATCAGGATCCTGTCCGCATAGACAAGTATCTGGCTGATAAGATGGCTTACCAGAGCCGCAACCGTATTCAGCAGGCAGCTGATGCCGGATTTATTCATGTAAACGGTAAACCGGTGAAGAGCAATTACAAGGTGCGCCCGAACGACATCGTTACGCTGATGCTCGACCGCCCTCGTCATGAAACCAGTATCAAGCCGGAAGAAATCGACATCAATGTGGTTTATGAAGACGACCAGTTGATGGTGGTGAACAAAGAGGCAGGAATGGTGGTTCATCCGGGAGCCGGAAACTTCCATGGCACCCTGATTCAGGCTGTGGCCTGGCACCTGCGCGATATGCCGGAGTTTGATGCCAACGACCCGGAAGTGGGTCTGGTCCATCGCATCGACAAGGATACCAGCGGATTGCTCGTAGTAGCCAAGACTCCTACAGCCAAGACGGCATTGGGCAAGCAGTTCTTCAACAAGACTACCCATCGCAGTTACAATGCGCTGGTATGGGGTAATATCGTGGAGGATGAGGGACGCATCGAGGGTAATATCGGTCGTGACCCGAAGAACCGTCTCCGCATGAAGGTCTTCGATCCGGATAGCGGTATTGGCAAGAGTGCAGTTACCCATTATAAGGTTTTGGAGCGCTTCGGCTATACCACATTGGTACAGTGCATCCTGGAAACGGGCCGTACCCATCAGATCCGTGCCCACATGAAGCAGATTGGTCATCCGCTCTTCATGGATGAGACCTATGGTGGTGCCGAGATCCTGAGAGGTCAGCGCAGCAGTGGTTACAAGGCTTTCATACAGAATTGCTTCAAGCTCTGCCCACGTCAGGCTCTCCATGCCAAGACCCTCGGCTTTGTTCATCCTACAACAAAGGCGCAGATGGACTTCGACAGTGAGTGGCCGGAAGATTTTAGACAATTAATAGAAAAGTGGCGCGGCTTCATCGCAGGCACCACAAAAGATACATTCAAAAATATTTAGAGATTATGGAAAATAGCAAGAGAACGATAGCCATCGTATGTGGTGGTGATTCTTCTGAGCACGATGTTTCTTTGCGCTCAGGTCAGGGTTTGTACTCATTCTTCGACAAGGAGCGTTATCATATCTATCTCGTCGATGTAAAGGGCACCGACTGGCACGTGGCTTTAGATAACGGTGAGACTATTGATATTGACAAGAACGACTTCTCGTTTGTGAAAGACGGCAAGCATATCTATTTCGATTATGCTTATATCACCATCCACGGACAGCCTGGCGAGAATGGTGTGATGCAGGGCTACTTCGACCTCATCCACTTGCCATATTCTACAAGCGGTGTGCTGGTAGAGGCTATGACATTCGACAAGTATGTGCTCAACAACTACCTGCGTGGTTTCGGTGTGAACGTGGCTGACAGTATCTTGCTCCGTCGTGGCGAACAGTATGATGAGGACGAGATTGCCGAGCGCATCGGTATGCCTTGTTTCGTAAAGCCTGCTGCCGACGGTAGTAGTTTCGGTGTGAGCAAGGTGAAGAATGCCGACCAGTTGGCTCCAGCCCTCCGTGTAGCTTTCATGGAGAGCAACGAGGTGATGATTGAAGGGTTCCTCGACGGTACTGAAATTTCTCAGGGCATTTACAAGACAGCTGAGAAGACCGTTGTCTTGCCAGCTACAGAGGTGGTAACCAGCAATGAGTTCTTCGATTATGATGCCAAGTACAATGGTCAGGTACAGGAAATCACTCCAGCCCGTCTCTCTCCTGAGACTGCAGAAGAGGTGGCAAAGACCACATCCCGCATCTACGATATCCTCCATGCCAACGGTATCATCCGCATCGACTATATCATCTCTAAGGATAAGGACGGTAAGGACAAGGTGAATATGCTGGAGATCAATACCACTCCAGGTATGACCGTTACCAGCTTCATTCCTCAGCAGGTGCGCGCTGCAGGCCTTGACATCAAGGACGTGCTCAGCGACATCGTGGAGAATCAGTTCTAGAATTTATAAATCACATATATGGTTCTGCGACTTTCTCGCAGAGCCATATATATTAAAAAGGTATATATTAAAAAGGTATATATTAAAAAGGTATATATTATGAAGATCCCTCAAGAATTTGATACCATTCGACCTTGGGAGCCGGAAGACCTTCCTGAGGTGTTCGACCGTTTGCTTTCAAACGATCAGTTCAAGCAAGTACTTGCTTATCTTTATCCACAAGTTCCTTTTGAGATGATTGCCCAGAAGTTGAAGGCTTGCAAGACCAATCTCGACTTCCAGTTGGCTTTCGCCTACGATTTTGTTCAAGGCATCCTGAAGAAGGCTGCAACGGGTTGTGAGATGGATTGCGCAGCCATCGATAATACCCGCAACTATACCTTCATCAGTAACCATCGTGATATCGTGCTCGATTCAGCTATCCTCGATGTAATGCTTATCGACAATGGCTTCAAGACCACCTGCGAGATTGCTATCGGAGATAACCTCCTGTCGCTTCCTTGGGTGAAGGACCTGGTACGTGTCAACAAGGCGTTTATCGTGGAGCGTGCCCTGAGCATGCGCCAGATGCTGGTGTCAAGCAAACGTCTTTCCGACTATATGCACTTTGCCATCAAGGAGAAGAACGAGAATATCTGGATTGCCCAGCGAGAGGGTAGAGCCAAGGATAGCGATGACCGTACCCAGAAGAGCATCCTCCAGATGATGGCGATGGGCGGAGAAGGCAGCGTTATTGACCGCCTGAAGCAGCTCCATCTCGTACCGCTGTCTATCAGCTATGAGTACGATCCTTGCGACTTCCTCAAGGCTAAGGAGTATCAGCAGAAGCGTGATGTGGAAGGATGGAAGAAGGGACCTATGGATGATCTCGTAAGCATGCAGACCGGTATCTTCGGTTACAAGGGACATGTGCATTATCATGCAGCCCCATGTATCGATGAGTATCTGGATACCCTCGACCCTGAGATGCCGAAGCAGGAACTCTTCAATACCATTGCTGCCCATCTTGATCATGAGATACATAGCCACTACCGTCTCTATCCAGGCAATTATGTGGCGCTCGATCTCTTAGAGAATACTGAGGCTCATGCTTCTGAATATACACTGGAAGATAAGGCTCGCTTCGAGAAATATATCGCAGGGCAATTGGCAAAGATTGAACTTCCTGACAAGGATGAAGCCTTCCTGAAGGAGAAGATTTTAGCAATGTATGCCAATCCAGTGCGCAATTTCCTTGCAGCAAAGTAGGTGAAGGACGCAAAATAATGATACTTTATTGCTTTATGTGCAAAAATGTACCATTAATACTGTTAAAATGTTAAGTGTACGATAAACACGAAAGTTAATAAATCTTTCGTGTTTATCGACTTTTTATAAAAAAAATAACCTTTCTTACGAAAAATACACAAATTGAGCAAAAAAGTATCACCCTTTTTCGAAAAAGTATTGTACTTTTGCAGCGGTGATACGAATGTGAACGATACCACTAAAAGATACCTCACATCGTTTTGCCGGAAATACAACTAAAATAACAAAACTAACAAAATAAAAAGTAATGACCTATGAGTATCAATTCAGCTTAAAATGAAAGAAGGATTGTTTCCGTGCAGCTGGTAGTTACAGGGAGACAAGAGTGTGTGGCTATTTGCTAGTCAATTAAGTAATGTTTATTCTATTCAAACCTAGAAAGTACATAAGTATGAATCTAAACTTAAGAAAATCAGTGCTGCTTGTTGGAGCGTTGGCATCCTTAGGCTTGAGTTACACAACTGAAGCTTTGGCAACATCTCCAAATTTTGCTGTTAACTCAGTACAGCAGTCTAAGAAGGTTACCGGTAATGTAAGTGACGCAGAAGGTCCTATCATCGGTGCAAGTGTAGTAGAGAAAGGTAATGCCGGAAATGGTACAGTTACCGACTTGGATGGTAACTTCGTCTTGAACGTGAAGCCTGGTGCTACTATTGTTATTACTTATATCGGTTACCAGAAGCAGGAAATCGTTGTAGGTAATCAGTCTAATTTTAACGTCACAATGAAGACAGACGACAAGACTCTCGAAGAAGTTGTTGTCGTAGGTTATGGTGTTCAGAAGAAGAAGCTCGTTACCGGTTCTACCATCGAGGTGAAGGGTGATGATATTCAGAAGATGAATACCACTCAGGTGTTGGGCGCCTTGCAGAGCCAGACTCCTGGTGTAAACATTCAGGCGGCTTCCGGTCAGCCTGGTGATGGCTTTAAGATTTCTATCCGTGGTGCCGGTACCAACGGCAACACAGCTCCTCTTTATATTATTGATGGTGTAGCAGGTGATATCAACAACTTGAACCCTGCCGACATCGAGCGTATCGACGTTTTGAAGGATGCCGCATCCTGTGCCATTTACGGTTCTGCTGCTGCCAATGGTGTTATCCTTGTAACTACCAAGCAGGGTAAGCAGGGTAAGATCCAGGTATCTTACGATGCCAACGTAGGTTGGGCTAACGTATATCGCATGCCAAAGATGCTGACAGCTAAGCAGTATATGGAGGTAATGGATCAGGTGCGTTTCAACAGTGGCGAAAGTGGCTGGGATTGGAAGAGCATTATGGGTGAAGACCTCTACAACTCTTATATGGATGGTTCTAACGAAGGAACCAACTGGGTAGAGGCTATCCGCAACAAGAATGCCGTTACAACAAGTCATTCCCTGAACGTTACTGGTGGTTCCGACCGTTCTACCTTCTCTATGGGTGCCGGTTATCAGTATCAGGATGGTGTGTTTGGCAATCTCGTGAAGTCAGACTACCGCCGTTTCACCTTCCGTATCAATTCTGAGCATGTTATCTATCGCACAGAAAAGGGTATGGATGTTGTGAAGATTGGTGAGAATGTTTACTATCAGCACAAGCAGAATCAGGGTATCCAGATTGGTAACCAGTATAGCAATGAGCTTTCTAATATGCTCCGCGCCAACCCTACGATTCCTATGTATAATGCAGATGGTAGCTATACCAAGGCTGAGGATTTGAAGGGTTGGATTGATAATTACAATTCTTATTCTGTAAACCCTGTCTATAAGATGTTGAACCAGCAGTCTGGTCACAACAAGAGCATCAACCAGAATCTGCATGTTACTGGTTATCTGGAGATCCAGCCAATCAAGAATCTGGTTTACCGTGGACAGTTGAATTACAATCAGAATACTTGGACATGGCGTACATTCCTCCCTATATTCGATGCCAACAGAACCAATGCGGATTATTTCCGAACAGAGGATAAGGCAACAAACCAGGTTGGAACAAGTTGGGGATGGAGTACAACAAATACCTTGAGTTATAAGTTTGACTTGCAGAAGAAGCACAACTTCGATGTCCTGGTAGGTACAGAGTATAGCGAGAGCCGTCCTGATTTCGGTTTCTCATTGAATGCGACTTCTTCTAATTCTGTGTTTGGTGATATGACTCATGCTTATATGAGCTATATGAAGAATAACAATGCAGCTGCCGTTTCAGGTACACCTTGTGATGACTCTCGTGGTATGTCTTACTTCGGTCGTATCAACTATAACTTCGATGAGAAGTATATGCTTTCTGCCATCATGCGTGCCGATGGTAACTCTAAATTCGCTCCAGGTAAGCGTTGGGGTTATTTCCCATCTGTATCTGCCGGTTGGGTTATCTCTAACGAGAAGTTCATGGCAAAGACTGTATCCTGGCTCGACTTCCTGAAGCTTCGTGCAGGTTGGGGTCAGAATGGTAATGCACAGACCATTGGCAACTTCCAGTGGCAGGGTGCTTTCGCATACAATACAAGTAGCTATTATACCTTCAATGGTAATCCTGACCAGTATGTTTCAGGTGCAGCTCCTTCCCGTCTGCCTAATGAGGATTTGACTTGGGAGACTTCTGAGCAGTTGAACATCGGTTTGGATGCCCGTTTCCTGAGTGGACGACTGGGCTTCACCTTGGATTGGTATAACAAGAAGACCAAGGACTTGCTGGTTGCAGTTCCTGTAGATCCAACAACCGGTTTCTCTACCCAGATGAAGAATGCCGGTACTGTAGAGAACAAGGGTATTGAACTTTCTCTCTCTTGGAATGACAAGATTGGCAAGGACTTCCAGTACAACGTAGGTTGGAACATGGCTTACAACCACAACGAGGTAACAGAGGTGAAGTCTAACCAGACATACAACAATGGTGGTAGTGACCTCTTGGCTCAGAATACCGGTTATATGGCTCGTTTCGAGGAAGGTCATCCTATCGGTTACTTCTGGGGCTACAAGACAGAAGGTGTGATGCAGAATGAGGCTGACGTTCAGGCTTACCTTGACAAGAACTGCAAGGGCAATGCCGCTAACTCTAAGCAGGGTACCGGTATCAAGCCAGGTGACTTGAAGTTTGTGGATGTAAATGGCGATGGTGTTATCAATGATGACGATAAGACAGAGCTTGGCGATCCACATCCAGATGTAACCATGGGTATCACTCTCGGTGCATCTTACAAGGGCTTCGACCTTTCTGTTACAGGTTTTGGAGCATTCGGCCAGCAGGTGGCTCGTTCATTCCGTAAGTTCACCGATGGTGAGTACGAGAACTTCACTACAGAGGTGTATGACTACTGGCATGGTGAGGGAACTTCCAACAAGTATCCTTTGCTCGCCCACATGAATGCAGGTCCAAACTGGCAGACCGTTTCTGATATTTACATTGAGAATGCCAGCTACTTCCGTCTTCAGAATCTGACCGTGGGTTACGATTTCACCAAGATCTGGAAGAGCAGCCCATTCCAGCAGCTCCGTCTCTATTTCGCTGCCCAGAACCTCTTTACCATTACCGGTTATAAGGGTATGGATCCAGAGAATGGTACAGCTATCGGCTCAGACTCATGGGTAACAGGTGTTGATGTAGGTAACTATCCTCAGCCTCGTACCTATATGGTTGGTGTAAATGTAAAGTTCTAATCTAAAATTGAATTCACAATGAAAAAGTTAAATATATTTTTGGCTTCAGCCATGGCGGTACTTAGCTTGGCATCCTGCGACATCAATGATGTGCAGAATGTTGGCGAGTTATCTACCAGTACCTTCCCTGTTTCCAAGGAGGATGGTGAGGCTGTATTGGCTGGTGTTTACCAGAATTTGAACCAGGTTTGTGCAGACCCTCAGATGAGTTTCCTTTACTATGCCCAGTTGGCTAGTGATGATATGCTCGGTGGTGGTGGTGTCAACGATAAGTTGATGCAGGCAGATGATTTGCTCTGTAACTACAATGCCGATATGACCAACGTGTTCTATGAGGCTCGTTACAAGGGTATCAACCGTGCAAATACCCTGATAGAGGCTCTTCCTAATACTTCTATGAATGAGGATACCAAAAACTCAATGATGGGACAGGCTAAGTTCCTGCGTGCCTTCTATTATTATGAGTTGGCTTCTATGTACGGAAATGTACCTATGCGTCTGAAGCCAGGTTCTGAGGCTATCACCCAAGGTAATATTGAAGACCCTTGGAAGCAGATTCTGATGGATCTTCGTGATGCTGTCGATCTCTTGCCTGCTGCTAAGAGCACTGATGGGCATATTGATAAGTATGCTGCTGAGGCTCTGCTGGGTCGTGCATGGTTGTTCTATTCTGGTTTCTTTGGCAATGGTTCTACATTGGCTGATCTGACCAGCACTACTTACAATCCTCTGACTTCTGTAGAGCTTCCTGATGGAACTACTCTGTCTAAGGAGAATGTCATTACAGCCATTGATGACTGTGTGGCTAACTCTGGCCGCAAGTTGGTGGATAAGTATCAGAATCTCTGGGCTTATACTAACAGATGCACTGTAGAGGATTACGATTACACCAAGGGTCAGGGCTTCAAGTGGGTTGAGGATGATGCAGCTCAGAACCCTGAGACTTTGTTCTCTATCAAGTTTAACAAGTACGCTGACTGGGGTACAACGATTGGTTATGCCAATAATTATGCTCTTCACTTTGGTGTTCGTGGTGCTCAGGCTTATGGCAATACCTTCCCATTCGGTCAGGGTTGGGGTGCTGGTCCTGTAGCTCCAAACCTGGTAAAGGATTGGGCTGCTGCCGAGCCTAATGATGCACGCCGTGATGCTTCTATCCAGGACTGGTCTAAGGTAGCAACCTATAAGAAAGGTGGTTGGTCTGACTTTGTTCAGGAAACTGATTACTATGCCAAGAAGTGGGCTCCTATCTCTTGTAAGAATGATCAGTTGAAGGATGGCTATTCTTGTACATTCGAGAATGTGATGTATCCTGGCAACTGGGATGTAGCTGGAAAGGAGAATATGCAGTTGAATAACATCCACGATCTGGTACTCATCCGTTTCGCTGACGTATTGTTGATGCAGAGTGAGTTGAAGAAGGATGTGGCTGGTATCAATGAGGTGCGTAAGCGTGCAGGTTTGAACCCTATTGCAGCTTATTCTGAGGAAGCTTTGAGAAACGAGCGCCGTTGGGAGTTGGCTTGCGAGGGTACCCGCTGGAACGACCTCCGTCGTTGGCATATTGCCGCAGCTGCTCTTGAGAAGCAGAATGGTGTTGCTGTTTATTATTGCGGACAGCCTGATAAGAATACTCCACACAATGGAGGTTATACTGCCCGTTACAATGCTACTGCCGGCTTCCAGAAGATGCCTGAGACACAGGTAGCTCTGGGTACTGTGGTGCAGAATGAAGGTTGGACTGGTGCTGATTCTGAATATCAGGGCTGGAAGTAATCAATTCTTTAATCTTTTAAATGAATAAGTATATGAAAAAGATATTTTTTGCATTGTCTATGCTGACATTGCTTTATACTTCTTGTGATCCTTCTACCGATTCAGGCAGCACAGGATTCTCTGAGAATGTAACAGCTGAGAGCGTAGAGGCGAAGGTAACACCTGTTCAGGTGAATGGTAAGAATAGCAACCGTATCATCATTGAGAATCATTCTCCTATCACAAGCCAGTGGACTGCTGACCAGTTGGCTGAAGGTGCGGTAACTTCTTCCAAGGCATACGATACCATCTATGTTACCAAGGTAGGTGCCAATACCGTTACTATGCACTGCAAGAACGTGGCTGTTGACTTTACCAAGGACTTCACGGTGAACGTGGATGAGATTACTTATCTCTCTGCAGAACTTCAGAAGCGTCTCTGCGTAACTGGTTCTGAGGGTAATTATACTTCTACTGTAGGCGAGTTCGCTGGTCAGTCTGTACAGTTCGGTACTGCTTTTGATGCAGGCAAGGTAAAGGTGATTCAGGAAATCAAGGAAGGCAAGAAGGGTAATGTCTTCAAAGTTGAGAATGGTAACGGTGTGCTTTCTGACTGGGCTATTACCAAGGAAGGCACTGATGAGGCTGCTGGTACAGCTACTCTGAATGGCGATCAGCTGATGGTTGTTGAGGAAGGTAAGTTCAATATTACCTTGACTTATACCAAGGCAGATGGCACTCAGGAGACTTACAATGCTGGGTCTTTCGAAGTTGAGTCTTTGACTACCAAGCCAGAGCTTCTTGAATATCTCGCAGGTGGTAAAGATGGTGACGGTACAACCACATGGGAGTGGAACGAAAAGGCTTCTGGTGTTTGGGGCAATGGTTCTTTCGGTAGCGGTAATGGTCCTCAGTGGTGGACTGTATCATATACAGACATTGAAGGCCAAGGTAGTAGCAAAGCTGGCGGTGTAAAGCGTAGCGGTACTCATGCTTACTTTACCATTGATACCAATTCCAAGACAGCAACTAATGGTGATGGTACAACGCTTCCTATCAAGGTGAATGTGCTTGAGCACAAGGATGCTTCTTGGGATAAGGGTACTATCTCATTCCCAACAGTAACAAATGATAAGTTTGTTATTCCTATGGGTGTAAATGTTAATGAAGGTGATGCTGCTTTCCAAAAGTATTATGTCTTGGTAGCATCTAATGACGAGCTTGTTTTAGCAGCTTGTCAATCTGATGGTAGTACCGGATGGTACTATGTCTTCAAGAAAAAGGCTAAATAGGTGTAAATCGTTGTGATTAAAACATAAAATTAGGCTAAGCCTCGGCTGTAGTGATACAGTCGGGGCTTTTTCTGTGTGCCCGATGCTGAAATATTATCCGAAATGTTTGGCGGTTACGATAAATAATCGTACCTTTGTTGCGGTTCTAAAATTTAGTTTTATGCAGACAGTTAATTTACAGTATAACGTTCCTGCAGGTTATAGTCTGGAGGAATTTGTGGCTAAGGTTAATTCTTATGTTGCCCGCTTGGCAAAGAAATGTCAGGCAGGAGAGGAGTATGAGCCAAATGAAGAAACGAAAGCGGCTATTCGTGAAGCACAGGCTCACATAGAAGCATATAAGCGAGGTGAAGAATGGGCAAAGAAAGACGTATTTGATAACGTGGATGATTTAATGGCTGATTTAATGAAAGAATGAAACATATTCATTATTCAAGTAAGTTTAAGAAAGACTTTAAAAAGTATAGGCTTTTTCCTGATAAGGTTACTGCCTTAGACAAAGTCTTGCGCCTTCTTGTGACAGAGCAGCCTCTTCCGAAAGAATACAGAGCTCATATTCTTAAAGGTAATTATAAAGGTTGTTGGGAGTGCCATATTGAAGATGATTATCTGTTGATATGGATTGATGATGATATGATAGAGCTGTTAAGGCTCGGTTCTCATACAGAATTGTTTAGTAAAAATAGAAAATGACAGAATTAAGAGATAAATGCATTCGATTTGACTGGGCTGTCTCTCGCTTACTTCACCAAAAGGCAAACTTTGGAGTACTTGAGGGTTTCTTGACTGTGTTTTTGGGTGAACCGATTAAGATTGTTGAGGTTTTGGAAAACGAAGATAATCAACTTCTGTCGGACGACAAGTTCTATCGTATGGAAATAAAGGCGAAAAATAGCAACGGAGAAGACATCCTTGTTGAAATACAAAACATGACCAGGTTGTATTATTTGGAACGTTTATTTTATGGAGTGCCCAAGGCTATCTCAGAGTTGGTCAATTTGAACGATACTTGTAAAGAGGTAAAGAAGGTATATTCCATCAGCATCTTGTACTTTGACTTGGGTAAAGGTTCTGACTACATCTATGTAGGACAGAATAATTTTGTGGGCTTGCATACGAAAGATAATCTTCTCATCAGCACAAGGGAGAAAGATACAATAGTAAGTAAATCGACTTCAGAGATTGGCACAACTTATATATTGGTTCGCTTAAACGAATTCAATAAGGTGGCTAAATCTCCAATCGAGGAATGGGTAGAGTACCTAAAGAATGGTTTCATCTCTCCTGAAGCCAAAGCTCTGGGTTTGCAGGAGGCACGTGAGAAGTTGAGATATTATTCTATGTCGAATACAGAACGTTATGCTTATGATGAGCATATCAATGCCATTATGATCCAGAATGATGTCTTGGAAAATGCAATGTTGGAAGGTCACGCTGAAGGTCTTGCAGAAGTTCGTGCTGAAGAAAGAATAGAAACCGCTAAACGATTACTTGCTATGGGTCTTTCTCCACAACAAGTTGCAGATGGTACCATGCTCCCTCTAGAGGAAGTTGAAAAATTGGTAGATGAAATAAAAAATAAATAAGGCTAACCCCCGGCTGCCGTTCTGCAGTCGGGGCTTTTCTTTTTTGATATGCTAAAATATTATCCGAAATGTTTGGCGGTTACGATAAATAGTCGTAACTTTGCGCTTACAATATTAAAATTATAGTATAATGGTGCATTCATTAAAAATCCTAGATAAAGATTACAAACAGTGGGTTAAACAAATTGCTGTTCGTTATCGTGGAAGCCAAATAAAAGCAGCGATAAAGGTTAATACCGAGCAACTGCGATTTTATTGGCAACTTGGAAAGGATATAGTTGAAATGAAAGTTGAGGAACGATGGGGCGAATATGTCATCACTCAATTAAGCAAGGATTTGCAAAAACTCTTGCCTGGTGTTGAAGGACTTTCCATTACAAACCTTAGATATTGCCGCCGCTTTTATTTGCTTTATTCTCAGCAATATATAATTCACCCCCAGGTTGGGGGCGAAATAGAGAATGGGTCTTTGAAGAATGTATACTCCCAAACTGAGGATGTTTTTCAAATACCTTGGGGACATCATAAAGTCATCATGGATAAAGTGAAAGGTGATGCGAAGAAAGCGTTGTTTTATGTGGCTCAAACCATAGAGAATGGATGGAGTCGCTCTATGCTTTTGAATTGGATAGGGACAGGACTTTATGAACGGCAAGGTAAGGCGTTGAATAACTTTACTCATAGCCTTCCTAAAATCGATAGCGATTTGGCTAAAGAGATAACTAAGGATCCGTATTGCTTTGGTTTTGCAGAAATTACAGGAAAATATAATGAGCGTAAACTTAAAGATGCGTTGCTGAATAATATCTCGGATTTCTTGATAGAGCTGGGTACAGGTTTTGCTTATGTGGGTAAAGAATATCGCTTAGAAATTGGTGATACAGAAAATTTCATAGACTTGTTGTTCTATAATCTTAAACTGCGTTGTTATGTTGTTATAGAGGTTAAAATAGATAAGTTTGAGCCAAAAGACATTGGACAAATCGGTACTTATGTTACGGCTGTCAATCATATTCTCAGAGAGGCCGGAAAAGATAATCCAACTATTGGCTTACTGATATGTAGAAGTAAGGATAATACTTTGGCACAATATGCCTTAGAGTCAAGTAGTCAGCCGATTGGAATATCTGAATATGAATTGGAAAAGTTTTATCCTGTAAAAGTTGAAGGAACTATTCCAACTATAGCAGAGTTGGAAGCTGCGTTAGATGGTAAATCAATTGAAAAGTATAAATAAGTCTAACCCCCGGCTGTTGTTCTGCAGTCGGGGCTTTTTCATGCCTTTTAGTAAACAGAATTTGACTTTTTTGCTTTTCTTCCGTACTTTCTAGTATAATTGTTGAAAAGATTTGGTGTTTACAAGTTTTTATTGTACTTTTGTATGCAGTAAAACAAGTAGGTTTAGCAGGGTATGTTTGTACAACTGAGAGCTTATAACAGGTCAACTTTGCGACTCACACCGAACGGTGTGAGTGCGTGCATCGAACGAAGTAAGAGCGTGCGGCGTTCGATGTGAGCACGTGCATCGTTCGACGCACGTCGGAAAGTCCTGGAACTTCAAGCTTATATCATTAGTACTTAGCACCTTATAACATACTTGTGATAACAGCTAATAATACTAAACTATGGCAATAAAGTATGAAATCCATTCCATCCATAACTCGAAGGGCGAAGGTGGAGAACAGAAATTTGTCCGGTTGCGTGACCACGAACCGATGACCAGTAAGCAGATAGAGCAGCATATAGAGCAAGCATGTTCGCTTACCAGGGGTGATGTGCAGGCTGTAATGACATCGCTGCACGATCTCATCGTGACCGAGCTCTCTCAGGGTGCCCGTTTCTATCTTCCACAAGTGGGCTATCTCTCGCTGTCTGTTACAACGGAGTTGCCGGAAGGTAAATCCATGGATAAGGTGACAGGTAATAATATCCGCTTGCGTAACATCAACTTCAAACCTACTGCCGAATTGTTGAACGAGGTGGCTAGACAGGTAAGGTTCGAACGCTCTAAATATACCACGAAGTCTCGCAGATACACCGAAGAACAGTTGTGGGATAAGATTGTGGCTTTCATAAAAGAGCATGACTATATTTGCCGACGCGACATGGAATACCATTTCTCCCTGCGCCAGCAGACAGCCTTGAAATGGTTGAAGCATTTTACCGAGAAAGGGCTTCTGGTAAAGGAGGGGGCAATAAATGCTCCTATCTATTTCCTGGCAAAAGACAATAAAGGCAATGAAGACAATAAAGGCAATGAAGACAATGGAATCTCCCTTCACACTAAACGTCTTGAGCCATAGAAGTTTAGCGTAGCTGTGAAAGGAGAAATGAAAATGGAAATTAAAATTAATACCTGATAAAAATGAATAATTTGATCACTAAAACTTGGAAACCGCTGCTGTCGTTGCTCTTCGGCGTGGCTGTGATGCTGTTCTGGGCTGTGCCTTATATGGCAGGGCTCTGCTTTCAGGAACAGTATCAGATGTTTCTCTTTGATACCAACTATTTCCTGGAGCGCATTGTGCTGCCAGGAGGATTGGCTGACTATATCAGTGAGTTTCTGGTACAGTTCTACTATATGCCTGTATTGGGTGGTGCCTTCATCGGACTGCTCCTGATAGGCATTCAGACTGCCGTATGGGGACTGATGAAGCAATATGGAGCCAAGCATGATTTCCCAGGCTATCTCCTGAGTTTCCTTCCAAGCATCGCCCTGTGGTGCGCCATGGGCGACCAGAACATCCTGCTTTCTTTTGTGGTTGCACTTTTCGGAGCCCTGCTGATGGGATGGATTCACAACCGATTCCACAACCGGTTGGTAAAGGTGGTGTTCGAACTGGTTAGCACGGCATTGGTTTATTGGTTCCTGGGTCCTG
>JAJWLX010000077.1 GCA_021636625.1 Prevotella sp. | reverse complement strand
ACATAGCTGCCTATCCTTTGCCGGGCACTCAACCGGTGCAGCGCATGAACTTCACCTGTGCGGTGAATTCATTCGGTACTACCATTGCTCCTTTCTTTGTGACGGGCGTGATGTTTGCAGGTGTGTCTCTGGATAGTGTTTCAGCCGATCAGCTCACCATTCCTTTTCTGGTAATGATGCTTATCATCGCCTTTACCACATGGAGCACTTCCAAAGCAAATCTTCCTGATATTGAGGGTACAAGAGAGGAAAGCCATGATGCAGAATCTGAAAAGACCACTTCTGGGGGTGATGGCATGAATGCAAAGAAGCGCAGCATCTGGTCGTTCCGCCATTTGAAATATGGTGTGATTACCATCTTCTTCTATGTGGGAACCGAGGTGGGAATCGGTAACAATATGAATCTCCATGCGATGGATCTGATGGGTCATGGTTACAATCTTTCGCCAGCCCTTCTTGCCACGCTCTATTGGGGTGGATTCATGATTGGCAGAATGGTTTCTGCCGCTTTGAAGAATGTGGCTCCTCGCCCTATGCTCATCACTGTTACGGTGGCGGCAATCGCATTGATGTCTGTTTCCATGTTTACAGAGAATCTCTGGCTGATGGCGGCTGTGGGATTGTTCCATAGTGTGATGTGGAGTTGCATCTTCACCTTGGCTGTTGATGGCTTGAAGGAATATACCTCCAAGGCTTCGGGTGTGTTTATGATGGGTGTTTTCGGCGGTGCAGTCTTCCCTGTGCTTCAGGGTTTGCTTGCCGATTATATCGGTTCATGGCAGTTCACCTGGCTCGTTCCTCTCATCTGTGAGTTTGTCATCCTCTGGTACGGACTTGTGGGTTATAAGAAGCAGGAAGCATAAAAGATATCAGTAAGGCATAAATAAAAAAGATATAGAAAACTCGGGATGTTTCAAAATAGAAGCATCCCGAGTTTTTTAGTATGCTCGGCATGAGCTTATTCTTTTACTTTTTTACCCTTTTACCTTTAAAAGTTTGATTGTCTGTGTTTTACCCGTGATGCCTGTTACCACGGCGATTCCATTGTCACGAATCTCTACCTTCTCATATTTGGCATCAACAATCACTTTTCCTTTCAATGTCATAACGCCCCAATGTTGGGGAATCTGTTCAAAGGCGCAATAGGCACCGACTGGTTGCGCTATACTGTGGTAGAGGGGTGGCACGATAACTTTACCATCTACCTTCACACCCCATTTTTTTCCTGCTTGATACAATTCCACATGTCCTGCTTCCGACTTCTCGTGCATAAGCTCCAACTCCTGTTCCTCTTGCTTTTTCCTGCGCTTCATTTCTCGCTCATAGACCTCTTTGCCAAGCCGAGGCATCGCAACCATCAAATTTTCGCTTTCTGTTTTGGGTTGATTGCAACCTATATAGGTCTTTTTCAAGTTGGAGTCAACGTAGTAATAATCCTCATGGCTGTCCATGACCACTATGCCACTGTCGTATAGGTCGGCACACAGCCAATATACATGAGTATGGTCGCTACGTAAAAAACAAACCTTTTCACTGTTTTCTTTATACATACGCATAGAGCCGCCATCCTCCTCTTTATATATCCATTCCTGACAACCACTGGCTGTAGAGCGTTGAAAGTTGTAGATCAAATAATATCCATAATTCCATAGGTCATATTGGGAAGGGCGAAAAGGTAAAGCAAAGTACTCGTAGGTACGAGATCTGAAGAGACCATTATATTCGACGAACTCCCATTTATTGATGGTGATTACCTCGGGAGCATCTTTCGCATGAATGTCCTCGTCTATGACAACTCTCGCTAAGAGGTCGTAGTAACAAACAGTCTTTCTGCGAGGTCGATAGGATAAGATATTACCTTGCAAGAACTTCATGTCATAATAGTTGCCTGGTTCTATCACCTGTTCGCCTTGGCGGTTTACCACCGTCATCTTTCCATCATTCAACTTGACGATGGCAAAATCATCATTGCGATCAACAAACTCCCGATACTGCAATGACTGCATCAGTTCCTCATGGCTCATCACCATCATCATTTCAGAGTCTTGACCAATAGGCATAGTTTCTTGCTTTCCGTACATCAAGAAGAAATCTCTTTCTTTCGGAGTCTCCTTCTTCCTGCTGTATCTCAATCTTCCTTCAAATGTAGCCTTCCAGTTCCATACTTGCGATGGCAACCCAAATACCCGATATAGTCCCACGTTATCTATAATCACGCAGTTCTTCTTTCCTTTAGCCACTCGCAATCCTCGTCCCACCATCTGCAGATACTTGGCAAGCGACAGCGTTGGTCGTGCCAACTGTACAAACTCCACATTCGGACAGTCAAATCCCTCCGAGAAGATGTCCACATTCACGAGTACTTGGATGTCACCTTTCTTGAAGGCATCAATGTCTTGCTGTCTTTCCGTGGCAGGAGTCTTCGAGTCTATGGCTATGGCTTTCACGCCATGTTCCTGATACAGTTTTGTGATTTTCTGAGCATGACTGATATTGATAGCATATACGATGCCCTTTCTGTCTTTACCAAATTCTTCCAAACTCCGATAGAGCCTTTCGATGCTCGGCTTTTTATTCAACAGCATATCCATTTCCTTGTTCTGGTAGTCACCATCTGCCCCTCGCTTCTGCAAGGAATCGATGAGCCGTTGCGTCACACCATCCGATTTGATGCTCACAAAATCGTATGTTGCCAATCTTCCCTTGCTGATAAACTCAGGAACACTCCACGACTGCACCAAGACGTCAAACAGATCTGTAAAACCCTTACCATTCAATCGGCAAGGTGTAGCCGTCAGTCCCAGGAACTTAGCATTCGGGAATCTCTCCCACATCTCCTTATAGGTCTTAGCAAGGGCATGGTGCGCCTCGTCAATCACAATCATTCCTGGTTCTTCCTCTATCTTGTCATAGTGCTTCGACAACCATTGTATCGACACAGCCTTGACGGAAGACAATAGGGAAGAGGTGTTTGATGCGGAATAGGAGTGGAACTTTCTTACGGTTTCGTCTATCTGCGACACAAGCTCTCTTCTATGGGCAACTATCCATACTTTCTCCATTGGATTGTTGCTCACGAAAGAGTCTATGACTGCTGTTAACAGATAGGTCTTACCTGTACCAGTAGGCATTTGTGCCATTACGGACCGATGAAGGTGCAACGCCTTCTCAATCCGTTCCTTCATATCCTCTTGATAATCAAATAGCTTGATTTCCTTCATTCCAAAGAAATTATTTTTTCAATAGATTCTCAACATCCTTGATAGCTTTATCAAGGTCAAAAGTCCCTTTGCATTTGAAAATCTCCCAACCATAAGACTTCAATTGCTTCAGCATCTTCGCAAAGGCTTCTCTCCAGTTGGATGGGTCGTGTGGTAATGTCTCCATTACCACTTCATAGCCATCACGTACAATCTTCTTCATGCGAGTAGCCTGTTTCGGATAGTCAGCGATATACCAATCTGAGTAGTTGGCACCACTAAAGACAATAGAAGAGGCGATAAAATTAGCATAAGCATAGTTGTTGCCTTCTAGATAAACATGCGCTTGCTTCATCCAGCCCTCCAGCACACGCAGACCATAGTTGAGGTCAGTGGAATCCTCCACCGTCCACTTAAACACCTCGTTGATTTTTCTTACAAAATATTGTGAAGGACTCTTACCCGTAGGCTTGTACTTGTAATTCGGTTGCTTTCGACCTTCCTCTCTGTTACGCTTCCGCTTCCTTGCTGCTTCCGCCTCAATAGGATCCTCACCAAGATTGAAATCCAGATTTCCCCATAAATCGAAATCTGAAATCACATCAGGATCTTCCTCGCCATAAGCATCCTCATAACAACTCACATGCTCACCTGAAGGAGTAGTGAAATAGGAGCAAGAACAGTCATCACGCTCATCCTCCTCGATACCATCCCATAGTTTCTTGTTGTCCCATCTATTATAGACAGCTATGTCCATCCACATGCCAGAACCATTGATATAATACTCGCCATTCCATCCCACCATCTGGCAGATAAGGCACATATCCTGATGTCCATCAGGAATAGGAGTCGTGACAACAACAGGAGCGTACTGCTCGTTATCCTTGTTCATCAAGGTCAACCTGCCATCCTTCGATGCCACCACACGGTAACAGTCCAATCGAATACCTCGGATAGTGGAAAGGGAATGTGACGTAACCGCATTTCCCATTCGCTCAAAGCAATGACCAAGGCGTTGCATCACCGTTACTCCCTCCTTATCCTTCCAGTTGAAAGCAAAGTCTGAGGACACCATGTTGGATGCAATTCTGCTATCCTCATTGAAGAGTTGCAGATATACCTCTTGCCGGTAATGACTGTTCGGAAAGAGCAAACCGACAGCCAAGTCAGCATGGGCAAAGAACAAAGCCACAGACTTCAATTCGTTGAAATCATGAGATGCCACGCTCTTTTGAACCCATTTCACCAGACCGCTCTCTGGTGCTTTTCCAATGGCTTCACCCACAATCATCTTCACTGCGTTCACTGTTGCAGCAGACAACTCCATCAGTCCACACCAATGTCCCACCATATCTTCCGAACGGCGATACAGCTGGGCATATACGCCGTCCAACTTCAGATGTCCCATGTTCTCCACATACAACAGTATCTGGATGACATAAAACTCATTGATTTTCTTGCTTCCATCTTTCGCAACGGAGCAAACCCTTTGATATATATCGTAATAGAAAGGCACCTCAGCCCGTAAATCCATTGTAGGATAATGCTGTTGCTGCCATCTCTCAGCAAATTCTTCTCTTGTCATAATATTAGCCTTAAAAAATCAACATTAAACATTCAACACTTAACATTCAACACTCAACATTACTACAAAATGCTTCCCAGATAACTCTTGAAATAATATTTGTCGGGATAATCCGCAATAAGCTGTCTGATACCATTCTTGATAATTTTATCTACGGTAGCAGACTTTCTCATTACCCTCTCTATTTGTCCCAACAACCAGTTGAACTCCTTTGGTTTTTCTTTGAGCAAAGCCAATCTCTTGATGTCCTTGAATAGTATCTCACCCACAAAGGCATGGTCTTGCTTGGGTACATACTTGATATATTCCGGATAAAGTTCCCACAGGTTCCAATGCTTATGCACAAACATATCTTTGAGCAAGTCCAACCGTTCCTCCTTGATGAGGATCTTGGCTTCTGCATCCTCATAGTCATGCTCCCAATCGGGCATTTTCCAAAGCTCATCAAAGAAGGCTGCCCAATCTTTTCTGTCTATCACCTCTTTCAGAGCCTTGTAATATTTGATTCGATACCCACTGACGATAAATCGTTTCTTGCATTCTTCTATCAGCCAATCCTTATCACCTGATAGTATCAATGCTTTCACCACTTTATCCTCCCATTTCTTGGAGTAGGAGTGAAAGTCATCCTTGTTATCGTCTATCACCTCTACCGCCTTCTTATACTCACCCCATTCAATGAGGCAGTCGATATAATGGTCACGGATATTCTCATCATCACGTTTCTCCCACATCAGCTTCTCTGCCTTAGCACGTTTCCCATGCGCTGACCAGTAATCAGCCTTTTGGATGTAATAGCGATAATGGAAGTATTTCTCTTTCTTGTTTTTCAGTCGCTTGCTGATATGAGCCAGATACGCCTTTTCGTCATCACCGCAAAGCAACGGCATTGCCTCATCCACAAACCACTCAAAGCGCATAAAATAGTTATCGCCAATTTCCTCGCATTGTTCAGCTATTTCTCCAAGCATTCCCAAGCGAGAATCCTCCTCTATCTCATCACTATTGATCAGCAACTCCCTCACCATGTCTGCCGACTGGGTGACAATGCCTTTCAAGACCTTGTTTTCTTCTGCCCAAACATCATATCTGGCAGGAGTATAAGCTAGATGGTCGTGCTTGAACTCTCGGCAAGTGATAGTTATCACATATCCAGCTATCAAGGCTGCATCAATCAGATTACCTTTCTTCTTCATGCTCTTGGCTTTCCTAATCATCGCAGCCAGGTCTTGCTCTATCTTCCTCCAGTCCAGTTGGGGGTATCCGAATCGCACGCCCAACACACCAGCATGAGCAAAGCAAGCTTCCACCTGTTCCTTGTAGTTACCACGCTCTGGCTTCCAATATTTTTCCACCAAAGCCGTAGCAAAGTCCTCATGCGTGGCTGCATACTGCCACACAAAAGCTTTCATCTCCTTGCCCGATATTTTCGAGAGTACTTTATCTATCTTGTCTATTTGAGTGTTTGTGTTCATTGATTTTTATATGTACTTTTATTGAACTTTCAATAATAAATTCATAAAGCAAAGTGTTTGTTGGTAAATATATTCAACTTCCTTTGGATTAATATTATCATTATGCTTTACATTATTATTTTGAAATGTCTCATAGAGTCTTTTTATTTGGATGAAAGTATTTGAAATTTCTTTAGATATGCCAACATTTTTTAAATAAACGCCTAAATCACTATTTTGATTCTCTAATGATTTTTCGTTTGAGAGAAGATGCTTTAATAAAAGTTCAAGTGCCAACCTCATATCATCCAAACCATGCCGCAAGTCTTTTCTTTTGTTAAATATATCTATACCAGACTCCAAACGTTTAAAAACATCAGGGTATAATCTTACAGCATCTTCCACATATCGTAAGTCAAATACTGAATATTTTTTGTCAACATAAATATTCTTATTAGCTATATTCATAACATAAGTTTTATACTGAACAATCAAATTGTTGGCATAATCATATAGCAGAGGATAATTCTTCAATTTTATACATCTGTTCCAATTCTTTTCTTCCTGTTTTAAATGGTCTATATAAAAAGACTTCAATTTAATATTTAAAGGAATTTCTTCTTCTGATAATCCTGAATGCTCTTGTAAATATCGCTCTTGAAACTTATTTAAATAGGATTGAAAAACATATTCTCTTTGATAACCATCCCTATATTTATAATCTTTAATAACATCATCGTATTCCAAGGCTTGCAAGAATTCGGCAACTATTCCAAAAGCGATTTTTGGATTTTGGCGTTCCCTTTCTTCTTGTGAGTATTGAGCAAAAGTGCCATCAGTGGCAGGTATACACGAGCCTCCACATGGTGACATACAATTTCCTCTTTTTTTTGCAAGTCTTATATATGGGATAATACTATTTGTTACGAGAATAAACTGATTATAATCCTCCCCTTTACAATCCAACCAGTAAGAACAATACTTATAAGTTTCTGCAGGCCATCCATTTTGTGAATAAAAGAATTCCTCGTTATAAAATTCATCATTCATGTTATTTCGTTTTTAAGAATTGGTAAACAGACATGTTGTTGCAACATTCTGCTCTTAATATCGCTTTCCAATAGTTGAAGCCAAATTGCCTCTGTAATTCCATACAGCTATCCAATATAACCTCTTTGCACTTGTCAGCTGCCACACATTTGGAAAAACTTTTGATGAGAGTAGCAACCTCAGAGATTTCTTGATTGCTGTATTGTTCAAACCTTCTACACAAATCCAACTTTGTATAATGATTGGAGATCTTCAAGAATAAATTCTCGTCTATATGATTTCTGTTATCGATATAAAATTTAACTTTCAGCGTTTTGTTATCAATTGCCAAATCCACAAACAAGAACTGTTTATTTGGTAATTCATCCAGATATAAGTTGATGTAATCCCAGTTGTCTTCAGCAAACCATTTATTACTCTTCTTACTGTTACAGTTAGAACAACAAGGTATCAAATTCTTAGGATGGTCAGCAAATACAGGCATTACTGTCTTCGGTACGATATGATCCAAACTACTCGCTTCTCCTATGGTACAATAAGGGCACAACGAATCATCTACACCATCATTTGTTGTTAAACGATCAAACAATTGAGTAAACACCGATGATTGAAAATCATAAAGACCAATGTAATCAGCTTCTTCTTGTTTTGTAAGCCTTATCGGTCTCAATGTTTGCAAAACATTCCGAGAAAACTTTGCATCATAATCAGCGAACGCCTTTTGTGATGTTGGCAATAGTGCTGTCAATCGCTTTTTTTTATCAACATCCTCTTTGGTATTGCGCTTACTGTTCACTACTTTCTTGTGGAAGTCCAAAGAGTTGTATTGATAGTGCTTAATTTTCCTCATTATTTTTATTTTCTATAAGAGTTCGCAGTAAAATTGTGAGATTCAGACTTACTGGAATATCTTCCGATTGTACCAGCCTCACTATTTCTTCATAGCCCAGGCCATTATCAATCAACCCTTTCAACATTTTGACATAATAAGGAGTAATGTCTTTATTGTCAAACACTTCTTCAGTGAGGTTGGTCAAGTTTTCTCCAAATGACTCCATGCCTATGCGCTTTACTGATGATACATTATTCATTCTCTTCATGACATATACATTACGCGAAAAAAGCTCTTTGATAATTAATGGAGAATGGGTCACGATGATACCATACGACTGATATCTCTCCAACAGTCTATTGATAGCAGTCATCAATAGGGTTATTGCATTAGGATGCAAATGTGTTTCGGGTTCATCAAATAGTAGCAAGGAGTCATATCGAATATTGGCCACCACACTGCTAAACAAATACAAGAATGTATTCTGCCCTGAGCTGAAAATTTCATATTTAGCATCAATAGCATCCAACCAATCCTTCGCCTTTTCAAACTGTTCACAATTTATTATATCGTCAAGTTCTTCTTCCGAAAACAATGGCGACAATATCTTTTGCAAATGCCCTAATCTATCACAGCTTTTTATCTCTTTCAAATTTTCATGAAGTTTATCTTTAATATCCACGTCTGCCAGAATTGTCTTATATCCATTCCTCATAACCGACATACCACAATAAACATACTGAAATTCTACCGTTTGATGAGGTATCTCAAAATGGTCAAAAGGACAGTTTGATACTGCAATAACCTTACTGAATATTGGCACCTGGGGGTGAAAGAAATCCTTTGCCTTTTTGTAGATGTTCATTGGTAAGGTCGTAATAAATTGAGTCTTGCCCACACCATTTTTCCCAATGATAGCATAGAGGCGATTAGGGATTTGATCTCCATTACGAAAATTGAAGTGAATTTTTACAGGTTTGTCTGCATAATTAGGCTTGAAAAGATAATCAAACGAATATCTATCTTCTAAATCCATATTATTCAGCAGATAAGGAGCTTCCCTTTTTGTCCTTTCAGCCTCGTCCTTCCTTATAAGACATTTTTTGTATAACCAAGTACTGTTCTCGAATTGCTTCGCAAAATAAGGAAAGACCGAGCAGTCTCGCAAGGCATAGAGTACATGCCTATATTCATCACCGAAAACTTCTTTGAGGTGATGGTAATAATCCATGTTCTGTCCTAAAGAACACATACCTTCTTCTATCTCACACTTGCCATCTACCAAACTTTTATAAATACGAGAACGTCCATCCTCATCACGTACATCTCCTATTATCTTCAGTTTGCCAATGAACTTTCTTTTGCCAAGAGCATCATAGTAGCTTAGACCAAAAGAGGCCTCCGTACCATAGTCATCCCAAGTATTGGATAGTAGAGACAAGCAGGGATACTCTGGAACTTCTATTTCCTTGTCAAAAACATATGGACTATCAATGTGAGTGATAAATATCTTTATTTTATTTGTGTAATTGACAGTTTCCTCCATCCTTGTATCAACTGAAACGTCAGGAACAATATTCACCCCATCAACAACGATCGCTTCAGTGGGTATTACCTGATTAAACAGTTCCAATAATTTCTTTTGTACATCTTCTTGATTTATCTTGTCATACAAAAACGGACTGACATTTATCTGTAAATGATAATAGTCAATACCACCATTCCAATTGTCGTGGTTATACCATACACACTCCATATTTTCTTCTCTAAAAATATGAAGTATATCCTTTTCATTACGCAAATTTAGTAAAGAACGTATGGTCTTATAATAAGGCTTCAATACATCATCCGTCTGTTCCATCTAATTCTGTTTTTTTACAAATTCTTCTCCAATTCCGAAAAGACATATTTAGCATATACACAACTCTGTCTGCGCCAGTTGTATAGACAGACAAGGCTGAGTAGCAGCGAAATGACAAAACTGATGAGCGAATATAATCCTCCAAAGAACATGGATGCAAAAGCTATCAATGTAAATAACAACTGAACGCCCGCAATATTTCGTGCAAAAGTAGATTGCTCAAAATGTGTATTTATCCTATCAGACTGAGAAATCTCTTCTTTTGCCAAAAGAAATGCCTTATGAGCAGTTTGTTCATTGACTTCATTTATGCCATAATGCGCTAAAATTTTAGAAACATCTTTCAGTCTATAGTCTTCATTGAATCCCAATACTATCTGTGAAGGCCTTTTCAATTTTTTTATTCGATAAACGACACGTTCTATATAACTGGTACAAATATTGATAATATATCCCACTATATAGCCAAGAAATGGCAATAATATCACTATGACATTTGCAAACGTAGAAGTTAAAAGCTTAAAAAATGGGGTTGCCTCATCTATTCTTATGATTTCTAAATCAACACTGGTTCCCAGACAGAGAGTAATGAAATACAAGCCAGGAATTATCATTCGTAAAATATCTGAAAATTTATATGTCATAACTGTGCTTATTTAAAATCTTTATTATCTATTCTCGTCTTTACATCCTTTTGGTTGAAACGTGGTGGAGTATTCTTAAAAATACCCTTGGCATCTTGACCTGCATAACCAGGCAGTTGGAATTTTCTCAAGGAATCAATATCCAAATCGTCTATCAATATCGTGGAATTCTTGCCTCCTTTTACTACCACCATGTTCTTTTCCACAGACTTGCTTGGCTTCATGATTCGTGAATCACCATATTCAGATGTATTTACTTGAATAAAGAACGAATGGATGTCTCTCACCCATGAACCAGCTATATCAGAATAATAGTTAGTGTCAGAATTAAGTTCTGTCGCAACTATAAAATCTACTTTAGATTTCATTAAACATCTTTCCTCTATACTTGCCAATTCAAAGCAGTTGTAAACTGAGAAATAGGACTTTTTCCAATGGAACAAATGATATATGCTTTTTACTTCTTTAGGTACATGATAACCATAAGAACGTAATAGAGTTTTTTCCTTAGGAGCATAATGGTTCTTCACCCGTGGAATAATGACACAAGACTTATAATTGCTTTCTGTAAAAGGCAATATTGTGACTACGATGTTCAAAGCATATTTTGAATTTGTTACAAGATATGTCAAACCTGCAATAATAGCTATCTGATTCTTTTTACACTCAGCAGCCAGTAAATCTATCCATTGATATGGAACTGACAACTCGGGTAAGACAAGCACATCACACTTGTTGGCGATAGCTTCATTGATGATACGAAACAAGTCTTTACGCCTTTCCGAAGAAAGATTTACCTGATTCAATGCTGTCTTTTCTATAATGTCTTTATCTACATTCATATTGGCAATTCCGATTCTCTTATTAGACTTGATGGCATTCGAACTCTTTTCGTCTGTAGGAACAATGTACTCTAATACCTTTGACTTTTCATATTTCAACGATCCTATTTCTTTACAGGTAATCAAATCCTTTATGAAACCGATTTTTTGACTATAAAAAAGTCTATTCCAATCCCAATTAATAAAAAGGTATTGCTCAAAACTCTCAATTGGAGCTTTGGATAGGAAATCATTTATAGAATTAGTCTTAGAATATTTATACTCATCCGATTTTATAAAGATACAGATATGGCAGATAACATCAAGATGAACAAATAATGGTGTAAGATAGATAACACCTGTTTCTTTGAGTAATTCTATTTTATGATCATAATCCTTACGATAGAGATTGCAGCCATCATCTAACAAACATTTTGTCAGATTGAGTCCGCCTATTCCTAAATACTGATGGCGAAACATGCTGGCATGTCTCAGTTTTTTAGCCGTTTTTATAGTGGTCTCTTCCCATTCATTTTCTAAGTTCACATGCATAGACAAAGGTATTGCTTCCGACAATCGTAAAGTTTCATTTAAGCTTTCTCTTATTTCGTTCTGTATCTCCGCATTATCGAAATTACACCGTTCAATTGCGTTAAAGATTTGCTTTTGAAACTTGTTGAGAGAATCGACATCTTCTGTTATTACAAAATATGTAAACACTTTCTCCCAAAGACTATAATACTCCAGAGCAACAGCACCTTTGAAATAGGTAAGAATCTGATGTACTATGGCTTTTTTGTGCTTCTTGTTTTCCTCCGACTTATAGCAAGCCAAGAATATCATGTGAGCCAAATATGTAGAAGCACCATACTTGTCTTCCGAAAAATCTTTTATATTGCGCAATTTGTTCACCGATCCAGAATATTGCATAGAAAAAGCAGCTTCATCAAAATCTTGCTCTACAGTTTCTTCATCAGGCAAAAATCTAAATTCACTTCGTTGACGCTGTATATTACGCCTAAATTTCATCAATGCAGCCTTGGAACCAGTATGCTCAAAGCTTTCCACTATAATTTTTTTAGCTTGAATGGAAAGATTTACATCATCCATTTGGATTTTATATATATCATTATCTTGTACAAGTATTTTAGGCTCAACAAAGTACTTGTTTAGGAATTCCGACGCATCGTCAGCTTTTGATTCACCTATAACAAAAAGCATGTCATCAACATAACGCCCATAAAAATCAGGATGAATTTTCTCTATTACCTTGTTGTCAAAAACAATTAAAAATAAATTACCAATAACACCAGAAGAAACTAATCCAACAGGCAACATAGTTTTACTACCTTCTAGCGGTGTGACATCAGAAGGTAAATACTCCTTGCACTTTTTTGTGTATGCTTCATGCACTCTCGATAATAGTATTGTAAGCCTCTTCGAAAATGTTCGTTCATCCTCATTTGAAAATACAATGGAATTTTCTTCCAATAGTTTTTCCACAAACTCAGGAAGATTCAATCTAACATGATAAAAATATCTTGTAATATCCAAACTAACAATGGTCACATTCTTATGGCTATCAAGTATCTCATCTGCTTTCTTCAAAGCATTGTCTCGCCAATCTTGATACCCTTGAAAATAAGGCTTGTAGATATGCAGTCCTGATGAAATTTTTGTTTGTTGGTTCTCCGTTTGTGGTGAAGTCAACGAAAGCTTATAAGCATAATTATGCGAATTTATCAGTTTGGAGAGTCTTACACCAGTAAACATAACCCACAAAGTACTTATCAATTGTATTTCAATTGGGGCATCTATAAATATGTTATATTTGTCAATTTCAAGTTTTTCCTTTTGAATATGATTGCTGATTAATTTAATTTCATTATCTTCTTGACCTCCATCATTTTTTTTCATACTTTTTGGTAGTATACAAAAATCTATCTCGTCTAGCAAACGCTGAAAATATTGTTCGTTTGTTCCCAAAAGAACTTCGTACAATCCATTTAATTTATCAGCAAACCTCTTCTTGAATTGGCTTTTCTTTAAGCCATACAAATCTTCCTCGAAATCGGCTACACGCTTTCGAGAATACAAGGAAGCACTATCATAATAGCTATAATTCTTAAACTTACGATAGGCTTCGTATATTTTCTGTAACAGATAGTTTTTATCCATTATAAGTACACAAATCAAAATTATAATTAATCACTTTCTCCTCTGATAATCTCAAGGTCTTATACATACTTATAAACATCTATATGTCTAAATACTCCAGATTTCTCAGAAACACCTCCAAAATCCAAAACGTTGAAGATGTTCCCACTTGCATCCCATGCGGTCCCATCCCGCATAACATGGCGAAGACCTTTGATGGTCCGCCAACCTTAGAGCGAAGCGGTTCTGAGCACCGGAGGGCGGTTACATCCTTCCTTCTGAGGAGGAAGGCTTGGTTAGAGGTGGAACTCTCCTTGCAGGAGAGACGGAGAGGTAGAAAAGTCAGCACTGAGGGCGGTTTTCTCCCTCGCTCCTGAGGAGAGAGGGCAGGGGTGAGAGGTGGAGCCTTCCTTAAGGGTAAGGAAGGACGGGTAGGTTTTCGAAAAAATCCTTTTGGCTAAAGGGAGGAAGAGGGTTTCGAAAGTGCATACGTTCCAATCACCCCATAACATACCAACGGTATGAGGAAGGCAATCGCCATACTGCCCGTAGTATCCGCAATATACCCCATGATTACAGGAGCAACCGCTCCACCCACTATCGTCATGATGAGTAGGGAAGAGGCCAATTTGGTCTTTGTACCCGCATCCCTCAATGCCAATGAGAAAATGGTCGGAAACATGATGCTTTCTCCCAGATACAGGGCGAAGAACGCAATGAGAGATAAAGTACCGCTACATACCACCACAATCAATGTGGCAACAAAGGTGAGGATGGCACAGACCAGCAGCACCAGCCTTGGCTGGATATAATTCATAATGACACCACCAGCCAACCTGCCGATAAAGAACAGACCCATTCCGCCAAAGGCGAGATACAGACTGGCAGTCTGCTTCTCTATATGAATGCTCTCCTCAGCATAGTTGATGAAGAAACTGTTCACACCCGTCTGGGCAGCCACATAAAGAAACAAGGTCAGCATACCGA
>JAJWLX010000148.1 GCA_021636625.1 Prevotella sp. | reverse complement strand
TTGTATGTTACTAATACAATTACGCATTTACTTATAATTATCTCGCCCGAAAGACCGGGAGGTTCAGTAGGGCGATTAACTTTCAAAACAAAAAACTCCCTATAAGTTCAGGCTTTATTCGGCTGACTTATAGGGAGATCTTGTATGTTGCTCCTTCAACCTTTACTTGTCATCCAATAAGCTTTTCAATTTCTCAATATGATCTAATGGCAACAGGGTGATGGCTGCTACCTGATCGTCTGATACTCCCATACCTAGTAGGCGCTTTGCAGTAGCAATTTTTTCATCTATAGTTCCTTTCGCCATGCCTTCTTCCATTCCTTTCGCTCTACCTTTTTCCATTCCTTTCGCCATTCCTAATTCCATACCCTCCGCAAGACCTTCTTGCTTGCCTTCCTGCTTCGCCGTGTCAATGGAGTTCTTGATATCCCGATATGCCTTTTTACTTGCTTCATACTCCCTCACCTCCTGAGGAGTGAACTTGGCAATCTCGGCTTCTTCAAAGAGGCGGTCGAAAACCTTGTCGCACAGTTCCTTTGGGCGCTGGGTAAGCTTATAGAGATTCTTCAGCGCATAAAGCCACTTTTCGTAGAGCGTTTCCAGTTCTCCTAGTGTCTTGTTGAACTTGGCAATCTCTACATAGATAAATTCCAGCTTATCATAGAAAATCTTGTGGGTAGCGGTATCGCACAACTGCACATGATGACGGATATTCTCCTTATCAATGGCATCCTCATTCATGTTGAAGTTGAGCAGGGCGATGGTATAGATATGATTGAACTTGAAATCCCTGTCATTCCCCTTGGACGCCTGCTCACGAAGCGGAAACGTAGAATAAAAGAGGGAGCGGTCCTTAAAATGCGCCTGATAGGCATTCTGCATTTCAACGATGAATTTCTCACCGTTTTCTCCTTCGCAATATACGTCGAAGATGGCACGGCTGTCGGTATAGACATCTCTCACGAGTTCCGGGGTCAGATACGAAACGTCCTTCACAATCTGTTTGCCATTAAACAAGCTGTTGAGGAAACAAATGAGCAAATCCTTGTTCTTTGCCGTTCTAAAAATGCGCTTGAAACCGAAATCGGTCAACAAGTTGATATATCTTTCTTCTACCTGTCTCATAAACCATTCATTTAGTTCAATATCTAGTTTCTTTGCAAAAATACGCTTTTTTCCTGAAACTGCCAAGCAAAATCCGGGAAAACTATCTGTTGGTTTTCAATAAACTACTCTATCATAAAGCAAATTCCCCAATCTGCATGATTTGGCTGGTTGGGGGGATTTTTGTGTGTTAAAATCACAAAAAAAACTTTGCGTTGTCAGGGATTTGATGTATATTTGCAGAACGAATTTAAAATATTAACGATTATGTCAACAACAGCAGCAAGAATCCCAACTTCGTTCAGGTTCCAAAGCAGTTTGCTGGAAGAACTGAAAGAAAAGGCTAAGGCTAGCAATCGCAGTCTTAACAACTATGTGGAAAGTCTTCTCATCAGTATTCTCCATCCTTCTGAAGTTGTAGAGGATAATACAATTGATGAAGAATTGCAGAAGAAGATTGATAAAGCAATGGATGAATATAAGAAAGGAGAGACTCTTCATTTTGAAAATTCAACCGAGATGAACAAATGGCTTGATTCTCTATGATTTACAAAATAGATTATTCAAAAGATGCCACTAAAGTTATCAAAAAATGGAAAAAGTCGAATAAGCCTCTTTTTGAGAAACTAAGAAAGGTTTTGAATAGCATAGCAGAAACACCTCGTGAAGGTATTGGGCATCCTGAGGCAATGAAAGGGGGGAACGATATAACTTATTCCCGTCATATCACCGCTCATGACAGAATAATATATAATGTTTTTGATGACATTATAACTGTAGTTGTAATTGAAGTAGAAGGTCACTATAATGACAAATAGCTCAATAATATAATCTCCCTATAAGGCAGGTGATAGAAGCCTGAACTTATAGGGAGTTTTTTGTTTTGAAAGTTAATCGCCCTACAGAACCTCCCAGTCTTTCGGGCGAGATAATTATAAGTAAATGCGTAATTGTATTAGTAACATACAATTCGTTTCCGACATATATCTGGTTTACATCTGTGGTATAAAAGATGCGATCTAAAAAATAGAACTAATTAAAACTAAATATCATTTTATTATTTGAATTCAAATCGTTATCAACCAGAACGCCTAGTGGAGGATGTGCTACATATCTAGCGGTGCGGATTATTCTTTCAAAATCCATGAAACGCTTGCATATCCGTTATAATTTCCAGAAGGGCTTTCAACATTTTGTTTTGTTATACCATCTTTTATATTTATATTTCCAACATAGCCGCTTCCACCAGAACCTGCACAGCAAGAACCATCTCCTCCACTGCTAAGATAGGCATATCCTCCATATAGCCCTCCACCTCCACCACCACATCCTTCATCTCCACAACTACCTCCTGCTGTTTTTTCCGGGGCATTCTGACCTTGCCCAAAAGAATATCCTTCAGTCTGGGAAGCTCCTGCAAGTGGAATCGAACCTGAATCAAAAGGCCACCCCGCAGATGCTGTAGAACCTCCATTTAGCCCACCGCCATAGCCATTAGAACGTCCATTAATAGCAGAGCCACCGGCACCACCGGCAACAATAATTAATTGCTTGGCAAAATCATTT
>JAJWLX010000076.1 GCA_021636625.1 Prevotella sp. | reverse complement strand
TTCTCATTTTGTACATCGGGCGATGACCTGTTACGGTTACGGCTTGAATCTCGGCTTCCTTATCAGCTTTGATCGAATCTTTTTCCGTCTGTATTGAGTCTGCGGAAACTCCGGATGTCGGGAATTTCCCGTTTTGTGCTGTTACACAGGTGGCGGTGGCTAGCATCGCGCATAAAACTGTTTCTTTCTTCATTTTCTTCCTTGTTTTTTGTTTTCGTCTGCAAAGGAACAGCTTTTCGGGCTCAAAATCGCAAATAATCATTACTGAAACATTACGCTGGCAAAATAATCTTGCTTCACCTTAATTATATATAGTGAAATCTTTGTACCTTTGCATCGAAAATAGAAAAAATGATATGAATAGAAGAATCAAACAAGTCTGGCTGCTCGCCATCCTTTCCTCTTTCCTGCTGCTAGGCTTGCAGACTTATTGGCTATACAATAGCGTGACCTATTCGATGGGAGAGATGGGGAAGAAAAATGCCGAAAAGGCGGAACAGGCAATAGTCACTTATCAGACAAATATCGGAGCGGCGGTAAGAGAAAAATCACATATCGGTTATGTCGTTACTGCATATTTTTCAGACAGCAAGCGTCCCTGTACAACGATTTGCTCTCCACTGGATACGGATACAATCATTGGTGGAGTGGTGTATAGCAAGCCGGGATTCGGCAACGTGATGGAGAAGAGAGATACTTTCGATTTGCGTGAGACGGATTCCAACAATTCTTTTGATTGCCTGAATACTTACACCACTTACCAGCTTACCCACTTTGACAAGGCGCATTTTGACCGTTTCATCAGTAGGAAACTGGGCAATGATTTCATCGGGGCAGAGATGAAGACGGGAAAGCATCGTCTGTGGCAGACAAGAATCGTAGAGCCTCCTACCTTGTTTCATCACGAAATGCTGGTAGAAGTGCCTTTCAATCCTATCCAGTATCAGTCGATGCAGATGAGGATGCAGGTGCCGATGCTGCCCATCCTGAAGGGAATGATGTGGCAGATGATAGGAAGTCTGCTGGTTACCATCATGCTTCTCCTGAGCATAGCTTATCTCATCAAGGTGATGCTCCTGCAGAAGAAGGTGGATAAGATGCGAAGCGACTTTGTGCATACGATGATTCACGAGCTGAAACGCCCCGTGCAGACGCTGAAGATGTGTGTATCCGTATTCTCTGCTCAAAAGACTGATGAGAAGGATGAGAATGCTCTCATCATGGAGACGGTAAGAGAGGAGAGCGATAACCTGACTGCCTATCTCGCCAAACTCCGGGAAGTAATCAGGGCAGAGGAACATATCCCACTCCAGATAACTTCTTTCGATATCCATGCCGCTTTGCAGAATCTGGTGGCAGTTTATCGAAAGAATAAGCAGAAGGAGGTGAATGTTTCGTTCGATTACCAGCGCACTTCCAACCGGATGATGGGAGATAGAGACCAGCTTCTGAATGTGGTAAGCAACCTGATGGAGAACTCGGTGAAGTATTCTGGCGATATCGTCAATATCCATGTTGCCTGCCGAGAAACCGTGAAGGGGGAAGTCATGATTTCTGTATCAGATAATGGTATCGGAATTTCGCCCGACGAGCAGCAGAGAGTCTGGACGAAGTTCTATCGCAGCAATGCTTACCCGGATATGATGCAGCCAGGCATCGGCTTGGGTTTGAGTTTTGTGGATATGATTGTGAAGGCCCATGGGGGCAGAAAAATGATGCAGAGCGAAGTGGGCAAGGGAACCAGAATTTCAATCGTCATCCCGCAACACTCCTGATGCATCCGGTTTAACGCTATAAACAACAGAAAAAATGATCAAGATATTATTTGCAGACGATGACTTGAAGTATTCTATGTTGCTGAAGAGTTTCCTGCAGCAGCATGGCTACGATGTGACTTATGCCGGAAATGGCATGAAGGCATGGGAGCAGTTCCCGGAGGTGAAGCCCGACCTGGTATTGCTCGACATCAATATGCCGGAGATGGATGGCTATGAGGTGGCAGAACGCATCAGAGCCATCGACCCGAAGGTACTTATCTTCTTTCTCACCGACCGTACGGAGAAGAATGATCGACTGAAAGGTTTCTCCCTGAAGGCAAACGATTATCTTGCCAAACCCTTCTATCCGGAAGAGTTGCTGGCAAGAATAGAGGAGCGGTTCTCCATGAATGAGAGTGAGACAATAGAAGAGGAGGTGTATCATTTCGGTGAAACCACCTTCTGCTATAATAACAATGAGCTTCGTACCCGTTCCTCTCGTGTGCTCATCACCAGCCGACAAGCCGACATCCTCCGTCTGTTGGCGAAGAATATCGGCAATGTAGTAAGCAAGGAGATGATACAGGAGGTGGTGTGGGGTACCGTGAGCTATGCCAACTCCCTGGCTGTGAATGTGCAGATGACGTATCTCCGCCATGCTCTTCAGCATGATGTGACCGTTAAGATTGAGTCGCTGAAGAAAAAGGGATACGTTTTGTCTGTTATTTCTCCAGAGTAACGATGATGTAGGCTCTGCCATCGTCTTTCAGACCTCTTTCCTGAATGGCTTTGGTGCCCTCTTTCAAGACCTCGATGGCTCTGATCTTGCTGGGAGAAATCTTGTTGAATTCCTCTTCAGTCAGTTCCTGCTCTCTGCCCTTGATCAGATAGTGAGGGGCTGGCTTGGGGGCAGGAGGTGTGGTAGTGGTGATGATATGAATCTCTATCACATCTCTTTTGGGTGCCGGCAGGACGTTGGTGTTTACCTGGTAATTCTTGATGGTTTTACCGATGAGTTCCTTGCCGGTGAAGTTTGGAATGCGCTCACCGTCAATGGTGTAGATACGCAGGGTATCTGCCTTGGATGCCATACTGCTGGTTATGCCCAGCAGAGCAAATGCAATGGTGAAAATATACTTTTTCATAAGCGTAGAGAGTTTTATAAATCGTTTAACTGTGCCAGTGGAAGTAGTTGATAACTACCATCTTGCGTTTCTGTTACGTTGATGGTGTAATGCTGCATGTTGCCATCGTTGTCGATGGTTGAGATAACGATGTTATCGCCTTGGCGGTTGATGGTCAGCTGCTCGGCAGAAGGCAGGGCGGCAGAGGCTACTTCATAAATCTGATTGAAATCTTCATGAATGCTTCTATCCGTTTCAGAAGAAGTCTTCACGGCATTTCCAGAAGTCTTTTCAGAATTTCCTGAAGAGGTTTCTTTTGTATTTCCATAAATCTTCCCTGCATGTTTCTCGCTTCTTTCTGCGATGTCCTTTCTTTTGGCAAGTGCAATCTTGCTTGCCTTCATCTCCTGTGGAGTTACGATGTCCTGGGTGGCAGCCAGGAAGAGGGAGTCGGCACGTTCCATCTTTTCGTATGTGTCCAGATTCTTGTCTTCATCTTCAGAAGATGGCTGCGAGCGAACCACCTGCTCTGTAGGAACCAGGTTGGTGAAGCAAGGTTGTTGTTCGGAAGAGGATGAGAAATAATCCTTGATAGGGAAGAGCAGGAAGATGAGGCCTGCCAGCATCGCCGTAGCGAGAAGTATCGCAGAGAGGCGTACCCATCTCGTTTCGTGCTTCTTCGAGACTCCAAGTGGCATCTCTTTCATGTCCGGCTGTTTATCTTCTTCTTCCACCTGATGAATATTCGGAGTATAGTTCTCCATTCCCAGCATCAGGTTTCTGATGTCGAGATCCTCCTCCGTTAAATCCTTATCCTCGCATTGGCGATAGAAATCAGCCAATGCCTGTTCTTCCTCCACGCTGGTATCAGCATCGAGATAGCGTTCTATCAGCTCGTGGCGATAGGTTATATCTTCTAGTTTCTTCATTTCTTTCATTTTGAGAGTCCTTTTTAAAAGTTCCTTTTTAGAGTTTCAATTTAGGGCTCAATTAAGAGTTCCCATTTCATCATTTCCAGCCTTTTATGATTTCATCATTTTCAGCAATGATCTTCTTGCTGCAGAAATCATCGTCTTGGTGCTCGTCTTGTTGGCTCCGCAGATTTCGGCAATCTCATCGAGGCTCTTTCCTTCGCTTCTCAATAGCAGCATTCTTCTCTGTGTATCTGGAAGCTTGTCCATCGCCCTGTTGAGTCGCCTTTGCGTATCTTTGCCGATGATGGTCTGGTCGGTTCGCTCGGTTGCCGTACAGATTTCTGCGGGATGCTTCATCTGTTCCAGCGATGCCGTCTGGGCTTTGTTGCGTCTCAGATGGTCGATGCAGAGATTCTTGGCTATCGTCATACCTAAGGCCTCGATGCTCTGGTATTCCGAGAGCTTTTCGCGCATCTTCCAGAGCTTCACCAGGGTTTCCTGCACGATGTCGTCGGCTTCTTCGGCAAGGGTTCCTGCCGAGAGATAGCGTTGACAATGTGCCGTCAACCTGGGGCGCATTTCCTGGGCGATATATTCAAATTCTGTTTCTTCCATTTGTTTCTTTTTATGTGTATGACGCAAGAAGAGGCGGAAGGTAAACAAAAAAATGCTACCTTCGCACATTTCTGTGCAAAGATAGCATAAAAACTTGAGATATAGACATATCTTTTATTTTATTTGTGGATGAAGTGGTTTATTCCTCTGTTTTTGCCATCATTACAATGATATTACAGGTGCAGAAAATCAGTGATGTAACAGCTTTGTAATACTTATGTTTTACGGTAGAAATATCTTCTCCTTACCTTTGCAGTCGAAATGAAGAAGATGTCTTTCTGCATCAGTAGGAAAAGATTTCATTCGGAATAAAGAAAATCAGATTTACGTGTATATATAATAAGGTAAGAAATGAAGAAGAAAACGTATTTGTTGATGGCACTCACGATGGTGTCGATGGGAATGAATGCCCAGAATTCTGGAAAAAGCTCTGTTGAGAAGGGCATTGAGAATTTCGCCAAGACCATGACCATTGGTGGAACCATCCGCTCAAAGTATGAGTACCAGACCGAAGAGGGGGAGGGACGATTCGAGGTGCGTACAGCCCGCATCAACGTGGCTGGCAATATTACACCTCAGGTAAGCTATAAGGCGGAAATCGACCTCTGCGACGAGGGTAAGATCAAGATGCTCGATGCCTATACACGCATCAAGCCTTGGAAGACCCTGCAGTTCACCATCGGTCAGGAGCGTGTGCCATTCACCATCGACGCTCACCGTTCTCCTCATCAGCAGTACTTCGCCAACCGTTCGTTCATCGCCAAGCAGGTGGGTAACGTGCGCGACGTGGGTGCCGAAATCGGATACACCTGGAATGTTGGCTTCCCTATCGTGGTGAATGCCGGTATCTTCAACGGTTCGGGCTTGACCAACCAGAAGGATTACTGGACCAAGGGCGTTAACTATTCTGCCAAGGCTCAGTTCCTCTTTCCGAATGTGAACCTGGTGTTGAGTACCCAGAAGATCAAACCGTCTGATATTACGGTAACGATGTATGATGGTGGTATCACCTTCCACAAGGGTGGTTTCATAGCTGAGGTAGAGTATCTTTACAAGCATTACAGCAAGAATGCCTTCCACGATGTGCATGCTTTCGATGGATTCGTATGCTATGATATTCCGGTTCGCAATCAGAAGAGCATCATCAGGAAGGTTTCGCCATTGGCAAGATATGATTTCATGAGCGACCACAGTGATGGTACCCGATATGGCGGTTCTGATACCGAACTCGGTGCCTTGAAAATCAACGATTACAAGCGCCATCGTGTTACGGGCGGTGTAACCCTGAGCCTTGCCAAGCCTTTCATCTCGGATATCCGTATCAACTACGAGAAGTATTTCTATCGCAAAGGTGGCATTGCCAAGACTTCAGAAAAGGATAAGATTGTTGTGGAGTTCATGACAAAGTTTTAATTTTTTTAGGCACGGATTACACAGATTTTTTGACTTGCGTAACTTAAAAAACTCATAGCGCCAGCCTCCGTGTAATCCGTGTAATCCGTGCCTAAAAGTTATAGCATTCCCTTTGAGCTAGGAAGCTCGAAGTGATAGATGTCTCTCTTCACCGCCATTTTCAGCGAGCGGGCAAGCGCCTTGAAGATGCCTTCTATCTTGTGATGCTCGTTCTCGCCCTCAGCCTTGATGTTGAGGTTCATCTTTGCCGCATCACTCAGACTCTTGAAGAAATGCTTGAACATCTCGGTTGGCATTTCGCCCACCTTCTCTCTGTGGAACTCGGCATCCCAGATCAGCCATGGACGGCCACCGAAATCCAATGCTACCTGACAGAGACAATCATCCATTGGCAGACTGTAGCCGTATCTTTCTATTCCGCGCTTGTCACCTAAAGCCTGCAGCAGGCATTCGCCCAGTGCAATACCTGTATCCTCAATGGTATGATGCTCATCCACATAGAGGTCGCCCTTGGTATGGATGGTGAGGTCCATCATGCCGTGTTTGCCTATCTGTTCCAGCATGTGGTCGAAGAAACCGAGACCGGTAGAAATGTCGCATTTTCCTGAACCATCGAGATTTACCTTGATGTAGATATCCGTTTCCTTGGTGGTGCGCTTCACCTCTGCGATGCGGTCACTGGCAAAGAGTATCTCGGCTATCTTGTCCCAGTCCCTGCCGTCTTTTCCGAGAATCAGACTCTTGCAACCCAGGTTTTCGGCAAGCTGGGCATCGGTTTCACGGTCACCGATTACATAACTGTTTGCCATATCGTAGGCAGGGTTATCGATGTATTCGGTCAGCATGCCTGTTCCTGGCTTGCGCATCGGCGAGTTATCTTCAGGGAAGTGGCGGTCGATGTGCTGCTTGGCGAAGTGGATGCCCTCGCTCTCCAGGGTCTGGATGATGAAGTTGTGTACTGGCCAGAAGGTGTCCTCCGGAAAGGAGTCGGTGCCCAGTCCGTCCTGGTTGCTCACCATCACCAGCTCGTAGTCGGTGTGCTGGGCAATGAAGGCGAGGTTGCGGAATACGCCCTTGGTGAATACCAGCTTCTCGAAGCTGTCAATCTGTTCGTCCGCAGGTTCCTGAATTAGGGTTCCGTCGCGGTCGATGAAGAGTAATCTTGTCTGTTTCATGTCTCTTTCTATTGTCTCTTTTTTATGTTAATATGATTAATACTTCTTGCTTTCCTCTTCTTCTGCAGCCATCTGCTCTATGCCGGCTACAGCCATCTGCAGCTGACTCTCCTTCAGTTTTTTCTTTTCCTCATCCTGCACCTTGTAGGATGCATACTGGTAAGCCAGTGCGATGCCGAGCCAGGTGAGGGCATAGATGAAGAGCAGGCTGGTGAGGGTGAAGACGAGGAAGAGGAGTGGGGTGAAATAGCCCGGTACGCCGAGCGGATCGCCCTGGAGTGCACCCAACTGTGAGTAGAGCTGGGCGATGATGAGGATGATGGTAGGCACAGCTGCTATAAAGGTGGCGATGCCTACAATCATCATGCCCAGGAAGCAGGTCATGAGGAAGCCTCCGAAGTGGCGGAGGATGCGGACCAGCGATTTGCCCGGCTTGCGCTTTTCGCCCTGAGGACAGAGCTGCTTGTGGGGCAGGAGATGCCAGAATGATACTGCCGCCATCACGAGGGTGGCTGCGTAGATGATGGTTTGCAGGATGAATGAAGCCATCGGATTCGCTTCTCCCCAATCGTGAAGCGACTTGTTGGGGAGGAGAAAGTAAAGTACGATTGCCAGCAATACTGCGAAGGGCACATGGGTAACCCATGTCTGCTTCACGAGCGAACGGATATCGCTCGTTACGGTATTGTAGGATGCTTTCATACAGGCAGTTATGCTGCGTTGCTTAAATAATTCATTTACTTCCATAGTTATATGATTTGATGCTGTTTAACTATTCCGAAAAATCACTTTTGACCTTTTGACCTTTTTGGTCTTTTTTGATCTTAAAAGTTTCTTCTGAATTCCGAGCAGGTGATGGCGGTAGCAATCGCTACGTTCAGACTATCGGCTGTGGCTCTTCCTTCCGGGAAGTTCGGGATGAGCAGTCTTCGGTTCACCTTCTTGGCAAGGGCAGGCGAAATGCCTTTTCCTTCGTTTCCCATCACGATGAGTCCCTGGTTTTCCAGCTGCTGCTGATAGATGTTGTCGCCATCGAGCAGGGTGCCATATACGGGTACATCTGCAGGCAATGACTCCACCAGAGCCAGCAGGTTGCCATATTCCACCTTCACTCTCGCAATGCTGCCCATCGTGGCCTGCACCACCTTCGGGTTATACACGTCGGCAGTATCCTGGCTGCAGTAGATGTGGGTGATGCCAAACCAGTCGGCAATGCGGATGATGGTGCCCAGGTTGCCCGGGTCTTGCACGCCATCCAGGGCGAGGCTCAGTTCCTGGGTGTTGATTTTAGAAAAGCCGAAGTTCTTCTCCTCCGCCTCTTCCTGAGAGTTGTTGGAATCCTGCTTATTGCAGCCGGTATCCTGTCTGAAAACAGCCAGCACCTGCTGCGGATGCTGCAGGAAGCTCACCTTCTTTAGCTCCTCCTCGGTCACCTCTATCACTTCTGTCTGATCCGCAAGGTGCTTGCCGTGGAGCCACTCCTGGGTAGCCACAATGAGGTCGGCAGGTCGCAGGGCGAGCAGGTCATCTACTACCTTGAAACCTTCCGCCACGAACTTTCCTTCCTTGTTGCGGTTCTTCTTCAGTTCGAGCGAACGAATGTATTTTATCTTATTCTTGCTAATCATTTGTTGTTGTTTCTAATCTTTAATGGATGCAAAGGTAGCATAAAAAGCAGACAATACAAAATATTTTTCTTAAAACCTTTGGTAGTTTAATAAAAAAAGCATACTTTTGCATTTGATAAGGTGATATTCTGACTTAATATGTTTGAATATTCTGATAAATAACAAATAAAGTATGGAGGAATGATTATGGCACGACCAATTAAAGAAACCCCAATCCTTTATGGGGATGATGCCAAGAGATTCTTGGCAAATATAGAAAATGTGAAGCCTGCTTCAGAAGAAGAGAAAGAACGTATTCGTGCTTCTTATGAAGAAATAAAACAAATGGCAGATTTTGTGATGTAAGGAGATGAGACGGTTAGTTAGATTAGAAAACCTGCAGGAAATGAAGCCGTTTGATTGTGGTGATGACGATTTGAACGGCTTTTTGCTTGATGATGCTAGATTCTATTATAAGGAATTGATTGCCAATACATTTGTAATGGAAGATGAAACTGAGATTGTGGCATATTTTAGTTTGTTGAATGATAAAATTTCTCAAACTACAGTATCGAAGAATCTCTGGAGGAAACTTAGGAAAACGATGCCCCATCGTAAGCATTTAGGAAGTTATCCTGCGATGAAAATCGGAAGATTGGCTATTTCGAGAAATCATCAAGGAGAAGGAATCGGAACTAAACTTGTATCTGCTATCAAGCAAATGACCATAAATTCTCAAACGGCAATTTCTGCTTGTCGCTTTTTGACGGTAGATGCCTATAAAGAGGCTTTGCCTTTTTATGAGCGAAATGGTTTTAAGCGATTGGTTAATGAAGATGAGGAAGGTGAATATACCATTCCTATGTATTACGATTTGAAGGTGTTGAAAGAATTTTGAAAATACAGAAGATTTCAGTTCTCGCCCTGCCACTGCTTCTGGCTGGATGTTCTGCCAGCAAGTACGTGCAGGAGGGGGAGTATATATTAAATAAGGTGGAAGTGAAGAGCGACTCTGCGGAATATGATGCAGGGGCGCTCAAGCAGTATGTGCGACAGAAAGAGAAGCCAAAGCTCTTTGCACTCTTTAAAAACCCGTTCAGCAAAAAGCCCGTCATCTATGATTCCATCCAGGCTCGACTCACTTGCCAGGACCTGCTCACGGCGATGCAGAACCAGGGGTTCCTGCATGCTGGCGTATCCCTCTATACTACCGTTCACGGAGAGGATTGGGCGAATGCCGGAACCAGGAATGAGATGGATGGCGAGAACGAGAATGCGAAGGGAAAGAATGGGAATGCGAAGGACAGGAAGCGGAAGAAAGCCCCGAAGCTGGATGCCACCTATCTGTTGCATCCCGGTGAGCCGTTCTTCATCGGCAAGGTGGAGTATGACATAGAAGATAAGAACATACAGGATAGATTGCAGCTGGACAATCCTGATAACCAGATGCTGAAACCGGGAATGACTTTCACGGTAGAGGCGCTGGACAATGAGCGAAAGCGTATTTCCAATCTCCTCATTGATGATGGATACTTCCGCTTCAACAAGGATTTCATCCACTTTTCTGCAGATACCATCACGGGCAGGAAAGACATCGCCGTTACCCTGCATCTGATGAACTACAAGGCTAACAGTAATGCGCCGGAAACCCCGCACTCACGATACGAGATCCGGAAGATCAACTATCTCAGCAACGACAGCGACCGCATCCACCTGCGCCATCAGGTGCTCCTGAATGCCACTGCCCTGAAGGAGGGAAGTCCCTACAGCGCCTCTGCCCTGCAACGTACGTATAATAATTTCGCACGCCTGCAGGCGGTGAAATATACCAATATCCGATTCGTGGAAGCTCCCGATAGCGGAATGCTCGATTGCAATATCCAGATCAGCACCAACAAGCCTTCTACCATCTCCTTCCAGCCGGAAGGAACCAATACGGCTGGCGACCTGGGTGCTGCGGCTTCGCTCACCTATACCAACAGAAACCTCTTCCGGGGTAGCGAACAGCTGAGTATCGAGCTGCGTGGTGCCTACGAGGCTATCACCGGACTGGAGGGCTATCAGGACCAGAACTATCAGGAGTATTCGATAGAGAGCAAGCTGGTATTCCCACGCTTCGTGGCTCCGTTGCTGTCTAAGAATTTCAGAAGAAGACAGACTGCCAATACGGAGTATTCGGTTGCCTGGGACCTTCAGAACCGTCCGGAGTTCCATCGCCGCGTCTTCTCCATGGCATGGCGTTACCGCTGGGCAGAACCCCGCCATCATCTCAACTGGCGATTCGACCTGCTCGATCTCAACTACGTGTATATGCCTTGGATTTCAGAGACTTTCAAGCGCGATTACCTGGATGATGTAGATAACAGAAACGCCATCCTGCGCTATAACTACGAGGATATCTTCATCATGAAGATGGGATTCGGATTGACTTATAGTGATGGGGTAGATGCCTTCCGACTGAATGTGGAGTCGTCGGGCAATCTGCTCAGTGCTTTCTCCAAGGCGCTGAATTTCAAGATAAATGCCCAGGGACAGCGTACCTTCATCAATATCGCCTATGCCCAGTATGCCAAGGCAGACTTCGACTATACCCATCTGGTGCGCTTCGACGACCGCAACGTGCTGGCGCTGCATGCAGGCATCGGCGTGGCGTATCCTTACGGCAACAGTAAGGTGCTGCCTTTCGAGAAACGGTATTTTTCGGGTGGTGCCAACTCGGTGAGAGGCTGGGGCGTAAGAGAGCTGGGACCTGGCGGATACAAGGGTAATGACGGACGCATCGACTTCATCAACCAGACGGGTGATATGAAGCTCGACCTGAATGCCGAGTACCGCACCCCTTTGTTCTGGAAATTCGAAGGTGCCCTGTTTGTGGATGCAGGTAATATCTGGACGCTCAGAAAATATGATGAGCAGCCTAACGGACAGTTTAAGTTAGATAAGTTCTACAAGCAGATTGCTGCGGCGTATGGTATGGGTCTGAGGTTGAACTTCGATTATTTCATCCTCCGGTTCGATATGGGTATGAAGGCAATCAATCCTGCCTACGAGAGTGGGGATGAGCATTGGGCGATTATTCACCCAAAGCTCAGTCGTGATTTCGCCTTTCACTTCGCGGTAGGTTTACCATTCTAATCTTCCATACCCCGTTCTCGATACGCATCGGCAGGTGGAAGTCGGCCTCTTCTACGAGGTGGGCTTCCTGCCCGATGGTGTCCATCTGCAGAAAATTATATACGGTGATGCTGACGGTGGCGTTCGCTCCGTCGTCGCTGAAGTCGATGTCGTTGATTTCTACCGTGGCATCCTCAGCCTTGGTGCGCAGCAGATCTACATCCGCCTGATGCACGTTGCTGGCAGCATAGCGGAGCCAGGGTTCCGAACTCTGGGTGCAGTACTTCTGAGTCTTGGGGAACTGCCAGTTGAAGTAGTAGGTGGCGAATGAATCGATGTCATTCTCCAGCTGATCTTCGTCGCCCTGATGGGATTGACATCCCGTAAGGGTGTAAACGCTTGTCAGTATGGCAGCTACGGCGATAGCCATACTGGATATTGTTTTCCTAATCATGTTTTCGAATTCTTAAAATTTCTATTTATTTGCTTATTTTGGGCACAAAGATAGTAAAAAACTTTGTAATAAGAATCTTTTTTGCTAACTTTGCAGGTAAAATAACAATTAAAATGCTAAAATTTATATCCTTTGGCAGTGGAAGCAGTGGCAACAGCTACTATCTTTACACTGAAACGGATTCGCTATTGATAGACGTAGGAGTAGGTATCAGAACCCTGAAGAAGCACTTCCACAACTATGGTTTGCGCTTCGAGGATGTGCATCATATCCTCATCACCCATGACCACGCCGACCATGTAAAGTCGGTGGGGAGCTTGAGTACTGACTATCATCTACCAGTATATGCAACCCGTAAAGTTCATGCAGGTATCGAGCGCAACTACTGCGTCCGAAAGAAAATTGTGCCTAATCATGCGCACATCATAGAGAAAGGTGTGCCGTTCCAGGTGGGCGAGTTCAGGGTTACTCCGTTTGGGGTGCCTCACGACAGTACGGATAATGTGGGCTATTTCGTGGAGCACGAGGGCGTCACTTTCTGTCTGATTACGGATGTGGGACACATCACGGAGGAGATTCAGGAGTTCATCGGCAAGGCGAACTATCTGGTGCTCGAATCGAACTATAGCGTGGAGATGCTTCAGGCAGGAAAATATCCTCAGTATCTGAAGGAGAGAATCCTGGGGCCGAACGGTCATCTCAGCAATGATGAGTGTGCCCATGCGCTTGCCGATTTCGCCACTCCGAGCCTCCGCCACGTATGGCTCTGCCATCTCAGCGAGGAGAATAATCATCCCGAACTGGCGAGAAAGACCGTGGAGCAGATTCTCAGGAGCAAGGGCATCATTGCCGGAAAGGACTTCGAGTTGGAAGTGCTGAAGCGGAAGACGCCTAGCGAGATTTTTAAATTGGTGTAAATAAAAGCCAGTCTTTCAAATGCAGAAGACTGGCTTTTGTATTTCTGAGGGTGTGTCAAAAGTCCAAGACACACCCTCTTTTTTTGTTGCTTCATCGTTTTTCTTCATCGGATTACGCTGAGTTAACGGAACATTCTTGCTTCACGGATTACGCACGGAATTTAAACGGATTTGGCCTTACGGCCATTGGGCTAGCGCATTTGCATTCCAGCTTTAGGGGGTATCGCCACGACCGCCAGGTCGAGTTTCCGTTTAAAATCCGTGAGTAATCCGAGGAAGGCGGTTAAGGTTCCGTTTATTCCGCGTAATCCGATGAATAATGACACACCCTCATCTTTCTAGATATCTATGTTTCAATCTTTCTAGATTTTATCCAATGCCTGCTTGATATCATCCAGGATATCCTCCACATCCTCTATACCTACTGATAATCGAATCAGGTCTGGGGCAACGCCTGCCTCCTTCAACTGCTCGTCTGAAAGCTGACGGTGGGTATGGCTGGCAGGGTGGAGCACGCAGGTGCGGGCATCTGCCACATGAGTCACGATGTTGATCATATCCAGTGAATCCATGAACTTGATGGCTGTCTCGCGGTCGCCCTTCAATCCGAAGGCGATGACGCCGCAGGTGCCGTTTGGCATGTACTTCTGGGCAAGGTCGTAATACTCGTCGCCCTTCAGTCCGCTATAGTGAACCCAAGCCACACGCTCATCATTCTGCAGGAACTCAGCCACCTTCTGCGCATTCTCGCAATGCTGGCGCATACGCAGGTGCAGGCTCTGCAGGCCCAGGTTCAGGATGAATGAGTTCATCGGCGCAGGGATGGAACCCAGATCGCGCATCAACTGTGCAACGAGCTTGGTGGTGTATCCCATCTTGCCGAAAGCCTTCACGTAGGTGAGTCCGTGGTAGCTCTCATCCGGTGTGCAGAGGCCAGGGAATTTTTCGGCATTCGCCATCCAGTCGAAGTTGCCGCTATCTACTACTACGCCGCCTACCTGCGATGCGGTACCGTCCATATACTTGGTGGTAGAGTGGGTAACGATGTCGGCACCCCACTCGAATGGGCGGCAGTTGATAGGTGTGGCGAAGGTGTTATCTACGATGAGAGGCACGCCGTTCTTGTGAGCGATGCGGGCGAACTTCTCGATGTCGAGCACGGCACAGCCAGGGTTGCTGATGGTTTCGCCGAATACCACCTTGGTGTTAGGGCGGAATGCCTTCTGGATTTCCTCCTCGCTGGCGTTAGGGTTTACGAAGGTGCACTCGATGCCGAGTTTCTTCAGGGTAACGCCGAAGAGATTGAAGGTGCCGCCGTAGATTTCGTTAGAGGTAACGATGTGGTCGCCAGCCTCGCAGATGTTGAATACGGCATAGAAGTTGGCTGCCTGACCGCTTGAGGTCAATACGGCGCCCACGCCCCCTTCGAGCTGAGCGATTTTCTTTGCCACAGCATCATTGGTAGGGTTCTGGAGTCGGGTATAGAAGTAGCCCTCCTTCTTCAGGTCGAAGAGCATCGCCATCTCCTCAGAGTTGTCGTATTTGAATGTAGTACTCTGATAGATAGGCACTTCTATCGGCTCGCCGTTCTTCGGCTCATAGCCTCCCTGCACGCAGAGGGAAGCAACACGTAATTTCTTTTCCATTGTCGGTTATTCTTTTATGTTGTTATAATTGTTCTTTTTTCTTTCTTTGTTGTTAACGCCCTGAAAGGGCAGAAGCTCTTAGCCCAGGGCATCGCCCTGGGTATTCAGGACGCAAGCCTGTCGCCCTGTAAGGGCAAAAGCTTTATTATTTCATAAAGACGAAATACACGGCAGCGATGAGGCAGACGAATGCGGCAAAGTGATTCCAATGCAGGCCCTGCCCCTGGAAGAGGATGTTGGCGATGATGGCGAAGACGATGAGCGACACGCACTCTTGTATCACTTTGAGCTGTACCAGATTGAATGGACCGCCGTTGTCGATGAATCCGATGCGGTTGGCTGGTACCTGGCAGCAGTATTCGAAGAAGGCGATCGCCCAACTGAAGGCGATGACTCCGATGAGTGGCCAGTTGCTGCTGGTGCCCGTCTGCTGGAGTTTGAGATGTCCATACCATGCGAGCGTCATGAAGATGTTGCTCAGCACGAGGAGCAGGATAGTGTATATTCCGTTCATATTCTCTTATGTTTTTGATTTCTTAATTGATAAGATTTCTCTTATATTCTCTTATGTTCTTTGATGCTCTACATATATAATAATGTATAAGTGGCTGCAAAGATACACTTTTTCTCTTGAAAATGTATGGAAAATCAGGAAAATGCGCATGAAAAAGAAAAAAGTTGCCGAAAAATTTGGCGGTATCAGAAAAAAGCTGTACCTTTGCATCCGCTTTTGAGAAATAACTCAAATGCTAAGCTTGCTGCACCCTTAGCTCAGTTGGTAGAGCAACTGACTCTTAATCAGTGGGTCTAGGGTTCGAATCCCTAAGGGTGTACAAAAAAGCTCCGAAGAAGTTCATCTTTCTTCGGAGCTTTTTTTGTTTCATCTTTTTTCGACCTGTACGGTTGAAATTACCCAATACGCCCTGAAAGGGCAGAAGCT
>JAJWLX010000075.1 GCA_021636625.1 Prevotella sp. | reverse complement strand
AAGACGATTTGAGGGCATTGGCGAAAATCATGGATTTTCTGCGTGCCGTGAGTATCATTTTAGTGGTCATGAACGTGTACTGGTTCTGCTACGAAGCCATCCGGCTGTGGGGCGTGAACATCGGCGTGGTGGACAAAATCCTTCTGAACTTCGACCGCACGGCGGGGCTGTTCCATTCCATTCTCTACACGAAGCTGTTTTCCGTCCTTTTGCTTGCCTTGTCCTGTCTGGGTACGAAGGGTGTCAAGGGTGAGAAAATCACTTGGGGGAGAATCTGGACAGCATTTGCCGTCGGGTTCGTGCTGTTTTTCCTGAACTGGTGGTTGCTGCCCCTGCCGCTGCCGCTTGAAGCGGTGACGGGACTGTATGTCCTTACCATTGGAACGGGCTATGTCTGCCTGTTGATGGGTGGTCTGTGGATGAGCCGCCTGTTGAAACACAATTTGATGGAGGATGTTTTCAACAACGAGAACGAGAGTTTCATGCAGGAAACGAGGCTTATCGAAAGCGAGTATTCGGTCAATCTGCCGACACGTTTCTATTACAGGAAACGCTGGAACAACGGTTGGATCAATGTAGTTAATCCCTTCCGTGCGTCCATCGTGTTGGGTACGCCGGGCAGCGGCAAGTCCTATGCCGTGGTAAACAATTTTATCAAGCAACAGATTGAAAAGGGCTTTAGTCAATACATCTACGATTTCAAGTATCCCGACCTATCTACTATTGCCTACAACCATTTGCTGAACCACCCGGACGGCTACAAGGTAAAGCCGAAGTTCTATGTGATCAACTTCGACGACCCGCGACGCTCTCATCGGTGCAATCCCATTCACCCGGATTTTATGGAAGATATTACGGATGCCTATGAGAGTGCCTACACAATAATGCTCAACCTCAATAAAACGTGGGTGCAAAAGCAGGGCGACTTCTTCGTGGAGTCACCTATCATTCTGTTTGCCAGTATTATCTGGTATCTCAAAATCTATCAGAACGGGAAGTTTTGCACGTTTCCCCATGCTATCGAGTTTCTGAACCGCCGTTACGAGGATATATTTCCGATACTGACCTCTTATCCGGAGCTGGAGAACTACCTTTCGCCGTTCATGGATGCGTGGCTTGGAGGGGCTGCGGAGCAGCTCATGGGTCAGATAGCGTCGGCAAAAATCCCGCTTTCGAGGATGATTTCACCGCAGCTCTACTGGGTGATGTCAGACAGCGAGTTTACGCTGGACATCAACAATCCCGAAGAGCCGAAAATCCTCTGCGTGGGTAACAATCCCGACCGTCAGAATATCTACGGTGCGGCACTCGGTCTGTATAATTCCCGTATCGTGAAGCTCATCAACAAGAAGGGGATGCTGAAGTCATCGGTCATCATCGACGAGTTGCCCACAATATACTTCAAAGGGTTGGACAATCTTATAGCTACCGCCCGAAGCAACAAGGTTGCCGTGTGTCTGGGCTTTCAGGATTTCAGCCAGTTAGTGCGTGACTACGGGGACAAAGAGGCGAAAGTGGTGATGAACACTGTCGGCAATATTTTCTCCGGTCAGGTGGTGGGGGAAACAGCCAAGACGCTCTCCGAGCGGTTCGGTAAGGTGTTGCAGAAACGGCAGTCCATCTCCATCAACCGGCAGGATGTTTCCACCTCCATCAACACGCAGATGGACGCGCTCATTCCACCGAGTAAGATTTCCGGGCTTACGCAGGGAATGTTTGTCGGTTCTGTATCCGACAACTTCAACGAGCGTATCGAGCAGAAGATTTTTCATTGCGAGATTGTGGTGGATGCCGAAAAGGTGAAACGGGAAGAAAGTGCCTACAAGAAAATTCCCGTCATTACAAACTTCACGGACGAGGACGGCAACGACCGCATGAAGGAAACGGTGCAGGCGAACTACCGGCGCATCAAGGAAGAGGTGAAGCAGATTGTGCAGGAGGAACTGGAGCGTATCAAAAACGATCCGGTGCTGTGTAAACTGCTACCAGATAATGAGACTGTCTAACAAGTCCCCAAAATTGAAAATTATCCCTATCGAAGTTTGAAGTGACCCCCAAAAGTTGGATACAATTTTTTTGGGGGGCACTTCAGTTCTGACGGGTAAAATCGTAAAATTCGGACTTGTTAGACAAATACTTACGCGGTTTCAACCTCAGGTACTGAATCTATCGAATTGACAAATTTAACCAATTGCGGATCTGAATCTTTTTGTATGAGGTTTCGGAGACTCTTTTTCAATTCATAAGCATCATCCCCTGCTGTATTTATTAAATCCATATAAAAATCTTTGTTTTGCAGAATCAATGAACGGCATGCCCCATCGGAAATTACAGGTTTCACTATTTTATCAATAACGTCTCCAGCTTGACTTTTCAAATTACCATGCGATCTAAGCCATGTTTCGAAAAATTGAAACTTTTTTGCATTGATAGTCTTTTTACCGATGCAGAAATCATTTCTTATATCGGTAACTGTCGATTTAATTTTTCGTTTATCCAATCTTTCAACTATATTCTTGAAACAATTAGGGAAAGGATTCAAACTTTGAGTTCCAGAAGCAATATCCATCAGAATCTTTTTGCCAAATTCAGTCAAGTTATCTGGCAAGGATTTGATTTTAGCCAGTAAATGTTTTATTGCGACAAACCAATAATATGATGTATGTGCTGTTCTTTGGGCGTATAATGTATCAACACTTATTTCAGACAACGCTTCGAACGCTATTTTATTGATATGATCGGTCAGGACATTGCTTATTTTAGTGGTCAAATCGTAAAAAGATGCGTCAGGAATTACATCTTTAATATTGTTCTTAGTGATATACTTATCCAAATCGGTATTCCACTCTGCTAAATGCTCGATAAATACCTCATCCGTTACACCTATTCTGTTCTTAATATCTTCAAATTGGGGCAATATGTCTGAGAGCAATAATTTATAGCCAAGTTTATGATTTACCATGTATTGTAGTGTTTCATTTAATAGCGGTATATTCCATCCCACACTATTTACTAATAAGTCTCCATGATCCACATAATAGTCCATGAGTTCTGCAACATATTTTATATCTCCACCCTCTATTAAGGAAACGGAATGACCATGTGCCAATTGCATGGCGACTAAATCGTAATATCCAGACTCTTTAATGTTTCGGCCATCAGTTTCTAATTCAGAATGCAACTGATTTATGTAGGTTGAATCTAACGTTACAGGTAAAGGTCTTTCTTCGTCAGATGCCAATAAACGATAGGTTGTAAATATAGCCCCTATATTATCTTTATTTACATTCTGTTCATCAATGCAATTCGTGATCGCTTGCAAAAGCGTTGGAAACGTATAGGTAGAATTATCTTTTAACGTTTTTACAATATCTGCATGGTCGAAATTATCGGGTAGTAAGTTTGCCAAATAATTATCGAGCGCCTCCGAATTTGTTGCTACTTGATAATATTTATATGCTTTAGTTGTCGCGTTATCCCGATAGGCAGCATCTGTTGCATTTGCAGCTTGAATATAATCGATAAATGTATTTGGCTTGACTGTTTTTGCTTCAATCAATGACGTAAAATCGCACGCCAACTTATTTTGCGCAATAAACCTGTCTATTGCATCTAACGTTTTGAAATAGTCGCCGCCATTGAAGTCATTGAACCGAACTATCTTCTTATATAATTGAGCAATCACATGGTTTTGGCTTTCCGTGTCTAAATGCAACAGCAGTTCTTGGTATTCGACAGGGAACACCTGCTTCTCTATGGATTCTTTTAATTTCAATTGTGCTATTCTTTGCCATACACGCAGAATAACATCGCTCTTTCGAGTTAATTTATGCAAACAATGTATAATCTTATCGATAAGCGCATTGTCCATACATTGTATAACTTCTTCTAATACAGTGTCAAATTGTTTATTAGTCTCTGCATATTGATTTATGTCGTGGTCTTCTTCTCCGTTGATGCAGCCTTCAATATATTTTTTCAATGGAATTTGTCGAGCATCTTCAACATCGACACCATATACCAAAGCTGCAATTTCGCGTTGTGTTTGCAGATCATTGTTAATTATTGTTTGAATGCCATTCAGATAGTCGCCGGACAATATTTGTTCTACTGGATTTGCCAGAATATCCGTCTTCTTCAAACAGAACAATGCTATGTTTATCATCAAAATTTCGTTACACCACTCTTGTTTAAGAGCGACCATCTCATTGATATATGATATAATTTCCCTAACATTGGCATTAGGATTTACCAATCTGAATATCCGATTTATAGTTTCTTTCGCTTCATTTTCTGTTTCTCCAAATGCTTCAACAAACAGTTTGTTGAATATACTTCGATAGTCGGTAATAACAGGAGGAGCAACACGATAAACAATAGGGAAAGTTTTATTGATAAAATACTTGGTCAGTTGTTTCGTTTGTTCGTCGGTCTCATCTCCGAATGCACAAGCTAAATGTGTTTCATCGAAAGGAATAACAGCCCAAACATTTTCAAAACCGCTATCGGCGAAGAACGTATGGATAGAAGACCATAATTCTTTTACTTTTTCAGCGGGGAGACGATCCATGTTGTCAAAAACAAGGACTAATTTACGTTGTCCTTTTTCCTTGATAAAATCAGAAATGTCTTGCATCCATGTTTTGAACTCGTAAACCGTTGGTTCGTCTTCGCTCAAAGTCTCATAGCAAACGTCCTTTTCGACTTTATCTTGATAAATAGCTAACATATAACTCCATCCATATTTATGATCTTTGCTATATGCCCATTTCCAAACGCACAATGCAATAAGAACTGGCAGTGCAGCTATGATAATAGACAATAAAGAAAACCACCATGTTGTGGGTGTAGGTTTTACTGCATACGCAATAAATGTAAATATCGGAGTTAAAACTGCAACCAAAAATGCCGCAACCATACCATTACTGATAAGGGGATATTTTTCGGTTACGGTCTCCGTTTTACGGGCTAATAAATATTTCAGCTTTTCAGACCATGATACGGTTTTCGTACCTCCACCTTTGACTTTTATTGTTGCATTTCCAGATAGGATACCATCATCAATAAGTTTGCTTGTAAGCAATTCCAATATAGAGCGGCGTTGCAAGTCCTCTTGATGTCCCCATGCGTCATACTCAAAAAAGTAATAGTCGTCTGATAATTCACGTTCCAACATTTTAACCACGTTGGATTTTCCAGATCCCCAAATACCTTCGATGCCGATAATTCGAGGTAAAGTACATTCCTCATCCAATGAATCATTCTGACAAAAATGGCGAGCAATAGTTTTTGCCAACCTTTCTTGCGAACCTCCATCGAATTTGTCAATACCACACGGTTTATTTTGGATAAACCGCGGATATTGCTGTTTGGATTGTAGTTTTGTTTCCATATACGTAATTTATTGATTATACGAACTCCAAATAATTCTCCCGATTTACCACATGAAACTCGGCATAGGGATAGGCTTCTTGGAAGGCTTTCGGTGCGGCCGGCATTTTATTTCCCCACTTGAACTCCAAGGCGGTAAGACTGTCGGCACTCTCCTCAATCAGGTCGATTTCCTGTTTGTCGTAGGTGCGCCAGAAATAGAACTCCCTGTGCAGTCCCTCATTGAAGTTCGCTTTGCGCCGCTCTCCGATGATGTAGTTCTCCCACAGCGCACCGACATCCTGCCGAATGGCCAGCGGTGAGAAAGCCCCGATAATGGCATTGCGAATGCCGTTGTCGTAGAAGTACCACTTGCCAGCTTTTGTAACCTCCTTGCGTAGGTTACGCGAATAAGCCCCCAGACGATAGATAACGAAGACCTTTTCCAATAGGTCGAGGTATTTTTCAACGGTCGTCTTGCTCATGCCGAGTTGTTTACCTAACTCTTCGTAAGAAACTTCGCTGCCCAACTGAAAAGCTATCAATCGCAGTAGATCGCGCATCTTGCTCGAATTTTTTAAGCCGTCAATTGCTAAGATATCTTTAAGCAGGTATGCACCGACAATATCACGTAGGTAGTCTGTTTTACGTTCATAGTTCTCCATCATTACTACTTCGGGATAGGAACCGTAAATCAAGCGCGCTTCGAGGTTCTGGCGGGTTTCAAGTGCCGTTTCCGTCTGTGCGATTTCCCGTTGCGAGAATGGTGTAAGGAGAAATTGCGTACTGCGGTCGACCAACGGTTCACCAGTCTTATTCAGCAAATCGAATGACGAAGAACCACTTGCCAAGACACTTATTCCCGGTATTTCATCAACTATCAACTTCAGAATACTACCGATTTGTGGTATGTTCTGTGCCTCATCAATAGCCAGCAAATCAATACCATCCAATAAATGCCGATAATTGGCTATTGAGCGATTCTCCAATAGTGCTAATGTGTCGTAGTCTTCGCCGTTGAGCATCATCGTCCTACCTGAATAGTTGTCCACAATTTTACGCATCATTACCGTTTTACCAACACGGCGAGCACCAAAAATCAGTACTGCTTTATTGGGCGCGATTCGTGCTGTAATCTTCTCTTGAAGTATTCTATTTACTGTTTCCATACCTTATAAAATATAATGCAAAGATAATCATATTTTTTTAATTGGCGAATTTTACAAAAAAAACGGGCTATTAAATGGCGATTTTTACAACCACAATCTTATGGAAGTTGTTTCATTGTTTTTAGTAATGATATATGTTCATACTATGATGACTCAATAATTTACCAGACATACGTTTCTGAAATTTGTCCTTATAGGAATGAAAAACTCACATATATTGTGCTAATTAATATATAATTAAATGAAAATAAAAAGACAGGATACGAGTATTCCTGTCTTCTCATATGTAATGGATATTTTTTTATTTTCTCATCCGCTCCAACTCCTCATCACGCAACATTCTCTCGTTCAGTTTTTCCTGCATCCTGTCAATGAAATAGGTGCGGCTTTCGTTCTTCCGGCGTTTGATATCAGTGTAGAAGCGGTAGCAGTCTTTAGAATCAACCCCGAATATCTTATAGAGAAGTGGGGCGAGCTGTTTGAGCGGCATATTGCCGTTGTTGATGCAGCCCATCACGTCTATGCCGTAGATAAGTTCCACGAGGTCGATGGCATTGCCCGTCCATTGAAGAAGGCTGGCGGTGGTTTCTGTTGCGTTGTTGGCGGATATTAGTGGTGGCACTTGGGGCGTGGCAAGGAATTTCTGCATCTTTCTTACGAAAGACAGAGCCTTGCTGACGTAGGCGGCAATCTCTCTTTTTTCTTCTGACAGATTACGTACGGGATGGTGCTGCAACTCGATTTCGATGTAGGCAAGCGCGATGACGGTAAGGTTCATGTCCATGCCGCCGTTGCACAGTTCGATCACTTGGGTGGCGAAAGCCGTGTATGCCGTTTCCATATTGCAGTCGCCGGCTTCGTTTATCAGGCGGAAAAAGTCGGTTTCCGCCAGCAAGAAATAATTCATGGTTCTGTCAATTTTGAAAATTACACTTTGTTTTCTGCGTGCGCACATGAATATAATTGGCAAAAAACGCGGCAGAAAATAAAAAATCCAACACTCAATTTTACAAAGTGCTGGATTTCAGAGGTATAAAATTCAGTATTTTTTCACAAGGACAAATTATCTCCGACTTAAATTGTTTGTAATCGGAACATTTATTCTATTCCTGAAAATAGAAATGTATGCTTGCCGCACATTTTGGCTATCTTGCTTTTTTATCAAGGATATAGATAATGCGACATACACCGTTGGGATAGCTTTTCAAAGAGGAAAGCGTCCAGTGTTGCTCTGGCAGAGCCGACTTAAAAAAATGTCGTCCGCTTCCGGATATGAAAGGAACGGTGTATAGTATGATTTCATCCACAGCGTGCATCCGCAGCAGTCCGTTTATATAGTCTGCCGTGTCCGGTGTGGCTTCCGCGAGGTAACGGATGTTTGTGCAGTCTTTTCTCCATTCGTGCAGCATTGAAATGGAATAGTCCGGTGTCACACGGTAAAAGGCTTTCTTCCTGATTTCATCAAGACCGCAACGGTCAAGGCACAAATCCTGATGTGCTTTATCATATAACTCTGAAGAAAGACATCCGTCCATCGTCAGTACGGCGAGAATCTGAACTTTACCCATAATCGTTTCCTTTCGTTAGGCAAGGGTAAAAAAGTAGCGTGCAATTCACACTACCTTCAAGCGATGGCTCTGGTAAAGCCTTTACGGAGAGTACGTGAATGCACGCTATGCGTAAGCATAGCATAAGCATCACGCAATCGTCTCCGTAGTTCCAATTTACCAGATTTTCGCTTGAAACGCCTTGCGGTCTTATCCTATATGTTGGCGGCGAAAAGCTCCTGCCAATCGCCGTTTTTCTCAAATGTTATGCAAAGATAGCCAAATTCAGTGAATTACGGGCTATGATTGCTTGAATTTATATTTAATCTCCTATGCGCACTTTATCTCCTATCGAAACATTAATCTTGTCCAGGACTCCCGATATCTGCGATTTTATTTCGATCTCCTTCATCGGAAAAACATTGCCGGATATGTTTATTTCCTCTTTGATCTCGCGATATTGTGGTTGTGTAGTTTCGTAAATTGCCTTTGTACCTCTTAGCGAAGAACGAAAAGCAACAAATGCCAGTGTGGCGGAAAAGATGCAAATTAATATAATCTTAAATGTCTTCATTATCCTATATTTTCGTTTCTAATGGCGTCAATGGGTTGTATAACAGATGCTTTCATAGCCGGAAATGCTCCGGCAATGACACCGGACAAAATCAAGATAACCAAAGCGAGAACAGCTACATTTATATCTATTTCTGCATGCTTTATCATTGTCGCGTGACGGGCGCTTTCGAGCAACCAATTTATAATCTCAAGAATAGCTGCACCTGATATCAATCCGATGATACCGGAGATTACAGTTATGATGACAGATTCCGTCAGCATTAACACAAGAATGGATTTAGGAGTTGCTCCTACAGCCTTACGGATGCCTATTTCGCTACTCCTTTCTTTGATCACGACAAACATGATGTTGCTTACTCCAACAATACCACTTATCAGAAAACAAATTCCTACGATCCAGATAAACATTTTCAATCCATCAAAGAGTCCCTCAAAAGCAGATGTTTGTGTCTCAAAATTGATTATCTGTAAGGCTTGCTTATCAGAATAAGCAAATTGGTATTTATTAGCGATGAAGGCTCTCAGCTCATTCTCAAATCGCTTGGAATCAACTTCTTTGTTCAGATATAAACAGAAAGCGCGCAATGGAGTCTTATTGTCAATACAGTTTATGTAACTTGAGAAGGGCACATATACCGAATTGATTTCCGAAGCGCTGAAAATATCATCATTCTTTAGTACGCCTATCACCTTAAAATCAATACCGGCAATGTTGATCGACTTACCCAACGCTTTTTGATTATTAAATAAGGTCGTACTGACATTTTCGCCGATAATGGTAACATTACGGGTATTCTCGTCATCTCCTTTATTAAAATATCGTCCATCTTCGTTGATTTTAAGTATCTTAATTCCCATATAGTTTTCATTGATTCCTATAATCTTAAAAAGTCCGCTTTTAGCTTTATTCATCACTTGCGAATAAGGTCCTGTTATTTCAGGCGAAATAGCTTTTATCCCCGGGAACTGTTTCTTTATGCGGTTAAGAAAATGCAAATCGAAATGCAATTGTTCCCCTTCTCTGATATTCTTATACTTCACCCAGAATCCTCATCATTCCATACCATGACGGATTCACCATAAGTTACTAACGTGGTCACATAGCGGTGTGTGGTATTGATATTGTGCTGGGTTTGAAAAATAGCGATTGATTCATTCTCTATTTTCTGTACACGACTACGCTCGTGCAGAACAATAGCGACCATGCTGCCAATGATCGCCATTAAAAGAAAGTATCCTATAAATATTTTATGCTGCAAAAGTATTTTCATTGGCTTGATATTTTACAATCCAAATATTGCTTTCGTACAATATCTACATGCGGCAGAATCACGAAAAATATCCGAGATGAATAACACTAATAATAATTTCAAATTTTTCTATTTATTGCAGTTACATTCCTCCTCCCAACACATGATAAAGTTTGATTACACTTTGTATGCGTTCAAAACGAGTTTGTAGCTGTTGCACTTCCGCTTCGAGAAGAGACTGTTGGGCGGTCAACACTTCCAGATAGGTGGCATTGGAATGACGCATAAGCGATTCTGTCTTTCGCACAGCATCGCATAATGTTTCAACCTGTCGAGCATTGATTTCAATTTGCGATTTTGCCGTCTGCCATGCAGTCAGAGCATCGTTCACTTCTTTTCCAGCGTTCAGCAATGATTGCCGGAACAACAGTTTGGCTTCTTCCTGACGGCTTTTGGCTATCTTCAAGTTGGCGATGTTTGTGCCCCGGTTGAATAAGGGCTGTGTCAGGGAACCGATGGCATTGAGCAACCATTGTCCGGGATTTACGATTACGCCACCGCCGTTATTAGTCCATCCAAGAGTCCCCGAGAGGGTAATATTGGGATAGAAGGCGGCACGAGCCGCATTGGTGGCGTAGAACGCCTGCGCCAGTTCCATTTCAGCCTGACGCACGTCGGGACGGTTGGAAAGCAGTTGCAAAGGGACTCCAATCGAGACAGTATCGGGGAAAGCAGCCTCGGCCAGATTACTTCGTCCAATCGAGTGTGACGGCATGGCAAGTATCGCAGACAGGGCATTTTCTGTTTCGGAAATACTCTTGCGTATGGATAACAGGGATGCTTCGAGTCGCATCACGTTCGCCTTTGCCTGCAATACGCCGGCTTCGTTTGATTTCCCCACTTTTTTCAACGCTTCAAGAGTACGTACGGTAGTCCGCCAGTTCTCCAAAGTCCGGTTACTTATTGCCATTTGTGCGTCAAGCATGGCAAGGGTGTAGTAACTGTCTGCAATAGTGGCGACAAGCTGTGTCTGTACGGCCTGCCGGTAGGCACGGCTTCCTTGTAACGCGGCGGCTGCACCACGCTTTGCCGCCGTAAGTTTGCCGAAGATGTCCAGTTCCCAGCTTGCCGACGCTCCCACATTATATGTCTTTGCCGTTGCTCCGTCATGTTTATTGGCATTACCTTCGGCAGTCAGTCCCAGTGATGGAAGATATGATAGTCTGGCAGTCATCAGGACGGCTTCTGTCGCTTCCACGCGTAACCGTGCCACATTGAGGTCTGTGTTCCGTTCAAGTCCGGTTTCAATCAAGGACTGGAGTTTCGGGTCGGTAAACATTTCCCGCCACGACAGGGACGCGATGGTCGTTGTATCAATGTCCGCCGGTACGTCCCGATACAGATTCTCCGTTGAGAGGTCAGGACGATGATACCGGCTGTATGTGCCACAACCGGCAAACATCCATCCTGACAATATGATATATATTACTGTCTTCTTCATTTAATTATGCTTAACACGTTCTTGAATATATTGGAATACAATAAACAATGACGGCACAAGGAACAACAGAGCCAAAGTACCGACAATCATTCCACCGATTACACCTGTGGCAAGCGAACGGCTGCCGTTGGCACCCACTCCGTGCGCCATCATCAGCGGGACAAGACCGAACACCATGGACAGCACAGTCATCAATATAGGGCGCAGGCGGACTTTTGCCGCACTGTATGCTGCCTGTGCCAGCGTCATGCCTTCCGACCGCCGCTTGCCGGCGTATTCGGTAAGCAGGATGGCGGTCTTGGCAAGCAGGCCGATAATCATGATTAATCCGGTCTGCATGTAGATGTTGTTCTCCAGACCGAAGAGCCACGCAAACAGGAAACTGCCCATTAGTCCGCAAGGCACCGACAACAGAACCGCGAAGGGTATGAACACGCTCTCATACAAGGCGCACAGAATCAGATAGACCAGAACCATGCAGAGCAGGAATATAAGCGTGGCATTGTTGGTCGTCTTGCTTTCCTCACGCGAAATGCCGCCAAACTCGTATGTGTAATTTGACGGAAGCACTTCACGTGCCGTCTCGCCGATGGCTTCGAGCACCTGCCCTGAACTGTAACCCTGCGCCGGCGACCCGCTAATCGAGATGGCGTTGAACAGGTTGAAACGGGTGAGGTCTGACGGGCCGTTGGTCTTGGTCAGGCGCACGAACCGGCTCAAAGGCGACATGCCGCCATCGGAGGCGCGCACATACATGTGGTGCAGGGATTCCGCATTCACACGATATTCCGCCGGAGCCTGCATGGTCACATGGTAGAGCTTGGAGAACCGGTTAAAGTCGGAAACATATTGTCCGGTATAATAGCCCGACAATGTGGAAAGCACATCTGCGGGCGACACACCCGACTGCTCACATTTGGCGGCATCGATATCCACCCAGTATTGCGGATAATCCGTGGCAAAGGAGGAATAGACTTCGCCGATTTCGGGTCGCTGCGACAAGGCTTCGACAAACTTGTCTGCCTCTTCCTTGAAGGCGGCGATGTTTCCGCCCGCCTTGTCCTGCAAATAAAGCTCGAAACCGTTTCCCATGCCGTACCCGGCAATCATCGGAGGCGACATGGCGAACACCGTGGCATCGGGAATATCCGAAGTGGCGGCATAAATCTTTCCGATGACATCATTGACCGACTGCCCCTCTCCCTTACGCTGCTCCCAGTCTTTGAGTGTCACGAAATACATCGCCTGCGAGGGACCGGAACCGCTGAAAGAGAAACCGGCGACCGCACCGCTGTATTCAATCTCGCCGATGCTGTCGAGACGGCTGTTGATACGCTCCATCACCTTACTTGTCTGAGCCATGGATGTGCCGGGCTTCGTGTTCATGCTCACCATGACCGTCCCGGTGTCCTCTTCGGGAATAAGTCCCGTCTTTGTGACATTGACCAGCAGCACCAGCAACCCGAAAGAAATGCCTATGATGCTCCACAACAGCCATCGGCGATGGATAATGAACATCACTCCACGTACATAGCGTCGGCTCAGACGGTCGAAGACGGCATTGAACGCTTTACGGAAACGGGCTGCAAAATTGTTCTTGGTGTTGCCCTGCTCATCGATATAGGGTTTCAGCAGCAGCGCGCAAAGTGCCGGTGAGAGTGTGAAGGCATTGACTGCCGAGATTCCCACGGCAACAGCCATCGTGATACCGAACTGCGTGTAGAACGCTCCCGAAGTCCCGCCCATCATGGCAACGGGGAAAAACACTGCCATAAAGATGATGGTAGAGGTCAGGATAGCCGACGAAACGCCTTTCATGGCATCATCAGCCGCGAGAACCGCAGACTGATAGCCCTCGTCGAACTTCGCCTGCACCGCTTCCACCACCACAATGGCATCATCGACCACAGTTCCGATGGCAAGCACAAGCGCGAACAGGGTGAGCAGGTTGACGGAGAAGCCGATCATGGACATCACGGCGAACGTACCGATAATGGAGACGAAAATGGATATCGTAGGAATAAGCGTGGACTTAATATCTTGCAAAAATACATATACCACCACGATAACCAGAAGTATCGCTTCAATAAGTGTCCGGATAACAGAATTGATGGAAGCATACAGGAACTTGTTGGTATCGGTAAGCACCACGAATTCCGTCCCTTCGGGCAAGTCCCGGCTGAGGTCGTCAAGCACTTCGTGAATCTCCTTGATGGTGCTTGAAGCATTGGACCCGGCTTTCTGGTTGATGAGCATCATGGCTGCCGGATGCCCGTTCACTTCGGAGGAATATTTGTAGTATTCATCGCCCAGTTCCACATCGGCAACCTCCTTCAGCCGAAGCACATTGCCGCCCGGCAGTGACTTGATGACCAACTCACCGAACTCTTCCGCGCCGGACAAGCGTCCGCGGTATTTCATCGTGTATTCATTGGCGGTAGGATGATTGGCACCGAAGGAGCCGGTGGCGGCCTCGATGTTCTGTCGTGCGAGTACGGTGGATATGTCATCGGGGATAAGCCCGTATTGCGCCATCTTGTCGGGACGCAGCCAAAGTCGCATGCTGTAGTTGGAACCGAACATCTGTGCCTTTCCCACGCCGCTGATACGTTTCAGCCTCGGCTCGACATTGATTTTCACGTAATTGTTCAGGAAGGTCTGGTCGAAGCGGTCATCGGGCGAATAGAGCGCGAAAGTCATCAGTTCGGCATTCTGCTGCTTTTCAGTGGTGACACCGGTCTTGGTGGCTTCCGCCGGAAGCTGGCTCAGCGCGCCGTTCACGCGGTTCTGCACGTTTACCGCCGCCATGTCCGCGTTGGTTCCCTGCTTGAAATAGATTTCGATGGAAGCATCGCCCGTATTCGATGCCGTGGAAGTCATATAGGTCATGTCTTCCACGCCGTTGATGGCTTCTTCCAGAGGGGTTATCACTGCCTTCTGCACAGTTTCAGCGTTTGCTCCAGGATAAGTTGCGGATACGTTGATGGTCGGAGGTGCGATGTCGGGGTATTGTTCCACCGGCAAGGAAAACATGGAAATCATGCCCAACAGTACAATCACCACCGAGATAACGCCCGAAAACACCGGGCGGTCTATAAAAAATCGCAGGTTCATTTCGTTTCGTTTTTAGGGGTTATGCTCATGCCTTCTCTCACCAGTCCCACGCCTTCGGCGACAATGGTGTCACCGACCGAAAGACCTTCTTTTACGATAAACCGGTTGCCGTCGTTCAGGCGGTCCACCGTGAGATAGGCGGCTTCCGCCTGTCCGTTTTTCAGACGGTAAGCGATAATCTTGTCCTGCAGTTCCACGGTGGCGGTCATGGGAATGGTTACGGCCTCCGTTTTCGGGTTTTGAAGGATGACATTGCCGATGCTGCCACTCAACAGTTCGCGGTCGGGATTGGGGAACAGGGCTTTGATTTGTACCGTTCCGGTAACAGGATCCACCACGCCGCTTACGGTTTCAATACGTCCTTTCGCCTTGTACAGGCTGCCGTCGTTGAGTTGCAGGCCCACTTCCGGCATCCCGGCTATCATGCTGTCAATCGAGCCATAGCGAGCCAAATATCGCCGTAGCATATTCTCCGAAATGGAGAAATAGGCATACATCTCCGCATTGTCGGACACGACCGTGAAAGGCTGTGCCATATTGGGACCGACAAGCGCACCGATGCGATAGGGCAATGTGCCTACTACTCCGTTGCTCGGGCTTTTGATTTCCGTATAGGAGAGATTGTTGCGTGCATCCGATTCTTGTGCCTTTGCCTGTTCGAGTTCAGCACACGCCACTGCCAGTTGGTTCCGGGCGAGAGAAAGCTCGTAGTCGGATATGACCTTCTCGTCAAACAATGCCTGCTTGCCCCGCAGCTCGATTCTTGCCGTTTCCACTTTTGCCTGTGCCGCGCTGACATTGGCCTGCGCCGTGCGTAATGCCGCCCGATAGGGCACTTGGTCAATTACAGCCAATACTTGACCGGTCTTCACCCGTTCACCCTCTTTCACTTTCAGACGGATAATGCGCCCGGATATTTGCGGCAGGATGTCCACATCCTGCCGTCCGCGTATGGCGGCGGAATAGGACTCGGAGATTTCCACCGGACTTGCCGCGACCTTTATGACCCGATAACTCTGCACCGCATCCTGCTTGCCGTCCGCCTGCCTGCATCCGGTCGGCAGGAACAGCATGAGAGCAAATGCGGCGAAATTCGTGATAATGAATTGCTTGTTCATATTTTCTTCTTGTTTTGTATTAATTCATAAATTGATTTTTGGAACATGAATAAAAGTTTATCTTTTTCGTTCATGCGGATATTAT
>JAJWLX010000074.1 GCA_021636625.1 Prevotella sp. | reverse complement strand
CAACAGCATCTGGCGCGATGCTCCGGAACTGATGAAGTACATCACCAACTGCCAGACCTATCTGCAGTGGGGACAGCCAGACAACGACTTCCTGGTTTATCTGCCAGTAAGAGATATGTGGCGCAAGGATACCAAGAACTGGCTGATGCAATTCGACATCCACAGCATGGCGAAGAAGGCACCGGAGTTTATCAAGGTGATTCTCGACATCGACAAGGCAGGATTCGACTGCGACTACATCAGCGACAAGTATCTCCGCACGTGTACCTTTAAGAACGGTATGATTGAAACGGCTGCCGGAACCCGATATAAGGGCATCATCATTCCTGGCAACAACATCATGCCAAGCGATGTGATTGAGCACATATCAGAATTGAAATCACAAGGCGCCAAGATTATCAAGGGCGATAACATCAAGGCAATGGAACAGGCGGCAAAACCGGAACTGATGAGAAAGAACCTGGGCTTGAAGATGATTCGCCGTGCCAACAGCATCGGCCATCATTACTTCATCGCCAACCTCACCAGCAAGGACATCACTTCTACCGTAGCTCTAGCTGTAAACGAGAAAAACGGTCTCTGGTATAACCCTATGACGGGCAAATATCACAAGGCTGCTATCAGCGATAAGGGCATCGAAATAAACCTGAAGAGTGGCGAAAGCCGCATCCTCATCACCTCGGATAAGCCTGTAAGCGAATGGAAACTCGGTTCCAAGGTGAAGGTGAGCGAAAAGGAGAAGTTTGCGGCTGCGGATAGCAAGACCATCGACCTGACTGCCAAAACCTGGAAGCTATCGTTCACCGAAGATGCTCCAAAGGTGGGCGAAACCTTCAACCTGAAGGGCGTGAAGTCTTGGGAAGGTCTCAGCGACAAGGCGAAGGTGATGATGGGAACAGGTGTTTACGAAACCACCATCAAGCTGTCGAAGGATGATGCCAAGAAGCAGTGGACCATCGACCTGGGTGATGTTCGCGAAAGTGCCCGTGTCTATATTAATAATAAATATGTAGGTTGCGCCTGGGCTGTACCATATATCCTCAACTGCAAGGATGCCCTCAACAAGGGCAAGAACATCATCCGCATCGAGGTAACCAACCTGCCTGCCAACCGCATCGCAGAAATGGACCGTCAGGGCGTAAAGTGGCGCAAGATGAAGGAAATCAACGTGGTGGACATCAACTACAAGAAGACTACCTACGAGAACTGGACTCCTGTGCCAAGCGGACTCAACAGCACCGTGAAACTCGTGGAAATCAAGTAAATAATAAACAAACATTAATAACAAGACAAATGAAGAAACTGATCTTATCATCACTCTGCATGCTCATGGGCTTGACCTCAATGTCTGCCCAGACCACATTGCAGAATGAAATCCTGGAAGTAGCCAATCACACCAACAACTACTTCATGACAAAGTACAGCGACCCTACTCTCGACACATTCGTGAAGAAAGTCCGCACCAGCAACCTCTGGACCCGCGCCGTGTATTACGAGGGATTGATGGCGCTTTACGAGATTGACCCTCAGCAGCGCTATCTCGACTACACAGACAAGTGGGCAGATTATCACAAGTGGACAGCACGTGGAAGTGTGAACAATACCGATGCCGACAACCAGTGCTGCCAGCAGACCTACATGGACCGCTACGTTCAGACCGGCGGCAAGAAGGACTTGAGCAAGGTGAAGGAGAACCTCGACCATCAGATGGGCACCAACCGAGTAAACTACTGGACTTGGATTGACGCTATCCAGATGGCGATGCCAGCCTACGCCAAGTATGCCAAGATTACCGGCGAACGCAAGTATCTGGATTATGCGATGAATTCCTATAAATGGAGCCGTGATACCCTGGCTAATGGACTCTTTAACAAAAAAGAAGGACTTTGGTGGAGAGATAAGAACTACGTGCCACCTTACAAGGAGAAGGATGGCAGCAACTGCTACTGGAGCCGTGGCAACGGCTGGGTGTATGCAGCCCTGGTCCGCGTGATGGAGACTTTGCCAAAGACCGACAAGTACTATCAGTATCTGAAGAAGGATTTCATCTCTATGAGCCAGGCTATTCTGAAATGCCAGCGCAAGGATGGCTACTGGAACGTAAGTCTCGTCTGTCCTGCCAACTATGGCGGTCCTGAGATGACCGGTACTAGTCTCTTCCTCTATGGTATGGCATGGGGTGTTCAGCAGGGCATTCTTCCTAGAGCCACCTATCAGAAGGCGATGGACAAGGCATGGAAGGCTCTTGCCGCATCCGTTCACGAGGATGGTTTCATCGGCTATAACCAAGGCACCGGAAAGGAGCCATCAGCTGGTCAGCCTGTCACCTTCACCTCCGTCCCTGATTTCGAGGACTACGGCACAGGTTGCCTCCTGCTTGGTGCTGCAGAGTATTACAAGCTTTTAAAGGTAAAAAAGTAAAAAGGTAAAAAAACAAATCATGAAGAAATATATCTGGCTGATGGCTTGCCTGGTGGCGTTTTCGCCACTGAGCGCCAATGCCGCTAAGAAACAGAAGAAAGCAAAGAAGGCACAAACCGAACTTTGGCCTGATGGAACAAAGATGGATGCCTGGTTCAGCAACGCACAGAAGGTGAATGTGGATACCCTGGGCAAGAAATACATCCTCACCGACTATGGCGTAAAGACGGATAGTACCCTGATTCAGACCCAGGCCATCCAGGCGGTCATCGACCGGGCAGCCAAGGATGGCGGTGGTGTTATCGTAATACCTGCCGGAACCTATCAGAGCGGTGCCCTCTTCTTCAAGCCAAAGACCCACCTTTATGTTTCGGAAGGCGGAAAACTGAAAGGCAGCGACCGCATCGCCAACTTCCCGGTAATGGAAACCCGCATCGAGGGCGAGACCTGCAAATACTTCTCAGCCTTCATCAATGCCGACAAATGCAACGGCTTCACCATCGCTGGTCCAGGTACCATCGATGGCAATGGTTATCACTACTGGGAGGAGTTCTGGATTCGTCGCACCTGGAACCGTGAATGCACCAACAAGGATGCACAGCGTCCCCGCCTCGTCTATATCAGCAACTCAAGCAACGTAACCTTGCAGGATGTACATATCCAGAACAGTCCGTTCTGGACCAACCACATCTACCGTTGCGACCATGTCCGCTTCCTGGGCTGCACCATCTTCGCCCCTACCAGTGGCATGCGGGCACCAAGTAGCGATGCCATCGACATCGATGTATGTCACGATGTGCTGGTGGATGGCTGCTACATGAGCGTAAACGATGATGCCATCGCCATCAAGGGCGGTAAGGGCACCTGGGCAGACCAGGCACCAGAGAATGGTCCTGTATATAACGTGCTCATCCAAAACTGTAACTACGGAAGAGTGCACGGCTGCTTAACCCTCGGCAGCGAAAGCGTGAAAGACCGCAACATCGTATTGCGCAACACCAAGGTGGGCAATGCACAGCGCGTACTCTGGCTAAAGATGCGTCCTGATACTCCTCAGCATTACGAGTACGTAACGGTGGATAACATCCAGGGCACCACAGGCAGCTTCCTCGTCATCCGCCCATGGAAGCAGTTCTTCAAGCCAGGCAATCGCAAGGACATGCCTCTGAGCCAGTGCAACAACATCACGATGAAGAATATCCAGATGGATTGCGACAACTTCTTCGATGTGGGCAAGAGCGAGAAATACCGTCTGGTAGATTTCACCTTCGAGAACATCAACTGTACCGACAAGAAGATGGCTTTTGATACCAACCTTATCGAGAACACCATAGCCAAGAAGGTGAATATCACCCCTAGAGAAAAAAGCAACGGATTGAAGACCACCGGTGATGCCGATGGGTTGAAATAACACATACATTTTATAGAAAGTAATACAGAATTGAGTACTGAAACGAGCTTTATTTGCAAGAATAAGGCTCGTTTTGTTTTTTTATATCCCTCCTTATTTCTTTTTATCTCTTAAAATTAGGCTTTTCCAATTATTTTGCTTAATTTTGCCTGCAAAATAATTTTGAGTAAGAAAATGATTAATATAAAAGGTATAACAAAGAGCTTCGGCTCCCTGCAGGTACTCAAGGGCATCGACCTGCATATTGACAAGGGCGAAGTGGTTAGTATCGTCGGTCCTAGTGGTGCCGGCAAGACTACACTCCTCCAGATTATCGGTACCCTCGACAAGCCTGATAGTGGCAGCATTGAGGTAGATGGCGTGGATGTGCGCAGCCTCAGCACCAAGAAGTTGAGCGATTTCCGCAACCAGCATCTCGGTTTCGTCTTCCAGTTCCATCAGCTTCTACCAGAGTTCACCGCCCTGGAGAACATCATGATTCCTGCCTTCATCGCTGGCAAGAGCCGCAAGGAAGCCAAGGAGCGTGCCGAGGAGTTATTGGAATTCATGGGCTTGAGCGATAGAGCCAGTCACAAGCCTGCCGAGTTATCCGGTGGTGAGAAACAGCGTGTAGCCGTGGCGAGAGCTTTGGTCAATAATCCTGCTGTCATCCTTGCCGATGAGCCATCAGGAAGTCTCGACACCAAGAACAAGGCTGAGCTTCACCAGCTCTTCTTCGACCTCAGAGACAAGTTCGGTCAGACTTTCGTCATCGTAACTCATGATGAGGGTCTTGCTGCCATCACCGACCGCACCATTCATCTCAAGGATGGAATGATTGAGAAGACGGTGGAAGCAGGAGCTGCTGATAGCCAGGAAGAACCTGCTGATAACAATAAAGAAGTTTCTGCAGAAGAACCAGACTCATCCATAGATTGCATCTAAACGCCCTGAACCAACGGTCACCGGCCGAAGGGAAAGGTAAAGGGCAGAAGCTCCAAGCCCAGGGCAACACCCTGGGTAATTACGGACACAAACCTGTCGCCCTGTAAGGGCAAAAGCATTTTATATTCTCGAAAATAATATTATATGGCAAAAAAGATAAAACTCGGCGATTACAATCGCCTTCGCATCGTAAAGAAAGTTGATTTCGGTCTGTATCTCGATGGTGGTGACGAGGGAGAAATCCTCCTTCCATCCCGCTACGTACCTGAAGACGCAGGCATCGGCGACGAGCTGGATGTCTTCATCTATCTCGACCAGGAAGAGCGCCTCATCGCTACCACCGAAACCCCATTGGCTAAGGTGGGCGATTTCGCCTATCTCGAAGTGAAATGGGTCAACGAATACGGAGCCTTCCTGGGCTGGGGGCTGATGAAGGACATCTTCTGCCCATTCCGTGAGCAGAAGAAGCGCATGGTGCTCGGCAACTCCTACATCGTGCATATCCACATCGATGAGGAGAGCTATCGCATCGTTGCCTCTGCCAAGATTGAGCGTTATCTCAACGAAGACCATCCTCACTACAAGCATGGCGATGAGGTAGATCTCCTCATCTGGCAGAAGACCGACCTCGGCTTCAAGGTTATCATCGACAACCAGTATCCGGGTCTCCTCTATCAGGATCAGATCTTCCAGTATATCCACACGGGTGACAAGATGAAGGGCTACATCGGAAGAGTTCGTCCTGATGGAAAGATAGATGTCACCCTGCAGAAGACCGGCATCCAGCAGACTGCCGATTTCGCCGAAACCCTCTACCAGTATCTCCTGGACAACGACGGCGAGTGCAACCTTGGCGACAAGAGCGAGGCCGACGATATCTACGAGCGTTTCCACGTGAGCAAGAAGGTTTACAAGCGTGCCATAGGCGACCTCTACAAGAAGCGCCTCATCACCGTAAGCCCGATGAGCATCCGACTGGCAGAATAATTTTTTTTTAGATGTATATATATAATAAGGTGGACATTGCTATTCCTAAAAATCATTGTCCACCTTAATTATATAGGAACGGAAGATTAATCAACGTAAACTCTTCCTTATGAATTGTCTTGATCTTATGCTTTTTGTCTTGCTTCCAAGCCTCCAGTTTACTGATGATATTTCGTCTAAACATACGCATTTGTTTCAAATCAGGGGCAAAGACACTACTTTTTTGTCGCAAATCAGCGGCAACAGCGTTAAAGTTTATTGCAAATCAGGGGCAACACCATTAGTTTGGTGTAAATCAGGGGGCTAAAATCAGCCTCTTGGTCTTTCCTACCATACATCTTTCATATATGCCCATCCTCTATTATTTATTGAATAAAATACGCTTATTTCTATATAAAACACGCATTTTTATTCTAGCAGATGATAAGTAGTATTGCCCCTGTTGCGGAATTGATAATGGCTAAAAAGCGAGAAACGGGCGGACCGGTCTCGCACCCGTCCAGCGACCAATGGTGCCGTCGAAATGGACAGACCCAGATTTTTGGAAATCGTCAACGCCCGAATCAACAAAAATGGCAAGCGAGGCAGAAAACTCCGAAGAGGTCCAAGCCTAAGTATTGACCACTCCAAAAAACTCAGTATATTTTGTGTCACCGACTTTCTTCAACTTATTATTAACATTTGTAGTAACGGTTGTCATATTACTAAAGAATCCTTGATTCGGGTGAGTAGATGTATTACCATCCCAGATTCCAGTCCAGTCACTTGAAAAAGGTTTACCTAAAGTTGTCATTACTGCATAAAACTGACCTGCTGTTGGTAAAAACCAACCAGTACACTTAGTAGAGTTAGCCGGAAGCGTCTTGTAATTCTTTGCCTGATAAGCTGCGGCTGCGTCTGGGCCCCATTTTTTGATTAATGCAGCTGTCTCTGTATAGCCAGAACCATAAGTCTGATTATAAGAATTTACAAGTAAAGACTTACTGTTTACCTTTATTCTGCCTGCATCACTATTAGAAGAAGAATTCCAAGCATATCCTGTGCCGATATATGCAGCAACTTTCTCTCCATTACCCTCATTTTTATAAACTTCTTGTGCCTCTACCGTTGAACCTATAGAACCAATAGTTTTCAAACACATCACCAAGGCGTGACCACCCTTACCGCTCACCCCTTTTTCCGTCCAATAATTATTGCCGAGATAACCAACAATTCCGATCGGTGTTTTATCAGAAGCAAGATCTTCGCTTTGATGGGTCATGGCACCATCGCTATAATAGATATCACCAACTTCCATCGTATAAGTAGTCTCATCATAATGCTGCAGTTTTAATTTTGCTTCACCAGAATAAACCTTATTTCCTTCATTAATCGTTATAGAAACACTTTTATTTATCCATTCATCCTTACCAATACTGGTATTAGTAAACGTTGCAGTACTGCTAGGTACAACAATCATAATACCTTGTGTCGCTGTTGTTGAAAATAAATTCAGACCAGAAATAGTACCATTTGCTGTCGTTGGAACAGATCCGTTTGACCAAGTATAATCTTCGTACCCATTCAACTTATAAAAATGATCTAGAGATTTGGATTCTCTATTCAAGACTGCCAGTCCCATAGCATGCTCCATCGCAAAGTTCACCTTACAGCCATCTTCATTCAGCAAAGCCTTGCCAATCTGTAAGTCGCAGGCATTCATCTTATCCAGGGTACTCTGATCGGCAGTAATTTTACTGCTTTTCCAAGTAGCAACGGCATCAGTAAAGAACTGGGGGGAGCTAGAAACGTCACTAACGGTAGTATTAACAGCAGGCAAACCTGCCAGGCTAGCCTGATACGGATAATATACAAAATAACTGTACTTTGGCGAGAATTTCAGCTTGGAATCTGCAGGAAGAGACCAGGAGGTACCATTATAGGTCAACTGGACATTTGCGGCTATCACCTTTTTCTCCTCGTTCACCACAAACAATCCTGCAGAAGTATTGCTGGCGTATGCTGTCCGAATCTGATTCTTAGCACCAGTATTTACGCTATTCCAGCCAGCAGGATAATCCAGGCTGCCCATATTCAGCGTCGTAATCTTTGAAGAGGAAAGCACATAGGTGATATGTTTGCCTGCATCCCAGGTTCCGTTCAGGCTAAAAGACACGGTTTTATCTTTTTCACCATCATTGAATACCATTGATACCTTGGCATTGGCATTTGCGTCGAGGTCCTGAGGTATCATCATCAAGGCAGAGTTCTTGTCGGTAAGAGCCTTGCTCTCACCAGCTTTTACTGATGCATCATTCAGCGTGATGACATAAGTAGATGGATTAGCCAAATGTATCCATTTTTCTGTAGAAAAATCATAATCTCCCTGTCCGTAAACACCACTTACCGTAATACTCTTCACCTTTCCGGGTATCATATCGGCACTGATTGAGAAGGTGATGGCAGTAAGGGCATGGTTAAAGCTGAGACCTACAGCCTTATTGGCTGTTGATGAAGTAAAAGCATTACTTTCGCTTTTAGCTACGATAAGGTCTGGCTGCTTGGAAAAATCAGTATTTGCCGTATAGCGAATGGTCTTGTTCTTCACGAAATCATCGCTGCCTTGTAAGGACAAGGAAGCATCATTATAGGGAGCATAGGCATAGAAAGAAACAGAGCCGTCTAATGGCCATGTTGCATTACCTGAAGTAAACCAATAATTGCCATTCTGCGTTGCTTCTGCATTTTGGAATAAAGAAGAATTAACTCCGTCTTTGCTATAGACGGCACTGACACCGAAGCTGCCAACTGTGGAAGACTCATTCATCACTCCACGGGTTTGAGGCATAGCATTCATAACCGAAGTATTTTCGGTTTCTAATGGATGCAGGTAGAGCGGCTTAGCGAGTCCTTCATTTGCAGTCAGTACTTTCTGCTCCATAGCGAGACCGGAAAACGAAGGTTTGCCAGCACGGCTGCTATTGCCACCTCCTGTACTTTTTCCTCCATTCCAGCCACCCTGAAAGGTAGCAGAAAACACAATCTTATCCTTAGATAAGGCTATACCATTGGAAAGCCCATCACTTTCTGAGCAAGAGGCAAATACCAAGGTACAGAGTATAATGAAATATAATGTATCAATTTTCTTCATTGTATGTCGGTTTTTATTGCAAGTTCATAGAAATCTTCAAATGCTTATTTCTAAAAGAAAGCCATTTGGAATGGGGGAAGCCATCTTCCTTATTAACAAAAGAATCATTATAGATGAAATCCTTATTACCTGTATTATTAGGAGAATCTATATAAATGACATCAATCTTGCCTGAATGGGTATAACCTAAGACAGGAAAAGCTTCGTGGTTATTGCCTTCAATAATAATATGGCTTGATGCCTCAACATCATCGCTGACGATGGCACGCGTAGAAACTTCAACAGTAAGCTTCTCCAATTCATTTATCTTCTTTTCGAGTTCGTATTTATTCATAAGAACAACAACGTTAGTTACCTTTGCCCACCCCCAAAGCAGATAAATATAATCCGATTACATTCTCCTTTGTACCTACAAATTAGTTGTTGCTTTCTAAGTAGGCACAAATTTATCTAAAAGAATTGGCGCAGGGGCTCTTACTCCTTTTTTAAGTCCCAGTGCACAGAGGTATTCGCAGTACCAAACACTACAAGGACAAGAGCAAGAGAACACACCTACGCCAACCATAGTATATATGTAGCACAAGGCACACCCTTCCTATACGAAAGGGCGTACTTGTGCCGTGCATAAATACACGTTATGTAGGCGTCCACTGCCATCTCACTCTGATAGTGTTTTGAAAGTTGCGAATTTTCTGTGCATCAGAAGCAAAACGTAGTAAACGTCTAATTCTAAAAGATATAGCCAATCCCCAGACTTATCAGCCAGCATCCCTTTGCCAGCCATCTCGGAAAAGACGCTACAAAATTAACGAAAAGAATTGGAAATGCCAAAGAAAAGAACAACTTTCTTCATTTTAAGACACAAAAAAGCCTTTTAGCATCTGAAATACTAAAAGGCAATCCTCGTTATGAAATACAATAAAGTTCCACAATCACACAATCTACAAATTCCTTAATCCTCGATAAGGAGTTCTTTCGTGCAATGTCTCAAAGCTCTTCAGCTTTTCTTCTGTCATTTCCCCACGCTCCCACATTGCATTTAATTCTTCCTGTCCCTTCTTAGCAAAGAAATCAGAGATAACTTGCTTCAATTCTGCCAATGCTTCCGGGCTTTTTACCCATTGCATCATATCTAAAAGTTCAAGCTGTGCTTGATTAAAAACAGTTGCTGCCATATTCTTTTTCCAGATACTTATTATGCGTATTATCCATTTTCACGTTTATCAAGCAAAAAGCTGATAAACTCATCAGAGATATTAGAGATTTCTCCTTTATCATAGATTGTCAACAAATCAATGATAATGAATTCTTTCGATCTGTACGGTTGAAACTGCCTGAAAGGGCAATTTCAACCATACATAAACGGTATCTCAACTGTTCAGGACCGAATGTTAACGCATGACAGATACCAGTTGTTCCCTTAACGTTTCCACTCCAGGAAAGCTTGTCTTCTGATAGGTTATCTTTCCTTCCTTATTTACAACAAAATAGGTAGGAATGCCTGAGAACTTATGAATTTCGGCAAGAGCAGCAGCCTGTTCTTTGGTCAAGCGCACATGCACGCCACTTATTGTCTTTATCATCTCGCCCCATTTATCTACAGGCGATGAGGCATCGGCTATATAGACATACACCACATCATGAAGTTGTTCTTTCAAAGGACGAATGGCCGACATTGCTGCCCTGCATGGCACGCACCACGTGTTCCAGAAATCGATGAGCACAGCTTTACCTTTATACTTATCTGTTATCGTGGGTAATATCTGCTGGGCAGACATCTTAGGGTCTATGTCAATAATTGATAAATATGAAGAAGAGGCATTGACCGTCTTTTTGATCTCTGCCATTTTTTTGTCGGCAGCTGACAGTTGCGACTTCAAGTCATCGTTATTGGCAAAGATTAATTCGCGCACCATATCGTTGGCTATACTGTCATGAGCCACCGCTATCTGCTGTTCGGTTAGAGGACATTTGCGGTTGAACGAACGGCTTAGACGCTTACCAATAGCGATATCGTCCAACAAAGAGTCGGCAGACATATATTGACGGCGAAGAGCTGACGTGAAGTCGGATAGATAATGATAGTAACGCTGATTCTTTGAACGAAGCACGGATAGTTGCTCCAGCGGCTTGAAATAAGACAGGGTGTCGATACGCATGTCGGCACGTGGCACACCTCTTTTACCAGTTATCATTGGAGCCATAGATATATTGTTCTTAAAGCCAAACAGAGCCGAGGCATAATTCATAGACAGGATATTCTGCGCCAATGTTCGGGTGGCGGAGCCAATAGCAGCATTGGAATTGATGGCAGCCGATAGTCGTTCATAGCTCTGCTGCACATAATTACGATATTGCAATGGAGTCATTCCGCAGATATCATCAAAGAAAGTATCGCCATATACATCAAGCATATTCTTTACGCTCTGCAATTCGGTATCTACAGCAGCGTGTTTGCCTTCAAACCATACAAATTTCTTTACTTCAGAATCATTTGCAAAAAGGTGTGTAGCAGCTAGGGTAAGTGTTGGTAGGTCGATGGTCACGGTTGTCGTGTCGTTAGGTACGGCAAGAAACGGTATCTCCATTCTGTTTATGCGTATAGTTGCTACAGTTGGCAATATCGCATTGGCGCTGACTCGACAAGTGCCATCTACGCCTATAGAGTCATGGGCGAATGGCATGCGTTGTGGCGAGAACCAATTATCAACTATAATATCGAGCGTGGTCTTGTATTCTGGTTTATATCCAAGCAAGCGCACGGCTACAACAGTCTTGCCAAGATTAAGGTCGGTTGCTGGTAACTTGCTGTTCTTATCAGGTGCTTGCTGCAGCAAGTGTTGCGGAATGTTGGCTTGTGGACGCTTGCCATCGAGACGCACTCCATAAATATTCCAGCCGGAATTGTCGGCTATTTCACGAAAGTCAAACTCTGTTGTAGTCTCGGGCATTGGTTTAAAGCGCAATGTGGCTGCAATATATCCACATTCGGGCACTTTCACGAATACCCCTTTGGGCAACTGCTTGCTGCCAATATAGTCATATTTCACTCCATTTGCCATAATAGAAGCATGTGAATCTATGCCCACCTCTCCACTGGCCTGATATATTTTCACGTCAAGAAATGTAGCTTTCTTATCGAGCGTAACACGCTCAATCTCTAATTTGTGATTGTTTGAGCCTAAGAAGTAAGGACGCTCAACAACTCGCTTGGCTTGCGCTGTAGTGGCAACAAGCAGCATCAGAAAGACAACAATCGTCTCCAATCTTTTGATAATCTTATGTTGTACCATATTTTACAATTAAACGTTTGCAATTATTTCTATTTTGCACTATCCTGCATCGATTTTAATTCTTGGCTGATCATCTGTACATAGATTGAGACACCATAAACGGTATCTCCATTTGATTTTATGCCCAGAGGATGAACCATGCAGAAACTTGGTTGATTACCGAGAGTCCATCCTGTTATCTGGAGGTATTCGTTGTTGCCAAGCAGTAGAACCGTCCGGGGGGTATTGTTGTACCTATTATTAAATGTATATGCTGTTTCGCTCTTTTTCATAAAACTTCCAGCATCATCAGAATAATAGTAAGCAGTCATTTGGGTACTACTGTCAAAATAGTAGTTTTGTGGAGACATGCCAATTATGCTGCTGTAATATTCGTTAGGCAGTCTTTTTCCATTCCTGGTAATTTCCCATGTGGCGTAGTGCTTCCATCCATGTCCAATGAACATTTTTTCAAAGTTCTTTTTACTGATACCGCCGCCATCGCCAAAGCAGTATCCGGCGTCACTAAAGTCGTATGCACATCCATGATTATCCAATACAGAAGCCCATTGCTGCTCTAGAGATTCCTCGTCATCATCGTTGCATGAAACAACAAAGACGAATGCAAGCATGACTAATAACAGTCCAACAAAATAATTTATTTTTTTCATATCAATGATAATTAATTGTTCTGATAAAGAAACGGTAACTTTATTCTATCTCCTCACACACCACCATATCAACGCTTCTGAATATCACAACAATCTTGTGAAGGCGGGTGGTCTTTACCTCAGTCTTCACCACATCACTATCTGCATAGCGATTAACCTGAGCGATAGCTGCCTCTCTCAGCTTCGCCACCTGCTCATCGGTGGCATCCGACTTGCAGTATTTCAACTCCACAATGTATGAATGCTCCATATCCGGATAATTCTCCAGGAGCGGACGCAGGAAGATGTCGGCATAACCAGCCTGGTTATCCAGTTCTGAGATAGGACGATAGAACATATTCTGACAGGTCATCGCCAAGGTAAAGCCATGCACATACGACTCACCCTTCTGTCGGTCACGCTGCGAAGAATAACGCTTGATGGCATCTGCTATGAAACCGAAATAAGATTTATAATCACCATCATAAGCAAAGCCACTCTCCAAATCACTCTTCTGATAGGTATCGTAAGCCAGTTCGTTCTCCTTATAGGTGCTCAGCAAATAAGCATAGATCTGCTCTCTAACCACCTCGTTAGGAATCACAAACTTGGTCTTGCCACGATAGGTTCCATCAATGGTCAACATGCCAAAGTAAAAGAGCAAACTGACGAAATTGTCCGGATCGTTGATGCTCTCGGCAGGAAATCCCCTTTTCAAGTTTCCCGTAACAAATCCATCCGTAACCAGATGCTGGATGATGCTGGCATCATGGGCAAACTCCTTGTCGTGGCGGATGAGCATGCGAAGCTTGTTATAATCTACACGGATGTTATCCTCTATCATATCACGAGGAATATCACAATTATTGTGAATATACTGGTCGATGAAATACAGCACCATCACAGAGTTATACATCGTTACCTGACCATATCTGTTGATAGCAAAGCAGTAGTTATCATACCATGGCTTCATCACCTGGATAAGTTCATCCACGGAATGACGGAAAGGACTAACCGAAGAATAGTAGGTCAACATCTCACGTACTTCTTCCTCCGTAAATCCCGTCATCTCGTTAAACTCGGCGCTCAAGGAATAGTTGGTGCCGATATTGAAACCACTGGTCAAATCATCCATCGTCACAGGACTGACACCCGTCACGAAAACACGCTTCAAGGATGTACTTGTAGCCGCCTTCACCGCATCAAAGAAGAGACGCAGATAGCCTTCGCCATGCGTCTGCTTGCGATAACTGGTCATATATTGCGGCTCAGCAAGAATCTTATTGGTAAAATGGTCGTACTCATCTATGAAGAGATAGATTTGCTGACCAACTTTATCACACTCCTGACAGATATATTGCAATTGGTCGATACACCCTTCCTGCTTATTCATTTCCTCCTTGATATTTTCAGGAAGATACTGCTGATAAACATCACAGAAAAAATTATAAGCCATGTTACAGGTAGCATCCAAACCATCCTTATAATCGTCGATACCAGCTGCAACTACAGAGAAATTCAGATTCAGCACCAAAAAGGAATTACGCTCAGGGGTTGGATTCTTACCTATATAAAGATCACCAAAGAGCTGCTCAAACTTATCCTTCTTGTTCACATCATAGTAATTCTGGAGCATAGAAAGGGTAAGGCTCTTGCCGAAACGGCGAGGGCGAATATAAAAGAAATACTTATTTGCTGCCTCTATTTCTTCTATAAACGGAGTCTTATCCACATAATAGCAATCATCCTTTCTAACATCCTCAAAATTCATCATGCCATAAGGGATGCGCTTGCGATATACGCGTTTCTTCTTCTGTTCCATATCTACTACTTTTTAGACTTTATTCTTTCTTTGTGCAAAACTACAATAATATTTCCTAACTACCAAAGAAAATGATAAGAAATCATACTTTATCTTATTTTTTTCTCCTCACCCAGACCTTATGACTGTGCTGACCCACAGAGCGGATGGGAACAGTCTCGTCATGGGATATCTCTTTCAGCTCCAAAGAGGCGGCGGTGCGGCTCAAGTTGTTGATGTAGGCATAGTCGGTAAGACCGATGAAGCCATTCTCATCAATGACATCCAGGGCTCGGGCGATGCGCTCCTCTCGGGTATATTTCTTTTTCAATATCAGTTTTACTCCACCCATATCCCGCTCCAGATCGCGGTCGGCTGCCTGCTTCACAGACTTGATGAAATCGGGAGATGCCTTGAAGTTCACATCTCTTACACCTACCTTGCGATAAGTCATCTTGTCGTCATCGCCCTGCATCTCCGTAGGCTTGTCATCCTCGAAACCCAGGGAGAGAGAGAAGGTACCGAGGCCCTCCAGATTCACATTATAGCCCATAGAGAGCATCTCAACCAGTATTTCTTCCACATCCATCAGCACTGCCTCCGTGGTGCTTGCCGAAATACCACGATGATAACCCTGCATTCTTTCGATGAATTCCTTACGAGATAGCGTCCGGTTGACTACCATCTTGGGATAAACCTTACGCTTGCCGGTATGATGAACATCCGACATCTCCTGTAACATGTACTTTGCCATATCAATTCCTTTCCTTATTAAGTTCTACATCATCATTTATAAAGATAGACCATAGTCCTAGAAGAGATAGTTTACATCCTTAAATGCACTCATCTATACTCTTAAGGATAATAGTCTTTATCATTAGAAGAAATCTATGTTCAGCGATGTTGAATCTATGTTCAGCAGTGTTGAACTTAAGTTCAGCAGTGTCGAATACAAGTTCAGCAGTGCTGAACATAACTTTCTCCACGGCAAAGATACAATTTTACCTAGAGATAAACAAGAATTGTTCAGGATTTAAACTAAATTAAACAAGGGAGCGGACTAAAGCATTGCCTAGTCCGCTCCCTTGTCTTCTAAGATATCATCTTTGATGTAGGAAAAGTAAAAAAGTACTATTTTGTTATATTACGAACGAAATGCGGAAAAGCCACTTCTCCTAATTCTGGTGTGTATTCAAAACCTTCGTAACTGAAGGCTGCCAATTCTTCTGGAGTAGCAAGTTGGTTGCTTAGAATGTATCTCACCATAGCTCCACGGCAGGATTTAGCCCACACAGCCTGCATTTTCAGCCTACCATCCTTCTGGCGAACATAAAAGAGGGGCTGGATGACTTTCACTTCCCTGCAAATTCTCTTCCAATCAAACAGATGTTCATATTCTGCCGTAGAGAGATGGATAAGTATGCCATCGTCAGCTTTCACACTGTGGATAAGAACATCGGTCAGTTTATCTTTCCAAAATTGATTGATCGGCTTGTCGTTTGTAGCTTCAAGCGTCACGCAATGCTCCATACGATAAGGCACGATGCCATCCATCGGCCGAAGCAATCCATAGA
>JAJWLX010000073.1 GCA_021636625.1 Prevotella sp. | reverse complement strand
GTAAAGCAAATTAATATAAAGATCCCTTTTGCCGAAAGGCATTAGGGATTTTTTTGTTTCTGTATTCCTATATCAGGGTAAAATCGTATAATATAGTGGAAATTTAGTATATCTATAACTTTATTTTAGCTTATTCTCTCCCGATTCTCAGAAAAATATTGTATCTTTGCAGCTGAATTCATGGAATTCGCTTTTAAAGAAGAAATTATTAATAATAAATTTTTAAAATAGATAAAAATGAAAGCATTTGTTTTCCCTGGTCAGGGTTCTCAGTTCGTAGGTATGGGTAAGGACCTCTACGACAACAACGCATTGGCAAAAGAACTTTTCGATAAGGCTGATGAGATTCTCGGCTTTAAGATTACTGATATCATGTTCGCCGGTACAGACGAGCAGTTGAAGGAAACTAAGGTTACTCAGCCTGCTGTATTCCTCCACTCTGTTATCTCTGCTCTTTGCCTGGGTGATGAGTTCCAGCCTGCTATGGTAGCTGGTCACTCTCTCGGTGAGTTCTCTGCTCTGGTAGCTGCAGGTGCTATGGCTTTCGAGGATGGCTTGAAGCTGGTGGCTGCACGTGCCAACGCTATGCAGAAGGCTTGCGAGGCTAATCCTGGAACTATGGCTGCCATCATCGGTTTGCCTGATGAGAAGGTGGAGGAAATCTGCGCTCAGGTTAGCACAGAGGGCAACGTTGTAGTTGCTGCCAACTACAACTGCCCTGGTCAGCTCGTTATCTCTGGTAATGTTGACGCTATCAATGCTGCCTGCGAGCAGTTGAAGGCTGCCGGTGCCAAGCGTGCCCTGCCATTGAAGGTGGGTGGTGCTTTCCACTCTCCATTGATGCAGCCAGCTAAGGACGAACTTCAGGCAGCTATCGAGAAGACTGCTTTCTCTGCTCCTAAGTGCCCTGTTTATCAGAATGTAGATGGCAAGCCTCATACAGATCCAGCTGAGATTCAGCAGAACCTCATCGCTCAGCTCACAAGCTCAGTACGCTGGACAGCTTCTGTTCAGGCTATGATTGCTGATGGTGCTGACGATTTCACAGAGTGTGGTCCTGGCAAGGCTTTGCAGGGTATGATTGGCCGCATCGACAAGACTGTAGGTAATCACGGTATTGCATAATCATCTAGCAGAATAATCATGCGTTTTATCTTCCCGGCAAAGGCGTTGCCGGGAGGGTAAAGCGTTTTATCATTTAAGTAACGACCGCTAAATGAAGGAAAAAATAGTTATTTATCAGGTGCTCCCTCGATTGTTTGGTAACAGGAATACCACCCGTAAGGAGAACGGCACCATTGAAGAAAACAGTTGCGGAAAGCTTAATAACTTTAGTGATGAGGTGTTGGCCCGTATTCATGACATGGGTTTCACTCATATCTGGTTCACAGGTGTGATTCGTCACGCTACACAGACAAACTACTCATCTTATGGTATTCCTACTCAGCATGCTGAGGTGGTAAAGGGCAAGGCTGGATCGCCATACGCCATTACCGACTATTATGACATCGACCCTGATCTGGCCGAGAATGTCAGCCTGAGAATGAAGGAGTGGGAGAGCCTTATCGAGCGTACGCACAAGGCTGGCATGAAGGTCATCATGGACTTTGTGCCGAATCATGTGGCTCGTGAGTATCATTCCATCTGCAAACCGGCAGGTGTACGAGATCTGGGAGAAGATGATGATACCAATATGCACTTCTCTACGAAGAATAATTTCTATTATACATGGGGCGATCTCGACCTGAATGAAGTTCGCTACTCTAAACCGGAGTTCAAGGCTTATAATGCCAAGGATGCCAAAATCTATGAGCCATACGAGGAGAGTCCGGCAAAAGCTACGGGAAATGACCGTTTCGACAACCGCCCGGGTTGCAACGACTGGTATGAGACCGTGAAGCTCAACTATGGTGTGGATTACTGCGATGCAGGTGGCAGAAGCTATCACTACGAGCCGGTGCCAAGCACCTGGGGTAAGATGACGGATATCCTGCTCTACTGGGCAAGCAAGGGTGTAGATGGATTCCGCTGCGACATGGCAGAGATGGTGCCTACGGCATTCTGGTCATACGCTACAGCGATTCTGAAGTCCAAGTTTCCTCATATCATTGTTATCGGTGAGGTGTATGATCCTAACCAGTATCGCAACTATGTGAAGGCGGGATTCGATTATCTCTACGATAAGGTGGGCATGTATGATTGTCTTCGCGGTGTGATTCGTGGTGAGCGTCCGGCAGCCAGTATCACTCACGAGTGGCAGGTGGTGGATGACATCCGCGATCACATGCTCTACTTCCTGGAGAACCATGATGAGCAGCGCATAGCCAGCGACTTCTTCTGCGGCAGCGCCATGAAGGCGATTCCTGCAGCAGCCATGAGTCTCTTCTTCCAGAAGAATCCTTTCATGCTCTACAGCGGACAGGAGTTTGGCGAGGAGGGTATGGACAAGGAAGGATTCAGCGGCAGAGATGGCCGTACTACGATATTCGACTACTGGAGTCCGGAGACCCTGACCCATGCTTATCAGGAAGGTGAGGAGGAAGCATATACTGCAGAGCAGAAATATCTGGCTGCTACCTATCGCCAGCTTCTCCGTCTTGCCAATGAGGAGAAGGCGCTTCGCGAAGGTGATACCTTCGACCTGATGTATGTTAATCCGGGTTCAGAGTTTTTTGATCCACGTACCAATTTTGCCTTCCTTCGCACGAAGGATAATGAGGTGATGCTCATTGTGCTCAACTTTGCCCAGGAGGCTCGCCAGCTGCAGGTATGCATTCCTGGTCATGCATTCGATTTCTTCCAGATCACGGAAGAGGAGGTTCTGGTAACCGAACTGTTCTCGGGAGGCAAGAAGAAGGTAGAGTTGAAGAGGGATGGTGTATTCCCGATATCAATGGATGCTAACGGAGTAAGAATCTATAAATTCAATGTCAAGATGGAGGAAAGTGATATCATATTGAATGAGCATCATAAGGAGGAGTTCCCTCCTGCTCATACGGCTGAGCATCTGCTCAATCAGTTGATGGTTCGCCTGTTTGGCTGTGAGCGCAGCCGCAATGCACATATTGAGCGCAAGAAGAGTAAGATGACCTTCGTAGTCGATCACAAGCCTACACGTCAGGAGGAGAAGGAGATTGAGACGGAGATGAATCGCCTGATAGAGCTTGATATGCCTGTTACTTACGAGTTTGTGGATCGTGACCATATTCCGGCTAACGTCAAGTTAGACCGTCTGCCGGATGATGCGAGCGAGACCTTGCGTCTGGTTCGTATCGGTGATTATGATGTTTGTCCATGTATCGGCAAGCATGTCCGTTCTACCGCCCAGATTGGCAAGTTCGTATTGCTTGGTACCAATTGGGATGAGCATGCGCATTCTTTGCGTATCCGCTTCAAGATTGTACAATAATATAAAATAAGCAGCAATGGAGTAATAGCCCATTGCTGTTTTTTCTTGTATAATCCCTGCTTCCTTCTTTCCTTTTCTTTTGCGCACATAAATGTTTTTTTTCTCGAAAAAGTATCAAAGTATCATTGATTTCTGGTATGTTGTTGATACATAAAGGCTTATAAAGTGAGACTTTCAAATATGTTTACAAAAAAGTATCATGGAAGTATCATGAATTCCATAGAAGTATCATAAAATTCAGGTAAGTCGCTTACAAGAAAGCCTTTTTGGGAGGATTTATGTCTGGAAAAACAGGAGTAAAAACTAAGAAATGCCTAGTATTTCCGTTTTATATAATTGATAATGTCTACCTTTTTAGTTTATAAAGTATGTTTATATTAACCAGGAATAAGATGGAAGACAGACAACTGCAGTTAGGAATATGCACATTGGCTGGTCCCTGAGTGCCCGTCACACGGGCACTCAGGGACCATGTGATGGGCATCGACAGACCAAGTGATGGGCACTCATTGCCCGTACGGTGGGCATCGAGTGCCCATTTTACGTGGTGATTTTTGGGCAATTTATTTGAGCAAGCGATTGTAGTTTCCTATATTTAGTTGACTACAATTTTGTGTTTTTGTACAATGCTTTATGGTGATTTGATGATACTTCTATGGAAATCATGATACTTCTATGACACTTCTTTGTAAACATATTTAGAAGTGTCATTTTGCAAATCGTTATGTATCAGTAATTTATCTGCAAACAATGATACTTTGAGACTTTTTTCAAGAAAAAACATTTACGTGCGAGTATAAAGGAATGGGTGAATCTGCGTCATTTGTAAGCGGCTCCTCGCATCATTTTCCTGAAAAATACAGAAAGTTAGAAAAAACTCTTGAAAGTTTGTCAGTCTCATTTTTTTTTTGCTATATTTGCATCCGTAAATATCAGTATATTGAAGATAAAGGCTGATATAATGGATAAATATCATTATAATGATAGATAAATAAATGAAAGATTATGGCAGATTGATGCTATAAATGATGTGCTTCCAGAACTTCCTCCATCACCTTATCTGATGAGAAAGGAGGAGAAGAAGGCACAGAGGATTCGTCATACAAAACGATGATAGGTGGATCAGTTCCATAGAATCAGCGATAAATGCTCATCTCGTTTCATGGGGGTTGGAGGATAAAGACAACAGTTCTTCTTCTTTTGAGATAGATGGCAAAAGTTGTACTGATGTTCGTATAGAGCAGGCTTACAAAGGCAACTTCCATTTGTATGCAAGCATAGATGAGCGAGACTGTAAGTTTATTATCGGAAAGAACAAGCCCGAATATGCTACGATTCAAGAGACGGGATTGTCGAATCTTCCGGAGTCGATGCTTAGAGATTTGGTTGCGAAATATCTGGTGAGATAGAAGATATTTGATTTAAAATAGAAAAAGCAAAGAAATCCACTTTGCTTTTTCTATTTTCTTTCTAAAAAGTTTGTATAATCAAAGATTATTCGTATTTTTGCACCGTCAGTCCCCCACCAAGCCTCTCAACGATGCTTAAATGTGCGGGTCCGTTTTTGTATATATACGTTTCTTCTCAAAATATGCTAATGGAAAGATACATCTCTCCGGCTATAGAGTCTGAAGAATATGTTCCAATTCTTCGAGTTCTTCCTCTTTTGTTGCCCAACTCGTTACAAATCGGCAGATGATTTCGGTATCGCTCTTTCTTTCCCATATTTCGAATGCAACTTTCTTGGAAAGAGCTTCGTAAAGGGAAGGTGAGAGTACGACAAACTGCTGGTTGGTTGGCGAATTGTAGGCGATAGCAATGCCATGTTTCTGGAAGATGCTGCGGATACGGGTAGCCATGTTGATGGCGTGGCGCGATATCTTGAAATAGAGTTCATCCGTAAACAGCGTGTCAAACTGGATGCCTAGCATTCTGCCCTTGGCAAGCAAGGCTCCATGACGTTTTATGTTAGTGAAGAAATACTTAGGTGCCTTCATGCCTGAGAATACTACAGCTTCGCCCATCATGGCGCCCACCTTGGTTCCACCTATATAAAATACATCACAATGCTTGGCAAGGAATGGCAAGTCATAGTCGCATGCCTCTGAAACCAGACCGTATCCCAGTCGTGCACCATCGATGAAGAGGCGGAGGTCATATTTCTGGCAGGTTGCATATAGCGCAGTCAACTCTTCCCGGGTGTAGACCATTCCGAACTCTGTCGGCATCGAGATATAAACCATGCCTGGCTGCACCATGTGAGGATGCGTTTCATCGGCAAGGAAAGTATCCATATATGCAGACAGAGTGCTGGATGTTAGCTTGCTGTTCTCTCCTGGCAGCGTAATGACCTTATGGCCAAATGCTTCTACTGCTCCAGATTCATGTACTTCGATATGACCGGTCTCCACACAGATTACTCCTTCGCATCCCATGAGCACGGAGTCGATGACGGTGGTGTTGGTTTGTGTACCGCCTATCAGGAAGAACACTTCAGCATTCTCATTGTCCACGGCTTTACGGATTTTCTCTTTTGCAGATTCTGAATATGGATCAAAACCATAACCGGATGTTTTCTCACAGTTTGTCTTGCCAAGAGCCTCTAGAATCTCTGGCAGCATACCATTGTTGTAATCACTTTCGAATGAAATCATATGATATAATATAATATAATATAATATAATGATAATATTAGATAATCACCGCCGTTCCACTGCATGTTACCATCAGCATGGATCCGCTCTTTCCTACGGTTTCGTAATCCAGGTCGATGCCTACGATGGCGTTGCAGCCTAAGGATGCGGCACGGTCGGCCATCTCTCTGAGGGCAGTATCCTTTGCCTCGCGGAGGGTGCTTTCGTAAGAACCGCTTCTTCCGCCGATTACATCACGAACACTGGCAAAGAAATCCTTTACAAAGTTGGTACCGATGATGGTTTCGCCGGTCACTACGCCACGGTATTCACGGATAGGGTGGCCTTCTATGGTTGGAGTTGTACTTAAAATCATAATCTTTTCCTTTCTTTTATGTGTTATTATCAATGTTATTTATAGCTTAGACGATAAAAGTGGTGAAAAGGTTGCAGGAAATCCAAAAATATTTGTTACTTTTGCATTGAAAGTTTAATATTTATAGGTTATATGAACAAGAGATTGATGTTTTCGGCAGCATTCGTGATGGCGCTGCTTTCGGCAAACGCTCAGAAAAGGGCGTTTACCATCGAGGATTTGTACAGGGTGAAGGGCGTTTCTTCGGTGAGCCTTTCGCCTGATGGTAAGACGGTTTGCTATACTGCCAGTTTTTCTGACCTGAAGAACCAGAAGTCTGGCTCCGACATCTACATCATGAATGCAGATGGCTCTCACGCCAAGGCTCTTACCGAGGATGGAAAGAGTAGTTCTGCCGTGTGGAGCAAGGATGGAAAGGGTATCTTCTTTACTAATTATGAGAAAGGGACGGCTCAGATCTTTCGCATGGATCTGACTACCTGCGAGACGGAACAGGTAACTGATTATGAGTTGGGTATCGATAACCCTGTCATCTCTCCGGATGAGCGATACATAGCCTTTACCGCAGAAGTATATCCCGACCTGGGAGCTGATGCCAAGGCTAACAAGGCCCGGATGGAGAAAAAGGAGCAGGGACCTGTACAGGCGCATATCGCCGACAAGTTGCTCTACCGCCATTGGACGAGTTATAATGATGGCAGATGCAATCACCTTATCCTTTTCGACACACAGACGAAGACTTACAAGGATCTGACTCCGGGCAATTATTCGCTTATATTCGTGGTTGGGGGTGGAATCACCTATCAATTCTCTCCTGACAGCAAGGAGATCTGTTTCGTATCCAATCATGATGAGCATCAGGAGGCTAGCACCAATGCCGACCTGTGGACGGTATCTGTGAATGGGGGAGAACCGGTCTGCATCACGAAGGAGAACAAGGCTTGGGATGGTACTCCAGCCTATTCGCCTAATGGCAAGTATATCGCTTACCGCTTGCAGCAAGTGCCTGGTTATGAGTCTGATCGCTTCCGTCTTGCTATCTACGACCGGGCTGCAAAGAAGTCTACCGTCCTGACAGAGAAATTTGACAACTGGGTGGATGATTACAAATGGGCACCAGACAGCAAGAGTATTTTCTTCCTGGGTGAGGTGCAGGGCGCACAGCCTCTCTACAAGCTCGATATAGCCAGAAAGACCATCTCGCCGGTATTGACGGGTAAGGCCATCTCGGAGTTTGATTTCGACAATAAGGGTATGGTATATTATACCTATAGCACGACAGGCAAGCCATCGGCTCTCTATCGCCAGCAGATGAAGAAATGGAATGGAACTCCTGTAGCCAGCGGCAAGGAACAGCAGATAACCTTCCTCAACCAGAAGTTGGAGGATGAGGTGGATATCCGTCCATCTGAGAGCATTTGGGTAGAGGGTGCTGGTGGTGACAAGGTACAGGTATTCATCGTGAAGCCACACAACTTTGATGCCAGCAAGAAATATCCACTTATCATCAATGTGCATGGCGGACCACAGATGCAATGGATGAATTCCTTCCGTGGCGACTGGCAGGTTTATCCTGCTGCCGGTTATGTGGTGGCTTATCCTAACCCTCACGGCTCTACGGGATATGGTCAGGCTTTCACCCGTGCCATTTCTGGCGACTGGGGCGGAAAGGTATTCGAGGATGTAATGAAGGTTACCGATAAATTGGCAACCCTGGAATATGTTGATTCTACCAGGATGGGAGCGATGGGATGGTCGTATGGCGGTTACATGATGAACTGGCTGCAGGGACATACCAAGCGATTCAAGTGTCTGGCTTCCATGATGGGCGTATATGACTTGCGCTCTATGTGGGGCAGTACTGAGGAAGTATGGTTTCCTAACTTTGAGTTAGAGGGACAGCCTTATAATTCCAATCTCTACGAGAAGTGGTCGCCATCCTCATACATCAAGAACTTCTCTACACCAACTCTCGTGATGACGGGCGAGCTGGACTATCGTGTACCGTATACCCAGAGTTTGCAGTATTTCACAGCTTTGCAGACCCTAAACATTCCTTCGCGACTGATTGTCTTGAAGTATGATGGTCACTGGCCAAGCAACCTGAAGTCGATGCCGCTCTATTACAATGCGCACCTCGACTGGTTCCATCGTTATCTCGGCGGTGCTCCTGCACCTTGGGACACAGAGAAGATGGTGAATAATGAGATAGAGTACTAAAATGCCCTATATATAATAAGGTGTAGAAAAACAAAATAAAAAAGCTCCATTCGCAAACTGATACGAATGGAGCTTTTTTCTGATAATTAAAAACTTACTTTGTTTCCTGTTCTTCCTGCATGTCCAGATACTGGTTGTCCTTGTCGTAGAATTCGTACTGGAGGAATGCCAGTTTCTGTGAAGGAATCACATTGAAGCCGAAACCATACTTAAACTGCCATCTGCGCTTCAGGGAAATGAAGCCCTTGTTGATGAAGGCAGCCACGTAAGGATTCACATACAAAGTGAATTTCTTGACGCCGATCTTGTTGACTAGGCGGTCGATTTTTCTTTCCAACTGGTCGGTAAAGAGGATGCTCGACTTAATCTTGCCCGTACCGAAACAGGTAGGGCAGGTTTCATCTACATTCACATCCATAGCCGGACGTACACGCTGGCGTGTAATCTGCATCAGTCCGAACTTGCTCAATGGCAGGATGTTGTGCTTGGCACGGTCCTTCTGCATGTTCTTGCACATGCGTTCATAGAGCAGCTGTCGGTCTTCGGCAAGATTCATGTCGATGAAGTCGACAACAATGATACCTCCCATATCTCGGAGGCGCAATTGTCTTGCCAACTCATCAGCAGCGCCGAGGTTAACATCCAGTGCATTTGCTTCCTGACCTTTCTCACGAGTTCTGTTACCACTGTTTACATCGACAACGTGCAAGGCCTCGGTGTGCTCGATGATGAGATAAGCACCGTGCTTGTAGTTAACAACACGACCAAAGCCAGCTTTAATCTGCTTGGTAATGCTGAAATTGTCGAAGATAGGCACCTTACCGGTGTAGAGCTTAACTATGCCCGCCTTTTCAGGGGCTATTAGAGAAACATAGTTCTTCACCTCGTTCATCACATCTTCGTTGTTCACGTAGATGTTCTCGTAAGATGGGTTAAACAAGTCACGCAAGAGAGCAACGGCTCTTCCGGTCTCCTCGAATGCAAGTTGCGGGCGCTGCTGGGTCTTCTGTACCTTGGCGATAGCATCCTCCCATCGCTTCACCAGGACTTTCAGCTCAGCATCGAGCTCAGCGACTCTCTTTCCCTCAGCCACAGTGCGGACAATTACACCGCAATTCTTTGGTTTTACGCTGTGAATGAGTTGTTTGAGTCGGGAGCGTTCTTCACCGCTTTTAATTTTCGACGAGACAGAAACTTTATCACCGAATGGCATGAGTACCAGGTATCGGCCCGCGAATGAGATTTCGCCTGTGAGTCGAGGTCCCTTGGTAGAGATTGGTTCCTTTACGATTTGTACCAGCACTTCCTGTCCTGCTTTGAGCACATTCTGTATGCTGCCGTCCTTTTCCAATTCAGGCATTTTGCTGGCTTTAGAGAATGGGAAAAGTTTCTTTCTGTCGCTCTGTACTTGTTTAAGGTACTTCTGGTAGGAATTAAAATGACTTCCCAGGTCAAGATAATGAAGAAAGGCGTCGCGTTCATAACCTACATCTACGAAGCAAGCGTTAAGTCCCGGCATAAGTTTCTTAACTTTTGCGATGTAGATGTTTCCCACAGAGAACGAAGCCTCACGAGGTTCATTCTGGTATTCCACCAGCTGCTTATCCTCCATGAGAGCGATAGAAATGTCCTTCTGCTGGACGTCAATTACAACTTCGCTTGTCATACTCTTCAATAATCTCTTTACTTAAAGTTTACTAATAACACTTTACAAAAAGGGGCATGCCAATCCATGTTGATATGACACGCCCCCTCAGTCTGTGGAACCGACTGAGAGCAAAATCAGCTTCTATAAAAGCTTACTTGCTCTTATGTCTGTTCTTACGTAATCTCTTTTTACGCTTGTGAGTAGCCATCTTGTGGCCCTTCTTTTTCTTTCCGTTTGGCATGATTTTAAAATTTTAAAATATTGTTATTATAAAAATGTTAATTCTCTTACTGAGCGTTCTGCATCTCCTCGATGAAGCTCTTTGCTGGCTTGAAGCTTGGCAAGTCGTGAGCTGGGATAGTGAGAGTAGTATTCTTAGAGATATTGCGAGCGGTCTTTGCTGCACGGTGCTTGATGTTGAAGCTACCGAAGCCACGCAAGTAAACGTTCTCCTTGTTCTTGATGAGGCTCTTCTTTACCTCCTCCATGAACGACTCTACTACCATGCTAACTTCTTTCTTAGCCATACCAGTAGCGATTGCTACTTCATTTATGATATCTGCTTTGGTCATTTCTCTTCTTTTATTTATTTTTTATACTTAATAATCTCAAATCGGTGTGCAAAGATACAAGTTTTTTGTGATATAACAAAATAGTTGAGGCTTTTTTTGCAAAAAAAATGCTCTAAGTATTTGCATATTAGGTTTTTATTCTGTATTTTTGCACTAAAATTGAGAATTTATGGCTTTTAAGAGATATTTTTTAGTGATGATATGGATGGCTTTCAGCGTCTTATCGCTGTCTGCCAAGAAGGAGTGGAATGCGGATAATGTGCCGATTCCCTTCCTTCAGGACTCCACGCAGTATGTTTCCGATCCGGATGGATATGTAGATAAGGCGCTGAAGGATTCCGCCAATTTCTACCTGCAGAAGCTGAAGCAGGAGTGTGGCGTGCAGAATGTGCTCATCATCGTGGGCAGGGTGGCTAACCAGGATGCTTTCCGAATGGCACAGGATGTGGGCAACAAGTATGGCATCGGCTACAAGAAGAGCCGAAGAGGTCTGGTCATCGTCATTGCCGTGGAAGACCACAAGTACTTCATCGCTCCCGGCAGCGGATTGGAAGGTGAGTTGACGGATGTGGACTGTGATGATATTGCACGTGCCTGTATTGTGAAATACATGCGCGAGGATGCTCCCGGCGAGGCTGTTGCCTCTGTGAGCCGTGCTATATATAATAAGGTGAAAAGTGGACGCACCGGAATAGAGTCAGTAGATGAGGGGACGGTGAATGATGAAGAGGATTGGGCACTGGTCATTATCCTGTTCCTCCTCTTTTTCGGAATCCCGATCTATTACCTCGTCCGTTACATCCTGGAGCAGGTGGGTCTGGTTAAACCAAGACCGAAGGGAAAGGAGAGAAACCAGTCGCGAAGAAGGAATGATGATGACGACTGGTTGCCGCCGTTCTTCATGGGCGGCGGAGGATTCTCCGGCGGTGGAGGAGGTGGCTTCTCTGGCGGCTCCTTTGGCGGTGGAACATTCTCTGGCGGCGGTTCCGGCGGAAGCTGGTAGTAGTTGGTAATTAATAGTTTATAGTTGATAGATAATCAATAATCATTAATCAATAATAAAAAAGTATGAAGAAAACAGGATGGATCATCTTAGGCGTCATCGTTGTATTGGTGCTCTGGGTGTTCAGTGGTTATAATGGTATGGTAGGAGAGCAGGAGATGGCTACTACCGAGTTGTCTAACATGCAGGCTCAGTATCAGCGTCGTGCCGATATGATGCCTCAGTTGGCTAAAATCGTAAAGGCTTATGCCAAGCATGAGAAGGAGACTTTCGAGGAGGTGACCAAGGCTCGTGCTTCTGTAGGACAGGTGAAGCTGGATGTGAATAATCTCACGGAGGCTAGCATGAAGCAGTATGCAGCTGCTCAGGGTGAGTTGGCCAATGCCTTCTCCAAGCTGATGCTGGTAGCAGAAAGGTATCCAGAGTTGAAGGCAAGCGAGAACTTCAAGGCTCTCCAGGTTCAGGAGGAAGGTACTGAAAACCGGATCGGCGAGGCTCGCCGTAAGTATAATGAGGCAGTTCAGTCTTATAATCAGACGGTTAGAAAGATGCCTAATGCCATCATCGCCGGCATCTTCAATTTCAATGTAATGCCTAAGTTTGAGGCAGCAGCTGGTGCTGAGAAGGCTCCAGACCTGGATATCTAGGCACCGGATGAATCAATAAGGAATCCAGCCAAAGGGAGATAAACATCCTTTTGGCTGGATTTTTTGTTATCGCTTCCTTTCAAACTGTTACATTCGCCATATTTTATATATATTTTGTATTTCAGATGAATCGTATTTCAGATTTTCTTTGTATCTTTGCACAAAATTTGAGAAAAGTGGCAGAAATGTCACGATAACATTGAAATTTCTATAAGGTAATTACAAATATGAAACAAACAAAGATTGTTGCTTCCATCAGCGATCGCAGATGCGATCAAGATTTTATCCGAAAACTGTTTTTTGCGGGCATGAACGTGGTTCGTATGAATACCGCACATGCTACAGAAGATGGAATCCGTACCATTGTCAAGAACGTTAGAGCTGTGTCTCCACATATTGGTATCATGATTGATACCAAGGGTCCGGAGGTGCGCACTACCGACGTAAAGGAGCCTATACATTATAATATAGGTGACGTGGTGAAAATCTTCGGTCGTCCTGATGTAGATTCTTCTCATGATACCGTGAATTTGAGCTATCCTGATATTGCTGCCGATTTGAAGGTAGGCGACGACATCTTGTTTGATGATGGCGAACTCGACATGAAGGTTGTTGATATTCAGGGTCCTATGCTCGTGGCTGAGGTGCAGAACGAGGGAACACTGGGTGCTCACAAGAGTGTGAACGTACCGGGCGAGCACATCGACCTGCCTGCGCTTACCGAGAAAGACCGCAGAAATATCGAACTTGCCATCGAGCTTGATATTGATTTCATCGCTCACTCATTCGTGCGCAATGCTGCCGATGTAAAGGCTGTACAGGATATTCTCGATGCTCATCACAGCGACATCAAGATCATCTCGAAGATTGAGAACCAGGAGGGTGTAGATAACATCGATGAGATTATCGAAGCCTGCTATGGCATTATGATTGCCCGTGGTGACCTGGGTATTGAGGTGCCTATCGAGAGAATCCCAGGTATCCAGCGCCGCATCATCGCCAAGTGCGTGAAGGCTCAGAAGCCGGTAATCGTTGCTACACAGATGCTCCACACCATGATCAAGAATCCTCGTCCTACACGTGCCGAGGTTACAGATATTGCCAACGCTATCTTCTACCGTACAGACGCCCTGATGCTTTCTGGCGAAACGGCAAGCGGTAAGTATCCTGTAGAGGCTGTACAGACTATGGCGCGTATTGCCGAGCAGGCTGAGAAGGACAAGTCGCCTCTCAACGACATTGATCCGATGGAGGATGGAAAGATTGACCAGAAGCTCTTCCTGGCCCATGCTGCCATTGAGGCAACCAAGAAGTTGGGCGTTGCCGGTATCATCACCGATGGTGAGACGGGTCAGACTGCCCGCTGCCTGGCTTCGTTCCGTGGCCCTAATCCAGTGCTTGCTATCTGTTACAAGGAGAAGCTTCAGCGCTGGTTGAACCTGAGCTATGGTATTATTCCAATTCATCAGAAGGATCAGGTTTCTACCAAGGCTATGTTTACCGCTGCGGTACGTATGCTCCGCCAGAAGGGTTATCTGGGCGAGGAAGATAAGATTGCTTACCTGAGTGGAAGCTTCGGTGAGGGTGGAGGAACCACTTTCGTCGAGATTAACAAGGTGAAGAAGATCTTCGATAACAGCTATAGCTTCAATTTGCCGTCAAATGGTATTGAAGACTAGCAAAAAAAGGTCATTATTTCAGGAAAAATAATGCAATAGAGTAAATATCGGTGCAAAAATTTGCAGCATTCAAAAAAATGCTGTATTTTTGCACCAATATTTTAAAACGAAATTTGTTGATAATGAAAAGAATCATCTATTCAGCGCTTGTCGCTTTGACAATGGTCTTGATGCTCGGCAGTTGTGGTAGCACCAAGAATGTGGCTTATTTCCAAAATGCCGACCAGGTGAATTTAGCTGCATCAAAGATGCTTTATGAAGCTAAGATAATGCCTAAGGACGAACTAACCATTACCGTTTCTACTACAGATCCAAAGGCCGCAATGCCTTTCAACCTTACAGTTTCCAAAACAACAGGTATGGATGGACAGTTGTCTAGTACACCAACTCTTTTGGGATATCTGGTAGATAATAATGGCAATATTCAGTTTCCTGTTGTCGGTCAGCTTCATGTAGGTGGTTTGACCAAGAACCAGTGTGAGGAACTGATCAAGAACAAGGTTCGTCCATTTATGTCTGATAAGGAGAATCCTATCGTAACCGTGAGAATGGCAAGTTACCGCGTAGTAGTTACGGGTGAAGTAAATACTCCTAAGGTAGTAACCGTTCCTCAGGAAAAGATGAGCATCATCGAGGCTTTGGCTTCTGCAGGCGATTTGACCATCTATGGTAAGCGCGAGAATGTGATGCTGATCCGTGAGGATGCTCAGGGAGAGAAGCATATTCATTATCTTAACTTGAATGATGCTAACATTATCAACTCTCCTTATTTCTATCTGCAGCAGAATGATGTTGTTTATGTAGAGCCTAACAAGGTGAAGGCACAGAATTCTTCTATTGGTTCTGCCACATCTCTCTGGTTCTCTGCTGTAAGTATTTTAACATCAGTTGCATCATTGGTTGTCAACATCTTGCGATAACAGCAAAGGATAAAAGGTCAGGAATAACAAACGAAAATACAACATAAATATATATAAGTATGTGTGGCATAGTAGGATATTTAGGTAAGGGAGACGCTTATCCAGCCCTCATCAAGGGCTTGAAGCGTCTGGAATACCGCGGATACGATTCTGCGGGTGTAGCCCTTATTGGCAATGACGGCTCTTTGAACGTATATAAGGCAAAGGGTAAGGTGGCAGATTTGGAAGCGTTCTGTGCAGACAAGGATATTTCAGGACATGTAGGAATTGCTCATACCCGTTGGGCTACCCATGGAGAGCCTTCGGCTGTGAATGCTCATCCTCATTATTCTTCCAGCAAGAATCTTGCCATGATTCATAATGGTATTATCGAAAACTATGCCGACATCAAGAAGAACCTGATGGCTAAAGGTGTGGAGTTCAAGAGTGAAACTGATACAGAGGTGCTCGTACAGCTCATCGAATACATCCAGGTGAAGAAGGATCTTGATCTGTTGACTGCCGTTCAGGTAGCGCTCCGTCAGGTGATAGGCGCTTACGCCATCGCTATTCTCGACAAGCGCAACCCTGACCAGATTATCGCTGCCCGCAAGCAGAGCCCATTGGTTGTAGGTATTGGTGAGGACGGAGAGTTCTATCTCGGTTCTGATGCCAGCCCTATCATCGAATATACCGACAAGGTGGTTTACCTGGAGGATGGTAACATTGCCGTGATGCGTCTCGGAGAGGAATTGCAGGTAGTGAATATCCAGAACGTAAAGCTTAACCCTGAGGTTCAGACCGTGGATATCGACCTCGGTCAGATTGAGAAGGGTGGTTTCCCTCACTTCATGCTGAAGGAAATCTTCGAGCAGCCTGAGTGCCTGCGCAACTGTATGCGTGGCCGTGTGGTGAGCCGCACCGTGGAAACCCGTGTGATGACCGACGGCGACGATACAACCTGCAAGACGGAGACAGAGATGGGCGTAGTGCTCAGCTCCATCACCGACCATCGCCAGCAGCTCCTCAATGCCAAGCGAATCATCATCGTGGCTTGTGGAACATCATGGCACGCCGGGCTCATCGGCAAGCAGATGATTGAGAACTACTGCCGCATCCCGGTGGAAGTGGAATATGCATCTGAGTTCCGTTACCGCAATCCTGTGGTAACGAAGGATGATGTCGTCATCGCCATTTCCCAGAGTGGTGAAACCGCTGATACCCTGGCTGCCATCAAGC
>JAJWLX010000010.1 GCA_021636625.1 Prevotella sp. | reverse complement strand
TCCCTCTTTTCCTGGCTGATAGAACGGAGAAACTGATTTTTAAATAATTTTTAATAAGAAAAAAGATAAATGGAGATAATAATAGGAATTATAGTAGGTCTTGCCATCGGCTTCTTCGTGGGCAAACTGATGGAAGCCAAGAAGGCGGGAGAGGAGAAAACGCAGCTTGTTGCGAAGGCGCAGGTGCTGCAGGCTAACATTGAACAGAGCAACCAGCATCATGCTTCCGAGGTTCAATCCTTAAAAGCTCAGATGGAGAACGAGCGGCAGTATGCCGCCAAACTCAGGGCTGAAAGCGACCAGCAGTGGGCGCAGAAACTCGAAAACCTGAAACAGGAGATGCATCGCATGACCATCGAACAGCAGAAAGCTGCTGCCGAACAGCTCGCTGCCAAGCAGTCAGCCCTCCAGGAAAACAACCGGCTCCAGATGGATGAACTCCTGAAACCTATCAAGGAGCAGTTTGCCGATTTCAAGAAATCGGTAGAAGAAAGCAAGACCCAGAACGAAGTGAACAAGAAGGAACTCCAGAATACCTTCGAGGCAACGATGAAGCTCTTCCAGCAGGAACAGCAGCAGGCTGTAACGAGTCTGAAGGAGCAGACCTCGAAGATAGGTTCCGATGCCGCCAACCTTACCAAGGCATTGAAGGGAGACAGCAAAATGCAGGGCGACTGGGGCGAGATGGTATTGGAAACCATCCTGGAGAACAGCGGTTTGCGAAAGGACGAGGAGTTCTTTATCCAGGAGAACACCAAGGATGAGAACGGCAAGAATTATCGCCCCGATGTCATTGTGCGATTCCCGGAAGGCAGGAGCGTGGTGATAGATAGCAAGGTATCTCTCACCGCCTATACCGATGCCTTGGCGGCAGAGACAGATGAGGAGCGAGATCGTTTGATGAAGTCGCATGCCCAGAGTGTGCGCAAGCACATCGATGAGTTAGCGGAGAAAGATTATTCCAAGTTGGTAGAGGATGCCATTGGCTTCGTCCTGATGTTCATCCCTAACGAAACCAGTTATATCGCTGCAATGAAGCAGCAGCCGGATTTGAGTCGTTATGCCTATCAGAAGAAGATCATCATCATATCTCCGAGCAATCTCCTGATGGCGTTGCAGTTAGCGTATAATCTCTGGCAGTACGACCGTCAGAACAAGAATGTGGAGAAGATAGTGAAGACGGCAGCCGATCTTTACGACAAGGTAGTAGGTTTTGAGGACACCTTCACGAGCATAGGTGAACTCCTCTCCCGCCTCTCCGGCACCTATGATAAAGCCCGCAAGCAGCTCTATGATGGAGCGGGCAATGTAATGAGAAGGGTAGAGAGCCTGAAGAATCTGGGAGTAACTCCCAAAAAGCAGATCAAGGCATTAGAGGAGTAATTGATGTCCCATAGATTTTTGCGTAGGAAATAAACCCTCTAATATGCATTCTTATCCCTCCATACCATACACCTTATATTCAGCAGGATAATACGGATGTCGAGCCAGAACGACCAGTTCTCTATATACCAGATATCACGCCGGATACGCTCTTCCATTTGCCAAAGCTCCTTCGTCTCACCACGATAACCCGTAACCTGCGACCAGCCCGTAATGCCAGGCTTAGAGAAATGTCTCACCATATACTTGTCTATCAGGTTGCCGTACACCTCGGTATGGAACAGCATGTGGGGTCTAGGTCCCACGATGCTCATGTCGCCCTTCAGTACATTCCAAAACTGCGGAAACTCATCTATGTTCATTCTTCTCATGAAGTCACCGAATGCAAACTTCCTCGGATCATCTTTCGTCGCCTGCTCCCTGTCTGCATTCCCGTTCACATGCATCGAACGGAACTTCAGGCACATGAAGGTATCACCGTTCAGACCCGTTCTTGCCTGGCGGAAGAAGATAGGACCCGGACTCTGGATCTTGATGATCAGGGCGATGATTGGGATGAAAGGCAGCCCCAGAAGACAGATTGCGCCACTCACGGCAATATCAAAAGTCCGCTTGATCATGCGGTTCGAAATATTGTCGAGCGGAGCGATATGATTCGTATAAACCGTCTGTCCCATGAATTCCTGGGCATCCAGATGCAGCCTGTATTCACCGAACACGCGCGGCAGGAAGTAGAAATGCACCACGTTCTTGTCGCAGAACCGCATGATCTTCACAATCTCGTCCGACTGCTTGCGCGATAGGCAGCAGAAAAGTTCATCCATCGGCTTGGGAGTACCATTGATGGTATCATTGATGGTAGAAGAGAGAAGGCGGTCCAGATCCTTGATCCTGCCCAGCTTCTTTAATCCTTCGGGAGCTCCTACGATATCTTCATCGGCATAATAGCCCATCACGATATAACCCGCCGACGGCACCTCTGTCATCTTGATGAACATTTCCAGTACGGCAGGGTCGCTGCCCACGAATACCACCTTGCGGCAGTTTCTTCCTCTTACACGGTGATGCCTCAGAATCCTGAGTTCCAGGAGTCTCGACAGTACCAGCGCCAGATAGAGCGTGATGAAGAAGATGATGTAGAAGCTGAAAACCTGCTCGCTGTGCTTGAAGAATTTGCCGAATACCAGAAACCAGAAGATGGTGCATAGCGTGAGATAGAAGGTACGTTTCAGCACCTGCGTGAATCTTACCCTTCTTACATGGATGATGGTGTAATACTTGTACTCACCCAGAAACAAGGCTACGTTGGCTATGAAAAAGGTGAGCTTCGTGGCAAGATTGAAGTTCGTGGGAAGATAAAGGGCATCTATGCAGATAAAGGCAAAAATCAGCCCGTTCAGAATGATGAAATCGGTAAGGATCACCAGTCTTCTTATCAGTATGCTGCCATTATAGCTGTTCTTTTCCATATTGTTAGCGTTTAATAGAATATGGCAGCAAAGATAATAATAATAGTTGGACTAACAAAATAAATTCGCATATATTTTTAAAAAAGGATGTAGGTTTTATGCCAGATTGCATGTCCCCAACTATAGGTGGTTGCTGCCGCCAATTGGTTTTATGAGGGGGGCCAAAAAGCCCCCTACAGAAAACCAATTGTTAAAAAAAAAAAATAGACCAAAAAATTTGTTTAAATCAGAGAAAAAACGTAATTTTGCAACTTGATAAGGATTCTCTTTTAAGAACGTTTGTAAATAAGAACGAAATGAGAAAACCTGTCGCTGGAAAATGGTAGATGTGTAACATCTTGAAACTAAAATAGTTATATAATGTTGTAGGGAGCTAAAATTGTGCCGTTTTCTGAAATTGATGTTAATAAAAATGAATAAATAGATGATTTTGGAAAGGTCTGATGAAGCCCCTTTCTGGTATGCCATGAGTGCCCCATACCGCGAAATGAAGGTAGTGACGCATCTCAAGACCAACCAGGATATCAAGGTGTTCCTTCCTTTGGAACGCTGCGAGCGTATGGTGGGGCAGCACATACGCAAGCGAGTCATTTCCTATCGCCCCGTAGTCCGCAATCTCCTTTTTGTGAAGGCAACGCCAGGCAGGATGCGGAATCTCAAGCAGATTTACAATTCCATGCTTCAGTTCAAGATCCGTCCCATGGATGGACATTCTGAAGTCATCACCATCCCCGATAAGGAAATGGAGGATTTCATGGCGCTCTACGAAAACGTGGAGGATGCCAACAAGCACTTCTTCCTTCCCGGGGAAATCGATCTGCACCCTGAAGCAAGGGTGAGGATAGAGGATGGTGTCTTTGCCGGACTCGAAGGATATTACCAGAAGGTGAAGGGATGCAAGAACGAGAAGGGAAAGGCGGAAAAGTGCTTCGTGGTCAAGATAGAAGGTTTCCTCTCCTGTGCAGCCTTCCTTACCGAATGCAATTTCGTAAGCCTCGCCGGGAAGAAGGAGAAGAAGTAAAAGATTAAAACTGCATTATCTAGATAAAAAGAATGAAATTTAGTAAACTTGTGTTGTCAGGAGCGCTGGGTATAGCGCTCCTGATTGCTACTTCTTGCGGTACACCGAAGAACGTAGCCTATTTTCAGGATTTGAACAATAATCCTGATACTGTCATTACCCTGCAGAACAGAGTGATAACCGTCAAGCCCACTGATAAGATCTATATCGGGGTAAAGAGCAAGGATCCGCAGATCTCACAGCTCTTCAATCTCACGGGCGGCACCAGCGGAAGCGGTGCCTACAATATGTCGCAGGATGCCTATTACTATACGGTAGATAGCAAGGGTGATATCGATTTCCCGGTTGTGGGAAAGATACAGGTGGCTGGTCTCACCCGCGAGGAGATTGCCGAGAAGGTGAAGAAATCGCTCGTGGATGCTAGTCTCGTCAAGGACCCTACCGTCACCGTGAGTCTCAGCAACCTCCATTATTCCATGATGGGCGAGGTAGCCAAGCCGGGGCAGTATGCCATCGACGAGGAAAAGGTGACCATCCTCGATGCCATCAGCAAGGCGGGAGATCTCACCATCCAGGGTAAAAGAAATGATGTGATGGTGCTCCGACAGGAAAACGGACACCAGAAGATCTACAAGATTGACCTCTGCTCCGGCAGGGACATCTTCAGTTCTCCTGCCTACTATCTCCAGCAGAACGATGTGGTATATGTTACACCTAACGATACCAAGAAGAGAAGCTCTACGCTCAACGGAAATACCGTGCAATCTACGGGATTCTGGATGAGCATCTCATCTCTCATCGTTACCATCCTCACCTTCCTGAAAGTAAATTAATAAAGAAAAATGATACAGAATACTACTCCGGCTAACCAGCCCGCACAGATGAATCCGCTGCTCAGACGCAATCAGGCAGACGACTTCATCCGCCTGCAGGATCTCTTCTATCTCTGCCTCGCCAAGTGGCGCTGGTTCATCCTTTCGCTAGCCGTAACGATCGGCATCGCCACCTATTACATTCTCACTACCCCAAACGTATATCAGCGCACCGCATCCCTGATGATCAAGGACGACAGCAAGTCGCAGGGCATCAGCAGCGATGTTTCTTCCATGTTCGCAGATATGGGAATGGGAGGCGCCAAGAGCAATGTAAACAATGAACTCATTGCTATCCAGTCGCCTGCCGTGCTCCTCGAAACCGGAAAGCGGCTCAAGCTCGATGTAGATTATGCCATCGACGGCGCCTTTCACAAGGAGGCTCTCTATGGCGGCGACCTCCCCGTAAACGTAGATTTCATCGGCTTTACCGATGAGCAGAGCGGCAGCTTCCAGATTCAGCTCAAGGGCGATGGCTCTTACGTCATCAGCAGGCTCAAGGGCGTAACCCGTGATAATCTTCCGGTAGATGACAGCGATGAGATTACCGGACGCCTCGGACAGATCATCCACACCCCACTGGGAAAGATCAAGGTAGATAAGGCTCCTTCTTACACCCAGTTTGTAAAGAATGGTGATGCTCCGGAGCTCTATGTATCCCGCAGCAATATCTATGCGATGACCGACCGCATCAAGGAATCGCTCGTTGCCAGCCTGAGCGAGGAGAAATCCACCGTCATCGACCTTTCCTACAAGGATGTGCTCCCTAAGCGTGCAGAGGATGTCATCAACACCATCATCTCCGTTTACCGCAAGAACTGGCTCGAGGACAAGAACCAGATGACCATCTCCACCTCTCACTTCATCACCGAGCGACTGGGCGTGATAGAGCGCGAGCTGGGCGATGTGGATAAGAATATTTCAGCCTTCAAGAGCAGCAACCTGCTGCCCGATGTAGAGGCTGCCGCACAGCAGTATATGCAGAAGAGCACCGAGGTAGATAAGCAGATCATGGATCTCAACTCGCGCCTCGCCATTGCCCAGTATATCCGAAACTATCTCACCGGCAAGGTGGGCAAGAACCAGCTCCTGCCATCCAATACAGGCATCGAGAGCCCGGGCATAGAGCAGCAGATTGCCGAGTACAACAAGAGTCAGCTGGAGCGTAACAACCTGGTGGCTAACTCCAGTGAGCAGAACCCTCTGGTGGCTGATTACGACCAGAGCCTTGCCTCCATGCGCAAGAGCATCACTGCCAGTCTCGACAACTTCGTGGTAACCCTCAAGACCCAGCTGGGCACCCTGCAGGCCAACGAGGCTGCCACTACCACCCAGATTGCCAGCACCCCTAACCAGGCTAAGTATCTGCAGACCGTGGGTCGCCAGCAGAAGGTCAAGGAGTCGCTCTATCTCTTCCTCCTCCAGAAGCGCGAGGAGAACGAACTCTCCAAGGCATTCACCGCCTACAATACCCGCATCATCACCCCTCCTACGGGCGACAACAAGCCGGTGGCACCGGTGCGCCGCAACATCATGCTCGTAGCCTTCGTGCTGGGATTCCTCATTCCGGTAGTCATCGTCTTCGTGCGTGAGAACATGAATACCACCGTGCGTGGCAGGAAGGACCTGAAGAACATGAATGTTCCGTTCCTGGGCGAGATTCCATACTATGTGAGTCGCAAGAATCGCCCAACCCTCGAGCAGCGCATCAGGTTCTGGAAGAAGCCGAAGGAGGTGCGCCAGATGGTAGTGAAGGCTGGCAAGCGCGACATCGTGAACGAGGCGTTCCGAGTATTGCGCACCAACTTCGAGTTCACCATCGGTACCCATCCCGAGCAGAATGTCATCGTGTTTACCTCGTTTAATCCGGGTTCGGGCAAGAGTCACCTGGCAGCCAACATGGCGATGTCGCTCGCCATCAAGAAAAAGAAGGTGCTGCTCATCGATGGTGACCTCCGTCACGGATCTACCTCTATGGTTATCAATAGTCCCGGCGAGGGATTGAGCGATTACCTCAACGGCAGAGTTGCCGATATCCACGACATCCTCTACAAGGGAGAGGAAAACGGACTGGTGAAGTATTTCGATGTCATTCCTATCGGAACCATCCCTCCAAACCCTACCGAGCTCCTCTTCACCCCATTGCTGGAGCAGATGATCAAGACGATGCGCCAGGAGTACGATTACGTCTTCATCGACTGTCCTCCTATTGAGGTGGTAGCCGATACTCCAATCTACGAGCAGTTTGCCGACCGCACCATCTTCGTAGTCCGTTCCGGCCTGATGGAGCGCAGCATGCTGCCAGAGATCGAGGCCCTCTACAAGGAGAAGAAGTTCAAGAATATGTCATTGATTCTGAACGGTACCAAGGCTCGTGGCGGCAGATATGGCAGCCACTATGGCTACGGCTATGGTTACGGCTACGGCTATAACTATAATAAGGAGAAAAATGGGGGGCAAAATCTTAAATGAATGGATTATAGAATAATATAAAAAGATGTTTAAATTCTTCCAGAAAATATTTAATCAGAAAAAGCCATCAGGGAGCACGTGCAGTCTCCCTGATGGCATCGATTACCATTGCCATATCCTCCCTGGCGTGGATGATGGCTTCCAGGACCCCTCCAAGAGCCTGGAGCAGCTTCGCATCTACGAAGCAAGCGGAATCCATGAAGTATGGTTCACCCCTCACATCATGGAAGATGTACCGAACGAGCCCGAAAATCTCCGCCGGGTCTTCGAAGCATTCCGGGAACTGTATCTCCAGGATTGCCTTCAGCGCGGAGCACAGCCCCTACAGCTGCATCTCGCAGCCGAGAACATGCTGGATGCCCTTTTCGAGCGCCGCCTCAAGGCAGGCAATCTCCTGCCACTGGCAGAGAAATACCTGCTGGTGGAAACCAGCATCTTTGCCCCACCGATGAATTTCCGTGGACTGCTGGAGCGCATCAGGAACAAGGGCTATACCCCGATCCTGGCTCATCCCGAGCGTTACCTCTATATGAAGAAGGAGGATTACGAGGCACTCAAGGCGCAGGGCATCCTGTTCCAGCGCAACCTCTTCAGTCTTCGCGGCCAGTATGGCGATCGGGTGCAGAAGCGGTGCCGCCAGCTTCTGAAATGGCAGATGTACGATTTCGTGGGCACCGATCTCCATCGCTTAACCTCGGCAGGACTGAACACTGAAGGCTGATCTCCTAGTTCCGGGTGCAACTTAGAGGCTAGTGCAGCTCTGCACACAGAAGGAGCTGAGGACGGCGGTGAGGACAGTGATGACGAAATTGATGACTTTCTGGATAGTTTCCTTTTTCATGTTAATTAGTGATTAATGATTAGTGATTAATTTTCCCACAGATTACACAGATTTTCACAGATTATAGACTCCTTCGGAGTTTTTTGCAGTGAGACCTGATGAGTATAAGACCGTTGCTTGCAACGAAGAATTATCTGTGTAAATCTGTGAGATCTGTGGGAGACCAAGAAGGAAGCGGGCAGGATGAGCAAGTATCCGTTCAGGGCGATGATTTGACAGTGTTGAATGTTGAGTGATGAACTCATTCCTGATGGGCCCTCGGATTACTCCGGACTGCATCCTGCCGATGCGCTTTCTCTTGTTTCAGATGTCAGGAGGCTAGGACTACAAATCTACATCTGTGTCTCCAGTGGTTCCGCTACCGCCCTGGTCGGTGTTTTCGCCACCCGTGGTTCCCTTGTCGGTATCCGGGGTGGTGCCATCCCCTAACAGAGCAGTGGCCTTCTTCAGCGTAGCATCGAGGTTGATGGTCTTGGCGCTGAACTCACCGGTGCCACGAGCACGGAGACGGAAGCCGTCGATGTTCTTGGCGATGGTGAACTCCTTCTCCGAGGCTGCTCCCTCCTTGTTGCGGATGCCGATGGAGAAGATGGCGAGATCGTCAATCTTCACAGCGATACCCTGCAAGGTGAGTTCCTTGATGCACGATACCATATCGGTAATCATGCCCTTGATGGCTCCCTTAGAGAAAGGAGTGTTGTGGCTAGCCATGTGTTCGGCCAGGCCGTCGATACCTACCGTCTGAGTGATGACTGGATAGGCGTAGTACTTGCCGTATGCCTCTGGCATCTTGGCGTTCTGATTTAGTTTTAGTACGTAAAGCAACATAGTTTTTAAGTGTTAATGGTTAATGTTCTTCTTTCTGAATCACAATGCAAAGATACAACATTTCTCATTCCCAACTCACCGTTGCTCTATGTTGCTCCACGATACTCAACGATTATCACTGATAAATATCAGGGTTCTCCCAAATGGAAGAAAATATAGGATACTTGCAGGGGATTGAACTCCTTGCAGTTCTTGGTGTATCCACTCTTCAGCAGCTGCTCATAGAGCTGGGTGCATCTTACTATCCATCTCATCAGATGAGATCTAGCCACGTCCGGGTCGGAATCCGGAAAATAGAGCAGGGCTAACTCCTGCTTGGTGTAACTTCGTAAATCCATAGACTTTATTATAATGTTGAATGTTTAATTTTCCTACACGGATACCATTCGTAAATATGATACTTAGCTATCGTAACCATGATACTTAGCTATCGTAACCAAGATACTTAATCCTCCACGGTATCGTTAGGATCGATGAAGGCATCGCGGTTGATTTCGCTACCTTCCTTCTCGATCACAGCCCAGCCGTTGCCGTTCTTCTTGTGAATCTTCTTGAATCCAAGACGCTTCATCACGTTACCGATGTTCTGGTTGTTCAGGTTCTGGCGAAGGGCAGGGTTCACACCTATCTTCTCCAGTATCTCGGCACTGTAGCGGAACTTGATGTACTCCAGTGGCGTTTCAGGCAATGGCACCTTGTAATACTTCAGTATCTGCTCCTCGGCATAGTTGGCTACCATGAAGAGGCGGTTGTGGCTGCGCATCAGCTCGATGTCGTCCCTTGTCAACCAGTATGTCCACTCCAGGGGCTCGCCCTTAGGATGGCTCATCACCTCCCGACCCAGTGCCACAGCCTCGGCAAACACGTGGTCGTAGTCTATCGGGTGCTCTATCGGACTCTCGATGCTCTTTACCAGCCAAGGACAGTAGCGGCGGTTCTCCTCGTCGGTGATGAACTGCTGGCTGTTGGTGGTGCCGCAGAGCGATCCGCGGTGGGGCATCTCCGAACGGTACTTGTCGTAAGGTCGGCGGATGGAGAATGTCACCTTGGTCATATTGCTCTTGAAGGCGCTCAGGTTCTTGCCGAATACCATCTCAAACTCGTCGAGACAGAGCAGAGCCTTGCTGCTGAAAGCCTCCATGAAGTCCTTGTCGGTGTAGGCTCCCGTCGAGTCGTTGAGGAAGTACTGGCGCAACTGTGGGGGCAGCACCATCTGGAAGAATGTGGTCTTGAAGATGCCGCCCTTGCCCACGAAGATGAGTATCATCTGGTTCACCACCTTCAGCGTTACCCATGCCACCACCATCGCCACCAGCCACTTCTTGAAGAAATAGCGGAAGAGGCTCTGCGTATGCTCGTTGTCGGGCAGGTTCTCCACCTCGATGCGGTCGGCGAGCTGGTCGATGTAGTCGGGATCCTCTCCCTTCTTCCATGTCGGCAGACTGCGCAGGTAATCGTCCAAGGGGTCGAACGGCTCGCTGAAGTCGCTGTTGATGATGTTGTGCAAGGTCTTCTCCGAGAGATGCTGTCCCGACTCGTCCATCTCGCTCCAGATGGAGTTCTCGATGTTGTCGTCGATGCGGACCCAGTCTGGATACTTGCCGTCTAAAACGATGCGGCTCTCCACCTCGTAAAATCCCGTCAGCACGTTTTGGCGGAACAGATAGTGGGTGAGTAGCCACTGCTTGATGCGTCTTACTGATGGCTTGCCGCTGCGGCCCTCGCCCTGGCGATAGAAGTGCCAGATGCCAAACTTATGCAGATGCTTGTAGCGAGACTTGACGACGGAAGCCGTATCTTCGTAGCTGGAGCCAAACTCACGGTCGGCGTAGGACAGGGCTTCTTCCAGCGGGATGCCATAGTAGATGCAGATGTCGGCAAAGTGCCACACGTACTCGTTGTGATGCTCTGGTTCGAATCGATAGCCCCACATTTCGAGCAGTTCCTTGATGTGGGAAGCCGCCTCCTCGATGGTAGGCGCCCCCTGGTCGCTTGATTCCGCCTCCTCTTTCACCTTGATGGTTCGCTTGCCGCCCTTGGCGTTTCGCCTGGCAGAATACTTCGCCTGCAACGCCTTCTTCATGTAGAGGGGCTTCAGGTCCTTCGGTCCCAAGGCAAAAGGCTCGGCATCCCTACGGAAATAGGCATCCGGATCGTAGGCAAGACCGGCGCATCGGGTGATATCGACACACTGCTTGTCGGGAGCCATACCCAGGAGCTGGGTGTAGTAAGCCATCGCCTTCTGCAGCACGGCATCAAAGAGTTCCAGCACGCTGATGTCGTCGTCATCCACAGGACGGTAGGCGCAGAACACTCTGAATCCCCTGCCGCTCACGGTGATATACTCTACCATCGTATGACTGTCGCCTCTCACCAGTTGGATAAGATGCTCCATATCTTCCTTCTTCACATGGTCGAAGTCGAGCTGGAGCATGTAGGTCGGTTTGAGGAAGTTGGCAAGTTGTCTGCCGTAGCCGTCCATGAGCGCCGAAACCGTGATGGCAGGCATCTCAGGCTTGTACTGGTCGGCAAACTGCTTGCTGATGGCAAGGCGCTTGCGGTAAGTCTCGGTCATCATTCTAAGCTCAGGGCTAGAGGTAATCACGCTCTTGAGATACAACCAGTCGGCGAGTGGATGGCTCTCCGAAGATTTGATGCAAGGGAAGTACGATGGCATAGTAGCTGTCTCTTCCATGCTGTTGGTGTTTGGTTCTTTTTCCATTTGATTAAAATTGTCTGTTGTTAATATACTAATCTGTTGTTTGCAACGTTCACTAACTAAGAGTGTGGGTGAACACTTGGCGATGAAGTCGGTGAAGGGTGAACCCCGATGCCAACCTTTAGCGTTAATAATGTGTTAAAAACACCCCGTAACCCATTATAATAGAGACTCTTTATATTTCTAGCATGCGCTGTATATACAAAGTTCTTTTTACTAGGGTTCACCCCGGAGCCGAAAAGGTGAATGCTTGGGGCAAGTGTTCACCCCGCTGTTCACCAATCGGTAACTGTCAGCAAAGTTACGACAAAAGGGCGATATAGAAAATCGAAAATTACCACATTGTGGTAAAAATAAATAATTTAAGTATTAATTTTGTTTAAAAAGGAACGATGGAAAAAAGAAATTCCTACTTTCTGCCGCTGAGAAGTTGAAGCTCGCGGCTGAGATTTCGTCGAAGACTGCCGAGCAGCGTTTCGACAAGTTTTCAAACCAGTTAGTGAAGTCTGCCAAGCACATTTATGCAGAGAAGGCGGCTTATCATGAGTTGACCGAAGGCATGCGTGCCTGGGTGTTGAAGAAGAGTGACATCAAGAAAAAGTTTCACCTGAACCGCACTTTCTTCACTCATTTGAACAAGGGCGAGCATATGTTGCTCTCCGAGTTTGTCCGTTTCACCAATTGGATTTTCACCCATTATCCTAGCGAGGAGGATCGCCTGGAGGCATTGTTGGAAGTTGACACGGTGTTGTTCTGTCACACGAAGGAGAACGCCGTTTTCGGTTGGCATCCATTCTCCCGTCCTCTCAACCAGATTATTGAGGACAAGATAGAGAAGGAAGTGAAGAAGCGAGTAGAGAAGGAGTTAAGAATCCGCGCCTTGAAGAAGGCCCAGGACGAGATAGGAAAATACTGATTAAGCATCCCAGCCAGCCCTTTAGAGCACAGGCTCCGCTGGCTGACCAAAACTCTGGCAGAGCTATAGCGTCGCCAGCTACATCCCTTGCCCTTATGCTAAGGGCGAGGGCTTGGGAGTGGGATAAGGCCCCCCTCTTCGCAAGAGGTGAACAGTGGAGTCGAAGAATCTGCGTAAATCTGACCGAATAGGTCAAAAAATCTGCGTCATCTGCGAAATCTGCGTGACCCTTTCAAATTCCAGGCCGCTCAGGCCGCAAAGAAATCTGTGTTCATCCGTGAATTGAAAATCGGCGGCCGAAGGGAAAGCCAAATCTGTGGGACTCCCGATGTGTTAAAAACCAGAAATTCCTTGGCTATATCATATATTTCCCTTATATTTGCATTTGAAAATGAACTAAAGGAAAGAATTATGGGCAAAATCATTAATAAAACGATAACAAAGATAGTTACAGAAGAGGGTATCTCTCTTTTTCGTCGTGTAACTAAAGTTTTGATGCCAAATGGCAAGTATCGTTATCCTGTAGATTATTTTGATGCAACTCCTGGAGTTGTTAAGATTTCGAAAGAAGAAATGGATAAGGTAGCAATACCTGTTTACGAAAAGTTAATCTGATAACAAGTTCGAGCATTTTAGAAGAAATGATTTATCCTTATATATACTTGTAAATAAGAGATATGTAGAAGATACTGCTTCTTATGCTGCTGAGTTAGCAAGCATTGTACAAAAAATGATGCGCTAGCCGACACCACTCGCAATTCTGTTGCGTGAAAAATCTGTGTTCATCTGTGAGATCTGTGGGACAATGTTAAAAACCAGAAATCCCTTGGCTATTTCAGATATTTCCCTTATATTTGCACCATGTTTTAATTTGATGGTAAAGCTATGAGTAAATCAAAATCATATCAAGTTCCAGAGGCAGCGCCAAGTTTGGTAGCGGATCCTGTGGGAGTTTGTATTTCTCCAAATACGGATATACAGACATTGCGCCATCATGTAATGGACGCAGTATATACCACGAATGACCAGAGTGCATTATATAACTGTTTGGTATTTCTGTCTAATCTTACCAATCAATCAGCGACCCCAATCAAGGGTAAGCTGCTCAAGCGTTTGGAAGAATTAGCTTTGCTGAAAGAGGGCTGGGATGGAGAAAACAGTGTTTCTATCGATTCAGGAATACAAGATTTCATTCGCAGAGTCATAATGCTATCTTCAGATAAGGAGTTGGTAAATTGGGTATTGTTCCCTGATGCCCGAGGCTATTTATATTTAGATTATACTGAGGGAAAGAACCTGGCTGGTATTACGGTAGCCCCTCATCAAATTGCAGCTTTTATCAAGCGTGATGGTCATTTATCCAAATACAATTACGACCACCTTAATGAACAGGATGTTTTGAATTTATTAGAGGAGGCACATGGAAAAGACAATCAATGAAATAAATGATGAAGAGCAAGTCGCAAGAATCTTGTTCTCCCCTTCTCATATCTATGAGGGTCGTGTTTCGCCAAAGGCATTCAAGTTAGAGATGCTAAAAAGTGGAGCAGAGGATTACATCTCTGTATTGCGAAATAAAGCCGATGAACTGGATGATATATCTAATATATTTCGTCCTAGATCAGAAGGTGATACTCGTTTTGGTTATACCATTCTGAATGTGAGTGATGTTAGGGATTTAGATAAAGAGTTTGTAAATAGAGAAGTATCGATATTACCAAAACCAAGTAAGCGTCTTCCATTGCATGCTGGTATATTTTTGTCTTTGGATGGTAAAGTGCAGACTGCTAAAGATATATCTCCTGATATAGATTATTTTCAGAAAGAATTATCAATGCTTTGTGATGGAATCCATAAGTTTCGGTAGCAATCCATCTGTGATTTGGAAATCGGCGGTCGAAGGGAGATTTGTCCTCCGGACCCACTGACCAGCGGGAAGTAAAGCCAAATCTGCGTATCCTCGGCCGCACAGGCCGCAAAGAAATCTGTGTTCATCTGTGAAATCTGTGGGACTTTTCCCTCCCAGGCCGCAAAGAAATCTGTGGAATTTCTTCAGAGAGCAGATACATTTATAATATCAAATTCAAATTAGTTTTACTCAATCAATATCCAGGTAAGAATCCTCTCAAGGCGATTCTTATCTGGCAGGGACTCTATGTCCGTATATGTTTAAAAATAATATGGATAAGTATTCAATGTGGAGTATCATCTTGATACTGTTCGTTTTTCTGCTGTTTTTCGCTTCTCTAGGTTTTGTTTGTACCCATTGGTCATGTTGGACTATTAGAGGAACATTCGGTGATTCTTTTGGCGCTCTCAATGCCTTGTTCTCTGGCTTGGCATTTGCTGGTCTTATCGTGACCCTTATTATGCAGAAGGATGAGTTGAGCATGCAGCGCGAAGAGTTGGATGAAGCCAAGCAGGAGCTACGTCAGCAGAGCATAGAGTTCAAAAAGCAGAATAAGACATTGAATCTTCAGCGCTTTGAGAATACCTTTTTCAATATGCTAAATTTGCAGGAAACGATAACAAGGAATTTGCATTATGATTGTTCTGATGGTGGAGATCCCTTTGAGTGTGATGGAAGAATGGTATTCAATAGATTCTACACGTATAAAATGTTGGATTTTGAAGAAAACATCAGGGGAATCGGGCTGTATTTACAGCGTAAAGGCTTGCATCAATATTCGAGAGTTCCTGATATAGAAGTCTTTGATCATTACTTCAGACATCTTTACCGCATCTTTAAGTTTGTAAATGAGTCTCCTCTTATTGAAACAGAAGAGGAGAGATACGATTATGCCTGTATTGTAAGATCCCAGCTTTCGGAATATGAACTCCTAATGCTGTTCTACAATAGTTTGCAGGAGGAAAATGTAAAGTTCAAAACATTAATAGAGAAGTTTGCAGTATTTAATAATATAAGGAGGGAAAAGCTCGCATCCCGTGACAATGTGCAACTTTACGATGAAGGAGCATTTTGTCATAACTAAAAAATAATCATTTTAAAATTAACTTATTATGGATTTTATTATTAGAAATGTTTATAAGAAGCAAGATACTTCTAGTACCATTATGGTTATTGGTACTTGTAATGGAAGACGTGTAGTAATAGGATATTGTCACTTAGTTGACTCTCGTATGTATGATGTGCCAATATCGTCGTCATCATGCTTATTTGGTAATCTCATTTATGAAGAAAATGGTATGGTGTATGAGAAGGCTGTTTTTGTTATACGTAAAGGAAATAATATGTACCGAATTATTTCAAGATACTAAAATCTAGTTACTGGGTTGTAAGCGCTCAAAAACGGATTTGGTGATTTGATAAAGAAGATGTAACTTTGTCGCCAGTAATTTTAAACGTAAGTAAAATGTACAGCGACAAAGTCTTTCAGACATTCTGGTTCCGCTACAAGACGGAAGGGGAGCCACATGGTATTTCAATTAATTCCTTTTGTATTAACCAAGGTGTTCCATACAAGCAATTCTATGCGTGGTTCAAGAAGCATGCCAAGGATACTGTTATCCCTGTTGAAATAGAGGGAGCACCTACAGATGAAGAGACAGATGATGTTGAAGTCCCACCTCAGCCAGCATCCAAGCCAAAAGCAAAGAAGTCGAAGGGTGGCATACTCATTACCATCCAAACGACGGATGGTTTGTTTGTCAAGAAGGGTGGGCTTGACTATGCCGGCATGAAGGACTTAGTGTCTAGATTGGAGGGATTATGCTAAGGCTCTCAGGTCTTGACAACTTCTACTACTTACCCATGCTTCATGATAAAAGTAGAGGAACGCAAGTCTTTGCCTATCGAAATGATGGTGAATATTCCATAGATAACCTGGCAGCAGAACGAGCGATACGTCCCCAGACCATACAGCGCAAGGGCTCGTTGTTCTTTGGTAGTGCTCAGGGTGAAAAGTTTGCCCAGATGAACAATGAAGGACTGGTTAGTGTCAATACCAGTAATAGAAAAATAACGATTAATTTTACATTAGTTAATTCCGCAATAAATTCTGTTTTTGCTTTATGTAAGGCTATTGATCAGGATTTGGAGCGTTAAGATATGGATAATTTAGGTAATAAGCGTATCGCAAAAAATACGGCCATTCTCTACGTGAGATTAATTTTTACAATGTTGATAGGACTATATACTAGTCGATTAATATTGAAAAATTTAGGTGTTAATGATTTTGGTATATATAATGTTGTAGGCGGAGTGGTATCTATGTTTGCTGTAGTTTCCAGTTCTCTTTCGGCTGCAATATCTCGTTTCCTAACTTTTAAATTAGGGCAAAATGATATAGATGGATTAAGATTAGCTTTTTCTACTTCCGTATTTATTCAGTTCTTATTATGTCTCATAATTGTAATTTTAGCAGAACCGATTGGATTATGGTTTATGCATAATAAAATGACTATTCCTCTAGGGAGAATTCCTGCTGCTGAGTGGGTATTTCATTTTTCTTTGGTTACTTTCTGCTTGGATTTGATAAATGTGCCATATCGTTCATTGATAATTGCTCATGAGAGAATGGATGTTTATTCCTATTTATCTATCTTTGAAGTTGCAGCTAAACTATTGGTAGTAGTTGTGTTGGTAGTTGCACCTATTGATAGGCTGGTTTTTTATTCTTTATTATTGGTGCTGGTATCGTTGGTATCAAGAATCGTGTATGGGATATATTGCTCTAGAAATTTTATAGAATGTAAGATTAATTTTGTGTTTGACAAAACTTTTTTTAGGCAAATGTTCTCTTTTGCCGGATGGAATTTTATCGGTGCTATAGCTAGTGTTCTTAGGGATGCTGGTGGAAATGTAGTAATAAACCTTTTCTATCCTCCTGCAGTAAATGCAGCCAGGGGTATATCAATTCAAGTAAGAAGTGCTGTGTGCTCATTTTCCTCAAACTTTATCACTGCAATCAACCCTCCGATAACAAAATCGTTTGCTAAAGGAGAAACAGATTATACTTTCAGTTTGGTCTTTTCTGGAGCAAAATGGTCGTTTTATCTTTTATATATGTTGGCATTGCCGGTTTTGATAAATACTCATTATATTTTGAGTATTTGGCTAGGAATTGTACCTGAGTATACTGTTGTTTTTGTTAGATTGATTCTGCTTCTTTCTCTTGTGGATATTATTTCAGAAACATTAATAACATTGATGCTTGCTACAGGTAATATAAGAAACTATCAAATTGTTGTAGGTGGTTTAGTTTTATTAAACTTGCCTTTGTCATATATGTTTTTAAAACTAGGCTTTGAACCTCAGGTTGTTTTCATTGTATCTATTTTAATTAGTATGATTTGTATAGTCGTGAGAGTGGGTATGTTGAAATTGATGGTTGAATTGCCGGTTAAGCGTTTTTTAAAAGAGGTTTTGATGAAAATAATAATAGTATCTTTTATTTCTTTTTCTGTACCTTTTATTATTAGCTTTTATATAGAAGAGTCTTTTGGGCTCTTTGTTCTTTCATGTTTGGTCTGTTTGCTTTCTACAATTTTAGGTGTTGGCTTACTTGGTATGACTAATAGTGAAAAAGAAATTTTGAAAAGTGTTGTTCGTAATAAAATAATAAGTAAAATTAAATAATTATGCGTCATTTAGCAGAACATAATGATTGTTGTGGATGTTCTGCTTGCGTAAGTATATGCAAGCAGAAGGCTATAACATTCGTTGTTGATTCGGAAGGATTTTACTATCCATCGGTTGATGACAATAAATGTATTGATTGTGGTCTTTGTGAACTGGCATGCCCTGTTTTGCAGCGTGAAAAGAATCAATATACTGGTGAACCAATCAATTATTATGCTGGCAGATTAAAAGATGATAAAATTCTTTTTAATAGTTCCAGCGGTGGTGCTTTTTCCGCTATAGCAGATTGGGTGTTTGAGCAAAATGGACTTGTGGTAGGTGTTGGCTATGACAATGATTGTGTAGCTCGTCATCAGATAGCTTTTCAAAAGGAAGATTATGAAAGTTTTAGAGGTTCAAAATACGTTCAAAGTGAGTTAGAAGGTGTTTTCCCAAAAGTTAAAGAATTGCTGGGCAACAAACAGTTGGTGTTCTTTACAGGAACACCTTGCCAAGTTGAAGGCTTAAAGTGTTATCTTAGAAAAGATTATTCTAATCTCATTACTGCCGATATAATTTGCCATGGAGTTCCAAGTCCCTTGATATTTAAGGAATATAAAGAGTATTCTGAAAGTTTGCTTGGGCATAAGGTTGTGGCTATCAATATGCGAGATAAGTCGGTAAGAGGTTGGCTAGAGCCATACTCTTACCGTTTTATCTTTGACAGCGGTAAGAGTATGGTCGATCCGAAATGTATTTCTAGCTGGAGTTATGCCTTCTTCTCTGAATACATAAACAGACCTTCATGCCATCATTGTAGATTTTGCAATTTACATAGACCGGGAGATTTTACCATTGCAGATTTTTGGGATTATGCAGATAATCGTCCTGATATCAGAGATAATCGTGGTACATCTCTTATACTTGTAAACACAAAGAAAGGAATAGATATATTGGGGGAAAAATTATCGACAGCTCTTGATTTGTATGAAATTACTAAAGAAGAAGCATTACAACCAAATCTTCAGAGACCGACTCCTGAATTAAAGAATAGGAATGATTTTTGGCAGTATTATTACAAGTATGGCTTTGAAAAAAGTTACAGGAAATATTTATCTCCTCATATTACTGTTAAAACATTAATAAAGAGAGGATTGATTATGTTATTAAAAATATTACGATTAAAATGAAAATAGGTATTTTAACTTATCATTGGGTTTATAATTTTGGGGCGAATTTACAAGTCCTTTCAACCATTGGATATTTTCGTAAGCATGGTTATGATCCCGTTGTTATTAATTGGGTGCCGGCAGATACAAAGGCACATTATGATAGAGTTACTTCGTTGGAAATGATCAATAAATTCCAAGAGTTCCAAAAGGAAAATTATCCCTTGACATCTCTGTGCAATAATGCCAAGGATGTAGCTGAAGTTATAAAACATGAAAAAATAGAAATGGTTTTTATAGGGGCTGATACACTGTTTATGTTGAGAAAGCCTCATTTTTCTTTGAGAACTTTTAAAACTTATTATCCAAAAAGTGATACTATTTTTCCAAATCCTTTTTGGGGTGAGTTTCTCAACTACGTAGATGTTCCTGTGGTTGGATATTCAATAGCTACATTAAGTACGAATCCATCAGATTTTAGTAATATAAAAGAGGAAGCTTCACGCTATTTGAAGAGATTTAATAAACTGACAGTTCGTGATGCTCATACGCAGCACTTGGTTTCCTCTTTTACTGATGGTCTTTTGATTCCGGAAATTACACCTGATCCTGTATTTGGATTTAATGACAATGTTAATATTTCTGTCCTGGAACCTGAGATAAAACAGAAATTTAATCTTCCAGATAGTTATTATTTACTATGTATGCCGGAACCTCATAATAAGAAACTTCAGAAATGGGCTAAACACCTTTCTGATATTATGGCAAAAAGTGGAAGTGTTTTATATGAGTTGCCTCGCCAGAATGGAAACAAATGTTTTGATATTGCTCAATTGAATCATCAAAGACTATCACCTTTGGAGTGGTATGTGATTATCAAAAACAGTAAAGGGTATATCGGAGGTTTAATGCATCCTCTTGTGATATGTATTCACAATAAGGTTCCTTTTTACTGTATTGATTATTATGGCAATTATAAAACAGTTTTCAATATACCAATCCGGGGAACTGTAGACAAGGAAACAAGTAAATCTTTTCAGATAGTAAAGGAATGTAAACTATTGAAGTATTACCATAATATTAGAGAACATTTTGCAACGATACCATCACCGGATGAAGTTTTCTCTATGCTGAATGATTATGATTACTCTACATTAAATAAAGATTCTGAATTTAAACGTAATTATTATTTTAAGACAATTGGTGAAATCTTTAATTGATTCTTCATTCTTATATTTTCCTGCTAATGTTGTGACTTCAATTAAATTATAGATAAACAATGTTTAGAAAAAAGAAAATTATCTTGTCGTATGATTATGAGCTGTTCTTTGGCGATCAATCTGGCACGGTAGAAAAAACACTCATAGAGCCAACCGATAAAATGATGGCAGCAATGGAGAGTGTAGGAGCAAGAGGCAACTTCTTCATTGATTACTTGATGTTTAAGTATCTTGAACAGAACCAAGATGAAAGAAGTATTCATGATTTGAATTTGCTCAAGAACCAAGTGAAGGATATGGTGAAACGGGGGCATCGCATTGAACTTCATTTACATCCCCATTGGGTGAACTTAATTATGGTGCAGTCAACTTGAATAAAAATCGCTTTTATGAATGACTTTAAAGATATAAAAATCGCAGTAGCTGGAACCGGTTACGTAGGACTTAGTATAGCTGCTCTATTGTCCCAGCATCATACCGTAACAGCAGTAGATGTAATCCCAGAGAAGGTGGAGAAACTCAACAATAAAATTTCTCCAATCCAGGACGATTACATCGAAAAGTATTTGGCAGAAAAGCCATTGAACCTCGTGGCAACCCTTGATGGCAAGTCTGCCTACAAGGATGCAGATTTCGTAGTGATTGCTGCACCAACCAACTACGACCCAGTCAAGAACTACTTCGATACAACCCATGTAGAAGAAGTTATCGACCTGGTTCTGGAAGTGAACCCAGATGCAGTGATGGTCATTAAGAGTACCATCCCTGTAGGTTACACCCGCAACCTTTACTTGAAGTATGCCAAGAAGGGAGTGAAGAAGTTTAACCTTCTCTTCTCTCCAGAGTTCCTTCGTGAAAGCAAGGCCCTCTATGATAACCTTTACCCAAGCCGCATCATCGTAGGCTATCCAAAGATTATTGAGCGCCCTGAGTTTGCAGAGGAAAACGAGGCTATCAAGTCTGTAACTGATGTAGAGATGTTGAAGGAAGCAGCCAAGACTTTCGCCGCTTTACTTCAGGAAGGAGCCATCAAGGAGAATATCGATACCCTCTTCATGGGCATGAAGGAAGCGGAAGCAGTGAAGCTCTTCGCCAATACCTATCTGGCACTCCGAGTTAGCTACTTCAATGAGTTGGATACATACGCAGAGGTAAAGGGACTCGATACCAAGGCAATCATTGACGGCGTAGGTCTTGACCCACGAATCGGAAATCATTATAACAACCCAAGCTTTGGTTATGGTGGTTATTGCTTGCCAAAGGATACCAAGCAGCTTCTGGCAAACTATGCCGATGTTCCAGAGAACCTGATTGAGGCAATCGTAGAGAGCAATCGCACCCGCAAGGATTATATTGCTGACGCCGTTCTCCAGAAGGCAGGCTATTACAGCTATGCCGATGCCAACAGCTATGATGCCAGCAAGGAGCACAATTGCGTGATCGGTGTCTATCGCCTGACCATGAAGTCAAACAGCGATAACTTCCGTCAGTCAGCCATCCAGGGCATCATGAAGCGTATCAAGGCAAAGGGTGCAGAGGTAGTCATCTATGAGCCAACCTTGGAAGAGGGTAGCACCTTCTTCGGTAGTAGAGTAGAGAACAACCTCGAAGCCTTCAAGGCGCAGAGTCATGCCATCATCGCTAACCGCTACGATGCTTGTCTGGATGATGTTAAGGATAAAGTATATACTAGAGATATCTTCCGGAGAGACTAGAATATGCTGCAGAGGACTGCGGCACCTGCTACAAGGTAACATGTAATAAGATTCTTACTGGAGGGCGCTAATTTAATGAAATTTAGAATATTTGAAAAAACAACCGACTATGAATAGAGATATTAGTATTGATTTGTTGCGTTTTGTGGGTTTAAGTTGTATAATCTTTGCTCATATTGATGCTCCTTTTGTGCTTAACCAGCTGCGATGTTTTGATGTACCTTTAATGCTATTCGTTTCAGGCTTAACATGTTCCGGAAGATCTATTCCCGATTATTTTGGTTATATGTTAAAGCGGACTAAAAGGTTATTAATTCCGATATGGAGCTTTTTGCTTGTATGGTTTGTAGCGGTAAGCTGTTTCGATTTTGTTTCTGATAAACCTATGTTGAGTTTATCCTATATATTGCAATCATTTGTATTGACTGGAGGATTGTCTTATATGTGGATAATTCGTGTTTTTTTATTGATTATGGTTTTAACTCCGTTTCTCTTAAAAATAGAGAAAAAAATGAAGTCAGATGCAATTTTTGTTATATCATTAGTGTTGATATGGGGGGGATTTTGGAAATTTTGACTTGGCTGAATTTTAGTTATATTAGTAGTATATTGGTGCAAAAAATAATAAAGAACTTTGTATTAACTGCTTTTGCATATTCTATGTTTTTTATTCTGGGAATAAGAATGAGATATCTTTCTAAAAGTAAAAAAATACGTATTGTTATATTCTTTTCTTTTGTTTGGTGTTTAGCTCTATGCTATTATATTTATTCAAAAGGTTTGCCTTTAGAACTTGCCCCAAAGTTTAAGTATCCACCACATTCTTATTATGTGTTATATGGATTAGTAGCATGTAGTTGTTTATGGTTAGCTAAAGATATTCTTGTAAGAGCTTTAAAACATAAGTTGTTTCAATTTATAGGGCGTAATACAATTTGGATTTATTTTTATCATATAGTTGTACTTTCTGCTCCTATGCCAGAAAATTTGATTTTGAGATATCTGTTTGTCTTTAGTGGGGCTCTTCTTTTGTTTTCTATTCAATATAGAGTATATTTAAAAGTAAAACAGAAGTTTGAATTTGCTAAATATTTAGTAGGTTAATTGATGGGTAAATCACCGTTAGACCGTATGGCGGTACCTATATAATATATTCCCTTTGCATCCGTAATCAAAACTGTTTGATTTGCTTTGACTGTTGGAAAGAATTTTGTTTCCGAACAACAGACTCCTGCCATTATCGCCAACCGCTACGATGATTGTCTGGATGATGTAAAGGATAAAGATGATACCCGTGATATCTTCCATTGAGATTAATCTTTCTTATATAACACTATGTTTTAGTGAAAAAAAACAATGAAAAAAATAATGTTAGTATTCGGAACCCGACCTGAGGCCATCAAGATGTGCCCATTGGTAAAAGAGTTCCAAAAGAATAACGATGAGTTTGAAACCATCGTTTGCGTAACAGGTCAGCATAGGGAAATGCTCGACCAGGTGTTGAACATCTTTGAGGTGAAGCCAGACTTCGACCTCAATATCATGAAGCAGGGACAGGATTTGTATGATGTTACTGCCAGAGTGTTGACGGGTATGAGAGATGTGTTCAAGGTTTGCAAGCCCGACGTGGTACTGGTACATGGTGATACTACTACATCTACAGCTGCAGCCCTGGCAGCATTCTATCAGCAGATTCCTGTAGGTCATGTAGAGGCTGGTCTTCGTACCCACAACATCTATTCGCCATGGCCTGAGGAGATGAATCGACAGATTACTGGTCGTATTGCCAACTACAATTTTTCGCCAACTCCTCTTTCTGAAAGCAATCTCAAGGAAGAGAAAGCGCAGGGAAAGATCTACGTAACTGGTAATACCGTGATTGATGCCCTGCACATGGTGGTGAATAAGTTGAAGAACGATGAGTCTTTGGCGAAGGAGCAGGAGGGTATCCTCAAGAAGGCTGGCTATGATGTTAACCGTCTGGCTGACGGCAGAAAGTTGGTGTTGATTACCGGTCATCGCCGTGAGAACTTCGGTGAGGGCTTCATCCACATGGTTACTGCCATCAAGGATCTGAAGAACAAGTATCCGGAAGTGGATTTCGTTTACCCAATGCATCTGAATCCGAATGTAAGAAAGCCTATTCACGAAGTGTTTGGAGAGGATTTGAGCAACTTGGGTAATATGTTCTTCATCGAGCCGCTGCAGTATCTGGAGTTTGTATATCTAATGGAGAAGGCTACCATCGTACTCACTGACTCTGGCGGTATTCAGGAGGAGGCTCCAGGATTAGGCAAGCCTGTGCTCGTGATGCGTGATACAACTGAAAGACCGGAGGCTTTGGCTAGCGGAACTGTTCACCTGGTAGGTACCGACTACCAGAAGATTATGGATGAGGTAAGCACCCTGCTGGAAGATGAAAATGCTTACGAAAAGATGTCGAAGGCTGTCAATCCTTACGGAGACGGTAAGGCTTGCGAGAGAATCGTTAGCATATTAAAATGAAATGTCAATGGTTATAGATAGTGCTTTTATATGCCTAATACTGGTTTTTCTAGGCTTGTATATAATGACAAATTATATAGCAGATAAAAGAATTATGCTATACTTTATGGGCTTTATTTTATTCTTGTTTTCTGCAGTAAAGGATCCTGTCTGTTTTAGGGATATGGAAGAATATCAAAAGATATTTGAATATTCTATAAGTGGAGGGTACCATGTAAAAGACAATATTAATATAGGATATCTTTTTTTTAATCAAATAATAAGATATTTTACTGATAATTTTGTTCTTTTTCTTTCAATAATATCGTTTATTGTGTTATTTTTAAATATTCGATTTATTGAAAAGTACTCAGAAGATTGGAATCTCTCGTTATTGCTATATGTACCTGTCCTTTACTTTTATTGTTTTTCGCCTTTAAGGCAAGCTCTAGCCATGGGAATTGGTTTAATAGCATATGGATATGTATTGGATAGAAAACTAATCCCATTTTGTATAACGTGTTTAATTGCAATGGCTTTTCATTCTACAGCAATAGTAATGTTTCCTATATATTTTATCTATGGTCTTAATATGGATAAAAAAGGAAAAATAGCGTTGTTGGCAGGTTGTCTCATTCTTGTTTTTTCAATGCAGATTGTTGGTAAGTTTTTAACATCATACCAATCATGGTATAGTGGGTATGCTTCAAGTAAGTATTCTGCGTCTGCGCTAAGAATTATTCAAAAGTTATCTTTTTTAGCACTTTATATATATGCTTTAGGTGGAGATGTATTTAAAAAGAATATTAATTTTTTAGTTTTTCTCTTTGCCCTTTTTGAGATTGTTTTATATTTGGGATCCGCTGGTGTTGATGGAATCTATCGATTAAGATGGTATTTTGATATAGGTGAAATAATAGGATTGCCAATAATATATACATATTTGTATTCTAAAGTAAAGTATCCTGGTTTCTTAACCTGGATATATATAATTAGTCTGTTTGCATCTTGCTGGCAGTTTTTGGCATCTGACAATTTTGAATTTGGGTATCATACTATTTTTAGATAAAGTTATTTTTTGTACATGAAAAAAAGAATACTTCTTTCCTTTGATTATGAGCTGTTTTTTGGTATTCGTTCAGGAACAGTGTATAATACGCTAATTGTTCCAACTAATAAATTGTTGGACTTTATGGATTTGTATAATCTTAAAGGTAATTTTTTTGTTGACTGGCAGACGTTAAAATTTCTAAAACAGGTAGATACGGAGAGGACGAATTCTGATTATCTGTTGATTGAAAAACAATTAATGGACATAGTAAAAAGAGGTCATCGTATAGAATTACATATACATCCTCATTGGGTTAATGCTGTTTACAATGGTGATGGAACTTGGAATTATGATGATTATTCTCATTATAGTTTATATAGTTTTACCGAGGACGAAGTTACCTCTATGTTTAAAGAGGGTACTGAATTATTGAACAAAATTGCTCATAAAGTAGATCCTAATTATAAAGTAATAGCATTTAGAGCAGGAGGATGGACTGTTCAACCATTTAATAAGTTGAAAAAAGGATTTTTGGAAACAGGACTAATGATAGATTCATCGGTAGCAATTGGTGCATATAGAGAAACGCCTTTCTTTAAGTATGATTTTAGAAAAGTATCTACTTCCTCGCAAAGTTATTATCGATTTACTGATGATGTGACAAAAGAGGTAAAAGACGGTAGATTTATAGAAGTACCAATATCCTCTTATCATAGAGGATTTATCTGTAAAGTCTATGATAAATTATTTAGAAAACTATTTAAAAAATATGCAACTCCCATAACTGATGGTACTCACAAAAGAACAGATTTGCCACCAGCACAGAAGACTTCTGTTGCTATGATTACGATGTCAACAATGAATCCTTTGAGCGTCTTACGTGCAATGAGAAAGCATAAACAGGCTTTGATTACGGTAATAGATCATCCAAAAGATTATACTAGAAGCGTTAGAATGTGTTTATGGTTTATAGGGAAATTGTATAGAAGTATAACTTATGTTGATATAATTGAAAATAATTAATTATGGTTTATTTGTATTTACCTCCAAGAAAATATAACATGAATGCCTTGAATTTTTATATGGAAATATTAGAAGAGGCATTTGAAAATAATGGTGAAAGGGTCAAGAGAATATCGAATCTTCATAGTGTTATTAAAGGTGATAAGGTTATAGTAATTACCGTTAATGATTGTGCTAGAGTTCTTTTAAAGAAAAGAGGTGTAAAAATCTATACGTGGTATCAAGGTATTGCACCGGAAGAAATGGCATTTAATGCAAAAGGAATCAACAAGATATTCGAGTATCTTAAATGGAGCATTTGCGATATTCTATCACTATGGGGATCAACTGGTAATATCTATGTTTCAGAGGCAATGGCTAAGCATTATAAGAAAAAGTATGCTTTCTTTAAAAATAACTTTACTATTATGCCTTGTTTTAATCAAGAACTTGAAGAAGATGCTTTTTTGCAGGCTAAATATGATAGTCCTAGTTTTGTTTATTCAGGATCTGTTGCAAAATGGCAGTGTTTTGAGCAAACTATTGATGCTTTTGTTGCGATAAGAAAAGCGTTACCAAAAGCAAAATTGTCGGTTTTTACAAATATGATTGAACAAGCAAAGGAAATAGTTGAAAATGCTGGATTAAATAATATAGAAATAAGAAATGTTCCTTATCAAGAATTACCAGCTGAGATGAAGAAATTTAAATATGGGTTTTTAATCCGTGATAATCATGCTTTGAATAGAGTAGCTACCCCAACAAAAATGAGTACATATTTAGGGTGTGGTATTATACCTATTTTTTCGCCAGTAATTGGTGATTTTAATAAGCGATTAGGTAATTTACACTATATTGTGAATGCGGGATCGATGTCTCAATTGGTTCAGAAAATCAAAGAATTGGAACTTACTCCTATTAATAGAGCCAATATTTTAAATGAATATCAGAAGGTTTTTAAGGATTATTATTGCCGTGATAAATATGTAAAGCAGATTAGTGATTTCTTTGCAAAAATATAATTAGAATGAAACAACATTTAGTTATAGTTCGTACAGGCGCTAATGTTCTAAACTTAACAAGCTATAATTGTCAGGAACTTGGTTTAGCCAAAGCTTTGACCAAGAAAGGATTGAAAGTTTCTTTGATTCTTGCTGGCAATAAAAAGCAAGTGGAAAAGATTAGCTGTGAAGGTGGGGTTGTTTGTGTTTATTTTCTAAAGTTTTCTGCGCTTGATCAAAGATTTGGTTATTTTTGGGGAGTGTCTGATTTACTGAAGTCTTTGGCTCCTTCAATAATCCAGGTTCATGATTTAGGAGTATTTATGACTTGGTATGTAACTAAATGGGCGCATACACATTCAGTACCTTGTTATTTGATTCAGGGCACATATCAGTATTCCCCACGAATAGGTATACATCAGATTGAAAGAATGTATGCTTCTACATTTGGTAAATATGTATTAAATAATGTAGCTGGTATCGGTTGTAAAACTATCAAGGCTTCAGAATTTTTGAACAATATACTTGATTGTCGGACTCGTCTTACATATATTGGATTAGATGAAAGTAAATTCTATAATCGTGATGATACAGATTGGAAACATAAGTTAGGAATTGAAAACAAGCATATTCTGCTTTATATAGGTATACTTGAGGAAAGACGAAATCCTGATTTCTTGATTGATATTATAAAGAATCTCGGTGATAATTATGCTCTTGTCTTAGTTGGTGAAGGTCCTCTTAGCCAAAGAATCAGAGATGTTGTAATAAATAGTAATTTACAAGATCGGGTTTTTATGTTAGGAAGACTTCAGCAGAATTTTTTGCCGAAATTGTATGAAGATTCTGATTTGTTTTTATTAGCTTCAAGTTATGAAATATATGGTATGGTAATTTTAGAATCTATGTATTTTGGATTACCAATAATATCATCTCTTACAGCTGGTGCAGAAACTATAATAGAATCCAATGTTGATGGTGTTGTAATACCAGTATTTGATGTTAGAAAATGGTGTGCTGCGATAAAAGCTATATGCTCTAATAAGGATGAGCTTGAAAAAATGAAATTTAAAGCTAAGTCTAAAATAAAAGAAAAGCTATTATGGAGTAAAGCAGCTGAAGCTTATTTAGAGTTGTATAATTTTAAAAACATTACAAAATAAAATGCAGCTCCTAAATGAAAGGACAGATATGAGTTTGTAGATTTATCATCAATAGTACTTGTTCTTCGCAATATTGTTGTCTTATTTGTAATATCTTATTTGTAATTTCTTAAAAATATAAATGAATGAATAGAAAATTGATTATGCTCAGTCTACTTCTAAAACGAAGCGGTTGGGCAAAAGCAGATTTTTTAAAGAAAAAACAAGTATTCTATGATATGGGGGTAAAATGCTATTGGCATCCTTGGAAAATTCCTGCAGAACCTCATCTCGTAAAGTTGGGAAATAATGTGTTCGTTGCTGCGGATGTTACTTTAGTAACCCATAATATGGCAAGTTGTGTTTTTAATAATATGGGGGGGCAAAAATGTAGAACATATTCAGATAAAATTGTTGTGGGAAATAATGTATTTATAGGTGCAAGAGCCATGATTATGCCAGGTGTTACAATTGGTAATGATTGTATTGTAGCTGCTGGAGCAATAGTTTCAAAAGATGTCCCTTCAGGATGTGTTGTTGGTGGTGTACCTGCGAAAGTGATTGGTTCTTTTGACCAGTTAAGAATAAAACTTGAAAAATATACTGCAATAATCAACCAGGCTTTTGCTAATTTGCAAGGAACTGAATACGAAAAACAATCTCAATATTTTTGGAAAAATGAAGCAAAAGATTAATTGGTTGCTAATTCTTCAAGGATGGGCTATGTTGTGGGTTGTGATAGGGCACTCTCCTATGACGTTAAGCAAGATGTCGTGGTATGAACAAATTACTTACGATTTTGCATACTCTTTTCATATGCCTTTATTTATGACAATATCTGGTTATCTGTTTTATATGACTAGATTGGAACCTCGAAATGATGATGGTAAAAGAAAATGGTTATGGAATACAATGATGCAGGATAAGTTGATTCGTTTGGGAATACCTTTTATAGTTTTTACAGTGATTGCAATGATTTTGAAAAGTATGTTCCCAGGTGATATGGCACGACCGGCTTCTATAAGCATAATGACCTTATTACAAGCAATTTTGTATCCGGGGCGAGGACCTTTAGGTGAATTATGGTTTGTTGGTGTCTTATTTTGGATGTTTGCCCTATTACCTTTTTGGCGATGGGGATTTCGTAATCGTAATTGTGCTTTTATAATATTTGGAGGATTGCTTTTAGTCCATTTTTTCAATTGGAAAATTGATTTACTTTGTTTGGGTGCAGCTTTAAATTATGCTATTTGGTTTTTTGGGGGAATGGTAGTATATAAATATGTAGCTAAACCTGAAAAATGGGGGGGCAGATTTTCGTTTATTATAGGAACTGTAATATATATAGTCTCCTGTATGTTTAAAATACGTTTTATTATGAGTGTCTCGGCTATATTGGCATCATATGGAATGGCTTTAATACTCAACCAATACATGCCGAGGTTATTTTCTACATTCCGTAATTATACATATCAGATATTTTTAATGGGAATCTTTGCACAGATTGCTGTGAAGATAATAGTTCGGCGTTTAGTAATCCCTGAATATATGGCTTTTATTGCCTGTATAATAGCTGGTGTTTATTTCCCCGTTGTCATATCTGTAATAGTACAGGCAATCAATAACAAATGGTTGTGCTTGTGTATAGGATTAAAAAAGAAAGTATGAAAGTTTTATTGATTAATAATTTCCATTATCGAAAGGGTGGTAGTGAAGCGGTATATTTTAATACGGCTGAAGTCTTAAAAAAACATGGTCATGAAGTAATATTCTTTAGTTATAAAGATAAGCAAAATATTCCATGTAAACAATCTGACTTTTTTGTGACTCGAAAGGGGGTGGTTGGTACTATAAAAGATTATTTTTATAATAGTGAAGCTGAGAAAAAATTAGAGCAGTTGCTACTTGAAGAACATCCTGATATAGCGCATATTCATTTATTTTGGGGAGGGCTGTCCGTCTCAATTTTAAGGGTATTACATAAGTATAATATCCCCATAGTTCATACTGCGCATGATTATAGAATGGTATGTCCAGGATATACGTTTAAAAATGGGAAAGGAGCTCTTTGTGAGAAGTGTCATCATTGGAATTTCTATCAATGCGTGTTTAATCAATGTGCCAAGCGAAGTTTGGTACAGAGTGTTCTTATGGCATCTGAAATGTACTCCAGGCAATTGTTTTTTAATCCACTAAAGAATATTAATGGATTTGTATTTGTGAGTCATTTCTCAGAAAAAAAGCATATAGAGCATAATGAGGGATTTAATAATGCAATAGAGATGGTCATCTATAATTATACAAAGCCTTTATTAAAACCTTGCAAGAAGGAAAAGAAAGACTATTTTTTATATTATGGTCGTTTGTCTTTTGAGAAAGGAATTCCTACATTACTTAAGGTTTTTGCCAAACATCCTGAACTGCAACTTAAAGTTGTTGGTACCGGCCCGCTTGAGAAAATGTTAAAAATGAAATATAAAATTATGCCTGCTGGTGCATCCTTTGGAACTGAATGTAATGAGAATATTCAGTTCTTAGGATACCATTCTGGTGGCACACTCTTTGAACTTGTGCGGAATGCCAAGTTCGTATGTGTGCCGTCAGAATGCTATGAAAACAATCCAATGACCATTATAGAGGCATATTCACTTGGTACTCCCGTGATAGGTGCAAATATCGGTGGTATTCCTGAAATCGTGCAGGAGGATAATACTGGTTGGTTGTTTGAGACTGGAAATGAAGAAAGCTTAGAACAAACAATAGTAAAAGCTTCCAAGATAGATGATGAAAAATATGCTGATATGTGTGATAATGCATATTCGTTTTATGAAGATAATTTTAGTGAGGATGTTCACTATAAAAAACTTATTCAACTGTATAATTTAATTATTAATAATAAAAAATAAATTTATGGATGGTTCTATTATTGTAACTTATCGTTGTCCTATGCGTTGTAAAATGTGTAATATTTGGGACAATCCAACTAAAAGAAATGAGGAATTTAAACCAGAGTTATTAGAGAAACTTCCTCATATGGCTGCTTGTAATATTACAGGTGGAGAGCCTTTTGTACGTGAGGATATTGAGGAAATTGTTAAAATCTTAGAGAAGAAAGCTGATCGTATTGTTTTTTCTACATCGGGTTTCTTTAGCGATCGTATCATAGAAATGGCCAAGAAGCATCCAAATGTTGGATATCGTATTTCTATAGAGGGACTGTCATGTAAAAATGATGAATTACGTGGTCGCCAAGGCGGTTTTGATAAAGGTTTGAAGACTCTTCTTGAACTTCGTCGCATGGGGATTAAGGATATTGGATTTGGTTGTACTGTATCTAATAACAATTCAGATGATATGCTTAATCTGTATGAACTTAATCGTAATTTAGGAATGCAATTTGCTACAGCAAGTTTCCATAATTCTTTCTATTTCCACAAAACTGATAATGTGGTCACTAATAAAGATGAGGTTTGTAGAAATTTTGACGAACTTATTCAGAGACTTATGAAGGAAAACTCTCCAAAAAGTTGGTTTCGTGCATTCTTTAATCTGGGGCTTATCAACTACATTCATAATGGTCGTCGTATGCTGCCATGCGAGGCTGGAAATGAAAATTTCTTTGTTGATCCTTTTGGTAATGTTCTTCCTTGTAATGGTATGGAAGAAAGCTGTTGGTTTGAGATTATGGGTAACTTGCATGAGCAATCATGGGATGAAATTTGGAATGGCGATCAGGCAAAAAAGGTGAGAGAATGTGTAGCAAATTGTACAAAGTCTTGCTGGATGATAGGTAGTGCTAGCCCAGTAATGCGTAAGTATATTACTAAAGTTGCTCCTTGGGTTATTAAAAATAAGATTAAGGTAATGATGGGAGGTAAAGTTGATACCCATTGTGTTCCATTCTTTCATGTTGGTAATAATGATAAGCAAGGCTTGCGAGAAGGTGTTGGCAATCCTGATCAAAACTGTGACTAATGAAAATTGTTTTTATTGGTGGACGTAATATTCATGAGTTAGGTGGTATAGAAAACTATATGTATAACCTAACTCAGGAATTATCAAAGTTGGGGCATGAGTGTGTTGTTTGGTGTGAAAGCGATCATAATGAAGTTGAATATATTAATGGCGTGAAAGTAATATCGCATAAAGGACCAAAAAGCAACTTAATATGTAAGCCTTGGTGCGGTTTGAAAGCAACAATTAAAACTCTTCTATATGAACGCCATGTTAGTTTTATACATTATAATGCTTGGCCTCCTTCTTTGTGGAGTTGGATTCCTCGTGTTTTTGGTATTCCTTCTCTTATGGAAGGACATGGTTTGGAATGGCAGAGAAGTAAGTATAGCTTAAAAGCCCAAAGAATTATGAAATTGATGGAAGCAATTACTGCAAAAACCAACCAACATTTGGTGATGTGTAGTATGGGGCAGGTTGCTTATTTTAAAGAAACATATCATAAAAATGCTGTTTGTATTCCTTGTGCAGTCAATTTACCTGATTTAAAACTTGCAGATAAATCGAATATACTTGATACATATAATCTTCAAAAAGGTAAATATTTCTTTTTTATGGGAAGATTGGTTCAGGATAAGAATCCTGATTACTTGATTAAAGCCTTTAAAAAAATTAAAAATAAAGGTTATAAACTCGTAATTTCGGGTAGCAATGATGTAATGCCAACTTACGTTGATAGTTTAAAGCAGTTAGCTGGAGATTGCAAGGATATAGTTTTCACTGGTGCTGTATATGGAAAAGACAAGGCTCGCCTCTTGCGTGATGCTTACTGCTTTTGTTTGCCTTCTACAATAGAAGGATTGAGTATAGTAATGATTGAAGCAGCTTCTTATCGTTTGCCAATTATTGCAAGTGATATTGAGGCAAATCGTGAATTTTTAAAGGATGATGCAGTTTATGTACGACCTGAAAATGTTGATGATTTGATAAATGCTTTAGAATTTGTACAGAACAATTCTGAACAACTACGCTATTTTAAAGAAGAAAATTTTAAGAAGGTTATTAATTCTTTTACTTGGGACAAAGTTGCTTTAAAATATGTTGAGTATTTAAAAAGTATTGGTGTTAAGTAACAGTTAATTGAAGTTTCGTTAGTTACTATATATTCACTTGCGAAACTTCAGTCTTGAGCCCACTTGAAATAGTCATTTTTGCGAAATTTTTCAAATGTAACCATTTGATAATCAAATGGCGTTTTATAAGATAAAAAAACAAAAACGACTTTTTAAAGTGGATTCAGTAATATAATAGTATAGATATATGATTCAGCCAATTTATTTTTATTTGCTGGGTGCCTTTATCGTAGCGATAACTATCGCCATGATGGTGCTACCTAGCATTCTGCTCATCTCTCATAAGAAGAGATTGTTTGACATGCCTGACGAGAGAAAGGTGCATCATGCGCCGATACCAAGGCTGGGCGGTCTTGCTTTCTTCCCCGTGATGCTGATTACCATGGGTGGGCTTATGCTGATAGCCTATTTGTTGGGATATAACAGCAAATCCATGCAGGGGGAAGTGCCTTATGAGTTCCTCGCCCTGCTGGTGGGTAGCATGATGCTCTTCCTGGTGGGTCTCGCCGACGACCTGATAGGCGTGGGGTACAAGAAGAAGTTCCTGGTGCAGATATTGGCGGCAAGCCTGCTCGTGGCTTCGGGCGTATGGATCAAGTCGCTCGACGGACTCTTCGGGGTGTATCAGGTTTCTCCATGGTTCGGCATGCCGTTTACCGTGCTCATCGTGGTGTATGTTACCAATGCCATCAACCTGATTGACGGCATCGACGGTCTGTCTTCGGGGCTCTGTGCCATCTCGCTGGTGGCTCTGGCGGGGCTGCATATCTGGCTGGGACTGTACTCTTATGCCCTGCTGTGTATCTCGGCTCTGGGTGTGATCATCCCGTTCTGGTATTATAATGTGTTTGGAAACGAGATGAGGGGCAGGAAGCTCTTCATGGGCGATTCGGGTTCGCTGTCGCTGGGATATATCATCAGCTTCCTGATGATTCACCTGAGTACGGTGGATGTGCATCCTCGTGCCGTGAGCGACTATAACATGGTGTTGGCGTTTACCACCATGCTGGTGCCGCTGCTCGACGTGGTGAGAGTGGTGGGCCACCGGCTGAGAACAAGGAAGAATCCGTTCTTGCCAGACAAGAACCATATCCACCACAAGCTGCTGAGATGTGGGCTGAAAGTGAGACAGGTGATGGTAAGCATCTGTATGCTCTCGCTGATGTTCATCCTGATCAATGTGGCGCTGATAGGGGATGTGAACATCACGTATATCCTGGGTATCGACATCGTGGTATGGATTGTGTTCCACCTTATCCTGGACGTCATCCTGCACACCAGAAGGTCGAAACCGGAAATATAATTCTCTAAATATAAATACAAGATATTCCCGGCTCGGAGATTCAAAGGAATCTCTGGGCCGGGATTGTTTTTTTTGTTAAAATCGTGAAAAAACTTGGAGGTTGTCAGGGAAATCATTATCTTTGCATTATTATTTAAAGAATTTGTTTATGAGAATAGAGCAGCTGTCATTGCAGAATGTGAGATTGTTTGGCAATAATACACAGTCATTGACATTTGAAGATGATAAGAATATAACGATATTATTGGGTAATAATGGTTGTGGCAAGAGTACTATTCTTGACACGATCTCCATTATGCTCAGTCCGTTTATTGGTGTCTTCCCTGGTAATTCTCTGAAAAACTTTAAAGATTCTGATGTTCATATTGATGATGATAATCGTATCGCAGATTTCCTGTATGCAAAACTTGTGCTCAGAAACGATGAAAACCATTATGGTATAACGCGTTATCGTAAAGGGATGATTCTTCCTCTTCAATCTGATGTGAAGGAAGTGAAAGCTTATGCTGAAAACATGAGAAATCTAATTATGCATGGGGAAAGGGTTGGTTTGCCTATTCTTGCTTATTATGGTACAGGACGTGGGCAAATAAAGGCTCCTGAGCGTAAACGTGGTTTCCAAAAGGTTTTTTATCAATGGGATTGCTATAACTCATCCTTGGAGGCTTCTACTGATTTCAAGCGATTCTTTGCTTGGTATGATATGATGGAAGATGAAGAGAGAAGAGAGAGGGAAAGCAGAAGAGATTTTAATTATCACTCTACCATGTTGCAGGTAGTGCGCAGAGCTATTGAAGCTTTTGTGGATAGAAAATATAGAAATCCACATATTGAGATCCATCCCCTTAGGTTTGTTATGGATGAATATGAGAATGGGGTGAAAAAAAGAGAATTGCGACTAGAACAATTCAGTGATGGCTATAAAATCATCATTGCTATGGTGGCGGATATCGCATCGCGTATGGCGGAAGGAAATCCGGGAATAGAGAATCCTTTGGAAGCTTCGGGGGTCATCCTGATTGATGAAATAGATCTGCATCTTCATCCTAAATGGCAAAGGGAAATATTGCGTAAACTGCATGAGGTTTTTCCTAATGTGCAGTTTGTTGTTACCACTCATAGCCCTATTATTCTGCAAGGTGCTTCTGATATTGCGCAAATTGTTGTGCTTGATGGTGACACGATAAAAACCTGTAATGCTGACTTTACTAATTATGATGTCAGTCAAATTCTTTTAAGCGAGCTCTTTGGGGTTGAAAGTGTACAGGCTCCTCTATATGATCAGGATATTAAGGAACAGGAAGAGTTGCTGAAACGATATGGGCATTTGACAAGTGAAGAACAGAAACGCTTGGCGGCCTTGGATGAAAAATTGAAGGGCTTGTCTTATTCTGCATCGTTGGATGATATGAAAATGCAGTCATATATCAACAAAATTGAAGGTGTGGAATCAATATGAGAACTACTGTAAGATGCGAAAGATTGCAATACTAAAAGGTAATCGTGAACTTTTAGGCTTAGTTGATGATTCTATTTCTAAATTGACAGCTGAAGACGCTGAATTTACTGGCATGTTTAAATATCAGAGGAAATAATAAAGAGGAGATGCCAACTCCCTGACGATAGGAGAACCACCGCAAGGGATATCCTTGCAACTACAAGAGTTCTTGAAAAACTAAAAAAGAGTGCGTTATGGACTTATGACACGCCCTCATGTTTTTTTTGTTAAAATCGTAGAAATGCTTGGTTGTTTGGGAGAATTGATGTATATTTGCAAATAAATAGATAGCATTTGGTTATGGCAAGAAAATTATATCCTATAGGAATTCAGACATTTGAGGAAATCCGCAAGTTGGACAACCTCTATATCGACAAGACGGAATATATCTATCGTATGACACATACAGATGGAAAGTATTTCTTCCTGAGCCGACCTCGCCGTTTCGGTAAGTCGCTGCTGGTTTCTACTTTTCAGAGTTATTTCGAAGGCAAGAAGGAACTCTTCGAGGGGCTTGCCATCGAGAAGCTGGAGAAGGAGTGGACGGCTTATCCCGTGCTGCACTTCAGCCTGGCTGGAGGCAAACACATGGAGAAGGATCAGCTGGATCAATACCTCTTATATATATTGAAGGAAAATGAGGATAGGTTTGGAGTGGATTGTGATTTTCCAGCCCCAAACGTTCGTTTGCTCAACTTGATAAGAACAGTTACTGCAAAGACTGGCAAGCAGGCTGTGGTGCTTATCGATGAATATGACGCTCCGCTGCTGGATGTGGCGCATGAGAAGGAAAAACTCGATGTGTTGCGCAATACGATGCGCAATTTCTACAGTCCCTTGAAAGATTGCGAGCCATTGCTCCGTTTTGTGTTCCTGACGGGCATCACGAAGTTCTCGCAACTCAGCATCTTCAGTGAGCTGAACAATATCAAGAATGTGAGCATGGACGAGCCTTATGCCGGTATCTGCGGCATCACCAAGGAGGAAATGTTGACCCAGATGAGCGATGACATCGATGCTCTTGCTGAGCATCTGGAACTGAACAGGGAGGAGACCATCCAGGAGCTGAAAGACCATTATGACGGTTATCACTTCTGCTGGCCATCGCCTGATGTCTTCAATCCTTACAGTTTGTTGAATTGCTTTGCTGATGGCAGAATGGATGATTACTGGTTCGGATCGGGCACACCTACCTATCTCATCAATATGATGAGAAAGTATGAATTCCTGCCTGCAGACCTTGGCGAGGCCATAGAGGTGGGCAAGAAGGACTTTGATGCCCCCACCGAAACGATGACCACCATCGTACCTTTGCTTTATCAGAGCGGGTATGTCACCATCAAGGGATATGACAAGCCTACAAAATTGTACCTGTTGGCATTGCCTAACCAGGAGATTAGGGTGGGGCTGTATGGAAGCCTCTTGCCTCATTATCTGACGGACAAGTCGGCGAAGGCTAACACGACCATCGCCAAGATGTCGGTATTGGTGAAGAAGGGGGATATGGATGCTGCCTTCTGCCTGCTGAACGACTTTCTGGAGACGGTGCCTTACTGCGACAATACCCACTACGAGGGACATTGGCAGCAGACGCTCTACATCATGTTTGCCCTGCTCACCAACTATGATATCCTCGTGGAGCAGCATACGGCAAAGGGCAGAATCGATATTACGATGGAGACGGCTGATACCATCTACGTGATGGAGCTGAAGTTCAACAAGAGTGCCGAGGAGGCTCTCGCCCAGATAGAGGCAAAACACTATGCCGATGCTTTCAAGATGAGCGGCAAGAAGGTGGTGAAGATAGGCTTGAACTTCTCGGTGAAGGACGAGGTGAACTGCCTGGAATGGAAAATAGTATCTTGAATGAACATCCCCCATTCTTACTTTGATGTAAGGGTGGGGGATGCTTTTTTGTTCAAAATAGATTTCTATTCGTTCAGTTTTTGTTTTTTCTTGCGAAAATGTGAGGGAGATTCGATGTTTATTCGTATTTTTGTAGGCGAATACATAAAACAACATCAAAATATAAAAGTATGAAACTGAACGACATTCTTTCTGAAAATTTTCAGGCTGCAGAATGGGAAGCTAAAGGTTATCAGCTTCCTCATTATGATATTGCAGCAGTTGCCAAGAAGACTCACGATGAGCCTACTTGGGTTCACTTCGGTGCAGGTAACATCTTCCGTGCGTTTCCTGCCGCCATCCTCAACGATGCTCTCAACACCGGTAAGTACGACCGTGGCGTCATCGTGGCGGAAAGCTTCGACTACGAAATCATCGACAAGGCTTATCGCCCTTACCATAACCTCTCGCTCCTGGTGAGCCTCCAGTCTAACGGCACCATCGAGAAGAAGGTGATCGCTTCTATCACGGAGAGTCTGAAGGCTGACAAGCAGTTTGGTGAGGATTGGGCTCGCTTGGTTCAGATTTTCCAGGCACCGAGTCTGCAGATGGTTACCTTTACCATTACTGAGAAGGGGTATTCCTTCAATGATGCCGATTTGACTCGTGGTCTCGATGCAGTCTTCGCCATGGGTAAGCTTACCGCGCTCCTCTACGAGAGATTCAAGGCAGGCAAGCTGCCGGTTACTCTGCAATCTACTGATAACTGCTCTCACAATGGTGACCACGTGAAGGCGGGCGTGAAGGCGTATGCCGAGCGCTGGGTGAAGGATGGCATCGTGGAGGCTGATTTCCTGGATTATATCAACGATGACAAGAAGGTGACTTATCCTTGGTCTATGATCGACAAGATTACGCCTCGTCCTCATGAGAAGGTGCAGGCGATGCTGGCTGAGGATGGTTTCGAGGACAATGATACCATCATCACTGAGAAGCATACCTTTACCGCTCCTTTCGTGAATGCAGAGGAAGTGCAGTATCTCGTGTGCGAGGATACCTATACCAACGGCCGTCCGCCATTGGAGTTGGGGGGGGCACTCTATACTACCCGCAAGACCGTGGATGAGGTGGAGACCATGAAGGTGACTACCTGTCTGAATCCGCTACATACGGCGATGTCTATCTATGGCTGCATGCTCGACTATACCCTGATTTCTGCCGAGATGGCAGATGAGGACCTGCGTGCCTTTATCCAGAAGATCGGTTATATCGAGGCAATGCCAGTGGTTACAGACCCAGGCGTATTGAACCCATACGAGTTTATCGGCACCGTTATCAACAAGCGTCTGCCTAATCCTTTCATGCCAGATGCTCCTCAGCGCATTGCTACCGATACCAGTCAGAAACTCTCTATCCGCTTCGGTGAGACCATCAAGAAGTATATCGACCGTGGTCTCGACAAGAATAATTTGATATTGATTCCGCTGGTGCTGGCAGGTTACGCCCGCTATCTCAAGGCATTGGATGATAACCTGAAGCCATTTGAGCCATCTTCCGACCCATTGCTGGCAGAACTCCAGGCCATCGTGGCTCCTCTGGAGGTAGGCAAGGCGGATCAGGACTACTCTTGCCTGAAGAATCTCTATTCTCGCAAGGATGTCTTCGGACTCGATCTCTACGAGGCAGGCTTCGGCGAGCAGATAGAAGGCATGGTGAAGGAACTCTTCGCCGGCAAGGGTGCTGTAAGACAGACATTGCATAAATATGTTGCAGCAAGATAATTCATTTTTAAACTTATACATTATATAATATATATGGAAAGAACATGGCGCTGGTTTGGCAAGAAGGATAAGATTACACTTGCACAGTTGAAGCAAATAGGTGTTGAGGGCATCGTTACTGCATTGCACGATGTCCCTCTGGGCGAGGTTTGGACACGCGAGAAGATTCATGAACTCAAGGAATATATAGAGTCATACGGCATGAAATGGAGCGTGGTTGAGTCTTTGCCAGTGGTTGAAACCTTGAAGTATGGCGGTCCCGATCGTGACCATCAGATTGAGGTGTATAAGGAGAGTCTGAGAAACCTGGGCGAGGAAGGCATCAAGTGCATCTGCTACAACTTCATGCCGGTACTGGACTGGGCACGTACCGATTTGGCACACGAGAATCCTAACGGAGCCAACAACCTCTATATGAACTGGGGCGAGTTTGCCTACTTTGATATCTATATCCTGCAGCGTGAAGGTGCCCGTGAGGATTGGGCTGAGTTCTCTAAGGAGCACAAGTGGGGCAGAGACCTCGTGGCTGAGGCTGATGAAATCAAGAAGACTTCTACACCAGAGCAGGATCATGCCCTGGTAGAGAATATCATTATCAAGACTCAGGGTTTCGTATCGGGTAACTTCAGCGAGGGCGATTCTGCTCCAGTCCAGAAGTTCCGCGACCTGTTGAAGCTTTATGATGGCATCGACAAGAAGAAGTTGCAGGAGAACATGAAGTACTGGCTGGAGGCTATCATGCCTATCTGCGATGAGTACGATATCAACATGTGTGTTCACCCAGACGATCCTCCTTATCCTGTATTCGGCTTGCCAAGAATCATCGGTCGTGCCGAGGATATCCAGTGGATGCTCGATGCCGTGCCAAACAAGCACAACGGACTGACTTTCTGTGCAGGTTCATTCTCTGCCGGTGAGCACAACGACTGTGTAGCCATGGCGAAGCAGTTTGCCGACCGCACCCACTTCGTTCACCTGCGTTCCTGCTACATCTTCCCTAACGGCAACTTCACGGAGGCTTCCCACCTGGGTGGTCGTGGTCATCTGATAGATCTTTGCCGCATTTTTGAGAAGGCAGAGCAGGAAGGCAAGTGCAATTCGGGTCGCCGATTGCCTATGCGAGTAGATCATGGCATGACCTTCACCGATGAGCCTGGTGGCGTATTCGATGAGAGCAACCACGGTCACAATGCCGGTTACACCCTCTTGGGCCGCATGTTTGCCATGGGTCAGATTCAGGGCGTCATCGCCACCGTGGATGATGAGCTGGGCATAGAGTACAAGCAGCCGGGATTTTATGATTAGTTTATAATTTATAATTTTAGGCTTAGTTTATAGTTATAGGCTTAGGCTATTTAGTGATTTGAAATTCAGGTTAGATAAAATACGAAAAAGACTAGCGTGCCTTTTTGCATGCTAGCCTTTTTTTTGTGCTGAGTTTTTTTGTTATTGGCTAAATGTGCCGCTCATTATAGCCAATAATACTTAAAAATAGGTGCTATTGGCTAAAAGTTATGTAAGAATTAGCCAATAATTGCTTTTTTCTTGCTATTTTTGCAGATGGTTAGAAATTAAAGCAGGAGAATAAGAAGATGAAGAATAATATCATAGGCAGAAAGAGTGAACAAGATACCTTGGCGCGTATTTACGAGTCAAGGCAGTCGGAATTTGTGGCTGTATGCGGACGCCGCAGAGTGGGGAAAACGTTTCTTGTGCGCGAATATTTTGAGCAGGAAATGGTGTTTCAGACATCAGGATTGGCGGGAGGAACCACACTGGAGCAGTTGAAAAATTTCTTTTATACGCTTCGACGTTACGACAGGAATGTAACCTCTGTTCCCCACGACTGGCTCGATGCTTTCGAAATGCTTATCACTTATCTTGATTCTTTAAACGGGATAGAACGCAAGGTGGTTTTTCTCGACGAACTGCCTTGGATGGATACTGCGGGTTCTAATTTTATTTCAGCCTTGGAGCATTTCTGGAATGGATGGGCTTCGGCACGTCGCGACATCGTTCTCATTGTCTGTGGCTCTGCCACTTCCTGGATGATGGATAAACTCATCAATAACCATGGTGGACTTTATGGTCGCCTTACCCATCGCCTTTTCCTACAGCCTTTTTCTCTTGGGGAGTCGGAGGCATTCCTGAATACTAAAGGGATGATGTTGTCCAGATATGAACTGGCAGAACTTTATATGATATTGGGAGGAATCCCATATTATCTGAACCTTTTTGATGAGCGATTAAGTTTGGCTCAGAATATAGACCGTTTGCTGTTCAATCCCAATGGTCAGTTGTACAATGAGTTTACGATTCTCTATCGCTCTCTGTTTAAGGATTCTGAGGCATACGTCAAGGTGGTAGAATGCCTGAACGAGCGTGGCTATGGTATGATGCGCTCGGAAATAGCCGATGCCACCGGGATGAAGTCGGGCAAATCGTTGACCACGATTCTCGACAATCTGGAATCCTGCGGTTTCATCAGAAAGTATGTCAACTATGGCTGCTCCACCCGAAAGTCTCTCTATCAGTTGGTAGATTTCTTCACCTTGTTCTATTTCCGTTTCCTGCGCGATAGTTCATTCCGTAATCTTCTGTATTGGAGTAAGTTGCAGCGCACGCCCCGTTTTTATGCCTGGGCTGGAGTCTCTTTCGAGATATTGGCGATGAATCATATCGACCGGGTGAAGCAGCGGTTGGGAATTTCTGGTGTGGCTACCCAGTTGTATTCCTGGCGAAGCAAGAGTGATGCCGGATCGACGGAGCGGGCAGCCCAGATAGACATGGTGATAGAGCGTGGTGACAATACCATCAATCTTTGCGAAATGAAGTTTTCGGAAAGTGAGTTTGCCATCAATAAGGATTACGAGAAGATTCTGAGAAACAAAATCGTCCGTTTTATGGAGGAAACGAAGACCCGAAAGTCGATACAGCTGACATTTATCAGCAGTTATGGTCTTCAGCGGAATATGTATTCGGGCATTGCCCAGAATGAAGTGGTGCTCAATGATTTGTTTTGAGCTCCACTTCCTCCACATATTTCACTAATGAATCCTTGCCGTTGAGCAGGTAGTAATCCACTCTAACCACGTGGTTGATATCGGCATTACCTTTTACCTTGATATGGCGGGTCTTGCTGAATATCATCGTATCACGACGGGAAGGGTAGGAGACGAGCTGGATGATGTCCTTGGTGGAACCACTGCCTATGTAGTAGATGCCCACACTATCCTTGCCTGCCTTGACTGCAGCTATCTTCGCCGTCTTCTTGGCGTGGATAGCTGATGTATCTATCGGATAAAACTCACTGGCGGCTACGGTATCGCCGTCATGCTGGTCGGGTGCAAACTTACAGCTTGTACTGGTTGTTGTGATAAAAGTTGTGGCAGCCAGAGCTGCCACAAAACATAAAATTTTCTTCATTATTATTTTGAATTAATCGATTACATTTGTACAATCACCTCGTGCTTGCCTTCCAGGCAAGGGATGATGGTGCCATCGATGGTCTTTCCATCTACGGTAATCTGCTTCACGCCTTTCTCCCTGCCTTCAGGATTCTTCACGATGATGTGGTATTCGCCACCACGGAACTTGCGGGTTACCTCGTATTCATGGGCGGTGCTTGGCAGACATGGGTCGATGTTCAATCCCTCGTAATCCGGTTTGATGCCGAGGATGAACTCCGACACGGTGTACCACATCCAGGCGGCTGTACCGGTTAACCAGGAGTTCTTGCCCTCGCCAGGCTTGGCGGCATCCTTGCCGGCTACCATCTGGCAGTTGACGTATGGCTCCACCTTGTGCAGGGTCTGATATTTCTCCTCTACATAGCTTGGCAGAATCTTGGTATAATGGTTCCAGGCATCATTGCCACGTCCGGCAACGGTTTCACCGATGATGACCCAAGGATTGTTGTGGCAGAAGATGCCGGCATTCTCCTTGTAACCTTCCGGATAGGATGAAATCTCGCCCATCTCTACATGATAGGTGGTGTAGGCTGGGTTGTTCAGCACCATTCCATGCTCGCATTCCAGGCGTTCCTTGGCGCTATCCAGTGCCTTGGCGCAGAGGCCTTCTTCCAGTCCGATGCCAGCCATGGTACACCAGCCCTGACTCTCGATGAAGATCTTGCCTTCTTCGTTCTCATTGCTGCCTATCTTGTTGCCGAAGAAATCGTAGGCACGGAGGAACCATTCGCCGTCCCAGCCATGCTGCTTCACGGCTTCGCTCATCGCATCTACTGCCTGCTGCATGCGATCGGCTTCTACCAGGTAATCTTCCTCGGCAAGTCCGGCTATCTCTCCTTCGCGGCAGTTGGATGCCTCCTTGGCAAGCTGCTTGCAGAGGGCGATGTAATCCTTGCCGGTAACAACAAACAGTCCGGCAATCATCAGGCTCTCTGCCTTGCTGCCTTCGCCCTTGTTCTCGGTGGTCTGGAAGCTCTCGTTCGGATCCCAGGAGAAGCAGTTCAGGTTCAGACAGTCGTTCCAGTCGGCTCTGCCGATGAGTGGAAGCTTATGCGGACCCAGGTTGTTGATGACGTGGTTCATCGAAATCTTCAGATGTTCAAAGAGACTCACCTCGCTGCCTGGCTGGTTATCGAATGGTACCTGCTCGGAGAGGATGGAGAAATCTCCCGTCTCCTTGATGTAGGCTACGGTTCCGAAAATGAGCCAGCAAGGGTCATCGTTGAAACCGCCACCGATATCGTTGTTGCCACGCTTGGTGAGTGGCTGATACTGGTGATAGCAGCCACCGTCAGGGAACTGGGTGCTGGCGATGTCGATGATGCGCTGGCGGGCACGGGTAGGTATCTGATGAACGAAACCTACGAGGTCCTGGTTGGAATCACGGAAGCCCATGCCTCTGCCGATGCCGCTCTCGAAGAAGCTTGCTGAACGCGACATGCAGAAGGTTATCATGCACTGATACTGGTTCCAGATGTTCACCATGCGGTCGAGCTTATCGTTTCCGCTCTTCACGGTGAAGATGTTCAGCAGGTTATCCCAGTACTGGTTGAGTTCAGCAAAGGCTGCATCCACCTTTTCGGTGGTATCGAATTTCTTGATGAGCTGATGTGCCTTCTCCTTGTTGATCACCTTCTTGGCAGAGAACTTCTTGTCCTGTTCGTTTTCTACGTATCCCTGAAGGAAGATGAGGTCGCGGCTCTCGCCCGGCTGCAGGGTTACCTCTATATAATGTGATGCGATAGGGCTCCAGCCATGGGCAAAACTGTTGCGTGGCTTGCCTTCCATCACGGCTTCCGGCTCGGCAAACTCGTTGTAGAGTCCGATGAAGCTCTCACGGTCGGTATCGTAGCCCTGAATCTCGGTATTTACGGTGTAGAAAGCATAGTGGTTGCGGCGCTCACGGTACTCCGTCTTGTGATAGAGGGTAGATCCTTCTACCTCCACTTCGCCTGTAGAGAAGTTGCGCTGGAAGTTCTCCATATCGGTAGCGGCATTCCAGAGGCACCATTCTGCAAAGGAGAACACTTTGAGGGTCTTTACTTCCGCAGTCTGATTCTTCAGCGTCATCTTCTGGACTTCAGCCCAGGTGTGGAGTGGAACGAAGAAGAGAACGCTTGCCTCTACGCCGTTCTTGCTGCCCGTGATGCGGGTATAGTTCATGCCGTGGCGGCACTCATAGCTGTCGAGTGGCGTCTTGCATGGTTTCCAGCCTGGATTCCAGACGGTATCGCCATCCTTGATGTAGAAGTAGCGACCGCCGTTGTCCATAGGTACCCCGTTGTAGCGATAGCGGGTGAGACGACGGAACTTGGCATCCTTATAGAAAGAATACCCACCTGCTGTGTTGGAGATAAGCGAGAAGAAATCCTCGTTACCCAAATAGTTGATCCAAGGCCATGGGGTCTTTGGGTCAGTAATCACGTACTCGCGATTGGCGTCATCAAAATGACCATACTTTTTCTCTGCCATTGTTTTTTTAATGTTTATTTTTAGAATTTTGCATGAATTTGGTGCAAAGATACTAAAAAGTTTCAGTTTCTAGGTTAGAAAACAGATATTTTTTGTATTTTTGCATTGAAAAGTTAGATGTTTAACAATTTGCGATTAACATAACATACAATTGGCTTATGAAAAGAAACATTATAACACTCCTCATAACCGTGTTTGCCATGCTGCAAGCAACGGCTCAAACCTACGACAACTTGTGGAAACAAGCTGATATCATCGCTCAGAAGGATCAGCCCAAGAGCGAGATTGGGGTGATGAAGAAAATCATCTCCAAGGCTACGGCGGCGAAAGACTACGGCCAGCTGCTGGCGGCTGAGATAAGGCAGGCGATACTCTGGAGAGAGATTTCGCCCGACTCGCTGACGCCCAATGTGAAGCGGATGGAAACGGAAGCACTGAAAGCGAAAGACCCCGTGCTGAAGGCTGTGAGATATGCCGTGCTCGGCAAGGTGTATAGGGAGGTGAATGGGAAGAAAAGCGAGGAGTTCTTCAAGAAAGCCCTGGAGCAGCCTGAACTTCTTGCCAGAAATGCTTCTACCGGGTATGTGCCGCTGACGCTGAAGGGTGTGGATGGCAGTTCCTTCAACAACGATTTGCTGCATCTCATCGGTTTCGAGGCTGACAGCAAGGAGGCGTATCTGCTGATGTACACCTATTACAATAAGGTGGAAAATCGGGGTGCAGCCTGTCTCTGTGCCTACAAGCTTATCGAGAAATACCGCCAGGATGACGTAAGAGAGGTCAGAAAGTCGAAGTATCTGAATACCATCGACTCGCTCATCCACGTCTATCAGGATATTCCGGAGGCAGGCGAACTTGCCGTGGAGCACTTCCGCTTCATGGAAGGTGCTACCGATGCCAAACCGCTGGATAAGCTCAACTATATCAACTATGCACTGAATAGATGGGGTGGATGGTCGAGAATGAATGTGCTGAGGAATGCGCAGAAGCGCCTCACCGAACCGATGTTCCAGGTGCAGGATATGCCACAGGTGTTGCGACCTGGGGAGAAGGCTTGGGTGCAGCTGGATGTGCGCAATCTCCAGAACCTGAAAATCAGCATCTCCCGCCTCAATATTACGGCAGATAACGATTATAATGCGCAGGATGAGGCTACCTATAAGATGCTCCTGAAGAAGACTACGAAGCTGCATCAGAAGGATTATAGCCGCAACTACTACGGTCGGCCGGATTATGAAACGGTGAAGGATTCCATCGAAATCGGTGGCAATCTGCCGCTGGGTGCCTATCTGATGGAGGTGACTTCGGATAATACCGGCATCGCTCCGCAGCGAGAACTCTTCTATGTCAGCAATCTGGCGGTGATGATCCAGCAGTTGCCGGATGACAGGCATCGCTATGTAGTGGTGAATGCTACAGACGGACAGCCTATCGCCGGGGCGAAGATAGAACTCTATGACCAGCGGTATGATTTCAAGACGAAGAAGGACAAGCGAATAGTTCATGCCCGCTTGACAACAGATGAGAACGGAGAGGCTTATTTCAAGAATGTGGATGGAGAGGTATTGATTTCTACCAACAATGACAAGTTTATGCCTGCCAAGTACATCTATCTCAGCCGTACCCGCTATTATGAGAAGAAGGATAATGAGACTAAATATCAGGTTTATACCGACCGTGCTATCTATCGTCCCGGTCAGACTGTGCATGTTACGGCTATCAGATTTGTCGACATGAAAGGTGTCGATGCAAAGGTGCCTGTTGGCAGAGATGAACTGGACTTCCAACTCTGTAATGCCAGTTGGAAAGAGGTGGAGATGAAGAAGGCGAAGGTTGACGAGTATGGTACGGCTTCGGTAGATTTCGAATTGCCGAAGGAGGGACAGACAGGCATGTATCATGTATCCGTGAATGACCAGGTAAACCGCTTCTTCCGTGTGGAGGAATACAAGCGTCCAACCTTCGAGATTACCTTCCCGAAGGTGAACGAGAAATATAACTGGGGCGATACCGTGGTGGTGAAAGCTTCAGCAAAGACCTATGCCGGTATACCTGTACAGGGTGCCAAGGTGGAGTATCAGGTGACCCGCAGAAACCAGCTCTGGTGGTGGGGCGCAGGCTCTGCCGGACAGTTGGTGAAGACTGACAGTTGCGTGACTCGTGAGGACGGAACCTTCAACGTAGAGATTCCGCTGGAGGCTTCCTTGTCAGGAAAAGACGAGGTCGATATGAGCGATTTCATGCGCATCGCCCGTTTCTTCAACTTCGAGGTCTCAGCCATTGTTACCGACATCGGTGGTGAGAGCCATGAGGGCGTGATGAGTCTGCCTCTTGGCACCAAGCCAACCATCCTCACGGTGAATCTTCCTAAGCGTATCGAGTCAGACAGTCTGAAGATGGTGACCTTCGCTTACCGTAACGCCAGTGGTATGCCGATTTCGAGCAGGTTGAAATATCGCATTGATAAGGGCGAATGGAAGGATGCCGAGGCGAATGCACCGGTTTCTATCAAGGAATATGCATCTTCTGCCTCTTCTTCCCTCGTTTGGAAATCTGGCGTTCATCAGTTGGAGGCAATCTGTGGACAGGATACCCTGCAGCAGAAGTTCACGCTCTTCAGTATGAAGGATACCCATCCGGTGGAGCCAACCACCGAATGGTATTATCAGACGGCGAAGACTTTCCCTCGTGATGGCAAGCCGGTCTATATTCAGGTGGGCTCTTCGGAGAACGGAGCGCATATCGTATATTCCATCATCGCCGGTAACAAACTGCTGGAGAAAGGTGCCTGGGAGTTGGGCGACAGCATCGTGACTCTGCCTTTCACCTACAAGGAGGAATATGCGTCGGGTATCGTACTGAACTATAGTTTTGTGAAGCAAGGCAAGTGCTATACCCGAATGATGAGCATCGCCCGTCCTTTGCCTGAGAAGAAACTGAATATTGCCTGGAAGACCTTCCGCAACCGTCTGACCCCTGGACAGAAGGAGGAGTGGACGCTGAAGATTACCACCCCTGACGGCAAGCCAGCCAAGGCGCAGCTGATGAGCGTACTCTATGACAAGTCGCTCGACCAGATAGCCCCGCATTTCTGGAATTTCTCCCTGGGCTTCTATCAGAGTTTGCCAAACTGCTACTGGAAGCACAACCTCAGTTTCCGTTCATTTTACTTGAATGGCGTTTATCCTACCAAGTATTATGACGAGAAGCAACTGGATGTAGATAAGTTTGATGGCAAATTCTTTAGCTATTATGCTTATATGCAAGCGGTGGAACTGAGCAAGTTGGAACGTTCTTCTGGCAGAACCGTTGAGGCTGTTCGTATACAGAAAGACGAGCTGGTTCAGGAAGAAGGGAGAGTCATGAAAACTCGTGGGAGTAATATGATCCGTTTTGCAGCGGCTGCTCCATCTGCCAACAAGGTTTTTGATGTAGTAGAGGAGATGCCGCAGTTTGCCGGCGGTTCTGGCTCAGATGCAGGCCAGTTCCTCGACAAGGTGCAGGTGCGCGAGAATATGAACGAGACCGCCTTCTTCTATCCTGCCTTGGAGAGCGACAACAATGGCAACGTAGCCATCAGATTTACCCTGCCGGAGAGCGTGACTACCTGGAAGTTCATGGGCTTGGCTCATGACAAGGAGATGCGCAACGGTTTGCTGGTGGATGAGGCTGTAGCTCAGAAGACCGTGATGGTGCAGCCTAACATGCCTCGCTTCCTGCGTGAGGGCGATAAGAGTACCATCGTGGTGAAACTCTTCAATACTTCCGACAAGAAGGTGAGCGGCAACACCCGTATGCAGATTCTCGACCCGGAGACCAACAAGGTGGTTTGGCAGAAGACGCAGAACTACAGCATTGATGCCGAGGGCTCTGCTACCATCTCCTTTGATGTCCAGGGACTGAAAGAAGGCGTATATATTAATAAGGTGGTGGCTGCCGGTAATGGCTACAGCGATGGCGAACAGCACTATCTGCCGGTTTTGAGCAACCGGGAACTCGTGGTGAACACCCTGCCTATCACCCTGCACCAGCCGGGCGAGCAGAGTTTCAGCCTGAGCAAGCTCTTCCTGAACAAGGAGGGCAAGCAGGCGAAGGGAGCAGAGGATGCAAAGGTGACCGTCGAATATACCAACAATCCAAGTTGGCTGATGGTTAAGGCACTGCCTGCCATCAGCAATCCTACCGAGGAGGATGCACTCTCCTTGATGGCTGCCATCTATGCCAACACCCTCAGCCGCCATATCCAGAAGACCTTGAACGTGAATGCCAAGGACATCGACGATGCTTCGGGCTTGGCATCGGCTTCTGATACCTTGCAAAAGAAGGTGAACAAGTATGTCGCTCTCCTGAAGAAACTCCAAAACAAGGATGGTTCCTTCTCTTGGTGGAAGGGCATGAGCGGTAGCAGATATATGACCACGGCTGTGGCAGAGATGATGGTTCGTCTCAATGCCATCGTGGGCAGACAATCCTCTACCGCAAGTATGCTTTCGGGAGCAATCGACTATCTGCGTCAGCAAACGGCTCGTGAGGTGAAGGCGATGAAGGAGGATGAGGCGAAGGCTGCGCAGAAAGCCGCTCGCAATGGCAAGAAGGGCGAGGCTTACCAGGCTACGCCAAGCGAGATGGCTTTGCATTATCTCTATATTGTCGCAATGGATGGGACTTGTGTGAAACTCAAAGCTCCTGCTTTGAATGACATGGATTATCTCCTCGGAAAACTGAAGAAGATGACGGGTTCGTTGACCATCTATGGCAAGGCGAAGGCTGCTGTGATACTCGCCCTAAACTACGATTACAAGACGGCTGCCGACTACTTGAAGAGCATGGAGGAATATTCCGTCTATCGTGAGGATATGGGCAGATATTATGATACTCGCAAGGCGTACTATAGTTGGAGAAACTATAAGATTCCAACGGAGGTGGCTGCCATCGAGGCTCTGCAGGCTTTGGATGCTCAGTCTATAGCTGCTATTTCATCAGCATCGTCTGCTATTAGCAAACAGCAGACCATCGAGGAACTGCAGCGCTGGCTCCTAATGTCGAAGCGTACCCAGTCTTGGGATACGCCGGTGAATACCGTGGATGCCGTCTATGCCTTTATGAAGGGCAATGAAAGCAACTGGAACAAACGGGCTGAGAATGCCGTTCTGAAACTGGATGGCAAGCTGCTCCCGATGCCGCAGGATTCTACTACGCTGGGTTATGTCAAGACTGAAAAGGCGGGTAAGGCATCTACCCTGAGCATCAACAAGAAGAGCGATTATACCAGCTGGGGTGCCGTATATGCAGAGTTCAAGCAGCCGCTTAGCGAAATAGCCTCTGCCGAATCGGGCATCAAGGTGCGCCGTGTCATCGTTCCTGCTGAATCGCAGGGCAGGGGCAAGGCTCAGGCGAAGGTGGGAGAGAAGGTGAAGGTAACACTCATCATCACCGCCGACCGTGACTACGATTTCGTGAAGATTGTGGACAAGCGGGCAGCCTGTCTGGAGCCTGTCAATCAGCTGAGCGGTTACCAGTGGGGTATGGAATGTTATGTTTCTCCTAAGGATAATACAACAAATTTCTATTTTGATCGTTTATCTAAAGGTAAGCATTTCGTAGAAATGGAATATTATGTTGACCGTAAGGGCGACTACCAGTCGGGATCCTGCACGGCAGAGTGTACCTACAGTCCGGAGTTTGGTGGTCGTACGGAGGCATATAAGATGACAGTTAATAATTAATATAAGGATTGATAATTACGAATAGAATAGTATGAAACGAATGAATATATTGATGCTTTCATCGCTGTTGGCGGTGTCTGCGTCGGCACAGAAAATAAGTACTCAGAACGAGATCGTGGATTGTGGACAGGTAGTATTCCGCAAGCCGGTGACCGCTGAGTTCCTGATGAAGAATGAGGGTAGCAAACCGCTGATCATCCATCAGGTGTATAAGAGTTGCGGATGTACAGAGGTTGTGTATCCGAAGAACAGTGTGGCTCCTGGCGACAGCTTCTTGGTCAAGGCAGTGTATGATGCGAAGCAGATGGGTACCTTCCACAAGCAGATATGCCTCTATAGCAATGCATCGGAGGAACCTTTTATCCTCTCTATGCGTGGTAGGGTAGTGAGCAATGTGGTAGATTTCGCAGGTCCATATAATGAACTGCTTGGCGAACTCAAGTCGGATGCCCAGGAGGTGGAGTTTGATGACGTAAACCGTGGCGACCGTCCGGTACAGCGCATCCATATCTTCAATCCTACAGAGGAGATGATGGAACCTGTGGTAATGCATCTTCCTAACTATCTCCAGGCGACGGTTTCGCCATCCAGGGTGGCTCCTCACCGTTCTGCAGAGATTACCTTCGTGCTGGATTCGAAGAAGCTGCGTGATTTCGGCTTGAATCAGACTTCTGTTTATCTGGGGGAGCGTCCTGGCGACAAGATAGCTCCAGAGAAGGAAATCGTGGTTTCTGCCGTTCTCCTGCCAAGTTTCGACAAGTTGACTGCCGAGCAGAAGGAACAGGCTCCGAAGGTGGAACTCTCTACTACCGATCTGAATCTGGGAAGCTTCAACGGCAAGAAGAAGCGGAAGGGAGAAATCCTGATTACCAACAAGGGTAAGTCAGTTTTGGATATCCGAAGCATGCAGATGTTTACCATGGGCTTGCAGGTACAGCTGAAGAAGAGCAAAATTCAGCCGGGAGAGACCGTGAAGATGAAGGTGACAGCCGTGGCTGCCGATCTGAAGAAGTCGCGTGCCAAGCATCCTCGTATTCTCATGATTACCAATGATCCGGAGAATGCCAAAGTAGTAATTAGAATAAATGTAAAGTAATGCAGATAGAAATAGATCATGGTAGTGGTTTCTGCTTCGGCGTAACCACTGCCATCAAGAAAGCTGAAGAAGAGTTGGAAAAGGGCAGTACACTCTACTGCCTGGGTGATATTGTGCATAATGGTATGGAGGTGGAGCGTCTGCATGAGGCAGGGCTGATCACCATCGACCATGAGGAGATGAAGGAGCTTCACGGTGTGAAGGTGCTGCTTCGTGCCCATGGTGAACCGCCTGAGACTTATGCGCTGGCAGAGAAGAACAATATTGAGATTATTGATGCTACCTGTCCGGTAGTACTCCAGTTGCAGCGCCGCATCAAGAAGCAGTATGTGAGCAATCCGGAGGCGCAGATTGTCATCTTCGGCAAGAAAGGTCATGCCGAGGTGCTGGGACTGGTAGGACAGACCGAGAGTCATGCTCTCGTGGTAGAGAAGTTTGAGGATGTAGAGCATCTGAAGGAAATAGGTAAGTTGGATTTCAACCGTGATATCTATCTCTATTCCCAGACCACCAAGAGTCTGGATGAGTTCCATCGCATCATCGAGTATTGTCAGGAGCATATCGTAGAGGGCGCAACCTTCAAGAGCTTTGATACCATCTGCCGCCAGGTGGCTAACAGAATGCCAAACATCGCCTCCTTCGCCAGCAAGCATGATGTCATCCTCTTTGTCAGTGGCAGAAAGAGCAGCAATGGAAAGGTGCTCTTCAAGGAGTGCAAGAGCGTGAATGCCAACAGCTATCAGATAGAGAGTGCCGAAGAAATCAATATGGATTGGCTGAAGGGTGTGAATACCGTAGGCATCTGTGGTGCTACCAGTACTCCTAAATGGCTGATGGAAGAATGCAAGGAGAAAATCATCAAGGATACCTTATCATAAAGAGAAACAGGTAATCTGATGATTCATCTCATCAAATAAAAACAGGTGATAAATCTTCTCACGAGGACTTATCACCTTCAAAAAACAGTAATTAACTCAAAATTTATAATCTATATCATTACTACCTTGTCATTATGTCTGCAAAGATAAATAAAACAACGTTTTTTTGCAAAGCCAATTCTTTAAAATGGCAGTTTTTTTATATTAAACTGAATTTTTAATATATTTTTGCAATCGTCTTTGGGCATTCTACGACAAAGTAGCTTTTTGTTACTTTTCTGCGGCTTTTTGATACTGTTTCATCAACCATTCCTTCTGTTCCGGAATTGTCATCTCACTGTTGTCGAGTGTGATGGCATCATCAGCCTTGCGCAAAGGAGAGGTCTCACGGTGGGTATCAATATAGTCACGCTCCTCTACGTTCTTCAGGATTGCCTCGAAGTCGGCAGGCATTCCTTTCTCCTTGAGCTCATCGAAACGGCGCTGTGCTCTTACCTGAGAGCTTGCCGTAACGAAGATCTTCAGTTCTGCGTTAGGGAAAACGGTGGTACCGATGTCACGGCCATCCATTACGATGCCCTTGTCTTCTCCCATCTTCTGCTGCTGGGCTACCAATGCCTCTCTTACGAATGGGATGGCTGCCACAGGACTTACGTGATTGGAAACCTCCAGCGAGCGGATCTCCTTTTCTACCAACTCTCCGTTGAGATAGCAGTCTGGGCGACCGGTTTCGGCGTTGAACTTGAAAGAGATGTGGATGTTTGGCATCTCAGCCTCTAACTCTGCTACCTTTACCTTGCCATCCTCATCGAAGAGCTGGTGGCGCAGGGCATAGAGCGTAACTGATCGATACATGGCACCTGTATCTACATACACATATCCGATTTCCTTGGCAAGATCCTTTGCCATGGTACTCTTTCCACAAGAAGAGTAACCGTCAATTGCTATTGTAATCTTCTTCATGTCTTTAAATCTGAAAAGTTTATCTGTTCTATAAATCTGTATTCAATAATCAGTATTCTATAATCTGTAGTCGATATTCAGCAGCAGACTATTACTGCTGACATGGTATTTACCGTAGGCGATGTTGAGATGGAAGCGCTCCAGATTGATACCGCCACCCAACGACCATCCGGCTCCATGGCTGCTGGTCTCATCTTCTCCGTTTACGATTTTCATCTCATCGTGGCGTCGGAAGTTATAGCCGGCTCCCACCCAGAGGCTTTCGCCCAAAAGCAGATCGGCACCTAATACCGCATGGTTTCTGAGTCCCTTATCCCAATGGTTCAGGTTCACCAAGGTGGCTGAAACGCGGAAGGGGGTATTGATGAAGTGCTTGCTGACACCCACCTGTAGGTCGATCGGCATCTTCTCGTATTCTTCATCATAAGCCTTGAGCTGTCCACCTAGGTTTCTGGCTACTGCTGAAACCGACCACTCTTCTTCCGAATCGTAGTAGTTGAGTCCCAGATCCACTCCCATGGCGATGGAGTTGTAATCACCGATATACGAGGTGATGAATTTGGCGGTGATACCACCCACGAGGCGTTCGCTGAGCAGATAGGAGAAAGTACCCGCCAGACAGATATCCTTAGCCGAGAATTCCCCCATCTGGATGTTGTTCTCATCGGTCTGCTTCATCTTGCCATAATCCACATACTGCGCCGATACCGCCCACGAAGCCTTCTCTCCGGCGATGCGGTTGAATGAAGCTGATGCCATATTCACCCCCTTCATATAGTTCATGTAGTTGAAGTTGAGGGTACGGTCGTTCACCGACGCCAGCAGGGCTGGGTTATGGAAAGCAAGTGCCGCATCATCTTCTATCAAGGTGATGTTATCGCCTCCCAAGGCAGCTGCATGGGCACTGACGGGGAGTCGGAGGAAGTTATACCCCGTCTGACTCTCTTGAGCCCCCATTTTTGTCGCGAAAAGCGTCAATATAATGGAAAAAACAACTTTTTTCATTTAAAATATCTAATTCTTTGGCAAAGATACGGCTTTTTTGAGAAATAAGACGTAAATTTGCAATGTTTTCGTAGAAAATAACGAAAGAGAATGTAAAATATTGCAGTTTGGACCCCAAAAACGGGTGAACAAGTCTGCAAATAGTAGATAATAGATATTGTGGAAATAAAGAAATCAGATCGTGCACAGTTGGAGGACAAGCGGGTAACCTTTTTCCTGCTGGGACTCCTTATTGCCTTTACGCTTCTTTTTGTAGGATTGCAATATTCCAGAAATCCGCAGGGAGATGACGACTGGGCTGAGAACTTTGAAGATCTTTCGCAAGATATGGAAATGTCAACTCCGCCCGATCAGAAAGATATGGTGAGTGCGGAGGCTATGGCGAAGGCACCTGCCTCGCAGGCTATCACTCAGGAGGTGAAACCTACCGAGCAGCAAATGGTCAAGAAGACACCGGAAAAGATCAGTACTACTACCAGCGAGCTGGTAATCGGTGATGGATCGGGGGTAGTAGAAGGGGCTGACGTGAAGGAGGCGGCTCCTGAGACGGCGGTGGATCCGGCAGATACACAGGCTGAGGCCCCTATTAAGTTTACCGTGGTGCAGAAGATTCCGGAGTTTCCGGGAGGCTGGTCGGCATTTATGCAATGGCTCACCAAGAACCTGAAGTATCCGCAGGTGGCGCAGAACAACAAGGTACAGGGCACGGTGGTGGTTACCTTCATCGTGAACAAGGATGGAAGCATCGCCAATACCAAGGTAAGTACCTCGGTGGATGCTGCCCTTGATGCTGAAGCGCTCCGCGTGATGAAAATGATGCCCAAATGGAAACCGGGTATGGATAAGAACAAGGTGTGCCGTACCATGATTGCCGTTCCGGTGGTATTCAAGTTATAAAAGACAAGTTATAAATCAGATATTATAAATTAGAAATATGATAGATATGAAGACATCAGAAGAATTATTGGTAATGGTGAATGATTTCCTGGCAAATCTCCCATACGATCGTAAACCATCGTCGCTTTACGAACCGGTGAAGTACGTACTCTCTTTAGGTGGAAAGCGTATTCGCCCTGTTTTAATGCTCTTGGGATACAATCTTTTCAAGAATGATCCTGAGAAGATTCTGATGAATGCGATAGCTCTTGAGACCTATCACAACTATACGCTCTTGCACGACGACCTGATGGATAATGCAGACCTCCGTCGTGGTCATGAGACTGTACACAAGAAGTGGAATGCCAATACTGCTATCCTCTCTGGTGACAGTATGTTGGTGTTGGCTTACGAGAGAATGGCACAGTGCGACGATCAGCATCTTGCCAAGGTGATGAAGCTCTTTACTACTACAGCCCTTGAGATTGGAGAGGGACAGCAGTATGATATGGAGTTTGAAAACCGCAATGATGTGAAGGAAGAGGAGTATATCGAGATGATTCGCCTCAAGACCAGTGTGCTTCTGGCTTGTGCCCTGAAGATTGGTGCCATCCTGGCTGATGCTTCTGCTGAGGATGCTGACAATCTCTATAAGTTTGGCGAGCAGATTGGCTTGGCTTTCCAGCTGCAGGATGATTTCCTCGATGTATATGGTGATTCCAAGGTGTTTGGTAAGGCTATTGGTGGTGATATCACTTCTAACAAGAAGACTTTCATGCTCATCAATGCCTTCAACCATGCCAATGATGCCCAGCGTGCTGAACTCCAGAAATGGGTGGATGCCAAGGAATTCGACCGCAATGAGAAGGTGGCTGCTGTTACCCGTCTCTATAACGAGATCGGTATCGACAAGATGGCACAGGATAAGATTGCCTATTACTTCGAGCAGAGCAAGAAGTATCTTGATGCTGTGAATGTGCCTGCTGAGCGCAAGGAGGAGTTGGCGAAGTATGCACAGAAAATGATGAAGCGCCAGTACTAATCATCAAGTTCAAAGTTGACAGTTCAATGTTCAAAGTAATAGATACGCATACTCATCTCGATGCAGAAGAGTTTGATGAGGATAGAGCGGAAGCTTTCGCTCGTGCCAGGGAAGCGGGGGTAGGCAAGGTGTTCTTGCCTGCCATCGACGTGAAGACCACGCACGCTGTCCTGGCATTGAGTCGGGAATATCCGGGTTATGCCTATCCGATGATCGGTTTGCATCCTGAAGAGGTGAAGGCAGACTGGAAGGATCAGCTGGCTGAACTCCGAAAGATATTGGAGGAACATCGCATAACAGGCAATGCCAATCCTGCAGACGATTCTCCTCGGATTTCCGATTTTATAGCCGTCGGCGAAATCGGACTGGATTATTACTGGAGCCGTGAGTTTGAGCAGGAGCAGTTGGAGGCATTCGAGGAACAGGTGAAATGGTCGGTAGAAACCCGACTCCCCCTGATGATTCATTGCCGCAAGGCACAGAACGAGATGGTGCACTTGCTTCGTCAATATCAGAAAGAACTGCCTGGCGGCGTGTTCCACTGCTTCACCGGCAATCAGAAGGAGGCTGAAGAGCTTCTCTCTTTCGATAACTTCGTGCTGGGTATCGGCGGTGTTTCTACTTTCAAGAGCAGTCATCTCAGAGAAGACCTTCCGGCTGCGGTTCCGATGAATCGCATCATCCTGGAGACCGACTCTCCATACATGGCTCCCGTGCCTTATCGTGGCAAGCGCAATGAAAGCGCCTTCGTGATAGAAGTGCTCAAGACTCTGGCGAAAGCATACGGAGTGAGTGAGGAGGAATTCGCTGAACAGACGAATAAGAATGTAGAAAGCGTCTTTCAGCTGAATTAAATAAGGAAAGCGTCTTTCCCCTATGAAATAATAAAAATTATAAGCTTAATATTAAAACCAAACTATTCATTATGACTAGAAAAGTGATTTTGGCTGCTATGTTGATGGCAGCATTTGCACAGGGCACTCAGGCACAAGACCTGAGCGGCCAGCGTTCTGAAAAGCAGGACGTGCACATGATTCCTGGTAAGAAACTGGATCATCACGGACTCATCGTGAGTCCTACACCACATCTCCTGAATGTGGATGCTGCTAACCGACTCGACCTGCAGAAGGGTGTCAAGGTAATCGACAAGAAAGGTAAGTTTGCTGATGATGTGAAGTTCCTGACCGCTAACGCCAAGGGCATTCGCCTGACCATCGATTTCGGTGAGAAGCTTGCTGCTAAAGCAGGAGTCAAGCCTGTATCTGGAGCTTACAGCCTGAAGGCTGATGCCAAAGGTATCCAGATTGTGGGATACGATGAGCGTGGTGCTTTCTATGGCTTGCAGACCTTGCGCCAGATTGTAAACAGCGAGATGGCAAAGGGCCAGATGCCTTATACCACTTGCAACGACTACCCTGATCTTCCAAACCGTGGTGTAGTAGAAGGCTTCTATGGTGAGCCTTGGTCTCATCAGGTGCGTCTTTCCCTCATCGATTATTATGGAAAGAACAAGATGAACACCTATCTCTATGGTCCAAAGGATGATCCTTATCACAGCTGCCCTAACTGGCGCTTGCCTTATCCTGAGAAAGAGGCTAAGAACATCAGCGAACTCGTACAGGCTTGCCGTCGCAATCGTGTAGATTTCGTATGGGCTATCCATCCGGGACAGGATATCAAGTGGAACGAGGAAGACTATCAGAACCTGGTTCACAAGCTCGACTTGATGTACGACCTCGGTGTACGTTCTTTCGCTATCTTCTTTGATGATATTTCCGGCGAGGGTGCCAACCCAGTGAAGCAGTCTGAACTCTTGAACCGCCTGGCTAAGGAGTTTGTGAAGGCTAAGGGTGATGTTACACCGCTCGTGATGTGTCCTACCGATTATACCCGTCTCTGGGCGAATCCAAAACCAACCGGTTCTCTGGCTATCTTCGGTAATACCCTCGATCCATCCATCAATGTATTCTGGACAGGTGATGTGGTATGTAGCGACCTGACCCGCGAGACGCTCGATTGGGTGAACTCCCGTATCAAGCGCCCTGCTTACTACTGGTGGAACTTCCCTGTAACCGATTATGCACGCCATATCATCATGCAGGGTCCTACCTACGGTTTGCAGACCGACCTGACCAACAAGGATCTCTGTGGTTTCGTGAGCAACCCGATGGAGCATGGTGAGGCTTCCAAGCTGGCTCTCTACGGTGTAGCTGACTATGCATGGAATATCGCCAACTATAATCCGCTCGACAACTGGGAGCGTGGTCTGGTAGATCTGACTCCAGAGGCACACGATGCTTATCGTACATTCGCCATGCACTCATGCGATACAGAAACCGGTTATCGCCGTATCGAATCATGGGAAACCAAGAGCTTCCGCATCGACAACTTTACGGATGCTGAGTTCAATGCTTTGCAGAAGGAATTTGAAAAGGTGAAGAATGCGCCTGCTCAGATGGAGGCAAACTGCAAGAATGCCTTGCTGATGAAGGAACTCCGTCCTTGGTTGACTGAGTTTGGCAAGTTGGGTAACCGTGGCTTGAAGACCATGCAGCTCATCAAGGAGTACAAGGCTGGTAATGACCAGGCTTTCTGGGATGGCTATGTAAACAACCGTATGAGCAAGGAAGATGTGGCTGCTTACGAGAAGCATAAGTCTGGAACCATGGTATTGCAGCCATTCTATGAGCAGTCTATGGATGATATGGCTTCTGGTTTCTTCAAGAAGTTGACTGGCAAGGTGCCTGCTTTCTATAAGGGTATCGGTACTTATGCCACCTTGAGAACTACCCAGAGCAAGGCGATGTTCGACAATGATTCTACCACCTATTATACATCAGGTAATGGTCAGAACACTGGCGACTGGATTGGTGCAGACTTAGGTTGTGTTCGTTCTGTTTCTGAGGTAAGAATCCTCCAGGGCCGTAACTCTGTAGATGATGTGGATTACTTCGACAACACAGTACTGGAGTATTCTCTTGACAAGAAGGAGTGGAAAGCTCTTACCGGCGAGTTGAAGAAGCAGTATATCATCAACTGGAAGACCGATTCTCCTGTTGAGGCTCGTTATATCCGCATCAAGAAGTTGAAGTCTGACAAGCGCAACTGGGCTGCAGTCCGTACTTTCGAGGTGAACCCAACTACTCCAGAGCGTTTGAACTTCCCTGTTGAGGCAGGCAATCTGCAGGCAGCGATGTATGGTTTCGATGAGAACCCTTGCACCTCATTCTCTAACGAGGGCACCCTTACTATGGGTGTAGAAAAGAATGTAAAGGGTTACACCCTGCTGTTGAAGTTGGCTCCAGGCAAATCATTGGTTTGTCGCCAGCTGAATGCCAAGGGCAAGGTATTGGCAACAACCAACATCGACCAGTCATTCTGCAAGATAGATTTGGTGAAGAAGGCAGCGAAGGTTCAGCTGGATGGTTCAGCCGAAATCTTCGAGATTATTCCTGAAAAATAAGATTGGAATTTTATTCATACGCCCTGACAGGGCAAAAGCTTTAAAATAGATGCTTTTGTCCTTTCAGGGCGCTTGTTTTATACATTCTCTAGTTAAAGAAATGTAAAAAGCAAACGAATATGTGGATTTTCGAATAAAAAGTGATAATTTTGTACTTCGAAACTGGAAAGGTGCTCGAGTGGCTGAAGAGGTACGCCTGGAAAGCGTGTATTCCCCTAAAGGGAATCGGGGGTTCGAATCCCCCTCTTTCCGCTTTTTTATATATATAATAAGGTATATATGATTATGAAGAAAAATACAGCTATTGCGCGTTTCGCAATATTCATTTTCACAGTAATGTGTTCTCTGCCTGTTATGGCACAAGACGAGAATATCGGATTTCATCAAGCTCTTAAGACGAAGTTCATAGAGGGTAATGCCGGCTTTATGTCGCTCGTTGCCATCGCTCTCATCGTGGGCCTGGCTTTCTGTATTGAGCGCATCATCTATCTCAGTCTTTCTGAAATCAATGCCAAGAAGCTGATGCAGGATATCGACCAGAAGGTAGAGGCTGGAGATGTGGAAGGTGCCAAGGAACTTTGCCGCAATACCCGTGGACCTGTAGCTTCTATCTGCTATCAGGGATTGGTGCATATAGATGAGCATCTCGATGATATCGAGCGCTCGGTAAGTGGATATGGCACCGTGCAGGCTGCCAACCTGGAGAAGGGATGTTCCTGGATCAAGCTCTTCATCGCCATGGCTCCTTCCCTCGGATTCCTGGGTACGGTGATCGGTATGGTGATGGCTTTCGACCAGATTCAGCAGGCGGGAGATATCAGTCCTACTATCGTGGCTTCGGGTATGAAGGTGGCGCTGATTACTACCATCTTCGGTATCATTGTTGCCTTGATTCTGATGGTGTTCTATAACTATATCCTTTCCAAGGTAGAACATCTCACCAGTCAGATGGAAGAATCGGCTGTTACATTGATGGATATCATTGCCAAGAATAAGTGAAGAGTGAAGAAACAACGTTCAAAGTTGAAAGTTCCATGTTGAAAGTTCAAAGTTCAAAGTTCAAAGTTCAAAGTAACAAGTCTGCTGAACAGATATCTCAGAAGGTTTTCCGTCTGATGATAGGTTTGGCTGTGCTGGTTTTCGGTCTGTTCTATCTGATAGGCTATGATTTGCCTTTCGATGAGAACCCCGACTTCAATGCCCCTCTTTTTACCGATGTGCTCATCTTCCTGATGTGGCTTTTCCTGATAGGAGGAGTAGGCTTGGCGGTCTATTCGATGGTGAAGGATTACCGGAGCAGCAGGTCGGAGGCTGTGGTGAATGGTGTGCCGGTGCGTCGTATCTTCCGTATCACCTGGCTTACCTTGTTGGCAGTTCTGATTCTTACCTTCCTCTTGGGAGGTTCCGATCCGATGCTCATCAATGGCGAGAACTACGCCGACTGGTTGTGGCTGAAACTTTCTGATATGTTTGTCATCACCTCGCTGCTGATGTTGCTGGCAGGTATTGGAGCCGTTTGCTTCGGTGCCACCCGATATATCCGAAAGAAGCAGTAACAGCCTGTAATTATCAATCAAAAAAAATAGTTAGTATCATATCATAAAGCAATGCTGATAAGAAGGAATCGTAACGAAACCCCGGGATTGAATACCACCTCAACAGCCGACATCTCGTTTATGCTGCTGATATTCTTCCTTGTAACCACATCCATGGATGTGGATAAGGGATTGTTGCGCCAGCTGCCTTCGCCTGAACCTCAGAAGAAGGAACAGCAGGAATCGGTGGTGGATAAGAACAGTCTGATGGCGATTCATCTTACGGCTGGAGATACGCTGCTGGTGAACAACCAGCCGATGAAGCTGGAAGATCTGAAGCAGGAAACCGTCCGCTTGGTACATCGCCTGGGTAAGAAACATCTGATTTCCATCGAGAGCGACCGTGATGCCAACTACAACCTCTATTTCCAGATGCAGAATGAGTTGATGGAAGCCTATGCGCAACTTCGCAATGAGGCAGCCCAGAAGAAATATCATAGAGACTTTGCGCTTTTGAACAATGATCAGAAGGAGCAGGTGCGTAAGCTCTGTCCTCAGCGCATTACGGAGTCGTATGCCAATGCAATGACTCATGAAGACAAGAGTGTAGATGCTGATGCGGAAGAGAAACAGGAAACCCAGTCAACCCAGGAGAAAGGAGGCGCCAAATGATGAATTTTCGTAAAAAATCGCATTCGGTTCCGGAGTTGAATACGTCATCTTTGCCGGATCTGATTTTCTCGGTACTCTTTTTCTTTATGATCGTTACCCACATGCGACAGGTTACATTAAAGGTGGAATGCCGTATGCCAGAAGGAAAGAATCTCACACGCCTGACTAAGAAGTCGGCTGTAAGTCATATTTATATAGGAAAGCCAACCAAGGATCTGCAGGGCAAATACGGCTCAGGTACCCAGATACAGATGAATGACAAGTTTGCCAGTGCTTCTGATGTGCAGGATTATATCTCTGCCGAGAAGAAGCGGATGTCGCCTGAAGACCAGAAACTGATGACCGTTTCCATCAAGGCAGACCAGGATACCAGGATGGGAGTGATTACCGATGTGAAGCAGGCACTGCGCCAGGCAAAAGCACTGAAAATAAGCTATTCTGCTGTAGAAAATAGGAAATAATATGCTCTAAAAGGAAAAATAATATTAATTTATTATTTTTTTTATTAGAAAAGTTGCTTTTTTATTAGAAAAATGCTACCTTTGCAGGCAAATAATAATAAATTATGGCAAAACAAGTATTAGATTCATTAGATAGGCATATTCTGAAGCTGATTTCTCAGGATGCCCGAATCCCATTTCTGGAAGTAGCACGTGCTTGTAATGTAAGCGGTGCTGCCATTCATCAGCGTGTAGCTAAACTCACTAACCTTGGCATTATTAAAGGCTCTCAATTTGTTATCGATCCAGAAAAGATTGGTTACGAAACCTGTGCATATATGGGACTGTTCCTCAAGGAACCTGAGAAGTTTGATCAGGTGGTAGAAGAACTCAAGAAGATTCCTGAGGTAGTAGAGTGTCATTATACTACGGGCGGTTTTGATATGTTCATCAAGATTTATGCAGTCAACAACCACCATCTCCTGGAGATTATCCACGATAAGTTGCAGCCATTGGGTCTTTCCAGAAGCGAGACCATCATCTCCTTCAATGCGGCCATCGACCGTCAGCTTTCTCTGAAGGATATTCAGCAGGTATCTGATGAGGATGATGAGACAATAGAAGAATAGGAATTTATTCAACCGTACTGGTCGAATTTATTTTCTGATATAGGTGAGGAATGAGAACGACAATCCGTTTTCATTCCTCATTTCTTTTTCCGTCATTTCCCAGGCAGAATAGTTGATGGCAGGGAAGAAGGTATCTGCCTGTTCCGGCTCCTTATCTACGATGGTGAGATAGAGTTTCCGGGCTGCAGGAAGAGCCTGGCGATAGATGCTTTCTCCGCCAATGATGAAGATTTCTTCCGGGCTGGCTATTCCTGTATCTTCCTTGAGGGCAGACAAGATGTCGCCTTGCGCAGCCCTGAGTGCTTCTTCCAGGGTAGGATATACTTCGCCCCCATCTATCTCTTTCAGACTTTTAGAGACAACGATGTTGCGGCGATGTGGAAGAGCACCGTTAGGGAGAGAATCAAATGTCTTTCTGCCCATCACGATGGTATGCCCCGTGGTAAGTTCACGGAAGCGGACCATATCTGATGGTAAATGATAGAGCAATCGGTTCTGGTAGCCGATGGCTCTATTGTCTTTAGAGATGCAAGCGATGATGCTGAGTATATTCATTCCTGATGATTGATTCTTCTTGATGAATTCTTATCTTGTTTCTTGATATTTATTTCTTGCTGATAACACAGGGCTCTTCCGGCACGTGGCTGCTCTTGATTTTCCACTCTTGTGGATAGAGGTTGTTGGCACGGTTGCCGATGTTCTTTTCCCAGCCCAGAGGCATCTGCTGATAGGTAACGAGCACGTAGCCTTTTGGGGTGTCTGCAGGAAGATTCACAGCCTCTTTGCGCAGGTAGCGGATAGCATTCTCGTAGGAGAGTTCTACCTGTGGGAAGACCTCAGTGTTGAGTTCGGTGGAGAGTGCCAGACTCTGGTCGGGAATGATGTCTTTGCCCTTGCTTGTTCCCAGTTTGATGCCGGCATGTATCACCTTCAGGTTTCTGGCAGCATCCTCGTAGATGCCTTTCCATCGGCTTGGGATGGCATAGAAGTTATCGTCTTCGGCTATCGTTTCATAGTCGGAAGACTTCAGCCAGTCTGTTGGAACCTGCAGACTCTTTCCCTTGTTTCCTCTGTTCTTTCCTTTATCCTTGTTCTTGTCTTTTTTCTTCTTTTTATCATCCTTCTCCATTTCCGCCTCTCCCTCTTTTCTGAGTACAGCGAGGAAGATGCCTTCTCCGCGTGTCTTGCCCGGGAGGAAACGATAGACAGGGATGTCTGTGCCTATGAGATTGCCCGTGATATTCCATGCTTCATCGATATCGTTGAGTGCGATAGCATCAGCCCCCAGCTCCTCACAGATCCAGGCGATATTCTCTTCGTCTTCGTGGGCATTGAAGGTGCAGGTAGAGTAGATGAGGAGACCGCCTGGTTTCAGGCAGTTCCAGATGTCGCTTACGATTTCGCGCTGCAGATGCCAGCAGTTGTCCACATTCTGCAGGCTCCATTCGCTGATGGCGCCATCATCCTTGCGGAACATACCTTCGCCGGAGCAGGGAACATCAGTGAGGATGACATCAAACTGAAGTTTCGACTTCTTGTAGTCGCGTGGATAGTTGTTGGTGACGATCATATCGGGATGACCGAACTTCTGGATATTCTCTGCAAGAATCTGCGATCGGGTGCGCATCGGTTCGTTGCTGAAAAGAAGGCTACCTTCCGGCAGGGCAGCACGGACGGCGGTAGATTTTCCACCTGGAGCCGCACAGAGATCGAGCATCATCACGGGTTCGTGAACGAGTTGTCGGATCACCAGGTCCACGAACATGGAAGAAGCCTCCTGCACGTAATACTTTCCGGCATGGAGCCATGGGTCGAAGGTGAAGTTAGGACGGGTGGAGAGATAGCGGCCGGTGGAAGGGCACCATGGAATCGGTTCGCCCGCAGCATCTTCTCCCTCCTTGCATTTGAAAGGATTGAGGCGGATACTGGTAGGTGCTTCTCCCTCGGTGATGCCCTGTTTCAGTTGCTGGAACAGTTCATCGCCCATCAACTCTTGAGTATATTGGATGAAATCTTCTGGTAATGTCTTCATTTTATGCCTTTATTCTTGATTTTGTTTGCAAAAATAAGAAAAATTTCGTTTCTTTGCAACTAATTTCCCAAGAGATGCGTCTAAGACATAGAAAAAATAATAAATAACAAGGTAAAACTATAAAAATATTGTTAGATATGAAGAAAGCGATATTAACATTGGCGCTCATCATGAGCATCGGAGCTACCCAGGTGTCTCTGGCATCTTCAGCTCCAAAACATCGTTATCATCCAACTACCCAACAGGTGGATAAGCAGGCTTCTCCTGCTGCAGCAAAGCAGGAAGATAAGCAGGCTACAGCTGATCAGGCATCCGCAGCTCAGGATGATGAGGCGATTGCTGCCTATTCTGATACCACTGCAACGGATACTTCCGACTATGCTGATGTAGATGACAATGACAACCGTGCTTATCATTCCAAGTACAGTCTGGGCAACTATGATGATCCTTTCGATTTCATCGGTTCGGTATTTGGTGGCGGGGCGCTGTCAGTTATCGTCATCTTCTGTATCATCTTCGGTCTGCTGTTTGTCTTTGCTCCGCTGATCATCGTATTTCTGGTTATCAGATATCTGATTCGCCGCCACAACGACCGGATGAAACTGGCGGAGATGGCGATGGAAAAGGGCATCAATGTTCCGGAAAGCGACCGTCCGATAGACAAGCAGAGCGATGAATATCTGGTGAAGCGAGGATTGAGAAATGCCTTCCTGGGAGCTGGCTTGTGCGCCATGTTCGCTTGGTGGGAAGCTGACTTCCTGGCGGGTATCGGAGCCCTGGTCTTCTTCTATGGATTGGGACAGACCCTGATAGGTTCGCTTCCAGCCATCAAGGATTGGTGGAAGAACCGCCATGGCAATCAGGGCACGGGGTATAATGGAACTCCGGTGTAAAAATCAAACAACAGTTATTAGTTAATATATATAGTGGAAAAGTTATCCGATATTTCTCTCGTCACGAAGGTGGTGATGCTTCACGACCGCAAGTCGTTCGACTTGCTGGTCAAGAAGTATCAATCACCTGTTCGTGGGTTCTTCCTACGGCAGACGCTGGGGGATGCGCAGCTGAGTGACGACTTGGCGCAGGATACCTTTGTGAAGGCTTATACCCATCTGTCAAGTTTCAAGGGTACAGCCAGCTTCTCCACTTGGCTTTATCGTATCGCCTATAATGTGTGGTATGATTATACCCGCAGTCATAAGGAAACACAGGATATTGATACGCCGGCGGTTGCCCGACAGAATGCGCAGGGGGTGAATACCGGACTGAAGATGGATTTGCTCGATGCCCTGCGGATATTGAGCGAGAACGAACGGACATGCATCACGCTGCAGCTGATGGATGGTCTCTCTATAGATAAGATAGCAGAAGTGACGGGAATGGCGCAAGGCACCATCAAGTCGCATCTCTCTCGTGGAAAACAGAAACTTGCAAGTTACTTAAAGCATAATGGTTATGACCGATAAAATGATTGATAATATAAATGGTATGGAGCTTGAACCGCTGAGCGCCACAGACGATCAGCTCCTTCAGGCTTTCTTTGCCGATAACAGGATGGAGGAGATTCCGGATGATGGATTCTCTGATAGGGTGATGCAGGCATTGCCGAGTCTTGAGCCGGAAAAGACCGTGCTGGCTCTTGAGCAGGAAAAGGCTTTGGCTAAGCGTCGTCGATTGGAACATCTGTGGACGGCTGCCTGTGTGGCAGTCGGCGTAGTTGCTGCTGTGGTTTGTCAGGGATGGGAGCAGATACAGGGTTGGCTCTTCTCAATGAAGATAGATTTCCTACTGACCGGTTCACGTGCCCTTACCCATTTGGCTGATGCTATCCCCCAGACGCAGAATCTCCTGATGATGCTGGCAGGCATCGTAGTACTCGTGATGGTCTGGGGATACAATGAGCTGGCGGATGCCAGATGATAGGAACATATTAGATTACAGGTGATAGAAACATATTAGATTACAGGTGATAGGTTGTTCCTATTAATTGGATCATCAATCGATAAGATAAGAAAAAACTCTTTCTGCTAGTAGAATAATGGTCTTCTGCTAATAGAAAGAGTTTTTTTATAGGGATGAAAGTTATGTTCAAAGCTTTTGAACGTATGTTCAGCAGTGCTGAACTTATATTCAGCAGTGCTGAACTTAAGTTCAACACTGCTGAATATAGATTATGTCTAGGATGAAATACTTTTTATTCCATATCAAAGTTGATTTTATATCCGTTGCCTTCGGATTCTTTCTCTTGTCTTGGCTTTGACTTTGGCGGGTTCTGCAGGTTACCTTCGTTGTCGAACATCTTGTAGGTGGTGCGGAGCACTTTGAACTCGGTGCGGCGGTTCAGCTGGTTGCATATCTCCTGATGCTCCCTGGTCTGCTTGAGGATGAAATCCTGGGTGAGCACATCGTCTTCCTTCAGCCAGGGATATTTCTCCGTGAGCTTCCTGCGGATTGTCTTCGGGCGTTCCTTGCCATATCCCACAGGGGTAAGGCGATCTTTTTCAATGCCGTGAGCTATGAGGTAATCCACTACCGTCTGGGCGCGGCGCTGAGACAATCGCTTGTTGTACTCGCTGTTGCCTTTGTAATCGCAATGGGCACTCAGTTCGATGGTTACGTGGGAATTCTCTTTCAGCAAGGCTACGAGCTTATCCAGAGCCTGGGTGCTGGCTGGTGTCAGGGTAGCTTTGTCAAAATCATAGAAGATGTTGTCGATGAGTACTGGGGCTGAGATGGAAGCCAGCGGGAACTGGAGCACGTACTCCTTGCTCTCCTTTGCCGAATCTATCCGCAACTCCTCCTTGTGGTTGAGGAATCCCTTGCAGGAAGCCATCACCAGATAATCTACCTTAGGATGGATCGGCATCGTAAACGAACCGTCACTCTTGACCGGCAGTTTCCTGTAGGTGCCATCGTTGCCTACTACCATCACCTGGGCGGCAGGAAGTTCGTAGCCGTCTTTTTCGTAAACCCATCCCTTCATCGTGGTGACAATCTCCGGATTATTGAAAGAATAGATATGGTCGTAGCCGCGGCCATCCTTTCTGTTGGAAGAGAAGAAGCCACGGTTGTGCAGTCCCTCGAAGGTCATTCCGAAATCATCTGCTTCAGAATTGAGGGGATAGCCGGGATGCTCTATCTTATACTGCTGGATCTTTTCGTCTATTCGGGCAATGTAGATGTCGAGACCGCCCATTCCGATATGGCCGTTACTGCTGAAATAGAGGTCGCCGTTAGGGCGGAAGGTAGGGAACATCTCGTCGCCCGGCGTATTGATGGGGGCACCGAGGTTTTCCACACCTCCCAGACCTGAAGGAGTGATGCGTACACGCCAGATATCGTAACCGCCCATTCCGCCCGGCATATCGGAAACGAAATAGAGCCATTCGCCGTCAGGACTGATGGCAGGGTGGGCGTAGGTGCTCAAGGTATCCTGGGTGATTTCCAGTTTCTGAACCTTTCCCCAGGCAGCATCCGAACGGGAAGAGGTGACGATCTGGGCAAATCGGGGAGAGGCTGGATCGGTGACGCATTGGGTGAGATACATCTCCTTGCCATCGGGAGTGAAGCAGCAGGCTCCCTCATCATAGTTGGTATTCAGACCTGTGGCGATGGCTTCCGGTCTGCTCCATTTTCCCTTGTCGTCTTTTTCTGAATAGAAAATATCGCCAGCCTTGGTGCCGGTGATTCCGCTGAGTTCATCTCCCTGTGCGTCGTTGCGGGTGGAGGTGAAGTAGATCTGTTCGTATTCATCGCCCAGAAGCATCGGTGAATAATCGGCTCTTCGGGAGGTGAAGACATCCATCTTCTTTACCTGATATCTGCTTCCGGCTTTTTTCCAGCTGGGAGCCATCTGGGCAGATTTCAATCCGTTCTGGGCTAGGATATTGTCGGGCATGGAATCCACGAGGATTCTGAATTCCTTTTCTGCCTGCTTGTATTCGCCGTTTTTCAGGAGCAGACGGGCGTAAGCCAGACGGTCATCGAGTGAAGCCTGGTTATAGCGGATGGCATTGCGGTAAGCATTCACAGCCTTGGGGGTAGCATTGATCTTGTTGTAGCAGCGTGCCATCTTCAAGGCTAGCTTTCCCCGGTTTTCACGTTCCTTGGGAGGTGTCTTGGTGTAGGCTTGCTTGAATTGGTCGGCAGCATCATAGTATTCGCCTAAAGAAAGGAACTTCTCTCCCTTCTTCAGGTTCTTGTCAATGCCGCAGCTTATCAGAAGGAAGCAGCAAAGGGCTGTTATGATATGATGGAATCTGATATGCTTCATATTACCTCTATATTCGTGAATTTACATCTGTGAGAATGGCTGGCGGTATTGGCAGCCGGATTTCCAGTTGCTGCAACCATAGGCGGTCTTGCCCTTGATGATAACGCCCTTTCCGCAGAGCGGACATGGCTTGCCTACCATTGGGTCGGCTGGAGACTGAGGAGCTGCATTCTGTTCTGTTGCTTCATCCTTTTTCTTGGCTGGCGCCTTTTTGGCTGCTGCTTTCTTGGTTGCCGGCTTTTTCTTGAGATCTTCCTCCGTCATGATGGTCACTCTTCGACTGCTGTTATCCGATAGAACATCGATGACTATCTGGTTGATCTGCTCTTTCAAACCATTGATGAATTCGGCAGGGTCGTAGGTTTTGTGCTCGATGTCTCGGAGCTTCTTCTCCCAGATACCGGTCAGCTCACAGCTCTTCAGGAGTTCCTCGTGGATGGTGTCGATGAGCTCGATACCTGTTGGAGTTGCCATCAGGTTCTTGCGCTGGCGGCGGATGTAGTGGCGCTTGAAGAGGGTTTCGATGATGCCGGCACGGGATGATGGACGGCCGATGCCGTTCTCCTTCAATGCCGCACGAAGTTCCTCGTCTTCCACGAATTTACCCGCTGTCTCCATCGCACGGAGCAGGGTTGCCTCGGTGTAATATTTCGGTGGCGTGGTCCATTTCTCCGTCAGGGTAGGCTGATGGTCGCCCGATTCGCCTTTCACGAAAGAGGGGAGGGTTCGCTCTTCTACCACTTCCTTCTTGGCGCCGTTTCCGTTTCCATCGCCTGCATTTCCGCCATCATTTCCGTTGGCGTTATCTGCATCGTCGTCATCGGCATTCTTCGCATCCTTGGCATAGACTACTCGCCAGCCCGGTTCGAGAATCTCCTTACCGCTCACCTTGAACTCTATCTTTTCCGGTTTGGGTCCGTCTTCGTTGATTACCTCGCCCAATACGGTGGTGGTAGAGAATTTACAGTCCGGATAGAACACGCTGATGAATCGCTTGGCGATGAGATCATAGACATTTGCCTCCATATCGGTGAGTCCGGTTGGTGGAACGCCGGTAGGGATGATGGCGTGGTGATCGGTCACCTTGCTGTTATCGAATACCTTCTTGCTCTTAGGTAACTTCTTGCCGGTGGCTGCGAGCTGCTGGATGAGTGGCAGATATTTCTGCTGACTGGCTATCTTTGCCTGGCTCACACCATTCAGAATCTGCGGACATTTCGGATAGATATCGTCTGTCAGGAACTGGGTATCTACACGAGGATACGTGGTATATTTCTTCTCGTAGAGACTCTGGATGAGCTTCAGCGTAATATCGGCAGAGTAGGCAAACTTCTTGTTGCAATCCACCTGCAGTGAGGTGAGGTCGTAGAGATGAGGTGGCGCCTCGTTTCCCTTTTTCTTGCTTACATCCGTAACGGTGAAGGGTTTGCCGGCGATGGTGCTGAAAGCCTTCTCGCCTTCCTCCTTGCTGGTAAACTTGCCGCTGGTGGCTGTAAACTGGGTGTCGCGATAGATGGTGGCGAGTACCCAGTAGGGCTCGGAAACGAAGTTGTCGATTTCCTTCTGGCGGTTTACGATCAGGGCAAGGGTAGGGGTCTGCACTCTACCGATGCTGAGCACCTGTCGATTCTGACCGTATTTTAATGTGTAAAGTCGGGTGGCGTTCATGCCGAGAATCCAGTCACCGATGGCGCGGGAAAGTCCGGCAAGATAGAGCGACTGATATTCGGTCTGGTCTTTCAGTTCCTGGAATCCCTGCTTGATGGCTTCATCGGTCATGGATGAAATCCACAATCTCTTGACCGGGCATTTTGCCTGCGCCTTCTGCATCACCCATCTCTGGATAAGCTCTCCTTCCTGTCCGGCGTCACCGCAGTTGATGATGCTGTCGGCAGCCTGCATCAGTTTCTCGATGGTAGCAAACTGCTTCTTGATGCCTTCATCATTGATGAGCTTGATGCCGAAGCGCTGTGGAATCATCGGCAACGCCGAAAGGCTCCAATGTTTCCACATCGGAGTATAATCATCCGGTTCTTTCAGCTCACAAAGGTGGCCGAAAGTCCATGTTACTTGGTAACCATTACCTTCCATATAACCGTCGCGCGCCGACGTAGCCCCGATGATTCGGGCGATGTCCTTAGCCACGCTAGGTTTCTCTGCTATACAAACTATCATTCTTTATTCTTATTTCTGTTTGCAAAGGTACAATAAAATAATGAGATAGCCATCATTTCATCTTCTTTTTCTCATGGCAGAGAATAAAAAAGCCCCGTAAGGCTTGGGCCTTACAGGGCGTATTTCATATAAATCTGCGTGAGATTACTCGTACTCCTGCCAGCTCTTAATCTGCAACTGATCCTGGCTCAATGTGCAGAATGCCTCGATGAAGGCGGAAGCCAGACGGGCATTGGTAATCAGAGGAATGTTGTGGTCGATGGCGCCACGACGGATTCTGTAACCATTTGTCAACTCACGCTTGGTGTGATTCTTAGGGATGTTGACGATGAGGTCGAACTTGTGGTCAGCAATCATCTGCATCACGTTAGGGAGATCCTTGTGCTCCTCATCAGGCCATCCTACGGCTGTAGCCTTCACGTTGTTCTCGTTGAGGAACTTCGCTGTACCGGCTGTAGCGTAGATGGTGTAACCATTCTTCACCAGCGCCTGGGCAGCGTCGAGCAGAGAAGCCTTCTCCTTAGCACCACCGCTTGAAAGCATAATGCCCTTGTCCTTTGAAGGAATCTTGTAGCCGGTAGCAATCAATGAATTGAGCAATGCCTCCTCGAAAGTATCACCCATACAACCTACCTCACCGGTAGAACTCATATCCACACCCAAAACTGGGTCGGCGTTCTGCAAGCGGGCGAATGAGAATTGTGAAGCCTTCACACCCATACGGTCGATATCGAAAGCAGACTTGTCTGGCTTCTGATATGGAGCATCGAGCATGATGCGGGTAGCAGTCTCGATGAAGTTGCGCTTCAATACCTTGCTCACGAATGGGAATGAACGGGATGCACGGAGGTTACACTCGATTACCTTCACATCGCGACCCTTAGCCAGGTACTGGATATTGAAAGGACCCGAGATGTTGAGCTCCTTGGCGATGGCACGTGAAATCTTCTTGATCTGACGGGCTGTAGCGAAGGAAATCTGCTGGGCAGGGAAGGTCATGGTTGCGTCACCAGAGTGAACACCTGCATACTCTACGTGCTCTGAAATACCATACTCTACAATCTCACCGTTCTGAGCCACACCGTCGAACTCAATCTCGTTGGTCTCGGTCATAAACTGAGAGATAACCACTGGGTACTCCTTAGAAACCTCAGAAGCTGCCTCCAGGAAGCGACGCAACTCATCATCATCGTGGCAAACGTTCATGGCTGCACCGGAAAGAACGTAGGATGGACGAACGAGAACAGGATAGCCTACCTCGTCGATGAACTTCTGAACATCCTCCATAGATGTGAGGGCGCTCCACTTAGGCTGGTCGATGCCGAGCTTATCGAGCATGGCAGAGAACTTACCGCGGTTCTCGGCACGGTCGATGTTGACAGGAGATGTACCCAGGATTGGCACAGACTGGCGATGGAGCTTCATAGCCAGGTTGTTTGGAATCTGACCACCTACTGAAACAATCACACCACGTGGTGACTCCAGGTCGATGACATCGAGTACACGCTCGAATGAAAGCTCATCGAAGTAGAGACGGTCGCACATGTCGTAGTCGGTAGATACGGTCTCCGGGTTGTAGTTGATCATGATTGACTTGTAACCCAACTTGCGTGCTGTGTTGATAGCGTTTACTGAACACCAGTCGAACTCTACGGAAGAACCGATGCGGTAAGCACCCGAACCGAGAACGATGACAGACTTCTCGTTCTTGTAGTAGTTGATGTCGTAACCCTCTACAGCGTAAGTCATATAGAGATAGTTGGTGAGGTCAGGATGCTCGCTTGCCACAGTAGGGATGCGCTTCACGGCAGGAAGAATGTTCAGCTTCTTGCGCAGGGCACGAACAGCGAGAACCTCCTTCTCCATATTGGTGTTCTGAGTCTTCAATACGAAGCGGCCAATCTGGAAGTCAGAGAAGCCCAATACCTTAGCCTCGCGCAATACCTCGGCAGGAATCTCCTCCAGAGTATTATATTCAGAAAGCTTGTGCTTGTAATCTACGATATTCTTCATGCGCTCGATGAACCAAGGGTCAATTTTTGTCAGCTCCTCGATGCGCTCGATGGTGTAACCTTCCTCCAGAGCCTGGGCGATGGCGAAGATACGGAGGTCGGTAGGATTAGAAAGCTCCTCATCCAGGTTATCAAACTTGGTGTGGTCGTTGCCTACGAAACCGTGCATTCCCTGACCAATCATACGGAGACCCTTCTGGAGCATCTCTTCGAATGAACGGCCGATAGACATGATTTCGCCTACAGACTTCATGGAAGAACCAATCTTGCGGCTTACACCGGCAAACTTGGTAAGATCCCAACGAGGAATCTTGCAGATCATATAGTCGAGTGATGGAGCTACATAAGCTGAGTTAGGAGTACCCATCTCGCCAATCTGGTCGAGCGTATAACCGAGGGCAATCTTAGCTGCAACGAAGGCGAGCGGATAACCGGTAGCCTTAGAAGCAAGGGCAGAAGAACGGCTCAAGCGAGCATTGATCTCGATGATACGGTAGTCGTTGGTCTCAGCATTGAAAGCATACTGGATGTTGCACTCACCCACGATGTTGAGGTGACGGACGCACTTCACGGCGATGTCCTGCAACATCTTCACCTGCTCGTCGGTAAGAGAACAGGTTGGAGCCACAACGATAGATTCACCTGTGTGAATACCCAGTGGGTCGAAGTTTTCCATAGAGGCAACGGTGAAGCAGCAGTCGTTCGCATCACGGATGCACTCAAACTCAATCTCCTTCCATCCCTTCAGGCTCTCCTCAACGAGTACCTGAGGTGCGAAAGTGAAGGCAGATTCAGCAATCTCCTTGAACTCCTCTTCAGTCTTGCAGACACCAGAACCGAGACCACCCAAAGCATAGGCAGAACGGATCATGATAGGGTAGCCGATGTTGCGTGCCGCAGCAACAGCCTCCTCCATGTTCTCGCAAGCGTGGCTTACTGGAACTTTGAGGTCAACCTTGTTAAGCTCCTTTACGAAGAGGTCGCGGTCTTCTGTGTTCATGATAGCCTCTACAGAGGTACCCAACACATCCACGCCATACTCCTTGAGCACACCACTGAGGTAGAGTTCTGTACCCACGTTCAAACCCGTCTGTCCACCCCAAGCGAGCATGATGCCGTCTGGGCGTTCCTTCTTGATGATTTCAGTTACAAAAAAAGGTGTCACCGGCAAGAAATAAACCTTGTCAGCAATACCTTCACTTGTCTGAATTGTAGCAACGTTTGGATTAATGAGGACGGAACTAATACCCTCCTCGCGCAAAGCCTTGAGAGCCTGCGAACCGGAATAGTCAAACTCACCTGCCTGGCCGATCTTCAAAGCACCGGAACCCAGAACTAGGACTTTCTTAAGCTGTTTCTTCATCATGTTATTTAACTATAAGTTTATTCTTAATAATAAAAAGTCTCTTCTGAAAATGTCTTGTTTAGTATCTATTTAGTTTCTTAGTCAGATTACTAAGGAAGATACACTATTTCGGGCAGCAAAGATACGTTAAATATCTGAATCATCCAAATTTTCTGCCATTCTTTACAGTTAAATAACATCAATTATTTAAAAATCCTTTCGGGATTGTCTCATTTTTGCTATTTTTTTGTTACTTTTGCAGCGCCTACAGAAATGTAGTAGAATGTTTCGAGAATAATAAAACAATAGCTTACAAGATAAAGTGATAACAACAATGAAAGTCGGATTATTCGTCCCTTGTTATGTGGATGCTTTATACCCTGAAGCGGGTGTGGCTACATACAAGTTACTAAAGCACTACGGACTGGATGTCGGTTATCCCGAAAAGCAGACTTGCTGCGGTCAGCCGATGGCTAACGCAGGTTTTCAGGATAAGTCGGAGAAGGTCATAGAGACATTTGATGAGCTGTTCAAGGATTACGATTACATCGTAGCTCCTTCAGCTTCATGTGCCGCTTATGTTAAGGTGTATTACCCTAAGATTCTGGAGGGTAAGCACGAGTGTATTTCATCAAAGAAGATCATGGATGTTGTGGAGTTCCTTCACGATGTGCTGAAGGTGGATCATGTGCCGGGAAAATTCCCACACGTGGTGAGTGTGCACAACAGCTGCCATGGTGTGCGGGAACTGGGCTTGTCGTCTCCATCTGAGCGACACATCAAGCCATTCAACAAGATTATCGACCTTTTAAATATGGTGGAAGGCATTACCATCCACGAACCGGAGCGCAAGGATGAGTGCTGCGGATTTGGCGGTATGTTCTCTATTGAGGAGCCTGCCGTTTCTACCCGTATGGGCGAGGAGAAGATCAAGCGCCACATGGCTACAGGTGCCGAGTATGTAACGGGTCCGGATTCTTCCTGCCTGATGCACATGGCTGGAATCGCCAAGAAAGAGAAGATGCCGATCAAGTTTATTCATGTTGTTCAAATATTAGCTGCAGGACTATGAGTACAGAACATTCCAAGAGAGCTGCGAAGTTTACGCAGAACGTAGAGAAGACCACCTGGCACGACGCTACCTTCTGGTCTGTTCGTCAGAAGAGAGATAAGATGGCGCAGGAACTTCCTGAGTGGGAAGACCTCCGCGAGCATGCGTCTGAAATCAAGATGCACACGATTACCCATCTTGCCGATTATCTCGATATGTTTTCCAAGAATCTGGAGAGCCGCGGGGTAAAGGTGCACTGGGCAAAGGATGCACAGGAATTTAATGAAATTGTGCTCAGTATTCTGAAAGACCATAACGTGAAGAAGATGGTGAAGTCGAAGTCGATGCTCACCGAGGAGTGCGAGATGAATCCTTATCTGGAGAAGCACGGAATCGATGTGGTAGAGACCGACCTGGGTGAGCGCATCATCCAGCTCTTGCACCAGAAGCCAAGCCACATCGTGATGCCTGCCATCCACCTGAAGCGTGAGGAAGTGGGAAAGATGTTCGAGGAGAAGGGAATCTCCAAGGAAATCGGTAACTACGATCCTACTTATCTGACCCGCTGCGCCCGCCATCATCTCCGCGACCAGTTTATGGAAGCAGGAGCAGGTATGACTGGCTGTAACTTCGGTGTGGCTGCCACAGGCGATTGCGTGGTCTGCACCAACGAGGGTAATGCCGATATGACCACTTCCATGCCTAAGCTCCACATCGTGGCGATGGGTATCGAGAAGCTGGTTCCTGACTATAAGTCACTGGCTGTATTCCAGCGTCTGCTCTGCCGCTGCGGAACCGGTCAGCCTACCACCGCCTTTACCTCTCATTTCCGCCAGGCTCGTCCGGGTGCTGAGATGCATGTGGTTCTGGTGGATAATGGCAGAAGCGATATTCTCGCCGACAAGGACCACTGGCAGACCTTGAAGTGCATGCGCTGCGGAGCCTGCATGAACACCTGTCCGGTTTATCGCCGTTCAGGTGGATACAGCTACACCTATTTCATTCCGGGTCCTATCGGTGTGAACCTGGGAATGCTGAAGAATCCTCAGAAGTACAGCGACAATGTTTCTGCATGTACCTTGTGCTTGTCTTGCGACAATGTCTGCCCTTCCAAGGTGGGTCCTGGTTCTCAGATTTACGCTTGGCGCCAGAATCTGGAGAAATTGGGCAAGGCTGATCCTGTGAAGAAGGCGATGTCGAATGGTATGAAGTATCTCTTCGATCGTCCTGCGCTCTACACCACAGCCCTGAAGTTTGCGCCACTTGCCAATCTGATTCCTGAGTGCTGCACGCACTTCAGCAACTGGAATGCGTGGGGTATCGGTCACGCCATGCCTAAGTTTGCCAAGAAGAGTTTCCATCAGCTTTGGAAAGAAGGAAAGGTGAAGTAGTGGCTAATCATAAAGTTCAAAGTTCAAATTTCAAAGTTCAATGAATAAAGAAGATTTCCTGAACAAGTTGCGTAAGAATACGCACGTTCAATTCGATATGCCTGCCGTAGATGTCAAGGGAATCCAGTATGAGGATACCTTGAAGCAGTTTATTGAGATGACTGAGTCTGTGGGTGGACACGTGATAGAGGCTGAGGCGGGCGAGAGCCTGGATGAGCTGGTGAAGAAGGCTTATCCGGAGGCGAAGGTCTTTGCTTCCAACCTGCCTGAGATTACCATCGCGCAGAAGAATCCTGATACCGTGGCTGAAGCCAACGACCTGAATGGTACCGATGTGGGTATTGTACGTGGAGAAGTGGGTGTTGCCGAGAATGGCTGCGTATGGATTCCTCAGACCATGAAGGAGAAGGCGGTGCTTTTCATCTCCGAATATCTCGTGATTTTCCTTCAGAAAGATAAGGTTGTTAACAATATGCACGAGGCTTATGCCCGTATCGAGATGGATCCGAAGTATAATTTCGGTACATTCATCAGCGGTCCTTCCAAGACTGCCGATATTGAGCAGGCGCTGGTAATGGGTGCGCAAGCTGCCCGTGGTGTGACAGTTGTACTTTTGTAAAAGGCAGAAATCCCGAAGCTCACTATCGTGTGAACTTCGGGATTTCTCTTTATACTGTCCATTCATAGGTGTCGTAAACCACGCCTCTTCCTCCGTAACCTTCCTTGTGGGCGATGAGGCCCTCATTGATCCAGGCTCCCTGCTGTTCCGTAGAACTGCCGAAGTCCAGATAGGGATAATCGGGATAATCATGATACATAATCTGTTCGTAGATAGCCTCCATGGCTCCGAATTCCTTGCCTTCATCGTTGGTAGAACTGTATTGTCCATGTACCACTTGCTGGGTAATATAAAAGGTGAGGCCTCCTATGATGTGCCCGTTGTGATAAGCATTGTATTGGATGATATTCTCGGGGAAACGACTTTTCAGAAGTTCCATTTCCTGAAGCGTGTGTACCGGTTTTGCACCAAATCGCTTTTCCAGGTTCTCATTCAATACCTCCCAGAATTCCGACAGACTTGCATCTCTCACTACGGTTACTCCATTCTGATGAGCCTTTCTCAGGCGACGCAGGTGGTCTTTGCGCCAGCGCAACTTCTGCTGCATGAAGATGGTAGTGCCGATATTGCGGAGCGAAAGATAGGCCTTGCATTTCCAGAAGATGGCATAGAGGTCTTCTTCTGAAGGATGGAGATGATAGATCCAGGGAATAGGACGATACTGTACCTTCTCGAAACCATGAAGACGCAGATACACATTCAGTTCCTCAAAGAGTTGGCAGACATCTGAAATCGTGACGTGAATGTTCATGATCAGTCCGCCATAGGTGAGTCCGAAATGCGAGCAGAGAGTCTTGTCCACCTGATGGGCTGGCAGAATGGAATGGAGCTTTCCCTTCTTGAAGAACAGGAGAGAATAGTCCTTGAACCTATCGGAATGGTAATCCATATAGTTGCGGTAAAAGAGAAACGTAGCGTTTCGGGCTTTTGCCACATACGCATCCCATTGCTGGCGATATTCGGGGGTGTATTTGATGATTTCAAACATGATGTCGTGCGTATTTGAGAAACTCGTCGTAATCATAGATATAATCAGCTTCTTCGTATAATTCCGAAGCCAGGACCAGACAGACCGAACCGGCTGAGAAGTTTTCCAAAGTTCGCCAGATACCCGTGTTGACGAGTAATCCCTGGTCGGGGCGGTTGAGAAGATAGGATTGTTTCCGGTTTCCATCATCGAGCGTAACCGTGAAAGAACCGCTGGCTGCGATGATTACTTCCAGGCATTCCTTGTGGGCGTGACCTCCGCGAGCTGCACCCTCTGGAATATCGTAGGTCCAGTAAGTGCGCCGGATAGGGAAGGGCACATCGGTGTTGCTTTCCGCCTGGACGGGGAAAGATTCCGGATGATGCGCATTGCCGAAGAAGATGATTTTACCTATTTCTTTCATGTCTCTTGTTGATTGAAAGCTTTTGCCCTTTCAGGGCGACAGGCTTGCGTCCATGAATGCCCAGGGTGTTGCCCTGGGCTAGGAGCTTCTGCCCTTTCAGGGCGTGCTGCTCTATTTCTTCATATATGGGTCGGTGCCCAGGACGGTCTTTGCCAGGCGCTTTGCCTTGTCGCGGAGCGCATTCAGGTCATCGCCCTTCTCACCGTAGCAGAGAACGACACCCATACGGCGACCCACGTGAGCCTCTGGCTTTCCGAAGATACGGATGCGGGTATGATCCTCCTTCAGCGCATCGAGCATATTGTAATTCAATGGCTCTGTGCTTTCCTCAGGAGAGAGGATGACGGCTGAACAGCCTACGTGCTCCAGATGGATTCCGGCGATAGGCAAGCCCATCACGGCACGGAAGTGGAGCTCAAACTCGCTCAGGTTGGTGGTGTGACCGAGAGTTACCATACCTGTATCGTGTGGACGAGGACTCAACTCAGAGAAGATTACCTCACCCTGCTTGCTCAGGAAGAACTCTACACCCCAGAGTCCGGCACCGGTCAATGCCTTGGTTACTTCGCCGGCAATGTGCTCAGCCTTCTTCAAAGCCTCCTCAGGAAGCTGGAATGGCTGCCAGCTCTCACGGTAGTCGCCGCCCTTCTGTACGTGTCCGATAGGTGGGCAGAAGAGGGTAGGACCATCCTTCTGAGTTACGGTGAGGAGGGTGAATTCTGAATCGAAGTCGATGAATTCCTCGATAATCACTTCCTTCACGTCGCCGCGGCCTTCCTCCATCGCTTCCTTGTAAGCCTCCACAAGCTCATCATCGTTGTGAACATAGCTCTGTCCATGACCGCTGGAACTCATCAGTGGCTTCACTACGCATGGGAAACCAATCTCATCGGCAGCGTTCTTGAACTCCTCGAAAGTCTTTGCATAGAAATACTTGGCTGTGCGCAGACCCAGTTCCTTGGCAGCCAGGTCGCGGATGGCACGGCGGTTCATGGTGTAGTTCACGGCACGTGCCGAAGGCACAACCTGGATGCCCTCCTTCTCGAAGTCGAAGAGGCGCTCGGTGCGGATAGCTTCAATCTCAGGCACGATGATGTCTGGGTGATGTTTCTCTACCACTGCGGTCAATGCGTCGCCATCGAGCATCGAGAACACTTCCCGCTCGTCGGCTACCTGCATGGCTGGTGCATTGTCATACTTGTCGCAAGCGATGACGTACTGTCCTGCTCGCTTTGCGGCGATGGTAAATTCTTTGCCCAGTTCGCCTGAGCCCAAAAGCATAATCTTCTTCATTTATATGATGTTTAATATTTTATGTCCCTAATAATTAATCACTAATAATTAATCGCTAAGTCCGAACTTCTTTCTGATAAATTCTGCGATAAACTTCTCTGTTTCTTCGATTCCCAGATGGCTGCTGTTGATGCAGAGGTCGTAGCTCTCGCTGTGTCCCCACTTCTTGCCGGTATAGTAATCGTAGTAAGAGGCGCGCTGCTCCTCGTGGCTTTCGATAAACTTGCGGGCGGAGGCTCTGTCGATGTCCTTTCGCTTGCACACTGCCTTGATGCGGTCGTCGATGTTGGCGGTGATGAAAATATTGATCACATTCTTGTAATCACGCAGTACATAGTCGGCGGTTCTGCCCACAAACACGCAGTTGCCCTCATCGGCAGCCTTTCTGATGGCGTCGCTCTGGAACTTGTACAGACCTTCCTGCGAGAAGTCGTTGTGATAGAAATTGTTAT